>DASSHI010000036.1:0-159460 GCA_035693025.1 Solirubrobacterales bacterium
TCAGCCCCGAGCTGAAGCTCGCCGTCTATCCCTTCCGCCGCCTCGTCCACCGCCGGCGCCGGGCCGAGGACAGGGCACCGGGAGCCGCCCGCGGCCGCCTCGCCTTCAGCGACCTGCGGGTCGGCGACTACGTCGTCCACGAGGACCATGGCGTCGCCCGCTTCGCCGGCTTCGAGACCCGCGAGGTCGGCGGCGTCACCCGCGACTACCTCTACCTCGAATACAAAGGCGAGGACCGCGTCTACGTCCCCACCGACCAGCTGGCCAAGCTGAGCCGCTATGCCGGCGCCGGGGCCGCGCCCACCCTCTCGGCGCTGAGCGGCAAGCGCTGGCAGAACATGAAGGCGCGCGCCCGCAAAGCGGCCGGCGCGCTGGCGGGCGAGCTGCTCAACCTCTACGCCGAGCGGCGCACGCGCAAGGGCCATCCCTTCCCGCCCGACGGCGAGTGGCAGATGACGATGGAGACGGCCTTCCCCTACCGCGAGACCGCCGACCAGCTGGAGGCGATCGAGGCGGTCAAGGGGGACATGGAATCCGATCAGCCGATGGATCGGCTCGTCTGCGGGGACGTCGGCTTCGGCAAGACCGAGGTGGCGCTGCGCGCGGCCGTCAAGGCCGCCTCGGACGGCAAGCAGGTGATGATGCTGGCGCCGACGACGATCCTCGCCCAGCAGCACTTCGGCACCTTCCGCGAGCGTCTCGCCGACCTGCCTTTCACGCTCGACTGGGTCTCGCGCCTGCGCAAGCCGGCCGAAATCAAAGAGGTGCTGAAGCGCTTCGAGGCGGGCGAGGTCGACGTCCTCGTCGGCACTCACCGGCTGCTCTCGCGCGACGTCCTCGCCAAGGACCTCGGCCTGCTGATCGTCGACGAGGAGCAGCGCTTCGGGGTCAAGCAGAAGGAGCTGCTGCGCCAGTTGAAGTTGAAGGTCGACGTGCTGGCGCTCTCGGCGACGCCGATTCCGCGCACCCTGCAGATGAGCCTCGCGGGCCTGCGCGACATCTCGACGATCGAGACGCCGCCGGAGGGGCGCCGCCCGGTGCGCACCTACGTCGGCCCCTATGACGAGGACCTCGTGCGCAAGGCGATCGAGCGCGAGCTCGAGCGCGGTGGCCAGGCCTTCTTCCTGCACAACAGGATCGAGAGCCTGCCGGAGACGGTCGAGCAGATCCGCGGCCTGGTGCCGAAGGCGAGGGTGCTCGAAGCGCACGGCCAGATGGACGAGGTCCAGCTGGAGAAGGCGATGATGGGCTTCCTGCGCGGCGAGGCCGACGTGCTGGTGACGACGACGATCATCGAGTCGGGCCTCGACATCCCGACCGCCAATACGCTGATCGTCGACCGCGCCGATCGGCTCGGGCTCGCCCAGGCCTACCAGATCCGCGGCCGCGTCGGGCGCTCGCGGGAGCGTGCCTTCGCCTACCTGCTCTACCCCTCGGCCGAGGCGCTGACCGAGGACGCCGCGGCGCGCCTCTCGACCCTCGCCGACCACACCGAGCTCGGGTCGGGCTTCAAGATCGCGATGCGCGACCTCGACATCCGCGGCGCCGGCGACCTGCTGGGCGACGAGCAGTCGGGGCACGTCGCCGCGGTCGGCTTCGAGCTCTACTGCCAGATGATCGACGAAGCGGTGGCCGAGACCGAGGCGGCCGGAGAGGGGGCGGGCGAGGCGCCGGAGCCGCTGCGCTTCGACGTGCCCGTCGATGCCTACCTGCCGGCCTCGTTCATCCCCTTCGAGGCGGCCAAGATCGACATCCACCGCCGCATCGTCGCCGCTCGCGCTCCCGGCGACCTGCGCGCGATCCGCGACGAGCTGGACGATCGCTTCGGCCAACCCCCGCTCGAGGCGGAGAACCTGCTGGCCCTGCAGCGGGCGCGGATCGAACTGCGCCTGGCCGGGGCGAGCCGCGTCGAGCTTCGGGGCGGGCGACTCAGCGTCGTCGGCGTGGAGCTCGATTCCGAGGCCGCGGGCGCGCTCAGCGAGCAGGTCGAGGGTGCGCTCTACGAATGGCGCGAGAAGACGGCCAGCGTGCGGGTGCCCGAGGAGCCCGAGGCCCGCTTGGGCGCGGTGCTGGCGATGGCCGAGGCGCTGCGCGAGGCCGGCCGCTCGTCAATGGTCGAAAAAGATATGCTTCCGGCTTCGTGAGTCCGGACCAGGGCAGGAGAGGGACGACTGGCAAGGGCGGGGGCGGTAAAGCCTCCGGTCCCGCGGCCGCGCGCCGGTTGGGCCTGCTCGTCTTCGGCGCCGCCTTCGTCGTCCTCTTCGTCGTCGTCGCGATCGCCGAGGGAATCGGCAGCCCGAGCGTTCCGTCAGGTGCCGTCGCCCTCGTCGCAACGGTGCCCAAGGACATTGGCGAAGTGACCCAGGCCCGCTTCGACCACGCGCTCGAGCTGGCGTCGAAACAGGGCGGCGAAAAAAAGGTCCCGAAGCCCGGCGAAGCCAAATACGACGAACTGAAGGAAACGGCGCTCAACTCGATCTTCGAAGCGATCTGGCTACAGGGCCAGGGCGAAGAATGGGGAATCGAAGTCAGCGACGCCGAAATCGCCAAAGAATTGAAGAAAGTAAAGAAAGAAAGCTTCAAATCGGAAGCCGAATTCAAGAAATTCCTCAAGGAATCGGGCTACACGAGCGAAGACATCAACGAACGGGTGAAGCTGCAGATCCTCAGCACGCAGCTGCAGGAACAGCTCAAAGAACAGGTGCCGACGCCGAGCAGCAACGAAGTGAAGAACTACTACGAAGCCGCGAAGGCGACCCAGTTCACGCAGAAATCGAGCCGCGACGTGCGCGTCGTCGTCAACAAAGACAAGAAGAAGATCGAAGAAGCCCAGCAGGCGCTGAGCAAGGACGACTCGGCGAAGAACTGGAAGAAGGTCGCCAAGAAGTACTCCGAAGATCCGTCGAGCAAAGAAAACGGCGGCCTCAAAAAAGGCGTGCAGGAAGGGATCGAAGAAGAACCGCTGAACGCGGCGCTCTTCAATACGCCGGAAGGGCAGCTGGAAGGCCCGGTCAAGACCAAAGTCGGCTACACGATCTTCGAGGTCGAGAGCTCGACCCCCGAAAGCGTGCAGGAACTGAAAACGGTCGAAAGCCAGATTCAGTCGACCCTGGCCCAGCGCGAAGAACAGGAATACTTCACCAACTTCGTCAGCAGTTTCAGCACGAAATGGATGCAGCGCACCCATTGCGCCTCCGGTTTCGTGACGGAACGTTGCGCCAACTACAAGCCCAGCGGCCACCCGTCGACCGCGCCCGAAGCCTGCTTCGAAGCGAACCCGAAAGGCGGCCTCCCGGAAGCGTGCCCGGCGCCCGTGTCCCAGCTCGTCCCCGCCCTGCCCGGCACGGTGACGCCGCTCGAACCGAAGGGCAAACCGCTGGCACAGCGCCCGCATCCGGCAGGAGAAGAAAAAGAAGAAGCCGCCGCGGGCCTGGAAGGCCTGCCCGAAGGCGCAGTGCCCACCGAAGAAGCGCCTCCCGCCGAAGGCGAATAGCGCGCGGATGACGCGCGTGGCACTGCGCATCTCTGCGTCCTCGCTCGCTCGCGTGCAGAGCACGCCACGCTCCCTGCGTCCTTGACCTGCTTGGCCACGCACGCCCCCGTTAGACTGGCGCGCCCGTGAGCTCGATCTCCTCCATCCAGGCGCGCCAGATCCTCGACTCGCGCGGCAACCCCACGGTCGAGGTCGAGGTGGCGCTTACGTCGGGCGCCCGCGGTGTTGCCGCCGTTCCGTCCGGGGCGTCGACGGGTGAGTTCGAGGCGGTCGAGCTGCGCGACGGCGGCGAGGCCTGGGGCGGCAAGGGTGTCTCGAGCGCCGTCGGCCATGTCAACGGTGAGATCGCCGCTGCGCTGAGAGGCGCGCGCGCCGCCGGGCAGGAGGCGCTTGACGAGACGATGATCGAGCTCGACGGCACGCCCAACAAGGGCCGCCTCGGCGCCAACGCGATCCTCGGGGTCTCGCTGGCCGCGGCAAAGGCTGCGGCTGCCGATTCCGAGCAGCCGCTCTACCGCTACCTGGCCGAGCTCTACGGCGGCGGCGAGCCCGGGGTCCTGCCGGTGCCGATGATGAACGTGCTCAACGGCGGCGCCCACGCCGACAACTCGGTCGACTTCCAGGAGTTCATGGTCGTCCCCGCCGGTGCCACGAGCTTCGCCGAGTGCCTGCGGATGGGGGCCGAGGTCTTCCACGCGCTGAAGAAGAGCCTCGCCTCCAACGGGCTCTCGACGGCAGGCGGCGACGAGGGCGGCTTCGCGCCGAACCTGGAGTCCAACGAGGCGGCGCTGCAGGCCGTCCTGGCGGGCGTCGAGGCGGCCGGGTACGAGCCCGGCTCGGATGTCTTCATCGCCCTCGATCCGGCGACCAGCGAGGTCTACCAGGGCGGCGCCTATGTGCTCGAGCACGAGGGCCGTACGCTCACCTCCGAGGAGATGGCCGCCTACTGGGCCGATGCCTGCGATCGCTACCCGATCCTCTCGATCGAGGATGGCATGGACGAGGAGGACTGGGATGGCTGGAAGCGGCTGACCGAGCGTCTCGGCGAGCGGATCCAGCTCGTCGGCGACGACCTCTTCGTCACCAACCCCGAGCGCCTGCGACGTGGGATCGATCTCGGTGTCGGCAACTCGATTCTGGTCAAGGTCAACCAGATCGGCACCCTGAGCGAGACGCTCGAGGCGATACGGATCGCCCGCGAGGCCGGCTACACGGCCGTCATCTCCCATCGCTCGGGCGAGACCGAGGACACGACGATCGCCGACCTCGCGGTTGCCACCGGCGCCGGGCAGATCAAGACCGGCGCCCCCTCGCGCTCCGATCGCGTTGCCAAGTACAACCGCCTGCTGCGGATCGAGGAAGAGCTGGGGGAGTCGGCCGAGTTCCCCGGGCTGAACGCTTTCGCCCAACGCGCCTCCTAAATGAAGGAATGCGGCGCCCGGCAGCGTAGCTGCCGGTATGGCGACCCGCTCCCGCCCGGCACGCAGGACCTCCTCGCGGCCGAAACGACGCCCGGCGGCCCGTCGCAAGCCGGGGCCGCGACGCGGCGGCAGCCGCATCCGCTGGGACCGCGTGGGGCGAGTCGCGCTCACGCTGGTCCTCGCGGCCGTCCTCTACTCCTACCTCAACCCGGCGATCGACTTCGTCAAGACGTACACCGCGACGACCGCGGCCAAAGCCGAGTTCCACGAAATGCTGCGCGAAAACAAGCGCCTTCATCGTCGCATCCAGACGGCGGACGACCCGATGGTGATCGATCGCCGCGCGCGTGCCCAGGGCATGGTCGCCGAAGGGGAGACGCCGATCGTCGTCCACGGGCTGAAAGGCTCGGGCTAGCGATCTCCCGCCGGGGGGGCTCCGGTGGTTAGCGCCGGCTCCTACGTCCTCAGCGCCGTCCTGCTGGTCGTTCTGGGGCTCTCGCTGGGGTTCTCTGCATTCGGCCTGCGGCGCTGGCTGATGCCGGATTGGGAGGGGCCCCCAGCTCGCCTAGTTGAGATCGTCGTCGGAGTTGCGCTGCTGATCGGGCTCAGCGAGCTCCTTGGTCTCGTCAACCTGCTCTATGCGGGAACCCTCATCTCCGCCGCCGCTCTCGTCGCAGCAGCGGTGGCGGTCGGCCCGCGGGTCCTGTCGCGGAGGGGGGGTGCCCAGGCGGCGCTGGGTTTTTCGCCCTCGAGTAAGCCGGCCGTCCGAGATGCAGATAGGGGCGAAAAACAGGACGCCGCGCCCCCTGAGCACCCCCACTCCGCGCCACCCGCGGGAGGTGCGGGGGTAGCTGCAAGGGCTCGGGCGTGGTTGCCGGAGCTGGTCGCTGTCGCTGTCGTGGCGCTGGTGTTTGCGCACTGGGGATTGACGACGAAAGATGCCCTGAGCAGGGGGATCTTCAACTTCGATTCGCTCTGGTACCACCTGCCCTTTGCGGTCGAAATGGCGCATAGCCACTCGGTCACCGGGAGCCATTACACCGAGACGGTGTTCACGAATTGGTTCTACCCGCAGAATTCCGAGCTTCTGCACGGCGTGGGGATCCTGCTGACGGGGCGAGACACGTTGAGCTTGTTCCTCAACTTCGGCTGGCTGGCTCTCGCCTTTCTCTCAGCCTGGTGCATCGGCCGCCCCTACGGCCGCGCCCCGCTGACGACTGTTGCTGCAGCGGTGCTGCTCGAGTGCCACACGCTGGTTGTGCGCGAGCCGGGGGCTGCCAAGAACGACCTGATGGCGGCGGCGCTCCTGCTGGCGGCGATCGCGATTCTGGTCAATGCGGAGCGAAAGCCCGGGTGGCCCCTGGCTGTCGCCGGGTTGGCGACCGGGCTGGCCGTCGGCACCAAGTCGACCGCGGTTGCGATGGCGGCGGCATTGACCGTCGCCGTGATCGTGCTGGCGCCCAGAGGCCGCCGCTGGGCCGCGGCTGGCTGGTGGTTCGGGGCCGGGCTGGCAGGCGGCGGCTACTGGTACCTCCGCAACCTCGTGATCGTGGGCAATCCCCTCCCTCAACTGGAGCACCTCGGGCCGATTGCCCTGCCGCATCCGCAGCGACTGCAGGAAGGCCGCCCCGACTTCTCGATCGCCCACTACGCCACCGATACGGGGGTATGGCGCGACTACTTCGATCCGGGCCTGCACCAGGCCTTCGGCGCCCTCTGGCCGCTGGTCATCCTCGCTGCCGTCGCGGGTGCCCTCGCCGCCGTCCTCTGGGGCCGTCCCAAGGTCCTCCGCTGGATGGGCGCCGTGGCCCTCGTCGGCATGGTCGCCTACGTCTTCACCCCGCTGAGCGCCGCCGGCGTAGACGGCGCCCCCACCGGCTTCGGCATCAACATCCGCTACGCCATCCCCGCTCTTCTCGCTGGTCTAACGCTGCTTCCAGTCGCGTTCCTCGCGCTCAGGGTGTACTGGGCTTCCCGGTCCCGGGCTTCCTCCCCTTCCGCGGGTGGCGGGGCGGAGGGGTCCTTGGGTGGGGCGGCGTCCTCTTTTTCGCCCCACTCCGGACCTCGGACGGCCACACAGCTCGCAGGCGAAAAACCCAGCCCCACCCACGGACCCCTCCGCCCCGACAGGACCCGCGGTCGCGAGGCCTGGACTCTGTGGGACTGGTGCCTGCTCGGCGGGCTGCTCCTGCTCATGCTCGTCACCAACCGCTCCGACGCCGCCCTGCGCGACCCCGACCGCCTCTTCGCCTGGCTAATCGCTCTGCTGGTCGTCCTGATTCCGGCCGCGCTGCTCTTCGCCCGCCATCGGGGCGCGCCGCGGGGGGCGGTGATCGCCGGCTTCGCCGTCCTGGCTGTCGCCGCGATCGCGATCGGCTACCCCGTTCAACGCGACTACCTGCGCGACCGTTTTGCCAACACCGACCCCGAAGCGAGCATCCCCGGGATGCACCTCGACGCCGCCTACCGCTGGGCTCGCAACGTCGAGGACGCTCGTATCGGCCTGGCCGGCACCACCGCCGGCTTCCTCGGCTATGGCTTCTACGGGACCGACCTCTCCAACCGTGTCCGCTACCTAGGCGCCAAGGGGCCCCATGGGGCGTTCGACGCGATCCCCACCTGCGCCGCGTTTCGCGCCGCAGTCAACGCAGCCGACCTCGACTATCTGGTCACCAGCCCCCTGCTCGACTTCGTCGATCCAGGCAAGCCCGTCGCCTCCCCCGAGGCCCGCTGGCTGCGTGGCGAGCCCGCGGTGACGCCGATCCGGCGCAGCGGCCCGGTAACCGTCTGGCGCGTCGACGGCCGGCTCGACCCCGCCGCCTGCGGCCCTCGCAACGCGCCGCTGCGCGAAATCCCGAACCAGCCGACTGCCTGAGAGCGCGCCGGAGCACTGCGGAGCGGCTCGCTACCCTGGGCGCGTGGGCTATCCGCTCGAGAACGCGCTGTTCCAGTGGGAGGAGGGACTGCGCGCCCTGCGCGCGATTGACGCCCCCCGTGAGCGGCGCCAGGCCGACCGTGTGGTCGCTGCGATCCAGGACGAGCTGCGCCGCCGCATCGGCCCCACCTTCTCCGCCGCCGAGCTGGCGGACCTCTACGGCCGCGGCACCGACTGGTGCCTCCAGGTCGCAACCGATGCCGCTCCACAGCTTGCAGCCGACGGGCAATCGCTTGCCGACGCCGCCTTCTGGCTTTACTTGCGCGGGGCTACCGATTTCGCCGGGGGCCGCCAACTCGTACGGTGACGGGCCATCCCGGTAGGGGTGGAACGTCTTGTACTTTTTCGTCGAGCGCAACGGGCGTCAGCAGCTACCCAAACCACCGAAAAGTTAAGTGGAACCCCTGCCGGGATGGCCCGTCGGGGCTACTCTGAGTCGCTGTCGCCCGCGGCGGGCTCGCCGGCGCGGCGGATGACGATCTGGTCGGCGTCGATGCGGACCGTAACTTCGCGCTTGCCGGCCCAATGCTCGGCGTAGACCGGGTTGTCCTTGACCGCGGCGTCGAGCCAGAGGCCGTAGCCGTCACGCTCGCCGTGGTCGAAGGTCGCCTCGATCTCTTTGCGGCGCCCGCGGCCTCCGCGACGCCCGCGACGACGGCGGCGGCGCGGTTTTGGCGTCCCATCCTCGTCGTCGTCCTCGTCGGGTTTGCGAGCTTTGCGTGCGGGCTGCGCGGGCTTCTCCTCGTCGCCCTCGTCCTCGCCCTCGGCGTCCTCGCCGTCGCCCTCGTCACCCTCCTCTTCCTGAAGCTCCTCCTCGGCCTCCTCTTCGGCCGTCGCGGCCTCGACCTCGGCCTCGATCTCGTCGCGCAGATCGACCTCGCCGCCGCCATCCTCGCCGTCTGGCGTGAGGTCGTGCTGTTTGCGGAACTCGCGCAGCTCCGAGGCGGAGATTTCGAGTTGGTGGGCGATCCAGGCGTCGGTGCGACCCTGGCGCACCCAGGCGCGGATCTGATTCAGCTGTGGCTTCAGCGAGCGTCGTGCCATCGGCGCGCGAGTCTATTCAACCTGGACTGCGGTTCGCGGAGTCACTGCCGCCGGCTCAGGCCATCAGGAAGGAGAGGGCCTCGAACATCGAGACGACCACGACGATCACGGTCGCAGTGAGGCAGACGGCGAGAACGCTGAAACGCACTTTGCTCTGCTGCTCGTTGCGCGTCATCCGCCGCTCGCGTGAGCGGTGGGCGGCGCGGCGACGCAGCTGCTCGCGCCGGCGGCGCTCCAAGGTCGTCTCCTGCTCGAAGGCGACCTCGAACTGGTTGATGCTTTGGCGCATTCTCATGAGGGTGGTCGCGCGGGACCGCGGCGGACCGTAGCAAAGCCGCATGAACGCTTGCAGGCCTAAGGCCGCGCCGGTGCCTGGAGCCGACCGCGATCACGGCGAGCAGGCGCTCCAGAGCCCCCGCCCGTCGCGAGCGGCCGCCAGCTCGAGCCGGCGGAAGCGCGGGGCGAAGCGATCGTTCGGCGGGATCGTCAGCGAGCGGGCGAGGCCGCGTCTGACGAGGGTCGAGTTGAAGAGCCGATCGCGCTGTGGATCTTTTACGTGTTGGGACCCGTCAAAAGTGCGCCGCGCGAGGTAGACGTACGCGAGCAGCCTGCCGTAGACGTCGTGGCGTTCGACGCCGAAGACGAGTCGCACCCGCCGCCCGGTCAGCGCCCGTTTGGTGAAGTGGGAGGCCCGCTCGCCGAAGCACTGCACCGGCGTGTCCGGCTTGACCGTCTCCGGCGTGTCGACTCCGATCAGCCGCACGTCCTCCTCACGCCCGGCCAGCCGCACGACGATCGTGTCTCCGTCGATCACCCGTACGACCCGCACCGTCGCCGTCGCCGGTCCGGCTTCCGGACCCTTCTCCCATGGCCGCAGCACGACAGCGGCAACCGCCAGGAAGAGGACGAAGCTGCCGATCAGTTGCCGCTGCACGGCCGGTAAAGGCCGCAGCGGCTATTTCTCTCCCCCCGCGCCTAGGGAATGCGGCGCATGTTGGAGAGGAGGGTCTCCTTGATCTGGGCGATGATCTCCAGCGCCTCGCTCCACTCGCGCTGCCAGACGTTGCGGCCGAAGATGACGCCGCTGCCGCCCGCCTGCATGATCTCGCGGCAATGGCCCAAGACGACGTCGTCGTCGGCCCTGGAGCCGCCCGAGAGGACGACGAGCGCGCGGCCCGCCGACTCGACGCAGTGCTGGATCGCCCCGGCCTGGTCGATCTCCATCTCGTTGTAGGGCGCGGGCGCGTCCTTGTCCTTCGCCGAGTCGATCTTCGGCATGTTGAGCTTGACCACGTCGGCGCCCATCTCCATCGCCAGCCGCGCCGCGTAGTCGATCGCGTAGAAGGAGTTGGGCCCGCCCTTGGCTTCGACCGCTTCGCCACGTGGGTAGGACCAGACGATCAGCGGCATCCCGAAGCGATCGCAGTCTTCGCGGACCCCGCGCAGCTGGGCGAGGTCCTGGTCCTGGCGCGGCGAGCCGACGTAGAGCGTGTAGCCGACCGCATCGGCGCCGAGCCTGACCGCGTCCTCGACGCTGGCGTTGCAGGTCGAGAAGGCCTGGGCGGAGGAGGGGATGTCGGTCTTGCCGTTGACCTTGAGGATCAGCGGCACCTGCCCGGCGTAGTCGGGGTAGTACTTGCTCGCCATGCCGATCTGGCAGGCGAGGGCCGAGTAGCCGGCCTCGACCGCCAGCCGGAACTGGTAGTCGGGGTCCTTGGAGGCGGGGTTGGGGAAGAAGTCGCGCGGGCCGTGCTCGATGCCCTGGTCGATCGGGAGCAGCATCAGGGTGCCGTTGCCGGGTCCGAACTCGAACAGCAGGCGTCGCAGGCGCGTCCGTTTTCCGGGCGCCAGCTCGGCTAGAAGCGATTTCTGCTCGGTCAGGCTCTTCAACTCCACGCTCTATTCCTCCTCGAAGATGGGTGTTCTCGCAGTATGCCATCGGGGGCAGGCCGTGAGCGCCCGCCACCGGGCGGTTATCCTCGATTGACCATGAGCGAGACTGAGCTCAGCGTCATCTGCAAGAACTGCGGCTCCGAGGTCAGTCCCTACGTAACCGAGTGCCCGTACTGCGGCGCGAGGTTGCGCAAGAGGGCGCCGAAGCTGGAGCGGCGAGGGGACGGGCTCGAGGCCAAGCCGCGCCGCGGTCCGGCCGGCCGGCTCTTGCGGATCAAGCTGCGTGCCCGCGGCGTCGCCGTAGGCCGCCGGCCCTACGCGACCCTCGCGGCGATCCTCGTCTCGGCCGTGCTGCTGTTGGTCGAGCAGGCGACCGGCGCCTCGCTGTTCAGCGTCGGCGGCCTCGCCGTGCCCGTCCACGGCGAGTGGTGGCGCCTCTTCACGGCGCCCTTCGCCTACGCCGACGTCGGCTACCTCTTCGTCGTCGCGATCGGGTTGGCGATCTTCGGCGTCGGCGTCGAGCACCGCCTGGGCAGCCCCGCGACCGCGCTGCTGCTGCTCGCCTGCGGCGCGCTCGGGATGCTGGCGGCGAGCGCCATCGCCAGTGCCCAGGGCGACATCGTCGTGATCGCCGGCGGCAACGGGATAGCGCTCGGCGCCGTCGCAGCCTGGTTCGCGCTGCGCCGCGCCGAGGCGCACCACGCAGTCGACCAGGACTACGACCGGATCGGCATCGCGGTCACCGCCGCGGTCCTGCTCCTCCTGCCGATCTTCGAATCGAACGCAGATCCCTTCGCCGGCCTGGTCGGCGGCGCGGTGGGAGGGCTGGCCGGGCTCGCCGCCGCCACGCTGCGCCACGACGCCCCGTGACAAGCGAGGAGCGACTCGAGGCGGCGATCGAGCGCCTGGCCGAGGCCGGCCGCTTCGCAGAGGCCGAGACGATCGTCGCCCGCGCCGCACCGCAGCTGCAGCGGGTGCTGATGACCGCCCTCGCCGAGGGCGGCTGGTTCGGCGAGTCGCACGAGAGCGAGTCGCTGAAGGCCGCCACCGTCCCCGACCCCGAGGAGCGGATCGCCGCCGTAAGGACCCTGCTGGCCGAGGAGGCGAGGATGGGGATGATGGTGGGAGTGGCAGTCGGCTGGGCACTGAAAGACGAGATGAGCGAGGGCGAAGGCCCCGATCCCGACGAAGGAGAGCGCTGAAGATGGAGATCAAGTTCCACGGCCAGTCGTGCTTCGAGCTGAGCGATGGGGACACCACGCTTCTGGTCGATCCGTTCCTCAAGCCGAACAACCCGGTGGCGGTCCACACCGCCGAGGAAGTGAATCCCACGCACATCGCGATCAGCCACGGCCACGTCGACCACATCGCCGACGCGGTCCCGATCGCCAAGCGCACCGGTGCGCACTGCGTCGCGATCGTCGAGATCGCCAACTGGCTCGAATCGCAGGGGGCCGAGGCCGTCACCGACCCCAATCTCGGCGGCACCGTCGAGTTCGACTGGGGCTGGATCAAGCTCGTCCCCGCCTGGCACACGAACACGATCCCCGGCTCCGAAGAGGCGCCGTTCAGCGCCGAGCACGGGATCTCGATCGGCATTCCCGCGGGCCTGTTGATCAACCTCGGCGGCAAGACAGTCTATCACACGGGGGACACGTGCCTGTTCGGCGACATGAAGCTGATCGCGGAACGCAACCCCGTCGACATCGCCCTGCTGCCGATCGGCGGCCATTACACGATGGATCGCCACGACGCGGTCGTCGCCGTCGAGCTCATCGGGGCGGGCATGGTCATCCCGATGCACTACGACACCTTCCCGGCGATCGAGACCGACAGCGGCGCCTTCAAGTCCGAGGTCGAGTCGAAGACCTCCGCGCAGGTGGTCTTGCTGAAGCCGGGGCAGGCCCATACCATCTGAGCATGGAGGCCAAGGAGGTAGCCGGGACCCAATCGCGAACCGAGCGGGCCGACTTCCAGGCGACGGCCGATCCGGCTCTGAACGAGGCCGCCGACCGCACGGCTGACATCAAGCTGCTCGATTACGGTGAGCTCTACGCGCTCTGGGAGCGCCAGCAGTGGCAGACCCAGGAGCTCGATTTCGAAAGGGACCGCGAGGATTGGGCCGGATTCCCGGAGGAAGAGCGCTTCCAGCGCATGTACGGGCTCTCCTCGTTCTTCATCGGCGAGCAGAAAGTGGCCGAGGAGCTGGGGCCGATCATGCGCGCGGCGCCGACCGAGGACCAGAAGATCTTCCTCTGCACGCAGATCGCGGACGAGGCCCGCCACGTGCGCTTCTTCGAGCGCTTCTACCGTGAGGTCGGCGTGCTCGAGGCGGAGGACCTGACGCAGATGCTGGCGGAGACCTCCGAGCACCTCAACGAGAACTTCGGTCGCCTCTTCGACGAGATGCTGAAGCAGCGAACCGACAGGCTCTCCGCCGAGCCCGAGGACGCCGAGGCGCTGGTCGAGGCGGTGACGCTCTACCACATGGTGATCGAGGGGATGCTGGCGCTCACCGGCCAGCACTTCATCATGGACTTCAACGAACGCGAAGGGACCCTGCCGGGCTTCGTCGAGGGATTCCAGAACATCGCCCGCGACGAGCACCGCCACGTCGCCTTCGGCTCGGTCTTCCTGCGCGAGAAGGCGCACGAGGACGAGCGCTACAAGCAGGCGATCCAGCGCACGCTCGAGGAGGCTGTGCCGGCCGCCGAGGGCGTCCTCTCACCGCCCTGGGCGCCATCCGACGAGGACTACGAGCTGTTCGGCTTCTCGATCGCCGAGACGCGCCAGTTCGCCGCCAAATGCCTGATGCGGCGGCTGAAAGTGATCGGCCTGGGCTAGAGACGCTAGCCGGCGGCGACTTCGGCTTCGACTTCGGCCGGCGGGGAGGCCGGTGGAGGAGTCGGTTCGGCCGACGGTTCTTCGGGAGGGGGCGTCGATTCGACGGGTGGGGCGCCTTCTTCCGCTGCGGGCGGGGCCGATTCTTCGGGCGCGGCGGTTTCGGCCGGGGGGGCGGTGCCGCCCACGGTGACCACGACGGTTTCGCTGCCGGCGGGGGCACCGGCGGCGCTGGTCGGCGATTTCGCGCTGTTCACCTTCGGGGCGACCGCTTTGGCCGTAGGCGTCGACTGCGTTTCGTCGTCTACGGCAACCGTCGACGGCCCGGCCGCGCTTGGTGCGGTGGTAGCGCCGGTTTCAGGTGCCGGGACGGGCGACGGTTCGGCCGGCGGGGTGGGCGCTTGGGGCGGGGGCGCCTCCGTCGCGGCCGGTGGCTGGGGCGCGGGGGCAGCGGTCAGTTCGACCGGCTCGGGTTCCGGCGTGGGCAGGGGAGCGACGACATGTCGCTGGGCCAGCGAAAGGGGTTGGCGGTGCACCGAGGAGACCTTGGCCGGCGGATTGGCGCCCGGCGCCGGGGCCGTATCGCTCTTCTGATTGACCTCGCTGACCGCGCCGGCCGTGAGCACCGCTGCGGTGACGACGCCGGCGACCGCCTTGGTGCCGATCGCGCCACCGACAGCGCCGATTCCGCTGGCCGCGCCGCCGCTGCTCAACGCCGCGCCGACGCTGCTGACGGCACCGGCGCCCGCTCCGGTCGCCGCGGCCGTCGCTCCGGCGGTGCCCGCGGTGGCGCTCGCGCCGGCCCCGGCAGCCCCTGCGCCGCCGGTGGCGCCGGCTGACGCGCCGCCGCTCGCCCCCCCGAGGCCGAGCTTGCCGGCGATGAAGCTCTTGAACGCAACCAGGGCGCCGGCCGGGAACAGCGCCGCCATGACCTTGTCGTTGGAGCGCACCTGGCTGCGGAAGTCGGCGCATTCCTCGCAATCGCGAACGTGGCGGCGCACCGGGCCGGAGACCTTGCGCAGGCCCTCGGCCGCCTCGGCCAGCTCCAGCCTGACCTCTCCGCAGGTCAGCTGGCGGGCCTGGCTCGCCTCGGCCAGGGAGATCCGCGCCCGCACGAGCAGCGACTTGACCGAGGGCACGCTGGTCTCCATCGTCGCGGCGATTTCCTCGTAGGACATCGCATCCATCTCGCGCAGCAGCAACGCCGTGCGCTGCGTCTCGGGCAGCTTGCCGACGTCGGTGAGGAGCTGGCGGAACTCCTCGCGGTTGCTGACCTTCTCAGCGGTGGAGGCCGCCTCGACGGCGGGCACCATGTCCATCGATTCCTGGGCGTCCGCGGTCGGTTTGCGCAGTTGATTGAGGCAGCGGTTGCGGGCGATCCGGTAGAGCCAGGGACGTAGGTTGATCTCGCGCTCGTCGGCGAGCATCGCCCGGTAGGCGTTGACGAAGACCTCCTGGAGGACGTCCTCGGCGTCCTCGGTGGAGTTCAGCATCTGGCGGCAGAAGCCCAGCAGCCGGGACTGATAGCGGTCGACGATCGTCTCGAAGGCGCCGGTGTTGCCGCTGCGCGCCATCGCGATCAGCCTGGCGTCCCCCTGCAGCTTGAGCAACGGGGAGCGGCGGGCGAGCAGGCCGCGCTGACTGGCGTGGGTTAGAGCCGATGCCTCCAAGCTTCACTCCTCCAGGGAAGGGGGTTTCGAATGGCGTCGTCTTCGTATATAGGGACACCGTAACAGCGCGGTAGTTGCGGTCCGTACAAATCTTTACCCGGGACTTAGACGCTCCGAAACGGGCGGATACGATCGAGGTTGCCCGGGTGGCGAAACTGGCAAAAGCGGCGCACTTAAAATGCGCTGCCCCTCAGGGGGCTTGCGGGTTCGAGTCCCGCCCCGGGCACTGCCTATAGGCTCGCGGTGCATGGATCACGGTGGGAGGATCGTCGCCAAGGCGCTGAAGTCGCGCGGGGTCAGCCATCTCTTCACGCTCTCCGGTGGCCACCTGTTCTCGATCTACGACGGCTGCAAGGCCGAGGGGATCGAGATCGTCGACGTGCGGCACGAGCAGACGGCGGCGTTCGCGGCCGAGGGCTTCGCCAAGGCGACGCGGTGCGTGGGGGTGGCGGCGCTGACCGCCGGGCCCGGCGTGACCAACGGCATGAGCGCGATCGCCGGAGCCCAGGCGAACTGCTCGCCGCTGTGCGTCCTCGGCGGGCGGGCGCCGGAGCTGCGCTGGGGCTCGGGCTCGTTGCAGGAGATCGATCACCTGCCCTCCGTCGCGCCGCTGGTCAAGTCGGCGGAGACGGTGAAGGAGGCGGGCGCGATCGGATCGCGCACGGCGGCGGCGCTCGACGTGGCGCTGAGCGCGCCGTTCGGACCGACCTTCGTCGATTACCCGCTTGACGTCGTATTCAGCGAGGCCGAGGCCGGGATCCCCGACCCTCCGCAGGTCGAGCGCCGTCCGGCCGCAGGGATCGAGGAGGCGGCGGCTCTGCTGGATGGCGCCGAACGGCCGGCGGTCATGGCCGGATCGGGGCTGTACTGGGGGCACGGGGAGGGGGAGCTGCGGGCGCTGGCCGAGGCGCTCGGCATCCCGGTCTTCCTCAACGGCCTCGGGCGCGGCTGCCTCGCAGCCGACCACGAGCTGGCCTTCAGCCGTGCGCGCGGCGCCGGGCTGAAGGGGGCCGATGTGGTGCTGGTGATCGGCGTGCCGATCGACTTCCGGCTCGGTTTCGGCGGTAGCTTCGGCGAGGAGGCGAAGCTGATCCGGGTCGACGCGGCGCCGAACGCACTGGCCGCCAACCGCGTGCCCGACGTCGACCTCGTCGGCGACGTCGCGGCGACGATCGAGGCGCTGCGGGGGTCGGTGTCGGCGGGGCGGGGGCGGACCGACGCTTGGCTCGGGCAGTTGCGCGAGGTCGAGGCGGAGAAACGGGCAGCCGAGCAGGCCGAGCTGAATGACGGCCGTTCGCCGCTGCACCCGGTGCGCATATACAAAGAGCTGGGCGAAGTGCTCGACCGCGATGCGATCGTGATCGGCGACGGCGGCGACTTCGTCTCCTACGCCGGTCGTTTCATCGAGACCTACGAGCCGGGCTGCTGGATGGACCCGGGCCCGTTCGGCTGCCTGGGCGCCGGGCCCGGCCAGGCGCTCGGCGCCAAGCTGGCCCATCCGGAGCGGCAGGTCTGCCTTTTGCTCGGCGACGGAGCCTTCGGCTTCGCGGGCATGGAGTTCGACACTTTGGCGCGTCACGGTTTGCCGGTGGTGGGCGTGATGGGCAACAACGGCATCTGGGCGCTCGAGCATCACCCGATGAAATTCCTCTACGGCTATTCGGTCGCCGCCGAGCTGCGGCCCGAAACGCGCTATGAGAAAGCGGTCGAAGCGCTGGGCTGCGATGGCGTCCTCGTTCGCAATCCGACGGAGCTGCGCCCGGCGTTGGAGCGTGCTTTCGAGTCGGGCCGGCCGACCCTGGTCAACGTCCTTACCGACCCCGAGGTCGTCTACCCCCGCAAGTCTAATTTGGCTTGAACAAGCCGAAATCGGTCGGCCAGTGAAACCGGCTGCGCCTCTTCACAAACGAGAATCGGCCGCCATTTCTGGCGGCCGATTCAAGTTGGCCCCTCAGGACGGGCAGGGGTACGTCTTCAGGGACCAGTTCTTATTCGGTGGGCTCAGACGGCGGGAGGCGCCATGATGCGGCAATCGTCCGAACCCTATGATCGGTTCTGTGATGGGAGACTCTCGTCCTCACCTCTTCCCCGATGTGACGAGTATGCGCTCGCCTATCCGAAATGTCTAGGAGCTGCATTTGCTGCTACTGACAAATCGGTAGAAGAACTCTACCAAGTTTTGGGGGATACCCCAGAACGTTTACCCAACTGGACGGGTCCCGAAAACTCGCCTGTACACCGGGTCCCACGGCATTGCCCACAAACTGTTCATGCCTCGCTATCCGAGTCGGGCGGCTGCCTCTAGGGCGGTGCCGTAGAGGATGTCGTGCTCGGAGGCTTGGATTCGGTCCAGGCCGAAGGCGCGCATCGCCTCGATCAGGATCACGCAGCCGGCGATGATCGTCGGGGCGCGATCGGGGTGCAGCCCGAGGATTTGGGCACGCTCGGAGAGCGGTGCGGAGGCGAAACGGGAGAGCTCGCGCTGGATCGTCTTCAGAGAGAGGACATGGCCGTGCACCCGCGCGGGGTCGTAGGGAGCGAGGCCAAGCTCCACCGCGGCGAGCGAAGTGGGGGTGCCGGCGACAGCGATGCCGGCTTCGGCTCGCGCGTCCTCATGGCCGGCGCGGGCGTCTGCGATCAGCGCGCGGATGTCGTCGGCAAGGGCCTCGAGCTCGACTGCGGCGGGCGGATCGCCCGAGATGTGACGCTCGGTGTGGCGGACGACGCCCGCCTGCAGGGAGGTGTGGAAGCCGACTTCGGCGCCGCGGCCGACGATCATCTCGGTCGAGCCGCCGCCGATGTCGATCACCAGGGTCGGCGTGGCCGGCGGCTGTTCCGCGGTCGCGCCGCGGTAGGTGACGCGCGCCTCCTCCTCGCCATCGAGGACGCGGGCGGAGAGGGCGAAGCGCTCCCGTAGCTCGGCGACGAAGGCGTCGCCGTTGGAGGCGTCGCGCACGGCGCTGGTCGCGATCGCCGCGATCTCCTCGACCTCGAGATCCCCGCAGATTCCCACGTAATCCCCGATCGCCACGCAGGCCGCCTCGATCGCCTCGTCGGCGAGCTGCCCGGAGAGGTCGACGCCGCGGCCGAGGCGGGTGACCCGGCTCCGTCGCTCGACCACCCGTACGCCACCGTCGACGTCGGCGACCAGCAGCCGGGTCGAGTTGCTGCCGATGTCGATCACAGCGACTCGTTGAGCGTTCTCGTTCATGGGGCTGCGGCACTTTAGTTAGAGCTAGGCGCGCTCGGCGGCCACCGAGCTTTGAGCAAGCCGCAAGCCCCCCTGCGCCCGACCAAGGCGACCTGTCCGCGCGCCGCGCCATTGCTAGCATTGACAAACCGCCGCGGGGTGGAGCAGCCAGGTAGCTCGTCGGGCTCATAACCCGAAGGTCGCAGGTTCGAATCCTGCCCCCGCTATTTCACGAAAGCCCTGCTAAGCAGGGCCTTTTCTGTGTCTTCAAGACCTTTCGGCCCCGACTCAGGGTCCCAATAGGGTCCCATTTTCTGCAGCGACTGAAGCAGGGATCGCCTGCGCGGGTGGGACGAATTCGCGCCCCCGGCCGTCTTGCGTGCATGGAGGGATCGCTGCTCACCGCGGACCAGGTGGCCCAGATCCTGGGCGTGCCGAAGACGTGGGTCTACGAACAGTCGCGCAACGGCCGCATCCCGACGGTCACCCTCGGCCGCTACCGGCGCTACCGCGCGGAGTCGATCGAGGCGTGGGTCGAGCAGATGGAGTCGACGCAGAGTCGCGGCGTGGGGGCGAGGGGAGGGTATCCGTGAGCCGACGCTCCTATGGCAGCGGCTCTCTGTTCGTGCGCCGCGACGCCAGCGGCGAGGAGAGCTGGTACGGCAAGTGGTACTCGGCCGGCCGCCGCGTGAAGCGGAAGATCGGCCCGAAGCGGGAGCGGGGCTCCCGGGACGGTCTGACCAGGGCCCAGGCCGAGCGCGAGCTGCAGCGGCGCGTCGAGTCCGAGCGCGCGATCGTTCGCACCGGTCTCACGATCGAGACCGCCGGCGGCCTGTACCTCGAGCACCTGGAGCACGTCCTGGAGCGCAAGCCCTCGACGCTCGGCGACTACCGCTCGATCCTGCGCGCGCATGCGGTGCCGTTCTTCGGCGACCGACCGCTGGAGCGCATCGACGGCGACCAGCTGCGCCGCTACATTGCCGCGAAAAAGGGCGACGGCCTCGCCACCAAGAGCGTCACCAACCAACTGATCTTCCTGCACGGGCTGTTCTCCTTCGCCGTCAAGCGGGGCTGGCTTCAGGCCAATCCGGTCGCCAGCGTCGATCGACCAAGGGCGCCCGACGTGGACGCCGACATCCGTTACCTGGAGCTCGAGGAGGTAGAGGCGCTGCTGCGCGCCGTCGGCGAGGACTATCTCGGCCCGACCGAGCACGCTCTCTACCTCGTCGCGTCGATGACTGGCCTGCGTCAGGGGGAGCTGCTCGCGCTGCGCTGGCAGGACATCGACTGGCGGGCTGGCCGCCTCAGGGTGCGTCGCAACTACACCCGCCAGAAGTTCGGTACTCCAAAGTCGCGACGCTCCTCGCGCTCGGTGCCGATGACCGACCGCGTCGCGGGCGAGCTCGAGCGCCACTTTCGTCGCTCCGCCTTCCAGGCCGACGACGACCTCGCCTTTTGTCACCCGCACACCGGCGCCCCGCTCGATGCTTCGAAGCTGCGCAAACGCTTCAAGGACTCGCTTCGGCGCGCCGGAGTGCGGCCCGTCCGCTTTCACGATCTCCGCCACACCTTCGGTACTCACTGCGCCAGCGCCGGAGTTTCGCTGCGGACGCTCCAGGAGTGGATGGGCCACCGCGACCTCAAGACGACCCTGATCTACGCCGACTACGTCCCGAATCCGCACGAGGCCGAGCTGATCGAGCAGGCGTTTGAGCCACCGTCTGTGCCAACGGGGGCGGGCTTCCCCAGCGGTGGAGCACGTGCCGATGGAGCCGGCAGACCGCAGGAGGCAGGGCGCTGACCCCCTCCGCCTGGGCATGCAGGACTCGCATCGTGGCACGCGAGCGTGCGTCCGCTCGCCCATGCACACCCAGGCGGAGAGCGATCGCAGGGACCGGCGCCACCCGGCGCCGGCGCTCTCCGCCGCTACCGGCCTGCTGCTCTACGGACTGACCTTCCTCGGGGAGGGGATGCTGGGGGCCGGCACCCGCTGGCTCCTCGCCTGGCTCGGCGCCACGACCGTGGGGGCGATCGTCCCCCTCGGGTTGGGCGCCGGGCCGCTCGCCTGGAGCGCCGCGCTTGCGCCGCTCGCCTGGTCCCTTCTCGGCCTGCTCTGGCCGCGGCGTGGCTGGCTCTGGCGGCGGCGCCTCGGCGCCCGCCGGCCGACCGTCGAGGAGGCGCTGGCGATCGAAGACGCCCGGGCGATGCTCGTCGCCGGCGACCAGGGCCTGCACAGGGCCGACGAGGTCTACGTCCTCGACGATCCGCTTCCCGCGGGCGCCGCGAGGGGCCGCAGCATCGTCCTCAGCCGCGGCCTGCTCGAATCCGATGCGACCCCGGCCGTCTACGCCCACGAGCTCGGCCACCGGTGCTCGCTTGACGCCCGCCTCACCGAGGCCCTCGAGCGCCTGGAAGTCTGGGGCGACCCGCTCGGCCCACCCGAGCCGCAGCGCGGGGCGCAGGCGCCGGCTCGCGATGAGCACCGCTCCGGCGGGTTGCTCCTCGGTTGCGCCCGTTGGGCGTTGCGCCTCGCCGGCGGCGGCTGCGCCGAGGCGCTGCTGCACCCGCTCTGGGCGGCCCACTGGCGCCGCCGCGAGTACGCCGCCGATGCCCACGCCGCCGCTCTCGGCCAGGCCGAGGATCTCGCCCGCTACCTCGCCGACCACGAGCTGCCCTTCGACCCCCCGCAGCGCCGCTTCCTGCTCAACCGCGCCGAGCACCCTCCGGTCGCGCTGCGCATCGAGCGCCTGAGCTCCCGCTGAACCGAAACCACTTGCGCCGCCGACCCACCCTCGCTACCCTGGCTGTCCGCCCTGGTTGCACGGCGAGGGGAGCAGCGCAGCAATTGCGACAGGGAGAGGTTCGATGACTTCACGCAGCGTGCCTTCACGCATCGTGGCCCTTGCGGCTGCCGTTACCGTCTTGGTCTCGGCGTTTGCGGCCTCGGCCCATGCCGCCCCGCCGACATCCGTTACGGAGTTCACCGCAGGCCTTGCCCCCGAAAGCTCGCCCGAACACATCGTCGCCGGACCCGACGGCAACCTCTGGTTCACCGTCCGCGGCTCTTACGCGGCCGACTCGGCGATCGGCCGGATCACGCCGGATGGGGCGATCACTAGGTTCGAGTCGGGACTCGACCCAAAGGGAAATCCCACCTCGATCGCCCGCGGACCCGACGGCAACCTCTGGTTCACCGACCGCGGCTCCTACTTCGCATCGCCGGCGATCGGCCGCGTCACCCCCGAAGGTGCGATCGCCGAGTTCACCGCCGGCCTGCAGGAAGACAGCAAGCCGCAGAACGTCACCGTGGGGCCGGAAGGCAACCTCTGGTTCGCCGATCGCCCGACGTCCGGTGGCGCCTCGCCGGCGCTCGGCAGGATCACCCCAAGCGGCGCGATCACCGAGTTCCTGGTCGGCGGGCCAGTCCGCTCGCTCGTCGTAGGCGCTGACGAAAACCTCTGGTTCACCTTCGGCGGCAACGGCGCCACCCCGGCGATCGGCCGCGTCACCCACGGAGACGGCGGCACCACGCTGATCACCCTCTTTCACGCTGGCCTCAACGCCGGCAGCGAACCGCGGGACATCACCCTGGGCCCGGACGGCAACCTCTGGTTCGTCGATGAAAGCGAAACGACACCCGCGGTCGGCCGAGTCACAACCAGTGGTGCGATCACCGAGTTCAGCGCCGGCCTGAACGCCGCAAGCGACCCGATCGATATCACCACCGGACCCGACGACAACCTCTGGTTCGCCGACTGGCGCCACGCGATCGGCCGCATCACCCCCGAAGGCGCGATCACCGAGTTCCCCGTCGACTCCGGGTCGATCAACACGCCGCTCAGCATCGTCGCCGGCCCCGATGGCAACCTCTGGTTCACCGACTACAACGAAGACGCGGTCGGCAAGGCCACCCCGCAGGGGGCGATCACGGAGTTCAACACCGAACCCGTTCACGGCCAGGACGGGAGCCGGCCCTACGAAATCCTCGCCGGCCCCGACGGCAGCCTCTGGTTCACCGACACGAGCGTGCCCGCGATAGGGCGAATCGTCCCTGGCGACGACTCGCCTCCGCAGGAACCCTCTACGAGTGAGCCGCCTTCGAGCCCGCCGCCCATCCCGAGCGCGACCCCGGCCTTGAGCGGCGCGGCTTCGCTCCTGAGCACCGGTGCGGTCCTCGATGGGCGGGGCCGCATACGTCTTCGCCTGCTCTGCACCGGCACGACTACCTGCGCCGGCCGGCTGAAGCTGACGGCGCGGTGGCGCGTGCGCGGACAAGGACGGAGAGGCCGTCGGCTGTGGCGCGCGCTCGCCTTTGCGCGCTTCTCGGTCCACGCCGGGGAGGTCGAGCCGATCCGCATGAGCCTCCCGCGCAGCGTCCGCAGGCTCCTCCGTCACCGGCGTCGGATCGGAGCGGTGGTGACGGTCCTCCAGTCCGCTCCCGCCCCGCCCGCTGCACGACGAAAGCGGATCCTGCTCGTGCACGCGGCCCGCCGCCGCCGCCGCCACGCCGGTCGCTGAGCAGTGGCTCCGAGCACGCCGCTATATGCCCGGTCGGCGCTACCGCGCGAACGCCCCGAGTGCCACCCCAACCTCGGCCGCGCTCAGCGGCCCGAAGCGCAGCGTCCGCCGCCGTCCAGCTGCTGGCGCAGCGAGTGGCGCACGCCGTCGCCCTTGAGCCCATCCGCACCGCCTTGCTTGCCAGCCCCGAAGCCTCCCCCTGCCCGCCAAGATCGGCCGAAGGCGCGCCGAGTGACCTCCGTTCTGGAATCCGCGTTCGACGGCATGCTCGGCCACGCCCCATCCCCAGGTGCATCAACTCCGCCACCTGCCACGCGTCTCGGCCACTCCTCGAGCGATGACCAAGACATGCGGCGGCCGTTCCGGCACCATAGAAACGTTTGAGAAGGGAGATGCCGCAATGTCCACCGTAAGCCCGGGGTCGTCGACAAGCACCAGAAGACCGACAAGCTTGAGTCCGGCTTCCCGGTAAGTGGCGAATCGCCGCGTCCAGAGTCGCCATCCCATAGCGCTATCATTCGTCCACCTTGTCCGCCACTGCAACCATCCGCGTCCCCCAGGAGACTCGCGACAGCCTCGCCGCCCGCGCCCGCGAGCGCGGCGTCTCACTCTCCTCCCTGCTGACGGAGTTCGCCCGGCGTGCCGAGCGCGCCGAGGCGCTTCGCTCCGAGCGTGAGGCGACCCGCGCCGATATGGCCGACCCCGAGGCGCAGACCGAGTACCGCTTGTGGGAGGCGACGGTGAGTGACGGAATCGACTGAGCCCCTGCGGGGCGAGATCTGGCTGGCCTCGCTCGGTGCCGCTCGCCGCGGGGAGCCCGGCAAGAACCGACCGGTGATGGTTCTCTCCGACGAGGAGTTGCTGATCGGCGATCCCGGGGAGTTGGTCGTCGTCGTGCCGCTCTCGAGCTCAGTTGCTCCCTCACGTCTCCGTCCCCCGATCGATCCCAGCAGCGGAATCGACAACGACAGCGCCGCGGTCTGCCGAGCGGTCCGCGGCATCGCGCGCTCTCGGCTGCTTCGCCGCCTCGGCGAGGCGAGTGCCGACACGCTCGCCGATGTCGAGGCAGCGTTGGCGACCGTTCTCGGTCTCGAACAGCCGGCGGCATCTTCCAGGTAGCGTCCTACCGGCCCCCGTTCCCATAGTCTCCGCGGCGAATGACCGAGGGTGCCGAGAGCAGAGAACGCGCCGGGCCATGCGCAAAGCGCAAGCCGAGTTCGAGCGCGCCGGTCCCGTTCGCCATCCCGCTCCCAGAGCCGGATCAGCTTGACCCAGAGCACCCCGCCGCTACCATTTGCGCTCCGCGTCGGATCCTTAGGAGGCCCGCGCGCGAGTGCGACAGGGAGAGGTTGAGCATCGTCTCCGTCAGCTGGGCCGGTCCGTTACGTTCGTGGCCAAGACGGTGCGTAATCCCCTGGCGTCGCTTCCCGCGCGAGAAGCGCCTATTCGCCGACGACCCCGAGCCCCAACTTGCGGGCGGCCTTGCGCAGGTCACCGTCGAAGCTCGCCACCGAGCCGCCGTGTTGCCCCGCCGCCGCCAGTACGCAGCAGTCGGGTAGCTTCCGCCCCGTCCCGGCGCGCAGCTCCGCGAGCCGGGCGGGCGCATCCTCTCCCATCCCGAGCTCTTCGACGCCGAGCCGCTCCAGCGCCGCCTTCGCCTCCTCCAGCCGCTTCGCCCTGGCGGGCGCTACCAGGGTCTCGGCCAGCGTGATCGCGCTGGCGCCCAGCGGCTCGGCATCGCTTGCCTCCAATAGCGCCGTCGCCTTCTGGTGGTGGGGGTCACCAGCGTCCAGATGCCCGATCAGGACGCTCGCATCGAGGACGATCACTCCGGCCAGTCCTCGCGCAGCTGCTCCAGTTCGCCCGGCTCGTAGACGCCACTTAGCGCCCCGGCCGTCTCGGCAACGGCCGCCCGCCGCGCCGCGCCTTCGCGCTCGATCGCCTTGTGCCCGGCTTCGGCGAGTCGTAGCAGGAGCTCCTTGCGGTCGCTGATCTGCGGCCAGCGACGCTGCGCCTCGTCGAGCAGCTCGCTGACCGCTCCGCTGTCGGTCACCGTGTAGCGGGGTTTCGTCGTTGGCATAGCAGAAGTGTAGCACCGCGCTATCAAAGTGCAGCACTTGTTAGTGCGGTGTTCGCTGACAACGGCCGCTGCCATAGTCTCCGCTTCGGTGGCGAAGGACGAAAAGCAGAGAACGCGCCGGGCGGCCCAGAAAGCCCAAGCGGCCTTTGAGCGAGATTCGGCGGCCGTGAGGGACGCCAGGCGAAAGGCATTCGCCGATGCCCAGGCCGCTGGACTTTCGCTACGGGAGATCGGTGAAGCGGTCGGCCTGCACTACACGCGCGTCGGCAAGATCCTTCGAGAAAAGTAGCTAGTAGCCAAACTAGCTACACCTTTGATATCGTAGCCCAACTGGCTACAAAGCGGCCCCCGGCGGCGGCCTAACGCCAACCGAGGACCTGACCACAAGGAGGCTGGCTCCTCATGGCTGATCCCAACCCTACGGGTGACACTCGTCTCGTGTCCCTCGACCTGCCGGGCGCGCAGGCCGAGATCCTCTGCCGCGACCTCGCTAGTTGGATCGATTCGCTCGACGCCGACCTGCGCACGCCGGAGCGGCTCAAGGACCCCGCGTGGACGCGCGCCGAGGCCGACGCCTGTCGGCGCATGCTCGACGGCGTCGAAGCGGGGGAGGTCCGCGCCCCCGACCCCGAGGCCGCCCGCTTCCTGCGCGGGGCGGCGGAGGCGCACGACCGCGAAACCGACTACGTCGAGGTTGTCGCTGTCCATGACGCGATGCACGCCCTCCTCGCTCCTCTGGAGAGTGGGCGGTGATCTGCCTCGGCGTCGTCCGCCGCCCACCCACGGCGGCGGACGACCGCGACCTTCAGCGCCGCGTCCTCGATCTCGCCCTGGAGTCCCACCCCGTTCCGCTCGCCTTCGCCGCGATCCCTGTCGCCTCCCCGCGGGGCCCCGGCGAGTTGCCTGAGGCGCTCGCCCTGATCCGCGCCGTCCGCGATCTTGTCCTCGCCGGCCTCCTGGCCAGCGACGGCCTCCGCGTCGTGCCGACCGCCGCCGCCCTCCACTACCGTGACCTGGAGCGGGCCGATGGGTGAGTCCACGGCCGTCGCCCGCCGCTTCGGCGAGAACCTCCGCCGCGCCCGCGCTGAGGAGGGCATCAGCCAGGAAGAGCTCGGCTTCCGCTCCGGCCTGCACCGCACCGAGATCGGCCTCTTGGAGCGCGGCGCCCGCGTCCCCCGCCTCGACACCCTGCTCAAGCTCGCCTCCGGCCTCGGCGTCCGCATCGCCTGCCCCCTCTTCGAGGGCATCGAGTGGACCCCGGGCGGCGTCGTCACCCGGCCCGGCGCCTTCAGCTTCGCCACTCCGCTTGAGGAGGGCGACACGGGCTCCGCGGGTGGGGCGACGGCGGAAGGCCCGTGATGTCTAGATCCGCCGGGCCGATCGCCGCCCGCCTCGGCCGCAACCTTGCCGCCGCCCGCAGGCGCTCCGGCATCTCCCAGGAAGAGGCGGCGCTCCGTGCCTCCCTTCACCGCACCGAGATCGGGCTCTTGGAGCGCGGCGAACGCATGCCCCGCATCGACACGGCCATAAAGCTCGCAGGTGCGGTGGGAGTCCCCTGCGAGAAGCTGTTCGAGGGCATCGAGTGGACCCCCGGCAGCGCCCAGAGGGGCGCATTCGTCACTTCAACGCTCGCTGGGGATGATGAGATCGAGGCCACTGCGGAGGACGCCGCCCGTGCCTGAGGATGGTGTCACCTTCGCCGCCCGCCTCGGCGAGAACGTGCGCATCCTGCGCAGGCACCGCAATTTGACTCAGGCGACGCTCGCCGCCCGGTCCGGTCTTCACCGTGACGGGATCGGCATGGTCGAGCGCGGCCTGCGGACCCCACGCGCCGACACCGCGTTCAGGCTCGCTGGGGCGCTCGGCGTCCCGATCGAGAAGCTCTTCATCACCATCGTCTGGGTACCGGCGCCATCGGCCGGTGAACTTTTCTTCTCTACCCGGTTGGCGTGGCACAGAGAGGTGCTGAGACGCGCCGCAGCCCTCCGGGCGAGGCAGATCGACGAGGTCGACGTGGTGGCGTTGATCCGCGAGAGCCGCGACGAGCTGGAACGGCGCGGGTGCCCGGACGAAGAGGACGACGCCCCGCCATCGTGAGGCCGCCTCTCGCCAGCTTCGACGGAGACCGCGGTAGAGCGCCGCCGAGTCGAAGCCGGCCGGGATCAGATGTCGCGCGCAGACGATCTCTCCGAGGTCGAGCGCTGAGACTCCAAGTCCCCAACGCGGCTAACCTCCGCCTCCTCTCGGCGCACCGCTGGCATCTGACAGCCAATCGATCGGGCTTCGGCCGGGAGGGAAAACCCCCGGCCCATCTCTCTCACTGGGATGGCCCTCCGTCCACCGGCCGACTTCGCCCCCGCCGCCTCCGAGCGCGACCCTCCGAGCGAGGCAGACCTGCGAGCGCTCTGGGAACGCCACGAATCCGCCCGCGCCGCCCGCGAGCGCGTTGCCCGCTGGCGTCGGGCCACCGAGTTCCTGCGCCGCGATCCCGAGGGCGAGCTGCGCCCCGCGCACGACGGCGCGGGCGGGGCAGAGGCTGAAGCCGCCGCCTGCGGCCCACGCGCCCGCGCTGCCCTACGCCCGACTCCGGCCGAGGGCCGTGTCTTCGCCGCCGGCATCGACACTTGGTCGCCCTGCTGGTACGCCGAGCCCGGCTCGTCGCTCGCCCGTGCCCTCGGTGCTCTCGCAACCGAGTCGAGCGGTCGCGCCCGCCTGCTCCCCGAGCCACTCGTCGGTCACCGCGTCGGCTGGTTCCCCGATCCGTGCCTCGTCTTCGCCGAGGGCCGCGCCGGGGGCGAGGCGCTCCTTCCCGCCACGGCCCTCGGCGCGGCCCTTGCGGGGCTCTGCCGCTCCCTCGCCGACCTGGGCATCCCCGCCGCCCCCGCCCGCTGCGCCGGGCTGCGCCGCCTCGACGTCGCCGCCGACCTGCGCACCGACTCCGGCGCCGAGGGCCTCGCCCTGCTCGAGCTGATCGCCGCCGGCTCCTTCGGCGCGGGCAAGCTCGCCGCCTACCGCGCCGAACGTCGCACCGAGAGCGTCCTGATGAAGACCTGGGCCGGGCGCACGCTGGCCCGCGTCTACGACAAGGGCGCCCAGCTCGGCACCGCCCCTGCGGGTCGCTGGCTGCGCTTCGAGGCGCAGTGGCGATTCCCCCGCGAGGCCCGCCCGGCGCCGGTAGCGCTCGACGCCGCCCTTCTGCGCGAGCGCTTCGCCCGCCGCTTCGCGCCGCTCTGGCAGGCGGCCGGCGGCCTGCGCTTCGCCCCCGCGGCCTCTCTCTCCGAGCGGATCGGCGAGGCCGTCGCCGACGGCCGCCTCGCCCCCTCGCGCGCCCGCACCCTCGCCGGCTACCTCCTGCTCGGCGCCGCCGGTATCCCCCAAGGCGCCCGCCGCACTACCTACGAGCTCGACCGTGAGTGCCGTGAACTCGGCCTGCTCGCCTCCCTCTCTGCCGATGCCAACCGTTGCGTCGACGTGGCGACCGTGCTGGACGAGTGTATGACGCCTGGCGTCTGGGAGCCGAAAAACACTTGAGCGCTCCACCCGAATCTCAACGAATGGTCGAGCAAGTGCGCCGAATCACAACCGGCCCCGCCTTGTTGTAGCCGTCACATAGCCAGTCGCGATTCTCACCGCAGGGGGGTATCGATTCGCCCCGCTCGTCCGTCAGGTGGGTGAGAGGGCCGAGAAGTACGGCCCACCGCCCGCGACAGGGCACACCACACAGACAAGGAGAGCGGTATGCATTTCCGACCGAGCCAGCCGGTCAACCGGCCGGCGCTGATAGCCCTATGCCTTTTCGCCGTTGCGTTCGCGTTCGCGATCTTCACCGCCGCGACGGCCCACGCCTCCTACTACAAGACCCTCTACTGCGCAGCCGCCGACGGCTCGGGCAGCCCGACCCTCGGGGCCCGCCCGGGCTTCTTCGACTTCACCGACGACTGCGGCACCGCCTACGGGGACCCGGCCGGCACCGGCGGCTTCCTGCGCCTGGAGGAGAACACCACGGGGATGGCGGGCAACACCGACGAGGCGAGCTACTCCTGGTGGGCGCCCTCGGGCACCTCGATCGCTGCCGTCTCCGCCTACACCCGCGTGCCCGGCTACTTCAACTCGGGCTGGCGCGAGCGCTTTTGGGCGGAAGGCCTCGACGGCTCCGAAAACAACATCCTCATGCAGGGCTCCGGTGTCGCCAACGAAGGCATCGACGCGCCGGCGACCTCCAACTTCGGCTACCACGCCTGGCCCTTCGGCGGCTTCGGCGACTACAAGCGCCTCGTCTTCGCGATGACCTGCTACCGCCCCGCGGGCTGCTCGCGCGAAGGCTGGAACGCCGCCGACGCCAACTCGATCGCGATCACGCTCGACGATAAGGAAGCCCCCCACGTCAACTGGGAAGGGGACTCCCACGTCCTCGGCGGCGACTGGGTCAAAGGCAACAACGCGATCGCCTGGCGCGAATCCGATCAGGGCTCGGGCCTTCGCTTCTCGCGCCTCAAGGTCGACGGCGCGACGCTCTCCGACGGCACGATCGACTACCAGGCAAACGGCGGCTGTCAGACCGGGCACTCGGACGCCAACGGGGAATTCGCCCGCAACTTCACCCCCTGTACCCAGGGTCCGTACCTGCGCTACTACCCGCTGAGGACCGAATGGCTCTCCGACGGGGCCCACCAGCTTCAGACCTGCGTGCAGGACTTCGCCGAGTACCAGCACCTCGGGGAAGCGGCTTCGGAATCGTGCGACACGCGCACGATCCATACCGATAACAGCGCGCCGGGCAAACCGGCGGCGCTTGCGATTCGCAGCTCCAACCCGGCCCGCTACCTCGACCACTTCGGCGCGACCTTCTCGCTGCCGCCCGACCCCGGCAGCCCGATCGCCGAGGTCCATTACGAGATCCTGAACGCCAAGGGCGAAGTAGTCGTGCCCGAGCAGGTCGTGAGCGCTACCAACCCCACCGAAGTCGCCGACATCCAAGGCCCCGCCCAGCCCGGCGCCTACACGCTGCGCGTCTGGCTTGAGGATTCGGTCGGCTTCGTCGGCCCCGCGGCCGAAGCCGCGATCCCGCACGACACGACCCCTCCCGCCGCGCCCCAGGAACTTCAGGTCGGCGGGAGCGGGACCCGCTGGCTCGCGCAGGCCGACGTGCATTGGTCAAACGTCGTCGACAACGGCTCGCCGATCGACACCGCCCACTACCAGCTGCTCGACGCCTCCGGCGAAGCCCTCGACGGCACGCACACGCTCAGCGGCGACAACGTGCAGCAGATCGACAACCTCCAGACCCCAGAACAGCGCGGCCACTACAAGCTCAGGGTCTGGCTCTCCGACGAAGAGGGCAACGCCGGCGCCGCCTCCACCGTGGCGCTGCCGATCGACACGACCCCGCCGGCCGCTCCCCAGGGCCTGCAGGTCGCCGCACCGGACACCCCGCGCTCCACGGACGGCTTCGACCTGCACTGGCGCGACATCGCCGACGACGGCTCGCCGATCGACGCCGCCCACTACGAGGTGCTCGACGGCTCGGGCCACGTCGCCGTGCCCGAACAGACCGACCAGGGCAAGGACGTCTCGACGATCGCCGACGTCCAGGCCCCCGACGCGGCTGGCAGCTACACGCTGAAGCTCTGGCTCACCGACGAAGAGGGCAACGTAGGCGCTCCGGCCACCGTGCCGCTCGCCTACGAATGCGCTCGCTCGCCGGTGGCAGGAGGAGGGAGCCTCACCGCCTCGCTCTCCGACGCCACCGTCCAACAGGGCCAGGGCTCGACCCTCACCGGCGCCCTGCGCCAAAGCTCCGGCGCTCCGGTATCCGGCGCGCCGCTCTGCGTCTTCGAAGAGGTCGAAGGCGACCCGGGCCGCCGCTACCTCGGCCTCGCCTACACCGACGCGGCCGGCAACTACCGCTTCGCGGTCTCGCCGGGTCCCGACCGGACCATGCGCGCGGTCTATCGCCCCGGCAACCGCCGCCTCGTCGCCCAGGCAGACGTGAAGACTCAGGTCAAGCCGACCCTGCGCGCCCGCAAGGCGGTGATCCGCAACGGCCAGGTCGCGCATCTGGAAGGCGAGATCCCCGGACCGCGGGGCGACGACGTTACGATCGTCATCCAGGTCCGCCAGGGCAAGGGCTGGCTCGCCTTCCGCCGCTACCGCACCCGCGACGGTGGCCGCTTCGAGGCCGAATACCCGTTCCACCGCACCACCCGCCCGACCACCTATGAGTTCCGCGCCCAGGTGCGCGAATCGGGCGGCTACCCATATATGGAGGGCGATTCGGACCCGCTCGACCTCAGGGTGCTGCCGAAGGCCGCGCACCGCCGCAAGATCAGCGCCGCCAGGCGCTGCGCCCTCGCCCGCCGCGCTCTGCACCGCCGGCCGACGGCCAAGGGACTGCGCCGCCGCGCCCAGCGGCTCTGCCGTCGAGCGCATCGTCGGCGCCACCCTCATCACACCCGCCGGAGGGCCGGCTGATGCGCACCGCCGGCGTCGACCTCTCGGTCGCGGCGAAGGAAACCGCGGCCGCGACCGTCGAGTGGGAGGAGGGCTCCGAGGGCCGGGCGAGGGTGGGGGAGCCCTCGGCCGGCCTCGACGACGTCGCCCTGCTCGACCTGCTCGCCGAGCCGGAGTGGACGGCGATCGACGCCCCCTTCGGCTGGCCCGCGCCGATGGTCGCCGCGCTCCACGCCTACTCGAGCGACGGCCGTTGGCCCCGGCCCGACAAGCAGAGCTTCCGTCTGCGCCATACCGACGTCCACGTCCATGACCGCCTGCTCGCCGAGACCGGGGAGAAGCTCTGGCCGCTCAGCCCCTCGACCGACCGCATCTCGCTCACCGCCTGGCGACTCGCCGGCCTGCGCGAGGTGGCCTACGAGCGCTCGGGCCTCCGCTTCGACCGCGCCGGCGGCGACCGCGTCCTCGAGGCCTATCCCGCCGCGGCGCTGCTGCTCTGGCGCCTGCCGCGCCAGGGCTACAAGTCCGAGCCCGAGGCCCGCGAGCAGCTGCTCACCGCGCTCGAGGCCGAGGCGCCCTGGCTGTCATGGGAGCCCGGCGCCCGCGAGGCCTGCGTGGAGTCAGACGACGCCCTCGACGCCGTGCTCTGCGCCCTGATCGCGCGCGCCGCCGCGCTCGGGCTCACCGAAGAGCCGTCGCCCGAGGCGCTGGAGCTCGCCCGGGCCGAGGGCTGGATCCATCTGCCGCGCAAGGACAGCCTGGGCCGGCTGCTCGCCGATCATCGCGCCCGTGCCTGATTGGCGCCTGCGCTGCGCGCTGCCTCCGTCGCCTTCTCGCCTCCCAGGTAGGGGGCCAGAGTGGTGAACACGAGTTGCGGCAGCAGGTCTTCGAGCTCGGCCGTCCGGCCCTTGCTCACCTCGCTGGCGATCGTCTCCGCTGCCGCCCTCGCCGTCATCAGCGCCACCTCGTCTGTCTCGCCGCCTCCGGTCAGCTGCGCGAAGCTGAGCATCGCTTGCTCGTAGCGCTGCTCGCCTCTGCGCCCGGCAGCCCTGACCTCGGTCGTCACGAGCCGCGCCGCCCGCGGGTCCTCCGCGAGCGACTCGACCAGCGCTCGCAGCCCGACGACCGCCCGCTCCGCACAGGGTCCGGTGTCGTTCACGGCCTCCCCGACATGGCCCAGGATTGAGTCGCGCACCGCCGAAAACGCCGCCAGCAAGCATTCCTCCTTGCCGCTGAAGTGCGCGTAGAAGACCGGCTTCGAGACTTCCGCGCGCTTCGCGATATCGGCGATGTGCGCGTCCTTGTACCCCTTCGTCCCGGCCAACTCGACCATCGCCACCACGATCCGCCCGCGCTGAGCCTTCCTCGTGCGCCTGAGGCGTCTCGTCCCGCGGGTTGTCGCCGCCGTCTCGACCGATCCGGGCGCTTCATCGGCTGGCTCCACCGTTTGCGCCGAGCCCTCGACCACCGCAGTGTGCTGTGGCCACGACCCGATGCAGACCACGTCTTCCAGCGCCTCCTGAAGGGGGGCGTCGTCCTCGAGACGGAGCGCGAGCATGCTTTTCAGCGTTGCGGCGGCCATCCAGGCCGCGCTGCCCCTCTGCGGCAAACCGTTGTCTCCGCGTTTGCACACGAGCAGGCCGGCGAAGCGCTCGAGCCAACGCTGTTGCGCTTCGCGGCAGTGGTCGTCGCCGGCGTGGATCTCCACCAGCAGCAGGCGGCCCACCGCGGGGTTGGCGTCTAGCAGCGCCAACAGCTCACGCAACCCCGCCTCCAGCCGGCCGGCGGAATCACCTCCGCTCCGTGCCGCGGCGGCCTCGACCCGGTCCAGCGTCGTTGCCGCGCACCGCTCGAACGCTTCTCGCAGACAGGCCTCCCTGGAGTCGTAGAGCTTGTAGTACGTCCCCTGTCCAACGCCGGCGCTGCGTGCCGCCAGCTGGATGGTCGCGGCTTCCAGTCCCCCTTTCGCCGCGAGCCGCGTGGTCGCCTCGCACAGCTTCGCCCGTTGCTCCGCCTCGCGGCGGAGCCGTTCGGCCTCCCGCTCCGACTCGGCCTGGGCCGGATCGGCTTCGAGGTAGTCGGCAGGATCGAAAAACACGGGCGTCCGGAGAAGGTAGCCGGTGGGGAGGTGAATCGGAAGGCTCGACCTCAGGTCGAGGATCTTCTTACAGGCCACCTCCCGCCGATATCCGCCCTCCGCCCCCGGGCGCGCCGGCGCTCTCCCGACGACCGCTCAGACAACCTTGTCCAGAAACGTCGCTGTCTGATTTGAATCGTAAAAGCGCGAAATTGCAGGGCAAACCTGCGCGCCCTTGACATCCAGACACTCGTGTGTTCAAATCTTAAAGCGATCGGTAAACGCGGTTGTATGCCCGCCGACACCGATCCGCAGTAACCGCCCTCAGGACGGGCAGGGCACCAACGAAGTACCCAAAGCAGGGACCACAGGGAAAACGGGCCACGAAAGGCCGCAAAGGGAAGCGGCCGGCAGGGGGCTCGAGGGACAAGGAGAGAGCTACGTTGAGAAGCCACTCGAAGGCATCGACCGCGGGATCGACCATGCGCCTGGGAGCCGCGGCTCGCCTCGCCATCTCTCTTTCGGCGGGAGCCCTTGCGCTGATGGCCCTGACCGCAGCCCCTGCCGGCGCCGCGCAGGTCCCCGTCTTCAACACCTTCGGCAGCGCCGAACAGCCGCACTTCGACTTCAACCGCAACCTGACGGTCGACCAGTCGAACGGCGATGTTCTCGTCGAGAACGGCCAGTTCGGGGGGTCCATCCGCCGCTACAAGCCCGACGGCACGCCCGACAACTTCTCCGCCCTCGGCACCAACGCGATCGACGCCCAGGGCCCGGGCGACGGAACGCCGCAGGGCGAACTGAACTTCAATCAGGCCGTCTCCGGTGAACTCCAGATCGCGGTCGATAACTCCGGCACCGCGACCGATGGCGACATCTATGTAGTGCAGGCGCAGTTCGCCCTGGTCGACATCTTCTCCTCGGCCGGCAACTACCTCGGCCAGCTCACCGCCGCCGGTGCGACCAGCTTCAGCGGAGTACACGGCGTCGCGGTGGACTCCAAGGGCAACGTCTACGTCGGCGACTACGGCGGGGTGCACAAATTCGACCCGGCCGGCAACCCGCCGGTCAACGCCGACAACGTCGCCAACTTCTCGGGCAACTCCCACAACTTGGCCGCTGGGGCGGGCCCCACCGCCGGCTACATCTTCGTGGCGGGAGAAGGCCTCGAAAAACGCAACGCCACGACGGGCAAACTGGCGTACACGCTCGATACCGACGTCCAAAACGTCGCGGTCGATCCCGTCAGCGGGCGCGTATATGCCCTCGTCAATGCCGCAGGTGTCCAGGAAGTCAGGACCTATGACGCCTCCGGCGCCGCACCCAGCCTCGTCTCCTCCGTCCCTAACACCTCATTTGGCGGCCTGGAAGGAATAGCGGTCGACGGCTCGACCGGTACGCCCTATGTGTCCAGAAGTCTCATCGGTCACGTCGAAAGCATCGAATACGTAACGGTCCCCGACGTCACCACCGGCACCGCCTCGCCCGGCCTCAGCTCGACGACGTTCGATGGCACGGTCAACTCGGCGGGCGTCGAACCAGCCGAAGCCTTCACCGACTGCCACTTCGAGTACGTCACCGAGGCGGCCTACGAAGCGCATAAAGCACAGGGCGGCTTCACCGACCTCAGCTCCGGCGGCTCGGTCCCCTGCGAAAGCTCAGACGGCAACCCGATCACCGGACCGGGCGAAATCCCCGAGGACTCCGGCGATCACCTCGTCGCCTCGACCCTCACCGGCCTGACGCCCAGCACCGCTTACCGCTTCCGGCTCGTCGCCGCCAACTCCAACGGCGAAAACCACGGCGACGCAGTTCACTTCTCGACCCCGGGACCGCCGTCGATAGAGCGGGCCTTCGTCAAGGACGTCACCTCGACCTCGGCCGTGCTCGGTGCGGAAGCCAACCCCCATCTGCTCCCCACCACCTACCGCTTCGAATACGTCGATGACGCGACCTTCCAGGCCGACGTCGCATCCGCCGGCCCGGGTCACGGCTTCGACCACGCCACGATCCTTCCGCCAGGCGGCGGCGACCTCGGCGCGGGCGAAGACCCCCTCACCGTCTCAACTCAGCTGACGGGCCTGCTGCCAGGAGCCACCTACCACTCGCGCTTTGAGATCGAGAACTCCTCCGGCTCCCAGACCAGCCCCGATCACCCCTTCACCACCCAGGGCGGTCTCGGGCTCGGCTTCCAGCTCGCCGACAACCGCGCCTGGGAGCTGGTCTCACCGCCGAACAAGCACGGCGGCGGGCTCCTGTTCCCCCCCGAAGGCGTCATCCAGGCGGCCGCCGACGGCAGCGGCATCGCCTACCAGAGCGCCGGCTCGATCGAAGCCGATCCGGAAGGCAACCGGGCGATCGAAGACGCGACGATCCTCTCGCGCCGCGCCGCCGGCGGGAGCTGGGGCTCCGAAGACGTCACCTCGCCGCATAGCGAAGCGACCCCGCTGCGCTTCAGCCCGGAATTCAAGACCTTCAGCCCGAACCTCGAGAAGGCGGTCTTCGAGCAGACGGACGGCACCCTGCTCTCCCCCGAAGCCTCCGAACAGACCGCCTACCTGCGCGGCAACACCACCCCTCCCACCTACACCCCGCTGGTCACCGGCAAGGAAGGCTTCGCCAACGTGCCGGAAGGCACGGTCTTCGGCGGCGGCAACGGATCGGGCCGCGCCCTGATCGAGCTCGCCGCCGCCAACGCCTCGCTCACGCACGTCGTACTCAATTCCATTCCGCCGCTGCTCAGCGGCGCGGCTCCCGCAAGCCTCTACGAGTGGGCCGCCGGCCGGCTGCAGCCGGTCAGCGAACTGCCGGTGAGCGAAGGCGGCGGCGTGGTGCGAGGAGAAGGCGGCTCGGGGTTCGGCTCGGTGCAAAACGCGGTCTCCGAAGACGGCTCCCGGGTCTTCTGGGGTGGCGGAGGGAGTTATCCTGGCCTGAGCGCGCTCTACGTCCGCGACACCGCAAACGAAGAAACCGGGCGCCTCGACCTCAAGCAGCCCGGCGCGAGCGGCAATGGACCGGCCAACCCGGCCTTCCAGGGCGCGAGCGCCGACGGCTCGGTGGCCTTCTTCAGCGACCAGCAGCAGCTGACCGCGGACGCCAGCGCACCGGAACCGGTACATCAAACTGCCGACCTCTACCGCTGCGAGGTCGCACCGGTCGCCGGCACGCTCGGCTGCGCCGGCCTGACCGACATCAGCGCGCCGCGCGAAGGCTCGGGCGAAAGGGCCGAATTCCTCGGCACCGTCCCCGGCCTCAGCGAAGACGGCTCGCGCATCTACTTCGTCGCCAAGGGCGTGCTCGACACGGCGCCCAACGAAGCCGGCGATACCGCCGTTCCCGGCCAGCCCAACCTCTACCTCTGGCAGCAGGGCCAGGGCAGGCGCTTCATCGCGACGCTCTCCGCAAGCGATGAGTCCGGTTGGGGGCTAGGACTGAACTCTGGAGACCGAGAAGGTCACGCCGCCCGAGTGAGCATGGCCGGCTCGCCCAACGGCCGCTACCTCAGCTTCATGTCGGAGCGCAGCCTGACGGGCTATGACAACCGCGACGCGCTCAGCGGCGAAGCAGACGAGGAGGTCTTCCGCTACGACGCGCAGAGCGATCGGCTCGAGTGCGTCTCCTGCAATCCCTCCGGCGCCAGCCCCGACGGCGTGGAGTCGGACCCGGGTGGAAACAGCTCGATCTGGACCGATCCGCATGGCCTCTGGTCCCAGCGCTGGGTCGCGGCGACCGTGCCCGAGGCAACCGAAAGCAAAACGACCGACGGACGCGTCTTCAACCGCCCCCGCGCCGCCCACGACGACGGCCGCGTCTTCTTCAACGCGATCGACTCCCTGGTCCCGGCTGACTCAAACGGCCAGTGGGACGTCTATCAGTGGGAGCCGGTCGGGACCGGCGACTGCACCGCCTCCTCGGGAGGGGCGGCGACCGTCCGCTCGGGCAGCGGCTGCGTCTCGCTCGTCTCCTCGGGCACCGCCGAAGAAGAAGCCGCCTTCCTCGACGCGAGCGAAGGCGGGAACGACGTCTTCTTCCTCACCCCCGCACAGCTGAACGAAACCGACCAAGACCACGAGGCAGACGTCTATGACGCCCGCGTGGACGGCATCCCGGGGAGGCTGCCGAAGATCGCCGAATGCCTCGGCGAAGCCTGCCAGCCGGCAGCCCAATCGCCGAATGACGCAACCCCGGCAAGCGCCGCCTTCAAGGGCCAGGGCAACGTCAAGTCCACTCCGCGCAAGCGCTGCGCCAAGGGCAAGCGGGCGGTGCGCCGCAAGGGACGCACCCATTGCGTGCAACGCCACACCAGGAAGCAGCGAAAGCACCACAGAGCCCACGCCAACCGGAGGGCGCACCGATGAAGGAGAACAAGAGAATGCCCAAGCGCCTCTCGAGCCTCGCCACCCTGCTCGGCCTCGCCGGCCTGCTCTCGCTGGCGATCCTGCCGATCGCCTCTGCCTCCGCCGCCTCGCCCTGGTGGCAGGTGCTCTCCGGCTCCCGTCCGACGAACCTCTGGACGGCGACCGACAACGTGCAGGAAATCAGCTCCGAAGTGGACTCCGAAAGCGGCGCCCTTGCCGTCGGGATGACGGTGGACGGCAACTCGATCGGCTGCCTCGGCGGCGGCTCCTACTTCGGGTTCTACAGCGCCGACGAACTCTGCCAGCTGCTCGGTTACCCCGAAGCGATCGAAACGGCGGCCGATCTGAAGGCGGCGCTCGAAGGCCCCTTCGGCACGAGCACCGTCGAAGTGAGCGGCGGACCGGCGGGCAGTGCGCCGCTCGTGGTCACCGTACCCGGTCGGCCCGCTCCGGAAATCAAGCTGAAGAATAATGCCGGGGAACCGTTCATCGGCACCGCGACGAACACCGTCCTCTCTCAGGGCGGCAGCGGCCGCCTCGTCCTCACCCTCACCAACCTCGGCAACGCTAAGCTCGACGCAACCTCCTCGCACGTCAAGATCGTCGACAAGCTGCCCGAAGGCGCGATCGCCACCGGGGTCGAAGCGATCGCCGGCTTCCAGGACAAGTCCGGCCCGGTCCAGTGCGCGGTCGAAGCCCCCGAGGAAGTCATCTGCAAATTCGAAGGCGAACTTCCCTCCTTCGAAGCGATCGAAGTCGAAATCCTCACCAGCCTCCCCGGCAGCCCGCCCGTCGCCCTGGGCGGAGCGCCGGGAGAGGTCTCGGTATCGGGCGGCAACGCCCCCGCGGCAAGCGCCCCCCAGACGCTGAACGTCAGCCCCGATCCGGTCAGGTTCGGGATCGAACGCTTCTCGGCCGAAGCCGAAGAAGAGGGTGGCTCACCCGTGCGACAGGCCGGCTCCCATCCCTTCCAGTTCACCACCACCCTGCAGCTGAACGCGGGCGCGGTCAGCGGCGATGACCTCACCAAGATCGTCGAACAACCGGCGCTGCCGCGCAACCTGCGCTTCCCGTTGCCCGCCGGGCTGATCGGCAACGCGACCATCGCGCCGCAGTGCACGATGACCGACTTCCTCACCCGCCCCCCTAACGAAATCTTCCTCAACAGCTGCCCCGACGAGAGCGCGATCGGCGTCGCCTCGGTGACGATCATCGCCCCGGGCAGCCTCGGCCTGGTGCGCCAGGCGGTGCCGGTCTTCAACCTGCCCCCCGCCCACGGCGAGCCGGCCCGCTTCGGCATCTTCCCCGTCGGGGACCCGGTGGTGATCGACACCGCGCTCGAGCCCGACGACAAATACCGCATCGTCGCCTCGGTCTCAAACGTCACCCAGCTCGCCCAGCTCCTCGCCTCCACGACGACGCTCTGGGGCACGCCGGGGGACCCGCGCCACGACAACGCCCGCGGCTGGAGCTGCACCGACAGGATTTTCAAGACCAATCCCTGCGCCAGGCCCAGCGGCCTGGGCGAAGGGGCCTTCCTGCGGATGCCGGTCAACTGCAACTCCCCGCTCGACTTCGGCATGGCGGTCGAACCGTGGAACGCGCCGCTCGGCTCGGTGATCGACAGCACCTCCGCCAGCGGCGAGCCGATGCTCGGCTGCAACAGGGTCCCCTTCGACCCGACGGTCAGCTCCGCTCCGACCGCAAAGCTCGCAGAGAGCCCGAGCGGCCTGGACTTCAAGCTGACGATGCCCAACTCGGGCCTTTTGAACAAGGACGCGATCGCCGAAGGCCAGCCCAAGAAGGTCGAAGTCACCATGCCCGAGGGGATGACCCTGAACCCCTCCGCCGCCGAAGGCCTCGCGACCTGCTCACCGGCCGACTACGCGAGGGAGAGATTCGACTCCCGCCCCGGCGAAGGCTGCCCGGAAGCCTCCAAGATCGGCAACGTCAAGATCAAGACGCCGCTGATCGGCGATCAGATCGACGGCGCCCTCTATGAGGCCACCCCGCACGAAAACCCCTTCGACTCCCTCCTGGCCCTATACATCGTCGCCAGGGCGCCGGAGCGAGGCGTCCTGGTCAAACTGCCGCTGAGGGTCGATACGAACAAGCAGAGTGGCCAGATCGTCACCACCCTCGACAACAGCCCCCAGCAGCCGATCGAATCCTTCGAAATGCACTTCCGCGAAGGCGGCAGGGCGCCATTGGTCACCCCGCCCGCCTGCGGGGATTACCCGATCGTCGCCAAGTTCGTCCCCTGGTCGGCCGCGGACCCCGACAACCCCGCACCGGGTGAAGTCGTCACCCGCACCTCCACCTTCACGGTGCAGCACGGGGTCGACGGCGGCCCCTGCCCCTCCGGCGGCCTGCCGCCCTTCGATCCCGGCTATGAAGCGGGCTCGATCAACAACGACGCCGGCTCCTTCAGCCCCTTCGACATGCGCCTCACGCGCAAGGACGGCGAGCAGGACATGACCAAGTTCTCCACCGTCTTGCCCCCGGGCGTCCTCGGCTCCCTGGCGGGGGTCGGCAAATGCCCCGATGCCGCCGTCGCTGCGGCAAAGGCGAAGACGGGCAAAGAGGAGCAGGCAAGCCCCTCCTGCCCGGCGAGCTCTGAGATCGGCAGAAGCACCGTCGGCGCCGGAGTCGGCTCGGTCCTCACCTGGATCCCGGGCAAGATCTACCTCGGCGGCCCCTACCACGGCGACCCGCTCAGTGTGATCGCGATCACCCCCGCGGTGGCCGGGCCCTTTGACGTCGGCACCGTCGTCGTCCAGGAGGCGCTCACCTTGAACCCGAGGACCGCAGAAGTGGAAGTGGACGGCGCCCACTCAGACCCGATCCCCCACATCCTCGAAGGGATCCCGGCGAAGATCAGGGACCTGCGGGTCTACGTCGATCGCCCCGAGTTCATCTTGAACCCGACGAGCTGCGATGAATCAAGCGCCAAAGCGATCCTCTTTGGCTCCTACCTGGACGTCCTCAGCCCCGCTGACGATAAGCCCGCCGCCCTTTCGACCCGTTACCAGGCGGCAAACTGCCAGAACCTCGGCTTCAAGCCGCATCTCGCCCTGCAGCTGAAAGGCGGCACCAGGCGCGGTGGACACCCCGGCCTCAAAGCCACCTACACCCCGAGGAGGGGAGACGCCAACCTCAAAGGCCTGACCGTCAGGCTGCCGAGCTCCGCATTCCTCGACCAGGCCCACATCCGCACGATCTGCACCAGGGTGCAGTTCGCAGCGGGAGGCGGAAACGGGGAACAGTGCCCCAAAGGCGCCCGCTACGGCTACATCAAGGCCTGGACCCCGTTGCTGGAAGAACCGCTCGAAGGCCCTGTCTTCCTGCGCTCCTCCAACCACAAGCTCCCCGACCTGCTCTTCGCCCTGCACGGGTTGGTCAACATCGAAGTCGACGTGCGGATCGACTCCGCCCACGGCGGGATCAGGGCATCGCTCGAAGACGCCCCCGACGCAACCCTCTCCAGGGTCGTCCTGCACATGCAGGGCGCCAAGAAGGGGCTGATCATCAACTCCAAGAACCTCTGTGCCGCCACCAACCGGGCCAATGTGCTCGCCAGCGGGCACAACGGCAAGCAGTTCCACACGCACCCGCTGATGAAGGCTCAGTGTGGGAAGGCCAGGCACAAAAAGCACAAGCGGCACCATCGGTAGGCGCCAAGGCAACCCCCCCACGCAGCCATCTGCTCCCTCCCGGCAGATGGCGTCCCAGACCCGCCAACGGCCCGGTTCCCCCGGGCCGCTGGCTTTATCGGCCGTGGGGGGGGAACTTCCGCGGCTGGTCTCTCAGGTACGCATGAGAGACCAGCCGCCGCATTCCGAGGACTTCGCAAGCTCCTTCGAGGCCGCCTTCGCCCGACTCCAGATTCGTGTCGAGCGCGCCTGCATGGGTGAATCGCCCTCCAATTGGCCCGCCCAGGTCGCGGCGGCGACCCGCGCGGCACTCGCTTTCGCCGCTGCGCGCCCCGAGCTTGCCTATGCGTTGACAAGCGGCGCTCTGGCAGAGGGAAAAAACGGATTCGCCCGCTATGACCGCATGCTCGACCATTTCGCCGAGCGGCTGCGCCCCGGCCGTGCCGAGCGCCCCGAGGGCGAGGCCTTGCCTGAGATCACCGAGAAGGCGATGGTCGGCGGCCTGGCGATGATGATCGCCCACCGGGTCGACACCGGCCGCGCACCCGAGCTGCCGGCGCTGGCTCCAGAGGCGGTCCAGTTCGTGCTCACCCCCTACCTCGGCGCCGAGCGTGCCCGCCGGGCGGGCGAGGCCTGATTCGTCACGGCCGGGCCGGGTCGCTCACGAGGCTGTCTACGCGACCGCACGCAGGTGCCGGCGCCGTCTCGCTCCCTGGGCGAGGCGATCCGCCTCGCCCATCCCGAGGAAGGGGACGGCGAGCACATAGACGACGGCTGGTGCGAGCTCGGCGAGCTCGCCTGCGTTTCCGCTGACGACGCGTTGCTCAACGAGCGCTTCTGCAGCGGCCAGCGCGCCGCTTGCGGCGCTCGCCGGCACACCGGCCTCGGCCAGCTCGTGGCCATGCTCGAGGAACTCCAGCAACGCCGACCGGGCCGAGTTTCGCAGTACCGCCGCGCGGCCGTCCGCCGTCCGCGCGTCCACGAGCGCGACGTAGGCGAACGCCGGCCTCTCGGCGAGCATGGCCAGCAGCCCTGCGGCGCCCTCGCGCAGGGTGATTGACCAGGGCCGCCCGGGCGAGGCCACGGCCTCCAACGCCGTCCATGCCGCGTCGACCAGGGACTGCATCGTCGCCCCCAGGCATTCCTCCAAGCCGGAGAACTCGCGCTCGAAGGTCTCGCGCGAAACCCCGGCCGCACTGCAGACATCCTCGATCGTCGTGCGTGCGAATCCCCGGGTCGCGCAGCACTCCGCCATCCCGATCAGGATCCACTCACGCTCAGGGTGGGAGGCCGATAGCGCCACGTTACGTAAACGCGATTGTACACCCCCGCGAAAGAATTCAAGACGAAGCAGTACCGAATGAGAGAGGGTTGAGGGGAGGGGAGAAGGTCTTCCTCCGCTCTCTACCTCCAAAGCCCCCGACGCGGATCGCCGCAACCCCGAGCCTGGCACGCCTGCGGCGTGCGCTTGCGGGGCAGCGGCTCCGCGCCCGAGGGGAGCCACGATCGAGGAGGACGCCACATGTCAAATCCCACTGCCTGTGTCGAGTGCCTGCGCCGTTCGCGCCTGCTCGCTCACCTGGCCCCCTATATCGAGAAGATCGCCACCGGGGCGCCGGGAAGGCGCTCGCCCGAGCTGCTGCGCCTTGGCAACGACGACCTCGCCGAGGTCGTCGCGCCCAAGGTGGCCGATCAGGTTCTGGCCCAGATCGCGGCGCTGCCCGAGGCCCGCCTGTACGGCGATCTGGAGGCCGCCGGGTGCTGGGCCTGCTGTCGCCACGATGCGCTGTACCCGGTGGGCCTGCGAGATGCCGCGGACGCGCCCTGGGCGCTGATCGGGAGGGGCGACCCGGCGCTGCTCGCACGACTCTCGCCGGAGGAAGCGGTGACCGTGGTCGGCGCGCGCCGCGCCAGCGGCTACGGCCGCGAGGTGGCACGGGAGTTGGGGCGCGAGCTCGCCTCCGCTGGGCTGATCGTGGTCAGCGGGCTCGCCTTCGGCATCGACGCCTGCGCCCATCGCGGCGCCCTCGACGCCGGGATGACGGTGGCCGTCCTCGGCTGCGGCGCCGACGTCGCCTATCCGGCGGCTCATCGCTCGCTGTGGCGGCGGATCGCCGAGACCGGCCTGGTGCTCTCCGAGCTTCCGCCCGGCTGCGGCGCCTGGCGCTGGAGCTTTCCCGCCCGCAATCGGATCATGGCGGCGCTCTCGGGGATGACCATCGTGGTCGAGGCGGCGGCCCGCTCCGGGTCGTTGATCACGGCGGACCTGGCCGCCGACCTGGGACGCGACCTGGGCGCCGTGCCGGGCCCCGTCGGCTCGCGCGTCTCGGTCGCGCCGAACAACCTGCTCGCCGGGGGCGCCTGCCTCGTCCGCGACGCGCAGGACGTGCTCGACGCGATGCTCGGGCCGGGGGTGCGCCGGATCGAGCGCGTCGGGCCGCAGCTCAGCCACGCGCAGCAGCTCGTGCTCGAGGCGCTCGAGCTCGGCGCCGAGACCGGTGACGCGATCGCTGCGGATCTCGGTCTGGCGGGCGCCGAGGCGGCTGCCGCTCTGGCCGATCTCGAGTCGCTCGGCTACGTCAACTGCTCCCTCGTCGGCGTCTACACGCGCACGACCCTGCAACCGCCGGTGAGTGAGTAGCCGAATGAACGAGAAAGAGGAGAAGCTCATCCAGCCGTTCAGCTTCGGCCGCGCGAAGGCCGAGCGCTCGCTCACCGACCCCGACGGCGCCCTGTGGCCGGTCAACGCCTACTCCGACGCCGACGAGCTCGACAGCCTGATCCAGGCGGCGCTCGACTCCGGCGCGATCGCCCGCCCGAACTCCCGCGCCCGCCTCTACGTCTACCCGCTCTCGCTGTCGGAGCCCGATCCGGTGCTCGTCTATGACCCCGGCCACGGCCGCGCCTACCTCGGCCACGCGTTGAAGCTCCTCGACCGCGAGGGCGAGAACCCGATCGAGTTCACCCTCCGCCTGCTCGAGGACGTGACCGCCGAAGCCGGCGAGCTGGCCGCCGACACGAGCTCCCGCCGGCCCGACGGCGCGGCGCCGCCGGCAGAGATGATCCTGCGCTGCCCGGACTGCTGCAGCGAAGGGGCGGCTCCGGTCGATCGCGGCACGCGGCTGCAGTGCGCCAACTGCGGAGCCCTCTTCCACCGCGAGCAGGCCCTCGTCACGGTTGCCGACGCCGAGGCCCAGGCCGAGGCGAGCCGCCTGCGCTTGTAGCGAAGGGCGCGGCTGTCCGCAGTGCTTCACCCCCGGCGAGATCACCTAGGACGAGGACCTCTGAGCGAAGTGGGGAGACCTTCCTGTCCACCTCTCTCCCTTCGGACGCCCAGATCCCCGCCGGACGCGGAGCCGTTGCCCCGCAAGCGCACGCCTGCGGCGTGCGACGATCGGGGCGGCGGCTCTCGCCGGCGGGGCCACGACGAGAGGAGCCCGATCGATGAGAAGCACAACCCTCGGAGGCCCCAGATGTTGAGCACGATTCGCAGCTTCACCCTCGACGGCATCTCGGCCCGGCCCGTTCGGGTCGAGGTCGACGTGCACCGCGGGCTGCCGGCCTTCAACGTCGTCGGCCTTCCCGATGCCGCGGTGCGCGAGGCGCGTGAGCGGGTGCGGGCGGCGCTTGCCAACTGCGGCTTCGACTTCCCCCTGCAGCGCATCGTCGCCAACCTCGCGCCCGCCAGCCTGCGCAAGGCCGGGCCGGGGCTCGACCTGGCGATCGCGGTCGCGCTGCTGGTGGCTTCCGGCCAGCTCGAGTGGGACCGATTGGCGCGCGTCGCGATGGTCGGCGAGCTGGCGCTCGACGGGGCGGTGCGCGGCGTGCCGGGCGTCCTGGCGATCGCCGAGGCGGCGCGCGAGCAAGGCGCCGAGGCGATCGTCGTGCCCGCCGAGAACGGGCCCGAGGCATCGCTCGTCAGTGGGATTGACGTACTGCCGCTGGAGAGCCTCGGCCAGGTCGTGCAGCTTGCGAGTGGGGAATGGACGCCGGCCCGCCCGCAGCCGCTCTCCCTGCCGCTTGACCCCCGCCCGGGCGCTCCGGACCTGGCCGATCTGCGCGGCCAGCCGCACCTCCGCTACGCGATGGAGGTCGCAGCCGCCGGTGGGCACAGCCTGCTGATGGTGGGACCGCCGGGGGCGGGCAAGTCGCTGGCGGCGAGCCGCCTGCCCTCGATCCTGCCTCCGCTTGCGGGCGGAGAGGCGCTCGAGGTGGCGCGGATCGCGAGCGCCTGTGGCCGCCTCAACCCGGGCTTTGGTGGCGGCCGCCCGTTCCGGGCGCCGCATCACACCGTCAGCCCGGCGGGGCTCGTCGGCGGCGCCAACCCGCCCGCGCCCGGACAGGCGACGCTCGCCCACCGCGGCGTGCTCTTCCTCGACGAGCTCTGCGAGTTCCGCCGCGACACCCTGGAGGCCCTGCGCGGGCCACTGGAGAGCGGCCAGGTGACGATCTCGCGCGCCGGCCTCCAACCGGCGGCTGCCCTGCCGCCTGATGCTCGTCGCCGCCTCCAATCCCTGCCCCTGCGGGCGCGGCGAGGCCGACCCGGAGTGCACCTGTCCGCCGCTCGCGGTGCGCCGCTACCAGTCGAAGCTGAGCGGCGCGCTCGCCGATCGGCTGGACATCCTGGTCGCGATCCGCCAGCCGAGCGCGGCGGAGATCGGCGGCCCGCCGGGCGAGTCCTCGGCGGACGTGCGCGAGCGGGTGCTCGCCGCGCGCGAGCGCCAGGAAGCGCGGCTCGGCGCCGGTCGCTGCAACGCCGAGATGACGCCCGGCGAGGCGCGCGAGCAGGCGCTGTCCGAGGACGGCGCGGCGTTGCTCGCCGAGACCTACCGGCGCCGGCGGCTCAGCGGCCGCGCCCACGACCGCGTGCTGCGCCTGGCGCGCACCGTCGCCGACCTCGCGGCGGCCGACGCCGTCGGCCGCGACCAGATCGCCCAAGCGCTGCAACTGAGGAGGAGAGACCGTGACTAGCCAAGTCCATACCGAGGCCTTTGCCGGCGGCGCGGACTGCGCCCCGCCAGCCGGAGCCGATAGCGCACCGGAGGCGGAGGGCTGCCGGGGCGACCGTTACGCGGTCGTCGTCGTGCTCGAGGCCGAGAGCCCCGAGGCCGCCTGGGAGGCGCTGCGCGGCACCGTGGGCAACCTCGAGGGTGGCGAGGAGCCCGACTGCATCCACATCGGCGCCCCCTGGCGCGGCATCCCGGCCGACGCCGAAGACCTGAGCACCGACCATCTCGAGCTGGGGATGTTCGTGCCCAACGGCGGCGGTTTCGTACCGCTCACGGCGGTGCTGCGCGCATGCGAGTGAGCGACACCGCATCGTCGTCCACGCCGGGCGCTGCGGCCGAGGACCTTCCGCCCGCCGAGCGCCGCCGCGCCTTCCTCGCCCGCCTCGACCGGATGAGCTCCGAAGAGCGCCTGCGCGCCGCCCGCTTCGAGTTCGACCGAACCGAGCGCTCGATCTGGGCCGGTCGCTACCCGGAAGAGGCGCCGACCGTCGACGGCGAGGTCGAGTGGATAGGCCTGCGACTCGCCGACAACCTCGACTGACCAGGATGGGAGGATCCTCGCCGTGCCACGGATAAGCAGCTTCTACGGGATCGTGATTTGGATGTATCACGAAGAGGGGCCTCACCCTGGACGGGCGCACTTTCACGCTGAATACGGCGAGGACGAAGCCTCGTTCGACATCGAGACGCTGGAGCTGATCGTCGGGCATCTGCCTGCCCGCGCCCGCAAGCTCGTCGTCGAGTGGGCAGAGCAGCACCGCGCCGAGCTGCGCGACAACTGGGCTCTGGCGCGCGAGCACCGGCCGCTACAGAGGATCGACCCACTACCATGAGATCGATGCGAGGAACGCCGCGATTGTTAGAGGCGAAGCCGACTGAGGGCTACGCAGTCCACCTCCGCTTCGAGGACGGCACCGAGGCCGAGGTGGATCTCGGCTACCTCGTCGGCGGCGATGGGGTCTTCGCGCCTCTCCGGGACCCGGAGTATTTTCGCCGGCTCCGCGTCTATCCCGAGGGCCAGACGATCTTCTGGCCCAACGAAGCCGACATCGCGCCGGAGACCCTGTACGGGCACGCCCGGCGTCGAGCCGGCGCAGTCGCGTAGTCAGCCCACCTCACGCCTCCGCCCGCGCTACCGTTGGGCGGTGCCCCGCGACCCCCTGCAGAATCCGCTTCCTCGTTGACGGCCGTCCCGTCGCCGGCGAGACGCTTCACCTCGACGCCGGCGCCCACGTCCTCGTCCTGACCAGCTGCTCGGCCGAGCTCGGGATCGAGCTGCGCTCCGCCTACCTGGCGGGGGAGCGCCGTACGGATGTCCTTGTCGCCGAGAGCGCCGTGATCGGCTCCGGCCCGGCCGGGCTCTCCAGCTCGCGCCGCCTCGAGGGCGCCGGCGATGTCCACGCCCACCAGCGCCGCCGCCTGCTCTACGACCACCTGCAGCGTCTCCAGGACCTCGCCGCGCAGATCGACCTGTCGCTGGCCTTCGAGCGGGTCGACGCGGCCGCGGCGCGGCTCGAGCCGCTGTCCCCGGCCTCCGCGTAGAAGCCGCCGACGCCGACGCAGGCGCCTGCCCGCCGCCGACTTGCCGAGTCGGAGGCTCGCCGTCAGCTCTCTCTGACTCTGCCGACGTGTGCGCCGAAGCCTTCGATCACCTCGGAGCCCCACCTCCACCGATTCCCCGCGAGCCCCTTCGCACGCCCTCCTACTTGCAAGAGGGAGGGCTGCGAGGGGCCGCGCCAATCACCTCGCGCCCGCGCCCGGATCGCCGACCGCCGCAGGGTCGCACGCTGCGCGTGCGGGGCGGCGGGTATGGCGACCCGAGCACAGCGCGAGCGCCGCGCCGGCATCCTGACCGAAGCGTTGGCCCGAGGGGGAGAGGCGCTGCGCCGCCAGTCGACCCGCTACGCCTCAGGACCCGATGACGCCGAGGACGCCCTCCAGGACGCCTGCCTGGAATTCCTCCGCTACTACGACGGGCCACCCGGCGATCATGCGGTGCGCTACCTGTCGGTGAGCGTCAGGCGCCGCGCGCGGACGCTCGGCGCGAGCGTTTGGCGGCGACACCACGGCGCCCGCGTGGAGATCACCACCACCGATGCCTTCCTTCTTGGCGAGCCCCGGATCGCCGTTCCCTGCGAGCGCCCGGGACCGGCCGAGCAGGTGGAGCGAGACGAGCGGGTGAGCGCCTTTGCGAATGCCCTGGCGGCGCTGAAGCCCGACGAGCGCACCGCGCTGCTCCTGTTCGGCCTCGGCTGCACCTACCGGGAGATCGCCGCCGGTCGGGCCTGGACACCTACGAAGGTGAATCGCTGCCTCACCGAGGGCCGGGCCGCCCTGCGCGCGCTCCTCCAGGGGGAGATCGACCGGCCAGACCCTTAAGCGAGTAGAAGCAGCTGTCGAGGGGGCGATGGAAACCCCGAAATCGACCCCCGCCGCCACCTCGCCCCACAGAGCGGTTTCAGCCCCCTCCGCACAGCTGACCACGCACACACACAATTGTGTGCGTCCGTGGTCAGCTGTGCGTACGGGACGAGAAACAAGAGGGGCGAGGTGGCGGCGGGGAGTGGATTCCGGGGGCAGGGAAGAAAAGGGGATTGGGGAGGAAGGCAGTGCGGGAACGGGAGGGGTGTGAAGGGGGGGATTCGCAGTACGGAAGGCGACGAGGGTGGTTTCGGTTATGGGGCGCTCGCCGGTGGGTTTGAGCTCAGCAGGTGAGCGAGGGGCAGGGCGCGGCGATGGGGACCCGGTGGCGGAGGTCGGCCAGGTGGGGCGCTGCGGAGGCGACTCTCGAAGCTGGCGTGAGGTGGCTCTCGCGCCGGGCTCACCGGGTCGGTGGATCGAAGCTCGCGCAGCGTAGCGGCGGCGGCGGGCGCTGCAAGGGCGCTGCGCGCCCTCCTGTCGGCCCTCGCCTATGGCTCGGGTTCCGCGCCCGCCTGACCGCCGCCTCGCGCTCGCCAAATCGATCCACCGACACGGAGGTGTGCAATGTCTGCGAAGCGAATCGAGTTCGATGCGATCGGCGCCGAGGGCGCCGAGCTGGCCCGCTACCGGGTATCGACCGGCGAGCGGGTGCTGATGGGCTGGGGCCGTCCCGGCGGCATCGAGGTGAGCGACGTGGCGGTCGAGCGGGGCTCGCGCGGCTACGTCGTCGACCGCGGCTTCCGCTGTCCCGAGCAGCTGGCGGCGTTCCTCGGCGACTACCTCGACCAGGCGCGAAGGTTCGACGCCTGCCCGATGGGAGGAGCGCAGATCGGCGCGATGCTCGCCGGGACCGAGAGCGAGGCACTGGCGCCGCTGCTCGGATCGGAGGCGGGACGGTGAACAGCGTCAACCTGTTCGGCACGGTCGACTCCGAGCCCGAGCTGCTCGGCATGCCCGGTCGCGACGTCTGCGAGTTCTGGCTGGTCGTCAACGGCCGCCGTCCGAGCCACGGCCTCTACGTCAAGGTCGTGGCGTTCGCGGCGCTGGCCGAGCGCTTGGCCGATCAGATCTCGAAGGGAGACCTGATCGCGGTCTCGGGACATCTGCGCTCCGAACGCTGGCCCGGCCAGCGCCGCCTCTACAGGCATTCGGTGATCGCGCGGGACGTCAAGCCGGCCGAGCAGCCGCGAGGCGTTGGCTCGAGATGAGATCCGGATCGGGTGCCGGCCGGGTCGGCGATGTTCGTCTTGGCCTTTCCACTCCACGGGGCCGGTGTTCGCTGCTGCGCTCGATTTTGCCCCGACGGCTCCCGGCGCAAGGTCGCTGCGCTCCCTTCCCCTCGCTGGCGCTCGGTGCGCCCGTCGCCTTGACGGGGCTTCTTCGCTTCACAAGCGAACACCGGCCCCCAGCGGGCGGGAAAGGAGCACCAGATGAACAGCGTCAACCTCGTAGGCCGACTGACCAAGGACCCCGAGCTCTCCGAGCGCGGCGAGACCAAGGTCTGCGACCTGCGGATCGCCGTCAACGGGCAGGGCGACCTGCCGGCGGTCTTCATCGACGTGGCGGCATTCAAGGGCCAGGCGGATGCCTGCGCCACCTACCTCTCCAAGGGCTCGCAGATCGCGGTCAGCGGCTCGCTGCGCTACTCGCAGTGGGAGAAGGACGGATCGAAGCGCTCCAAGCACTCGGTGCTGGCGCGCGAGGTCCGCTTCCTCGACCCCAAGCCCGAGGGCGAGGAGAAGGCCGAGTAGCGGCCGCCTCACCCAGAGAGGCCCGGCACACGCCGGGCCTCTCTGGGTGTCCCCTTTCTTCGCATCGACTCGTCAAGGAGGCGAGATGGCGAACGGCAGAACGGAGCGGATCAGCGGGCGCGACCTCGAGGTGCTCGAGTTCATCGCCCGCTTCGGCGTCGTCTCGCGCGAGGCGGCAGCCGCCTGGGCCGGCACGGCGCAGACCTGCACGCTGGAGCGCGAGCGCCGCCTGCGCGACGCCGGGCTGATCGATGTCCGCTGCGGTGTGTGGGGCGAGGGCAAGCTGCTCGCGGCGACCCGCTCGGGCCTGGCCCTCTGCGGTCGTGGCGAGCTGCGCCCGGCCCGCTTCTCGCTGGCCACGGTCCGCCACGAGACCACCGTCGCCGAGCTCGCCGCGGCGATCGAGCGCGCCGGCGAGCGGACGCTCTCGGAGCGCGAGATCGCCGCTCGCGAGCGTGAGCAGGGAGAGCGAGCCTTTTCCGCCGAGCTCTCCGGCGAGCGCTTTCACCGCGCCGATCTGCTGCGTCTCGGCGCCGACGGCGGCCCGCCGCAGGCGATCGAGATCGAGCTGAACGCCAAGGGCCAGGCGCGGCTTGACGAGCTCTTGCGCGCCTGGCGCTGGGCGGTCGGCGAAAAGCGCCTCTCCCGCGTCGTCTATCGCTGCCCGCCGCGCATCCGGCCGGTGGTGGAGCGGGCGGTCGAGCGCACCCGGACCGCCAGGTCGGTCGCCGTGGAGGAGTTGTAGTGGCGGCGGTGAGACCGACCTTCGCGATGCCGACCGGGCCGGGGCTCGGCGACGGCCCCCATTGTGCCTCGCGCCTTGCGCGCCGCCGGGACTCGCTGTCGCGCCCTTCGGGACGTCCCCACGGCGCACGCGGTCGCTTCGACTCGGGGTGGCCGAAGCCGAACACCGACCCGACTGGAGGCATGATGAGTGACGGTTCATTTGTAGCGCTGTTCTGCGGCTCGCGCGAGTGGTCCGATCGCGGCGCGATTCGCCGCGACCTTCACGCGCTGCCGCCCGACTCGATCGTGATCGAGGGCGGCGCCCGCGGCGCCGATCGCATCGCCCGCGAGGAGGCCCAGGCACTGGGCATCCATGTGGCCAGCGTGGCGGCGCTTTGGCGGCGCTTCGGCCGCTCGGCCGGGCCGCGGCGCAACGAGGCGATGCTGCGCCTGCGCCCCGACGTCGTGCACGCCTACCCGCTGGGCGGCGCAGGCACCGCCCACATGATCGCCGCCGCCGAGCGGGCCGGGGTCGAGGTGGTGGTCCACGATGGCTAGCGCGTGCCCCTCGCAGGGCGCCGCGGTCTGCGCCTCGGCGCAGGTGCGCCCAGCCCCGGGTGGCTTCGAGGTGGTGCGCGAGGGCCACCGACGCGGCCCATTCTTCGCCGAGCGCGAGGCAGCGATCTTGCACGGCGAGGGCCTCGCGCCGGAAATCGCCGTGGTGAGCCGGCGGGGCAACGTCGAGCTCACTGTGCGCTCGCGGGGCATCCTCGAGGCGCTTGTCGCCGAGCACTACGCGGCGCTGACCGGCGACGTGTGCAAGGACCGCGACGGCCACTGGCAGATCTCCTGCCGTTTCTCCTACGGGGAGCAGGTCGGCTGGTTCGTCGAGCACGACGGCTATCTCTACGACGGTCTCGATGGCGAGGGCGAGGAGGGCCCGCATGAGAGCCGTGAGGCCGCGGAGCGCTGCATGGCCGAGCGATCTGCGCCTCGCGATCGCCGAGGCGCGCGAGCGGTGATCTCGCGCATCCCCCGGAGTTCCGACGCTCCCGGGCCGGCAACGCAGCTGCGCTCCATCTTGCCCCACTGCTCGCGCGGCGCAAGGGGCTTCGCCCCTTCCCCTGCGGTGCGCCGCGCTGCGCGGCGGGGCGTATTTCGCTCCGCAAGCGAAGCCGACACGAGGAGCGAGAGGAGCACGAGATGAGCACGAACGCCAAGCCTCCGAGCGCCAAGCAACTGCACTACCTGCGCAGCCTGGCGATGCAACGGGGCGAGAGCTTCGGGTCCCCAAGCACCGCCGCCCAGGCCCACGCGGAAATCGATCGCCTGCTCGGGCGCAAGCGCAGCAGCGCCACCGAGCGCCGGGTCGAGCGCGAAGAGGTGAGCCGGGCGATGGCCGCCCGCGGCGACGCCGCCTCGGTCCGCGACGCCGAGATCGTCGGCTACGGCTCCAACTGTCGGTGGCGGTGAGCGCGGTCCACTGCAAGCGCGCCCCCTACGACATCTACATCGGCCGTGGCAGCGATCCGCGCAGCGGCGAGCCGGGACGCTGGGGAAACCCGTTCTCGCACCGCCCGAGCCGCGCTGGGGGTGTGAGGCTCGTGGCGAGCCGCACTGAGGCGATCGAGCGCTACCGGCGCTGGCTGTGGGAGCAGATCAAGGCCGGGAAGATCGACGTCGGCGAGCTCGCGAGCCTGCACGGCAAGGCGCTCGGTTGCTGGTGCGCGCCCGAGGCCTGCCACGGCGAGGTGCTCGAGGCGGCGGCGTTCTGGGCGCTGGGGGAGCAGGCGCGGCGGCTCGCCCGGCGTGCTGAGGCGATGCGATCGGGTTAGCCGCCGGGGGTGTCCCCTTTTCGGCCCGAGCGCCGTCATGGGGGTGATGAGGCACGAAGCCTTCCGCCACAGCCCGCCCCCGCCGGCCCTCACCTTCGCCGGCGTCCCGATGCTGAAGCTGGCGATCGCTACGCTCGCCACCTTCGGGCTCGGCGCTCTGCTCGCCTACCTCGGCCGTCGTCGCGGCCTCGCCTGGACTTGGAGCCTCCTCTCGCTGATCGCCCCGGCGGCGATCTTCGCGGCGCTGATCGAAGGGGTGGTGGCGCTCGGCTGGGACAGCGCCACGGCCCTCGGCGCGACGCTCGGCTTCGCCGCCGCCGCGGTGTGGATGAGCGCTCGCGGGCGCTTGGAGGACCGCCGCGCGGGTGGCGACCGCGAGAGCGCCGCAAAGCGCCGGCGCGGGGTCTTCGATGACGTGCGGCGGCGCTCGGCCCTGCGTCGGGGCAAGGAGAGAGAGGCGCTTGAGAGCGAGGTGCCGATCGGCCGCGACGAGCGCGGAGCGCTCCTCGGCATCCCGCGCGGCAGCGCCGAGTCCGGCGAGCACGTGCTGATCCCCGGCGCGACCGGCGCCGGCAAGACGACCTCGCTCGCCGCCCTGCTCGCCGACTACGTCGCCAGCGCCGGCTTCGGCGCCGTCGTCTTGGAGGCGAAGTCAGACGAGGCGCTGCGCGCGGCGGCCGCGCAGGCCGCGGCGCGGCGCGGCGTGCCCTTCCGGCTGATCTCGCCCGAGGGACCCTGCGGCTATGACCCGCTCGCGCACGGCTCGGTCGACGAGCGCTCCGAGCGATTGGTGGCCGCGCAGGAGTGGGGCAGCGGCGACGCCGACTTCTACCGGCAGGCCGCATCGCCCTTCCTGCGCAGCGCGCTGGAGGTGCTCGACGCCAGCCCCGAGCCGCTGTCGCTCTCGCGCCTCGCCGAGTGCCTGGACCCCGATCGGCTCGCCGAGCTGGCGATCGAGGAGTGCCCCGAGGCGCTGGCGCTCGAGGTGCGCGAGCAGGCAAAGCTGCTGCGCGCCGACGAGCGCCGGGCGATCGCCGGCATGCGCGCCCGCCTGCGCAACCTCGCCTCCTCGCAGTTCGCCGGGCGCTGGCTGGACCCCGCGCGGCTCGGCGAGCGCGCGGTCGACCTGCGCGCCTCGATCGCCGCCCGCGAGGTCGTCTACTTCCGCCTCGACACCGACCGCACCGGCAACGTCGGCCGCGCGATCGCCCAGATGGCGCTGCTCGACCTCGGCGCCGCGGCGAGCGCGCTGATGGGCCGCGGCGTCGGCACCTTCGTCGCGATCGACGAGTTCGGCGCCCTCGAGGCCGCCGCCCTGGACCGGCTCTTCGCCCGCGCCCGCGCCGCCGGCTTCTCGGTCGCGCTCGGCACCCAGACCCTCGCCGACCTGCGCGCGGCCGGACAGGCGGTGCGCGACCGCGTCGGGGCCACCGTCTCGGCGCTCGTCTGCCACCGGATCGGCGCCCAGGAGGACGCCGAGTGGATCGCCGAGCTGATCGGCACCGTGCCTGGCTGGGAGACGACGGTCCGCACTGCTCGCTGGGGCCTGCCCAGCGAGCAGGGCACGCGCAGCCGCGGGCACGAATTCGAGGTCCACCCCTCCGAGCTGCAGCGCCTCGGCCGCGGCGAGGCGGTGGTGGCGCGCTTCGATCGCCGCGGCGCGAAGCGCAGCGGCCGCGTGCGCGTGGTGCCGGTCTGGGAGCGCTTCGCGGCCCAACGGGGGCCGCACGAAAGGGAGCCCGCCAGGGCCCAGAAGGAGAAGTGAGAGATGAGCACGGTGATGATGAACGGGACGCTGACGCGCGATCCCGAGATGCGAAACGGGGGCGAGACCAAGGTCTGCTCGATGCGCCTGGTCGAGTTGAACGGCCGCAAGAAATCTCCCCTCTACATCAACGTCGCCGCCTTCGGCCGCCAGGCCGAGACCTGCGACAAGTACCTGCGCAAGGGTCGCCACGTGGCCGTGGCGGGCCAGCTGCGCCTGCGCCAGTGGGAGGACGACGAAGGCACCAAGCGCTCAGAGCACTCGATCGCCGCCGATCGGGTCGACTTCCTGCCCGGCGCCAAGAAAAACGGCGGCGAGCGCAAGGGAGAGGAGGGAGAGGGCTACGACGATTAGTCGGTAGCCGGATGTGCGAGGCCCGGATGGCCCGGGTCTCGCAGCTTCCGGGTCGGCTGCGGTTTGTCTAAGCAGATGGAGGTAGGCAGGGTATGGAGATGATTGGCCGGCGCCAGAGCGCGCGCCGTGGCGCTGTGGGGCGCTCTTCTGGGCGCTGATGGAGGCGGCCTCGGCCGCCGGGTTGCTTCGGGCGCGTCGCTTCGAGCGCGAGTGCGAGCGCCTGCGCCCGCTCGGTGAGGCCTACGTCCTGCGCCACTTCGGCGAGGTGCTGATCCGCGCCGACGCCGAGGACGTCGTCGCCGAGGTGCTGATCCGCGTGCACCGCTACGCGCAGGAGGGACGGCCGCTCGACAACCTGCGGGCGATGTTCTTCACCAGCGTGCGCAACGCGACGATCGACCTCCTACGCTCGCGCGCCGCGCGCCCGCAGACCGTCGCGCTGGAGGCGGCTAGGGAGACGCCCGCGCTCGCGCCGGCGCCGCCCGAGCGCGCCGAGGGCCACGAGAACGTGGTCCGCCTGCAGGAGGCGCTGGCGCGGATGCGCGACAACTACCGCGAGACGATCCTGCTGCGCTTCGGACTCGGCCTCACGGTGCCCGAGCTCGCCGCCCACTTCGGAATCAGCGAAGCGGCGGCGAAGAAGCGCGTTCTGCGCGCCGGCAGACAGGTTCGCAAGCGGATGGCCCAGGTCGAGGGCGAGGAGTTCTGCCCCCAGATGCGCGAGCTGGCGCGGGGCTTCGCCTTCGAGCGCGAGGCCGCCGGCCTCGCCTCCGCAGCCGAGGGCGAGGCGCTGCGCGCCCACTTTTCCCACTGCGGCTCCTGCCGCTCCTACCTCGTCCGTCTGCGCGCCGAGCTGCACGAGCTCGGCTCCGGTGCGCTCGCCGCGCTCATCGGCGGCGAACGGATCGCCGGACACCTGGAGCTCCTGCACCGCGTCGGCCACTGGGCCGGCGCCGCCGCCGACGGCGTGCAGGGCGCGTTCGAGCGCCTGCGCCACTTGGCGCTGCGCGGCACGGCGCCGTTCTCCTCGGGCGAGGGCGCGGCCGGTGCGGCGATGGGCACCGGGCAGAAGATCGCCGCGCTCTGCGGCGCCGGCGCCGCGGCCACCGCGACCTGTGTGCTGAGCGGCGCGGTCGGCCCCGTGCTCGGCGCCGCGACCCACCACCCCGACCGCCCCCTTCGCCCTGCGGCGAAGGTGAAGCGGCTCTCCTCGCAGGAAGCGCCCGCCGCCGAACCGGCGCAAAACCCCCCGGCCGCACCGTCTGCGAGCCCGGTGCCCGAAGCCGACACGGGGTCGGGGGACGCGAACTCGACGAGCGGGCCCGCTGCCGGCGAACCCGCCCCCCCGGCCCCGCCGCAGAGCGCCGAAGTAGTGCCCGAAGAACACGCCGAAGCGCCGCCGCCGAGTGAGTTCGGGATCGAGAGCGGCTCCAGCTCCAGCACCGAATCCCCATCCGCCACCTCGAGCCCGAGCGGCGGCGAAGTGGGGAGCGAGTTCGGCGGCGGCAGCTCCTCCTCGGGCGGTTCGGGCAGCTCTGGATCGGCGGCCTCCCCGGGCGGCTCGGTCGGCTTTCAGGGTTAGGCCGCCCCCGGGGGTATCGGTCTCACCATCGCCCCCGTCATGGGGGCAATGGCGCGAAAGCCCGACGACATCTTCATCATCGGCGCCGAGTCCCCGGGAGGCGAGGAAGCCGCCCCGCAGGAGCAAAGCGCGCCCCGCAACGCCTTCGCAGCGGCACCCGAGGAGGAGCACCGGGTGCGCCCGGCTCGCCGCGGGCGCCTGCGGCGCCCGCCGGCCCTCGCCTGCCTCGCGGCGGCCCTCGTGGGGCTGGGGGTCGTCGCGATCGCCCGTCTCGGGGGCGGCGCCGAGCGTTCGCCGGGCCCCGCCCCGATCGCGGCGCCGCCACGCGTGGCGTCTACCGAAAGGGCTCGCAGACCGCTCCGCGCAAAGGCACGGCCCGCCCGTCCACATCCACACAAGGCGGCGAGCGCGCCTCGCCATCCCCGCTCGCGCACCCGCCGCCGCAGGTCACGGCGGGTGGCCGAGAGCGCTGAGCCGCAGGCTGGGGCAGTCGCGCTCTCGCCGCCGCCCGCTGCCGGCCCGCCGCCCGAAGCGGCTCCCTCCGAAGAGGCGCCCCCCGCCGCGAGCCCGCCCCCCGCCGATCCGGCCCCGCCGCCCCGTCCCGAGTTCAGCTTCGAGCGCTAGCGATGCGCGGGAGCGCGACAGGGGCGAAGTTTCCCGGCCTCGCGAGGCTCGGGGCCGAGTGGCGCGACGTGCGCGGCGCCCGCCTGCGAGCGGCGGCGCCGCGCCACCTGGCGCTCGCCGCCCTGGCACTGCTGGTCGCGCTCGGCCTCAAGGGCCTGCTCTGGCCGCCGGCCCTCGCGGCGCCCCCGCGGCCCGCCGCCGCGGCCGACGCCCCGAGCGAGGACTTCGCCCTCCAGTTCGCCCGCGCCTACCTGACCTACGACGCCGCCCGGCCCCAGGCGCGCGCCCACGCACTGGCGCCCTTCCTCTCGGGCGGGCTCGACTCCGGCGCCGGCTTCTTCGCCGCCGACGGCGCTCAGCGGGTGGGCTGGGCGGAGGTCGCCTCCGACCAGCCGGCGCTCGCCGGCGGGCGCGTGATCACCGTCGCCGCGGCGCTCTCGACCCGCCGCCTGCCGGTCTACCTGGCGGTCACCGTACGCCACAGACCGGGCGAAGGGCTTGCGCTGGTCGGCTACCCAAGCTTCGTCGGCGCGCCGCTGATCGGCGCCGCCGCGCCGCCCGCCGGCGAGCCGGTCGAAGAGCCGACGCTGAAGGCGGTCCTCGACCGCGTCCTGCGCAACTACCTCGCCGCCGACGCCGCCGACCTGCGCGCCGACCTCGCGCCCGGCGCCACCGTGACCCTGCCGACCTTCGCGCTGAGGGTGCAGCGGATCGAGCGCCTGGAGTGGATCGGCCACGCCCGCTCGGGCGCGGTGCTGGCGACGCTCAGCGCCGCCGATGGCCGCGGCGCCACCTACACGCTCGCCTACGAACTGGGCGTCGAGCGCCGCGAGCGCCCCTACGTCGACTTCATCGAGGTGATCCCAACCGATGGCTGAGAAGCCGAAAGAGAGGTATGAGATGAGACGCAGAATCGCAACCACGCTCGCGGGGGTGGCGCTGCTGCTCGGCTGCTCGGCAGCCGCGCCGAGCGCCCCGTTCGGCGGGCCCGTGCCGGCGCCGGTCGGCGAGATCGCCGGCGCCGCGGCGGCGGTGACCAAGTCGCTCTCGGGCGGCGAAGGCGCCGGCAACGCCGCCGGCGCCGGGCAGCGGCTGGGCGGCCTGCTGAGCGGCTGGGGCGTGCCGGTGCTGATCGCGCTCGGCGGCCTGATGCTGGTCGGCTCGCTGACCCAGCGCAACATCGGCGCCGCCGTCGGCGTGGTCGCGGTCGTCCTCGTCGGGCTGATCTTCCTGCTCTCGCCCGGCTCGATCGAATCGACGGCCAAGGCCGTCGCCAACATCGTCTTCTGAGGTGGGGCGCATGGCCGGCGCATCTCGGCGTCCTCGCTCGCTCGCGTGCAGAGCACGCCACGCTCACTGCGTCCTTGATCTGCTTGGCCCTGCGCCCCACCTCGGGCGGCGGCGAGAGGGGGGACCTTGACCGGCGAGCATCCGCGCAAGGTCGTGCGCTCCTACCGGGTGGTATTCCGGCGCCGCTGGCGGATCTTCCGCGTGCAGAACTGGCGGGTTCCGGTGCCCGGCGGGATCGAGCTGCGCGCGATCGGCTACTGGCTCGCTTGCCTCGCCGCGCTCGGCCTGTTCGCCCGGCTGCCGCTACTCGGGCCGCTCGTTGACCTGCTGCCGCCCTCGCTGCGCCTCGTCGCGCTGCCGCTGGCCGCCGCCTGGGCGCTCTCGCGCGCCGAGATCGACGGCCGCAGCCCTCACCGTGCCCTGGTCGGCTTTGTGGCCTGGCGGCTGCGCCCGCGCAGCCTGGCCGCCCTGCGCCGCTGCCCTGGGCCCGGCGCCGTGTTGGCGCCGCCGGGGCCGCTGCGCCTCGGCCCCGACTTCGGCGCCCCGCGCTATCCGCGCGGGCGCCTGGAGGGGCCGGCCAGGCTGCTCCTGCGCTACCCGGTGCGGGTCGCCTTGGAGGGCGTCCCCAGGGGAGCGGGAGAGGGTCCTTCGGAGCGCTCTGCCGCCGCCCGCCGCTGGCGCTTGAGCCAGGCGGGCGATGCGCCCCTGCACCGCGGCCACACCCTCCAGGTCCCCGCCGGGCGCACCGTCGTCTTCGAGGGCGGACCCGAGTGAGGCCCCCGCACCACTTCTTCTGGGGCAACCTCGTCCTGCGCACCCCGAGCGACGCCTGGGCCGTCTATGAGCTCGAGGGCCACAGCTACCCGGGGCTCTCCGAGCGGCGCAAGATCGAGGTAGGCGAGCGCCTGGAGGCGCTCGCCTACGCGATCGAGACCGACTTCCAGATCCTCCGCGTCGCCCGCAGCTTCGACTCCGCCGCCTACGTGCGCCGGGCGCTCTGCACCCTCGACCCCCGCCACGGCCACCGCCGCCGCTTCGAGCGCCACCTCGCCGAGCACCGCGCCTCCTTCGAGCGCCGCGAGGCGCTGCGGCCGGAGATCTACCTCGCGGTGCGACTCGAAGCGACCGGCAACGCCGGCCCTCTCGCCGGCCTCCTCGAGCTGTGGTCCGGGCTTGCCTCCCGCCTCGGCCTCGACGGCGAGCGCGGCCTCTCGGCCGCCCAGCTCGCGGCGCTGCGCCGCACCGAGGAGAAAGCCTACGACCGCGTCCAGGGCTACCTCGGCGCGCGGCGGGTCGGCCCGCGCGAGCTGGCGACGCTCGTCCGCCGCGCCTACACCCGCGGCCTCGGCGAGCCCGACGCCGATCAGAACTTCGCGCCGCAGGCGCTCGCCTTCCTCGACCCCGACGGCGAGGAGCGCTTTAAGCCCTACGGCCTCGACCTGATGCGCCTGCACGAGAGCCGCGTGCAGGTCGACCGCCGTAGCCTCGTGATCGACTGCGAGCGCGGCCGCGCCCACCAGGCGCTGCTCGTTATGGGGGCGATGCCTGAGGAGGCGGTCGTGCCCGGCCCGGCGGCGGAGCTGATGTTCGCGCCGCTGGAGCTCGAGTTCGGCGTCGACGCGACCCTCTCGGTCACCTACCTCGCCAATGCCGAGGCGCGCCGTCTCGCGGCGCGGCGCAAAGTCGACGCCGACCAGATCGCCCGCGAGGAGGAGGCGGGCGCGCACGGCGCCTCGGTGGAGGGCGCCGAGCGCCCCGCCGCGGCGCGCGATCTGGAGGCCGTGCTCGGCGGCGGCGAGCGCCCGCCGCTCCTGCGCTCGGCGCTGACGCTCGCCGTCGCCGGGCGAACCGAGGAGCAGCTCGAGGAGCGGGTGGAGCGCCTGCGCGAGTCCTACGGGCGCGTGCAACTGCACCGCCCCGGCGGCGAGCAGCACCGCCTGTTGCTCGCCACCCTGCCGGCAGCCCGCTTCCCGCTTCCCGAGTACTGCGAGCACCTGCTCCCCGACCAGCTCGGCGCGATGGTCCCCCACGCGATCTCCCACGCCGGCTCGCGCATCGGCCCCTACATCGGCCACACCCTGACCGGCTCGCGCGCCCCGGTGCAGTTCGACCTCGCCGAGGCCTGCCAGCAAAACCGCCCGCCGACCTGCCTGCTCGCCGGCGGCCTCGGCTCGGGCAAGACGATCTTCTTGGAGCTCGCCGTCTGGCAGGCCTTCCTGCAGGGCTCGGGCCCGATCGTCGACATCGACCCCAAGGGCGATCACCGCGTTGACAGCCTGCCCGGGGTGGAGGGCAGGGTGGAGGCGATCGAGCTCTCCGCCGAGGATCGCTACCGCGGCCTGCTCGACCCGATGCGGGTCGGCACGCCCGAGACCCGTGAGGATCTCACCTACAACTTCCTCACCTCGATCCTGCCCGCGCCGGTCTGCCCCCAGTGGCAGACCGAGCTGCGCCGCGCCGTCTCCGAAGCCGCCGCGGCGGGCGCGCCCGGCACCCGAGAGGTGCTGGCGCGGCTCGCCGGCTCGCCCGAGGAGGACGCCCGCGCCGCCGCGCGGGCGGTCGAGGTGCACGCCTCGGCCGGGATCGCCCGGCTCGCCCTCGGCGGCCCCGAGGCCGAGCCGCCCGCGGTCGGCGACGCGCAGCTGGTCAGCCTGCGGATCCGCAACCTCGCGCTGCCGCTGCCGGGCACCGCCCGGGGCGAGCTATCGGAGGAGGAGCGAGCGAGCCTCGCCGTGCTGCGCCTGCTCGCCGCCTACGCGCTGCGCCTCTGCGCCAGCGAGACCGAGCGCCACGCGGTGCTGGCGATGGACGAGGCCTGGGCGCTCACCTCAGACGCCCAGGGCCGGGCGCTGCTGGAGCGGATCAGCCGGCTCGGGCGCTCGCAGAACATCACCCCGATCCTCGCCACCCAGATGCTCGGCGACGCCGCCGAGCTCGAGCCGCTGGTCGGCGCCCTGTTCGCCTTCGGCGTGGAGACCGAGGCCGAGGCGCGGCGGGCGCTGGAGCTGCTGCGCCTCGACCCCGACGACGAGGGGGCGACCCAGCGCCTGCTCGGCTTCCGCGCCGGGCGCTGTTACCTGCGCGACTTCGACGGCCAGGTCGCCCCGGTGCAGATCGACCCGCCGCGCTGGCTGCTCGAGGAGCTCGACACGACGCCGCGGCGCGCGGAGACCGCAGCGGCACGCATCGGGCCGTCCGAGCAAGCGGAGACTGCCGATGCGCCGGCCGAGTAGGCGCCTCTCGCGGAAGGCGGCAGATCCAGCCGGCAGCTGGGCCCGCGGCGGCTCGGTCCCCCAGGGCGCCCCCTCAGAGCTCGTCCGGCGTCACCACGAAGCCGAGTCGGTCCGCGCCGCGGCGCAGTGGCCCGTCCAGCGTCACCAGCCTGCAATCGAGCAGCCGTGCCAGCGCCACGTACTCAGCGTCGTAGGTGCGGCCCCAGCCGAATTCCTCGGCGATCTTCCAGGCCTCGCGGCCAAGCCGCGGCTCGTCGGCTCGGCGCACCGCGCAGGTTTCAAGTCGCTCGTGCTGGACCGCCGCGTGCTCGGGGCTGACCTTTCCGTTCAGCAGACCGAGATGCAGGGTCGAGCGCGTCTCCGACCACATCAGCGCGGGGGCGAGGAGATCCTCGTCGCCGAGCACGCTGAAGCCCTCGGCGCTGGCGAGCGCGGACACCACGACGGTCGCGTCGAGGACCAGCGTCAACGCTCTCGGCGCGACTCGTGCAGCAGCGCCACCCAGTTGGGCTGCGGCGTGCCGTCCTCGAAGGTCTTCCACGCCTCCGGCACGCCGACCATGTCGTCGGTCTCCTCGGACTCGGGCACGACCACGATCCGCGCCCGCGCCACCTGCAGGGCCGGAAGCGCATCTACCTCACGATGCAGCTCATCACGCGTCGCCATGGCCCAAAGCGTAGCGCTCGCCTGGGCCGTCTCCCTCGCGCTTCTTGCCCTCGCTGCCCTCTGCCTCCTCGCGCCGCCCGCCCGCGCCGCGCACCGCCACAAGCACGCCGCGCATGGCCCCCGGGCGGCGACGGCCGGCCCGCCCGGGACCGGCCGGGTCGACGGCCCGCCGACGCCCAGATCGCTCGCCGGCCCGGGCAGCGGAACCGCCGCCGGCGACCTTGGCGCCTCGGGCCAGGTCGACCCGCTGTCGGGCCTCGGCATCCGCAACCCCGTCTGCGATGAGATCGCCCAGATCCGCGACCGCCAGACGCGCTTGGCCTGCGAAGCCTCAGGCGCGCCCGAGGGCGAGTACCCCGCGTCGAACTACGGCTTCGACATCTTCATCTCGACCGGGATCACCCACCCGGTCGGCGACATCACCTACGGCTTCGCCACCGTGCTCAACGGGATCTGGCTCGGGCTGATCTTCGTCTTGCGCCTGATCTTCGCCCTGCTCGGCCTCGCCTTCGGCCTCAACCCCTTCTCCGACGGGCAGACGATGGCCCAACTCAGCGCCGCGCTGGGGCGCATCTATGGCCGCGTCACCGACCCTTGGCTCTCCACCACCGTCGTCTGCGCCGGCATCTGGTTCTCCTACAAGGGCCTGCTGCGCCGCGAAGCGCCCGCCGCGATCGCCGGCACCCTCGCTGCGGTCGCGATGCTGATCGTCGGCCTTTGGGTGATCCACCAGCCGGCCGCCTCGATCGGCCGCCTCGCCGCCCTCGCCGACCGCGCCGCGCTGACCGTCATCAGCGCTCCGCAGTCAGGCTCGGCGGCGCGTCCGGAGGGCTCCTACGCCGAAGCGATGTCGGGCGCCTGGTCGCGCCTGGTCGAGGTGCCCTTCGCCGGCCTGGACTTCTCTGACGTCTCCTGGGCGCTCGGCACGCCGCCGCCTGAAGCGGTGGAAAAGGCGGACGAGAAGTTCTGCGAAGACGACGGCGCCCTCGCCGTGTTGGCGCTGTTTGCCCACTACGGCAGCGCCCAGGCGAAGGAAGCTTGCGCGACCCTGGCGCGGCGCCGCTATGGCAGCCCGCGCCGCGTGATCGACCTCTACCTGCGTTCCTCGCCGGGCAGCCCCGCCCGTCAGGCGCTCTGGGACTACTTCGACGGCGAGGAACGCTACAAGGCCAAGGTCGCCGCCCAGGGCGGCGACGGGGTGCTCACCCGGCTCTCGATGCTGGCGCTGTTCGCGCTCGGGTTGCTCGGCGCGATGCTGTTGCTCGGCTGGCTGGCGATCCGTCTCTTCACCCAGGCCGCGGTCGCCTTCGTCCTCCTGCTCGCCGCGCCGCTGGCGCTCTTCTTCCCGCTGCTCGGGGACTCGGGCCGGCGCGCCTTCAAGACCTGGGGCCTGACCTTGATCGGCGCGACCCTCGCCAAGGTCATCTACGCCGCCTTCCTCTCCGTCGTCCTGCTCGGCATCGAGATCCTCGGCGGCTCAGGCGCGAGCCCCGCGACCGGCTTCCTGCTCTCCTCGGCCTTCGCCTGGGCCGTCTTCCTCAAGCGCGCCGAGATCGTCGGCTGGCTCTCGATCGGCGAGCCCGACCGCCAGGCCCACCACGGCAGCGCGCCGACGCTCGCCGCGCTGACGATCGGCCGCCGCCTCTCGCGCACCACGACCGGCGCGGGCGGCGGAGCGCTGAAGGGCGGCTGGCACCGTGGCGCCGAGTGGCGCCGCGAGCGCCGCGCCGAGCGCGGCGAGGCGACGCGGGCGAGCGCGCGCGACTCGCTGCACGGCCGCGCCCGCGCCCTGGCGGACTCCCGCCACGCCGACGCGCGCCACACGGTGGAGCGCTTCGAGTCCCGCTACGGCCGCCCGCGCCGCTCCGAGCGCCGCGGCGGGGAGGGTCGGCGAGAGGAGGCCCGGGGTGGAGAGGGCCGCCGCGCCCGCGCCGGGGAGTCCGGCGATGCGCGGCGCGCGGGCGACGGCGATCGCGAGCGGCCCGCGGCCGCGGCCGCGCATCGCCCGAGCGAGCCCGAGCGCGCCCGCTATGAGCGCGCCCGCGAGCTGCTCGCCCGCGCCGATCGGGGCGAGCGCCGCGGCGCCGGGCGCTGGAGCGAGCGCGACCTCGAGCGCTTCGGCGCCGAGGACGCCGAGCTCTTGCGCAGCTCGCGCGACCCCGCCGATCACGTCCACCGGATCGGCATCAGCCGAGCCGAGTTCGAGGCGCTGCCCGAGCCCGAGCGCCAGCGGGCGGCCGAGCGGATCGAGGGCGAGCGAAAGCGCGACCTGCGCCGCCTCGAGGTCTCCTCCGAGCCGCCCGGCCGGATCGCCGCCCGCCCGCGCCTCGCCGCCGAGGGCGCCCGTCAGCGGATCGAGGGCAGCACCGCGCGACGCGAGCACCTGCGCCGGTTGCGCCGCGAGCGCCGCGCCGGCCGCGCGCCGCTGCGCCGCAACCTCTCGCGGGGGGCCTGAGCGGTGCCGCGCCCGCCGCTCGGCAGGCTGGTGCTGTTCGCGGCGCTCTGCGCGCTTCTGCTCGCCGCCGCGCTCGGCTTCGCCGGCGGGCGCCCTGGTGAGGCCACGCCGCCGGCTGTGCCCGCCCCAGCCGCTCGCGTTCAGCCGTTGCCAGCGGCGGCGCGGCGGATAGAGCGCCGCGCGGCCCGCCTGGAAGCCGCCCTGCGCCGCGCCGCCCGCCCTTTCCTCGCCGGCTTCCTGCGCTACGAGGCGGGCGCGGATGGACCCGCCCTCGCCGGCGAGCTGCGCGCGAGCGCGACTCCCGCCTTCGCCGCCCGCCTGCTCGCCGCTCCGCCGCGCTCTCCCTCGCCGGCCAGCGACCCGCCGCCTGCCCGTCTCGGCGCTATCCAGGTCACCTTTCTCTCCGCCCGCGCCGACCGCGCGCTCCTCCGCGCCGGCGCTGAGCGCGGCGGCGCGGAGGAGCAGCTCTCCTTCGTCTTCGAGTGTCGCGGCGGGCGCTGGCTCGCGGCGGCGCCGGGCCAGTGAGCGCGGCGGAGGGTGGGCGCGGCGGGACCCGCCTCGCCCTGCTCGCGACCCGCATCGCGGTGCGCACGCTTCTCGGCCCGAAGCTCGCCCTGCTCGCCGCGCCGATCGTCCTGCCGCTGCTTTTCTTCGCAGGCCTCTTCTTCGCCTCGGGCAGCTCGGCGGGCGACGGACCGAGCTGCGAAGTGAACAGTGAGGCCAGCAGCTCGATCCCGACCGAATACGTGCCCTGGCTGCAGTTGGCAACGAGCCGCTACCGGCTCGGTCCGCGCGGCTTCGCGATCCTCGCTGCGATCCACGAGGTCGAGTCGGACTTCGGCCGCTCGACCGAACCCGGCGTTCGCTCGGGGACCAACTACGCCGGCGCCGAGGGCCCCGGCCAGTTCCTCGCCTCGACCTGGGCGACCTACGGCGTCGACGCCGACGGCGACGGGGTCAAGGACCCCTACAGCGTCCCCGACTCGGTCCTCGCGACTGCCAACTACCTACGCGCTTCCGGCGCTCCTGCCGACTGGCGCGCCGCGATCTTCGAATACAACCACGCGGAGTGGTACGTCGACGAGGTGCTCGAAAAGGCGGCCGCCTTCGGCTCCGAGGTTGTCTGCGAAGCCGCCGGCGGCGCCGCGATCGGCGGTTCGCCGCCGCGCTCTACCGAACGCATGGAAGCCGTCGCGCGCTGGATCGAATCGCGCCGCATCCACTACTGCTGGGGCGGCGGCCACGCGCCCCAGCCCGGCCCCTCGCCGGGCAGCGGCGAACACTGCCCGTCCGGGACCAAGGGGCTCGACTGCTCCGGCGCGGTGCGCTGGCTGCTCGTCCTCTCCGGCTACCCCGACCCCGGCGGCCTGCGCTCCGACCTGCTCGGCGCCGCCTATCCCTCCGGCCCCGGCCAGCAGGTGACGATCTGGGCCAACATCGACCACGTCTTCGTCACGATCGACGGCCGCGACTGGGGCACCGCGAGCGCCAACTTCGCCGACGGCCCCGCCTTCGCCCCGCAGTTCCACGGCGGCTTCGCGCCCTCTCACCCGCCGGGGTTGTGATCGCGCGTGCGAGCAGAGGCGGGGGTCGGTGTTTGCCTACAATCACTCGTCGACCTCCCGCAGCTTCGCCCGCACCCGTTGCAGCAGTCGATCGACCTGCTTCGTCGTGCAGCCCAGACGCGCGGCGATATCGCGGTAGGAATAGCCACTCACAAGGAGCGCCAGCGCCCGGCGCTCCTCGGGTCGAAGCGCCTGCACCTCGCGCCCAAGAGAGCTCGCCTTCTCGTCGATCTCGGCCAGCTCCTCGACCGTCCGCGCTTCGCTCAGGGCCGCGCCGTCCGCTCCGGCCCTGGCAAGCACCTCGGCGAGTCCGCGGCGGCGTCCGTAGATCGCCCAGCAGCGCCGCTTCAAAGTCAGCATCAACCAGGGCAGCGGCGGCGAGCCGCAGGATGGGTCGAAGCGCTCGATGAAGAGCACCACGGCATCGTGTAGGGCCTCTTCGGCATCCTCGGCGCTTGCGCAGTTGCCTCGCGCAATCGTGAGCAGGCGCTGGCGGTTATCGAGATAGAGGCGCTCCGCAAGCGACGAAGCGCCGTCCCGGCGCGCGCTGGCGGGGACCGCTGCTGCGGTGAACATGTTGTCCTCCCTCCTTCGCTGGCTTGAGGGAGGCCGCGATGCGCCGGGATAGGCGATCCCGGAACCCGCAGGGCCGCAAGGAGCCCTCCGCGCGCGGAGGGCTTGCAGGGATCGCCGCCGGCGCGATCATTCGCGGTCGTTCAAGCCGGCGAGGGAGGGAGAGCCGGTAGCGGGCTATGCCGTCGTGGCGAAGGCCGGCCACCAGGGCTTGCCGCTGGGCGTGCGGCGCCGCTCAGTGTCGCACGCAAGCGTGCGTTCGCTCTGCCTATGCACGCCCAGCCGCAGGCAAGCCAAGGACCACAGGACGGCAACCGCTACGACGCCGGCGAGGAGCAGCTACGGGCGCTGCGCCTGCTCTCCGAGCAGGCGGCGATCCCACTCGACCAGCTCGCCCGTCTCCTCGGCCTCGACCTGGCGCAGACGGTTCGCCTGGCGCAGCGACTCGAAGAGGAGCGCCTGATCGAGACGCGGCGCTTCCTGGTCCGCGACTACCCGTGGCTGTGGCCGAGCCGCCGCGGCGCCACCCGGGCCGGCACCGGCTTTCACTACAAGGCGCCCGACGTGGCGATGCTCGCGCACCGCCGCGCGGTCAACGAGATCCGCCTCCATCTCGCCGAGCGCGCGCCGCGAGGTGTCTGGGTCTGCGAGCGGGCCGTCTTCAACCGGCGCGACCCCGAGGACCACCTCCCCGATGCGGTCTTCGAGACCGACGGTGAGCGCCACGCGATCGAGGCAGAGCTGTCGCGCAAAACCAACCGGCAGATCCGCCAGATCGTCGCCCAGCACAGCAACCGCTACGACGCCGTCATCTACTTCTGCGGGCCTCACCCCTACAACCTGCTGAAGCGCGTGCAGGCCGAGGGCCGCTGGCCGAAGCTGATCGTCCGCCGGCTGCCGGAGGGCGAGCCGTGCTGAGGCGCCGCCGCTCCGTGCCGCCACCGGGTCCGCCGATGCCCGCGGGCGCGCTGCTCGGTCGCCGCCTCGCCGGCGAGCGGGCGCTGCCGCTGCACCGAGCAGATCTCCTCTGGCCCTTCGAGGACATGCGCCGCCACGCGGTGATCCTCGGCGCCTCGGGCTCGGGCAAGACCGAGACCGCGCTGCGGATCGCTTACGAAGCGGCGCGCAAGAGCCGCGCCTCGATCCACTACCTCGACGCCAAGGGCGACCGCGAGAACGCCGCGCGCTTCTGCGCCCTGATGGCGGCCGCCGGCCGCCGCGCCCGCGTCTTCCCAAACGAGCCCTTCGATGCCTGGCGCGGCGACTGGCGTGGGATCGCCAACCGCCTGCTGGAGGCGATCCCCTTCGCCGAGGTCGGCCCGGCGGCCTTCTACCGCGACATCGCCAAGACGGCGCTGCAGCTCGCCTGCAACCACCCCGACGGGCCGCCGCGCTCCAGCGCCGAGCTGCTCCAGCGGCTCGATTACGAGCGTATGCTCGACGCCCACGGCCCCAACTCGGCGGTGCTGGCGCTGCCGCGCGACAAGGTCAGCCAGGTGCGCCTGCGCTACCAGGCCTTCTTCGGCCAGCTCGGCACCGCGCTGGACGGCGAATGGGCCTGGGAGGACGCCGAGGCCTCCTACCTGCTGCTCGACTCCGTCGGCCTCGGTGAGGACGCCGCGAGCGCCGCCTGCCTGCTCTTCGCCGACTTCGCCCACTACTTCGCGATGCGCAAGCCGCGCGAGGAGCCCTGCCTCTTGTTCGTCGACGAGCTGGCGGCGATCGCCGGGTCCAGCGACATTGCGATGAAGGTGGAGCAGGCGCGCGGCTTCAACGCGGCGATGGTGCTGGCGCCCCAGACGCCCTCGGGGATGGGTCCGCGCACGCAGCGCGACCGCATCCTCGGCTCGGTGGAGACGGTGATCCTCCACGCCCTCAACGAGCCCGACTCGCTGGCCGAGCTCGCCGGGACGAAGCAGGTGATGGAGCTCACCCATCGCTACGAAGACGGCCTCTACGCCCGTCAGGGACACGCCCGCCGCGAGCGCCGCCTGAAGATCGACCCCGACGAAGTTCGTTCCCTTCCGTCCGGCAGCGCCTGGGTGATCCGCCGCGGCCGCGCGGCCAAGGTGGCGATCGCCCGTGCGCCGTCGGCCGAGCGAGCGAGCTTGCCCGACGCCGCGCCGCTCGATCAGCCGCTGGAGCGGACCGAGGCCGAGGCGCCGAAGGAGATCTCCTACCTCGACGAGGAGGACTGACAGTGGCTCCGGCCAAGACGATTCCCGCCCCCACGGTTGGTCACAAGCGGGAAGGCAAGCTGGGGGGTGGACCCGGAGCGCGCGATCGCCCCGTGCTGCGCCTGCCCGAGCCCTGGGAGTTTGAGCTGCTGCGGCTGATCGCCGAGCAGGGGGCGATCCCCTTCGACCAGCTCGCCCGCTTCATCGGCTGCGAGGACGGGCAGGCCGATCGAGTGGCAAAGCACCTGTTCAAGTCGGGCTTCGCCGACTACGGCCGTTTTCTGCACGAGGAGCCACCTTGGGTCTGGCTGAGCGGTCGCGGCGCTCGCCTCTCCGGGACGGGCTTTCAGCTTCGCCGTCCAAAGGTGGGAGCGATGGCGCGGATGCGCGCCGTCAACGAGGTGCGCCTGCATATCGCCCGCCGCGCCCCCGATGCGCGCTGGGTCTGCGGGCGCAGCATCGTGCGCGAACAGGGCTTGCAGGGCTACCGACCCAACGCCATGGTGGAGATCGGCCGCGAGCGCCACGCGGTCGTCGTCCGGCTCCGCGCTCAAGCCGAGGAACGCGACCGAGCGATCCTCGAGACCCATATGGCCCGCCACGACGCGGTGATCGCCTTCTGCACCGCGACCGTGCGCAAGCGGCTCGAGCGCTTGGCCGCCGAGCACCACTGGCCGAAGCTCGTGGTGCGCGACATCCCGATGGCGCCGCCACCGAATCTATGATCAACGACGTGACTCGCACAGTTACCAACCCCCCGATTGGTCGCGGACTTCCAGGGTCCCGTTCGTGGCCCCATTCTGAGCAGAACTCAGGTAACCTGGGGGCAGTTCAAGCGGCTCTGGAGAGCCAAGTAGGGTTGAACTGGCCACGCCTACGGTGGCTCATAACCCGAAGGTCGCGGGTTCGAATCCCGCCCCCGCTATATGAAAAGGCCCCGGAAACGGGGCCTTTTCTACGTCCAGACCCCTTTGTCCAAAGGCCGGCGGGTACTAAGTGGGTACTAAGTTCGTCCGATTTGGTTCCCAGCCTGAAGACGCCGGGGCCTTGTCTCGTTGCAGAATGACTCGGCCATGGCGTCCTCGCCTACCCCCCGCGACGCGCGCACGCTGCTAACTACCTGGGCAAACGACCAGGACGGGTGGGTCCGGGCCATCGTTGGAGAGGCGGTCCTCTCACGCACGGAGCTAACCGCTGCCGTCGTCGAGCGCGTGACCGAATCGTTTCTCGTCGAGAAGCAGCTCGCTGAGGGTGAGTTGCTCGATGCACCAGAACTCGGCGAAACCGACACTGACGACGTCGAGAGCCATGCCCTCCGGTTGGTCTCGCTTCGGGATTGCCACGGCATCAACGCCCTATCCAAGGACCAGGCGATTGAGTTCAACCCCAGGCTGACGATCTTGTTCGGCGAGAACGCGGCCGGGAAGACCGGCTACGTCCGCGTTCTCAAGCGCGTAGCCAACGTCAGGTCTGCAGAGGAGATCATCCCCGACATCCACCGGGCGACAGCCCGGCCACAACCGCAGGCCGTTCTCGCGTACTCAGTGGACGATGAGGAGCAACCCGCGCTGGAGTGGACCGGCGAGACTGGCGTCCCGCCGCTGACCCGTCTCAGCGTCTTCGACACGCCTGCCGTCGCGCTCCATCTCGACGAGAACCTGACCTACGTCTACACGCCGCCCGACCTCGCCCTATTTCGCTACGTTCATTCAGCCATCGAAGCCGTTCGCGCGCGCCTGGAGGAGCGCAAGGCGGAGAAAGAACCCCGCCAAAACCCATTTCTCACTGCGTTTGCGCGGGACTCCACCGTTTATCCAAGGATGGAGCAGCTCGGGCCTAGCACCGACATGGCTGAAATAGAGCAGCTTGCGACCCTGTCTGAGAGCGAGCGCGACGAGATCGATGCTCTGAAGCTCAGCATCCAGAGTCTTGGCTCGGAGACGGCAACGGGTCGCACAGGGCCACTTCGTAGCCGTATCGCGGCGCTTCGCGCCCTGGCCGATGTCGTGTCTGCAGCGTCAGCCTTCGACACCGCCGCTCTCGCTGCGGCCACCGACGAGCTCGAACAAGCTCAGAAAGCGCAGGCCGAAGCTGGAACCTCGGTCCTCGGTGGCGAGGATCTACCAGCTGAGGTGCGACCTGCCTGGCAGTCATTCATCGAGGCCGGCGAGCGCTACCTGCAGACGTCCGCTGTGCAGCCGACATATCCGCAAGCAGACGACGCCTGCATCTACTGTCGCCAGCCTCTTGAGCAGTCCGCTGTATCGCTTCTGCGGTCGTACCGTGAGTACGCAAGCGGAGCGGCCGCAACTGCGGTCGAGGTGGCGGGAACCAAGGTTTCGAAGGTGCGCGCGCCACTCCTCGCTGACGACGTCGAGCAAGCTGTGTCCACGCTGAACGCCCTACTTCCTGGCATCGGGGACGGCGACGAGCCACCAGCCTGGGCAGCGGAAGGCCACGCGCTTGCCGACGCGGTTACGGCAGCCCGTGCCTCCTTTTCGGAGGAGCCCGCATCTCCACCGAAGATCGACGTTCAGGATGATCTGGCAGACCGCGTGCAGGCTGCCCTTGCTGAGGCAGAGGCAGCGATGCGAGCAGCGGAAGGCGATGCGTCCACCCGGAAAGCTCGCCTGGCCGAGCAGCGAGGCCGGCTCGCCACCCTTGAAGCGCGCTCGACCCTTGCCCGCTTGCTTCCCGAGGTGCGTGCCTACGTCGAGAACGCTATTTGGGCCAGCAAGCTTCAGGCCGTCCTCCGGCGTTTTCAGGGCCTGCTCCGAAGCCTCACGGAGGTGTCAAAGCAGGCGAGCAACGAGGTTCTCAACGAGAACTTTCGCGAGGCCTTTGAGGAGGAATGCAAAGCCCTTCGCGCCCCTACGGTCAAGCTGGGCTTCCCCGGTCGCCGTGGAGAGGCCGCCCGCAGCAAGACGGTTTCTGCTGACCACTCGCTGACTAAGGTGCTCTCAGAGGGCGAGCAGAAGGTGGTGGCGATCGCCGATTTCCTCGCAGAGGCCTCCTTCCGGGGCGGATCTGCCCCGCTTGTCTTCGATGACCCAGTCACCAGCCTCGACTATCGGCGCCTTGGTGAGATCGTCAGCCGTATCGTCGAGCTGAGCGAGGAGCACCAGATCGTCGTGCTCACCCACAACATCTGGTTCGCCTCCGAGTTACTTGCCCGGTTTGACCAGAATCCCGCCGGTTGCGCCTTCTACCAGGTGCTTGAGCGCGATGGCGCCAAGGGGGTCATCGTCGGAGGGGTTCATCCAAGGATCGACACGCAAGGCGAGATCAAGAAGCGCATAAAGAAGGCGATCACGGACGCCCAGGCCGCCAGTGATAGCCAGCGGGCCGAGGTCGTCGAGCGAGGGTACGAGCATATTCGAGCCTGGTGTGAGCAAGTGGCTGAGAAAGACCTCCTCGCCGACGTGGCAAGGCGTTACCAGCCCAACATCGCGATGCAGAACTTGGAGCGCATCAGACTCGACAAGCTCTCGGATGCAATCGACGCCATCCTGCCCATTTACCTGCGCGCCTGTCGTTACATCGGCGGCCACTCCCAACCCATGGAGACCCTCGATATTCGCCCGACCCTGGAGCAGCTAAAGGACGATTGGCAGGCGCTCCAGGATGCCCGTAAGGGCTATCTCGACTGAACGACCGGCGATTTGCACCGGCCGGGGGAGCGAATCTTGCCCTGGCGGTGCTTATGAGCGAATGGAGCGACTTTGTGGTTCCGAGTGCCGATGATGGAAGACTGCTGATATGGAGGCTGGAGGGCAAATGGCGCTCATGCAGAAGCTGGCGAAGCCCAACGGCCAGATCAAGTCGCGGGACCGGGTTCGGGATCTGGCCGAGGTCTACACGCATGAGCGTGAGATCAACGCGATGCTCGCTCTGGTCCCGGACATGTTCCCGACTGCTCAGGATCCGGGGAACACGGATCGGACCTTCCTCGAGCCAGCTTGCGGGCACGGCAACTTCCTCGTCGAGATTCTGCGCCGCAAGCTTCGGTTCGTGACGCCGCAGCGCTACGGGCGCGGTGAGCGTTTCGAGCACCGAGTCTTGCGCTGTCTGGCCTCGGTCTACGGGATCGACATCTGCGAGGAGAACGTTCGCGAGTCGCGCGAGCGGATGCGAGCCGTGATCGACGCGCACATTCAGGTGCAGCTGAGCGATGGTCCGACGACGGGTTTCGTCGAAGCAGTCGAGACGATCCTCGCGACCAACGTCATCTGCGCCGACACGCTCGCCGACGCCGCCGAGGTCGAGCTCGTGGAATACAAGCCCGGCAGCGGCAGTACGTTCACCCGCGGCTGGTCCCGGCCGTTAGCCACAAACGCCGGGGAGCCGAATTTGTTTTCGCTGGCGGCTCCCCGATGCGACCAGGTGCCCGTCCATTACTCAGCCCTCGCAAGCCAGACCGAACCGGCTGTCGGCTCGACTCAAAAGAAGGCCGCTTGATGCCTGTCAAGGAGCGCCAGTACGTTCCCGACATTCTCGAGTGCCTCGCGCAGCTCTCAAGCGATGAGGTGCCGACGCCGCCGAAGCTCGCGAACGCGATGCTCGATCTGTTGCCCGCTGAGGTCTGGTCGAAGCCGGACTACCGCTGGTGCGATCCGTGTTCGAAGTCGGGCGTGTTCCTGCGTGAGATAGTCAAACGCCTCCTGTTCGAGGGGCTGGTCGACTGGGAGCCTAACTTCGAGAAGCGCCGCGAGCACATCTTCCACAACATGATCTTCGGCTGCGGGATCACGCAGCTGACCGGGATCATCTCGCGTCGCACTGTCTACTACTCGCGCCACGCGGCCGGCGAGCACTCGGTGATCCGCATGGAGTCAGATGACGGGAACATCCCGTTCGTTCGCGCCGAGCACGATTTCAATGGAGGCCGCTGCACTATTTGCAGCGCACCCGAGGACTTGGAGCGCGGCTCTGACCGCGAGAACTATGCCTACGCCTTCATCCACGGGGCGTACCCGACCGAGGAGATGGAAGACATGACGTTCGACATAATCGTTGGGAACCCGCCGTACCAGTTGGGGGCCAGCGGAGGTGACAGTCCCGGTGGATTTGCGATGCCGCTCTACCAACGGTTCGTCGAGAAGGCAATCGAGATGGATCCGCGATACGTCCTGATGATCACGCCCTCACGCTGGTTTGCGGGTGGCCGAAACCTCGAGGCGTATCGCGACCGAATGTTGGCCGACCGACATATGCGTCGTCTCGTCGACTTTCCGAATGCGGGGGAGTGCTTCCCAGGGAACGAGATCAAGGGAGGGGTTTCGTACTTCCTGTGGGATCGTGAGCATGAAGGCCCGTGCGAGGTCACGACGATTCGTGACGGAGAGCTGGTGGGGGAGACGACCTCGCGCAATCTCGATGCCTATGACGTTCTCGTCAGGTACAACCAAGGTGTCACGATCCTCGAGAAGATCTGGCCCGATGGACCCGACGACTCCGCGCTCTCCGCTCGCGTCTCGCCGATCCAGCCGTTCAGCATCAGGACGAACTTCCGGGGCAAGTCGAAGCCGGACGGCCTGACGAATCCGGTCGGCCTATATGGCAACGGAGGGGTGACCTACATCGAGCGCGAGGACGTGCCCAGAAACGACGATTGGGTCGACGAGTGGAAGGTGCTGCTCGGCAGGGCTTACGGAGCAGGCGAGGCGATCCCACACCAAATTACGAATGTGCCGATCGTGGCTCCACCGGATACGGCCTGCACCGAGACCTACCTGGTGATCAACCGGTTCTCAAACGAGAATCACGCGCGCCGGTTCGCGGCGTACCTCTCGACCAGGTTTGTACGGTTCCTGATCTCCTTGCGCAAGAACACGCAAGACATCTACAGCGAGCGATTCGCATTCGTCCCGGACCTCGCCATGGACCATGACTGGACCGACGCCGATCTCTACGCGCGCTATGGCCTGACCGATCAGGAGATCAAGTTCATCGAGTCGCAGGTCAGGGGGATGTCTGCTCCTGAGTCTGTCGAGGCGTGAGTAATCGAATCTACGCCTACACGGTCGTCGGCAAGGACGCCGAGCCGTGGGAGCGGATATCTGGGCAGACCCGCACGAGCGGAACGGGCCTAATCAAGGTCGGACAGACGACCAGGCGGACTGCGCGGGAGAGGATCAAGCAACAGCTCGGAACGGCCTACCCGAACCTTGACGGCGTCGAGATCCTGCTGGACGAGGCCGCCGCTCGCGAGGATGGCGGTGACTTCACCGATCACGAGGTCCACGCCGCCCTCGTGGCCGAGGGAATTCGCCGGCCCGGCGGAGAGTGGTTCGAGGCGACTCTCGATGAGGTCAAGGCCGCGATCAACAAGGTGCGCTCGGGTTTGCCGTTCGAGCCCACGCGGACCGAGTCGTTCAAGCTGCGTCCCGAGCAGCAGGAAGCCGTCGAGCGCACCGCCGCATACTTCCATGACCAGGCCGACACAGGCCGACCACCGCGGTTCCTCTGGAACGCGAAGATGCGGTTCGGCAAGACGTTCGCCACCTACCAGCTCACCAAGGCGATGGGTTGGAAGCGCGTGCTCGTCCTCACCTACAAGCCCGCCGTCCAGGCGGCGTGGCGCGACGACCTACTGGGTCACGTGGACTTCGCGGGTTGGCACTTCGTCGACCGCGAGACGCCGATCTCGGAGGCAGACGCGCTTTTGAGCGGACGTGACCCGGTCGTCCGCTTCGCCTCCTTCCAAGATCTGAATCAGAAGTCGGAGGATGGCCAAGTCAAGGCACACAACGAGTCGATACACCTGACCGACTGGGATTGCATCGTGCTCGATGAGTACCACTTCGGGGCCTGGCGCGACAGCGCCCGCGAGCTATACGACCCAGCCGAGAAGGCGCTGGCGGAGCAGGTGGAGATCGACGAAGAGGTGACCGAGGAGGACCTTGGGCTGGAGTCAGCGCATTACCTATATCTCTCGGGCACCCCGTTTCGCGCGATCACCAACGGGGAGTTCACCGAGGACGCCACCTTCGATTGGACCTATGTGGATGAGCAGGCGGCGAAGGAGGAATGGAAGCCGAGCCGCGGGCAGAACCCCTACCTCGAGCTGCCCGGGATGGAGATGTACGCCTACGAGATCGCCCCCGGCGCGGCGGGCTGGGCCGAAGAAGGAGAGTTCGCCGGCTTCTCTTTGTCGCAGTACTTCAAAGCAACTCGTCGGGGAAGCGGTCGCGGCACGCCGGGACCGGGCGACTGCGCCTTCGATGACCCTGAGCGCGTCTCCGAGTTCCTCGAGATGCTTCGCGGCAAGCTTTCCGAGCAGCTGAAGGTTCAGATCGTTTCCGGTCAAAAGCCGCCTTTCCCGTACGAGAGTCCCGCGTTCACCCAGCAGATCAGACACTCCGTCTGGTACTTGCCCGATGTGGCCTCCTGCTTTGCGATGCGCGACATGCTCGACGGACACCCCTACTTCTCAGACTTTGAGGTTGTGGTCGCCGCCGGCCCGGCCGCTGGCCAGGGTGCAGAGGCAAAGCCGCCCGTCGAGGCGGCAATCGCCAGAGCAGAGAAGGAGCACACCTCGGGTTCAATCACTCTTTCCTGCGGCAAGCTGATGACTGGCGTGACGGTGCGCGAGTGGGGTGCGATCCTGATGCTCCGCTCGTTGAAGTCGCCCGAGTCCTACTTTCAGGCTGCGTTTCGGATTCAGTCGCCCTACGCGATCCACGACCCAGAGGGCGGACTCGAAGTGCGAAAGCCCACCTGCTACCTGTTCGAGTTCGACCCCAACCGGGCACTCTCGCTGCTCTCCGAGTACGGGCTGAGATTGGCGGCCCAGCAGGACGAGACTGCCGAGCAAGCGATCGGCAAGCTGATCAACTACCTGCCAATCTTCGGGTTCAAGGGGGGAACGATGACCGAGCTTCGGGCCTCCGACGTGCTCGACTGGGCGACGGCTGGCGTCGGCGCCACCGCACTCGCGAAGCAGTGGAACTCTCCGGTCCTCGTTGAGGTCAACGAGCGCACCCTCTCGGCCGTGCTCGACCACCCAGAGCTGCTCGAGGCGCTCGGACAGGTCGAGGACTTCCGGGCGCTGGTCGACAACGCCGAGCATGTCGTCACCTCGACCAAGATGCTGAAGAAGGCAAAGCGGGAGCAGGGGGGGCAGCTCGACCCCGAACAGAAGCGCGAGCAGTCAGAGACCGCGAAGAGACGGAAGGAAATCCGCGAAAAGCTTCAGAAGTTCCTCGCCCGCGTGCCGGTGTTCATGTATGGGACGGATTTCCGTGAGGAGGCGCTCAAGCATGTGATCGAGTCGCTAGACCCCGCCCTCTTCGAGCGGGTGACCGGCCTCACGATCGAAGATTTTACGTTGCTCAGCGATCTCGGTCTGTTCAACGCGGGAAACATGGATGCTGCGATCTACCAATTCCGGCGCTTCGAGCAGGAAAGCCTGCAGTATGCGGAGGCTCAACCTGCCTACGAATCACCCAAGCACATAGGGCTCTGGGAGCAAAAAGCAGACGAGTAACCAACGGCGACGGCAGAGCGCCCCCTATTCCAGGCCGCGCGACGATCCGTGAACTCGTTTGACGTCTGTCGCCGCGAGCCTGGCAGCGGCAGGCAGGCACTCGAAGTTGCTGCTAGCGGTCCTCCGCGTTGACGGTCGCGCCTCCCTGTCCGCCGCCGGACGGCCCAGCGACAGCCGTCAAAGAGTCAGGAGGTCCACGATGGATGCTTCATTCGACCACGACAGCCCGCTTCGGGAGCTCGTCCCCGGCCGCTTCACGCGGGTCTCCGTGCAGACCCCCGCCGGAGAGATCGAAGCGAGGTTGAGCGAGAGGGGCAATTGGGAGCTGCGGGTTCGCCGCGACCAAGAGGTGAACTGGCGCTTGGCCTGCACCGGCGACCTCGATTGTGGAATCGTCACGACGCAGCCGGTCGCCGCCGCCCAGGAGGAGGTCATCAACCTCGGGGCGCTGATGGTCGACCCAGCGGGTCGGCGGGCGACCGTCAAGGGGGACGAGGTGCGCCTCGCCCGCAAGGAGTTCGCGCTGCTGCTGATCCTGGCGGCGCAGCCCGATCGGGTCTTCTCGAAGGAGGAGCTGCTCGCAACGGTCTGGGGGCATACCGGCCTCACCCACACCCGGACCCTCGATAGCCACGCGAGCAGATTGCGGAGAAGGTTGAGCACCGCTGGAGCTCCCGGCCTCGTCGTCAACACGCGGGGGGTCGGCTACCGGCTTAGGGACCGCCCTGACCTGGCAGCGCTGCCTGCCCTCGGTCCCGCGAGCAAGGTCGCATAAGCCCGGCTCGTTGCTTGGAGTCGTTTGAGCCTGGCAGCGGCCGGCGTCACGTCAAGGCCCGCTGCGCGGCCCTCGCTGTCGCGCCCTCCGGGTGACGTGTCGCCTCATCCGCTGCCGGACGGCTCACGACTCCCACCAACGAGCCAAGGAGGTGCGCGATGAGCGCTACGGCAATTCAGACCCGTCCGGCACAACTCCACGAACTCGGCCGCTACACCGTCTCGAACGAGGCGCGTGTCCTGGTCGGTCGCCGCATTGAGGGCAAGGTCTTCATCTACGACTACCCGAGGGACGGTCACGGTCGTCGCTACTTCGTCGAGTCGGGATTCGAGTCGAAGGCGGAGCTGGCGGTGCTGCTCGCCGACTACCGGCGACAGGCGGAGCGGCTGGGCACTTGCCCGATGAGCCACGACGCGATCGAGAGGGCTTTCGAGCTGGCCGCCCTCGCTTAGCCGGCGCCCCGCATGGTCGCACGCTTCGCGTGCGGGGGCGGGGGCACCGGCTCCCGCATCGGGCGAGAGCAAGGACAAAGGAGCACCCATGACTGACCTAGCCACTCCTCTGCTCGAGGTCGACAAGATCGAGGTGGTTGAGGGCTTCAACCCCCGCACCCACATGGACCCCGAGGCGCTCACGCGGCTCGCCGGCAGCCTCGGCAAGACCGATGTGGTCCAGCCGCTCACCGTTCGCCCGATCGAGGGCGGCAAGTTCGCCGTGATCGCCGGGCACCGGCGCCTGAAGGCGGCGGAAATGGCGGGCATCGAGAAGGTGCCGGTCCACGTCCGCGAGGGCGGCGACGCTCTTACGGCGGCGCTGGTGGAGAACCACCACCGCGAGGACCTCGACCCGATCGACACCGCCCGCGGCCTGCAAGCGCTGGCCGAGGAACTGAACCTGACCACCCACAAACGGATCGCCGAGGAGCTGGAAGTCTCCGATAGCTGGGTCAGCCAGCACCTCCGGCTGCTGAAACTGCCCGAGCCGGTCCAGACCTACATCGCCGAGGGCCACGTCCCGGTCGAGGCCGAGCGCGACCTGCGGGAGATCGGCAAGGTCTCGCCGAAGATCGCGGAGTGCATCTGCGAGCTGGCGAAGCGGCGCAAGGTCAAGAGCCGCGAGTTCGTCGTCAGCTTCGGCGACCTGTTCGAGGCCGTCGCCCAGGCGCGCTTCGAGGACAAGCCGACGATGATCGACCCCGGCGCCGTTCGTCTCAGCGACGTCATCACCGACGAGAAGAAGCGCCGCGACCTCGGCGATCGTCACCTGGCGGCAAGGCCCTACACCCACACCGACAACCCGACGCTGAGGTTCGGCGATGCCGAGATCGACGCGGCGCGCGCCGCCGGCTGCCTGGTCGAGCACGAAGTCGACCACGGCGAATGGACCTCGACGGTCGCCTTCATCACCGATGTCGAGTTCGCCGCCGACCTGGCAGAGCGCCTGGTCGAGCGGGTCGTCAAGGAGGAGGCGGAGAGGAAGAAGCGGGACGAGGAGTGGCGGGCGAAGTCCCAGGGGCGCGACCCGGCCGTCACGCCCGAGCAGAAGACAGAGCAGCGCCAGGCCGCCTACAAGGAGCGTCAGGCGAAAGCGGCGACCGCGCGGATCTGGAACGGCGAGGTCGGCGGCAACCTGCTCAAGCGCCGCGGCAGCGCCAGCCGCAAACAGTTCGCGCTCGCCAGGGTCAAGGCGATGGCAATCGCCCTCATCACCGACAACCCGACCCTCGCGGCTCGGGGTCTGCGGCTCGTGACATCGCAGCTGCAAGAGGTCGAGGTCAAGCAGCTCAAGACGACGAGCAAGACGAAAGAGAAGGTCAGCTACGCCGACAAAGATCAGTCCACGGCCTACCTCGTCAAGCGGGTCATGGACGCCAGCTCGGTCAACGAAGTCACGGAGCTCGTCGGCGATGCGATGATCGCTTCGCTGCTGGCCGACGAGAACGAGCTGCCCCAGTCCAAGCGGGTGCGTGGTGGCCTCCGCGCTTCCGCCGAGGTGGAAAAGCTGCTCTCCGCTGACATCAAATCGGTGCGGCCGCGGCGCCAGCGCCGCAAGGGGAGCAACTAGCCGCATCCGGGGAAGGGTCCGCAGGTTGGGCCCTTCCCCAGGTCGGTACTCCGGGTCGGGCTGTGGATTGGTCCCGGCCCGGACGCCTAGCAGACCTCCTCCGGCCCGGGCTTCGCCCGAACCTCCCCCGGCCCGCTCTGGCTGGGCCATGACCAATCCACAGCCACATCCCAGCAATCCGCCAACCCCCAAACAGATCAGCTACCTGCGCGACCTCGCGCTCGGCCGAGGTCAGACCTTCGCCTTCCCCGAGACTTTCGAGGAGGCCGACTGTGAGATCAAGCGCCTGCTGAAGGTGAAGCGTACGAGCCCGGCCGATCGACGGCGCGAGGCCCGCGCGGTCAGCGCCGACATGGCTGCGCGCGGCGACGGCGCCTGCGTTCGCGATCACGAGCTGCGCGGCTACGGGTCGAGCGCCGCCTGGAGTTAGGGGCGATCGTCCTGCGAGCGAAACTGAGTCCGAACAGCGAGACGCTCGGCGACCTCGCGTATCTCGGGCCGCTCAGCGATCAGCGCTTCAATCTCCCGCTGCATCTCCTCCTCGGTCAACTCCTCGGAGGCGGGCACGCGCGCCACAACCGCCGCCATCAACTCGCGGAAGAGCCCGACCTCATCCTCGGCCATTTCGCGTTCGGCTCCGGCAAGGACCTCCTCCGCACTGTGATCTTCGGGCTGATCGGCCACCGGCGTCACCGTAGCTGCTGGCGTCGATGCCCCGGTAGCGAGCGACCCCTCCCGATGCTGGCACGGCTTCGCCGCGCGTCGGGTCGGGGATCGCCCGCCATCGGGGCGGGCCGAGCCCAAGGAGGTCGTCATGGCATCGAGGAAACGCCGTCAGGCGCTCAGTGAGGAGGAGCGCGCCGAGAAGCGGGCCGCGGAGCGCAAGCTGATGGAGCAGGCCATCGAGCAGCTGCGCTCAAGCGAGGGCTGGCAGCGCTGGCTCCGCGTTCGGCGCCACTTCCACACCTACAGCCTTCACAACCAGCTCCTGATCGCCTTCCAGCGGCCGGGCGCGACGCGGGTCGCGGGCTTTCGCCGCTGGCTCAGCCTCGGCTACGCCGTCCGCAAGGGCGAGCATGGCCTCAGCATCTGGGCTCCCTGCCCGCCCTCAAAGAGGAAGATGCGGGCATGGCGAGAAACCGGCGCCGACCCGGACGAGCGGCCGCGGACCTTCTTCCGCCTGGTCAAGGTCTTCGACCGCGCCCAGGTCGATCCGCTGCCGGAGTTCCCCGGCGGCCCGGTCGTTCTCGATCCGCCACTTGAGCCGGTCGAGGGCGACACCCTGGCGGGGCTGTTCGAGCCGCTGGCGAGCTTCGCCACGACGATCGGCTACACCGTCGCGGTCGAAGAGATCCCCGGCTCCGCCCTCGGGTATTGCGAGCCGCAGCGCCAGCACATCGGCGTCGAACCGATCTCGGCAGAGTTCTCCGCCAACGCCCAGGTCGGGGTCGAGGTTCACGAGCTGGCCCACGCCCTCGTGCGTTGCGACCGGCGCGAGGAGGACCCGGACCTCACCTACGGCGACGAGGAGGTGGTCGTGGAGTGTGTCTCTCACACCGTCTGTTCGACGGTCGGCCTCGACACCTCGGGCTGGTCGGTCCCCTACATGGCGACGTGGGGAGAGGGTGACGCGATAGCCCGCTACGCGGAGCTGATCGACCGCTTGGCAACCCGGCTCGAGGATGCGGTCCTCGCCTCGGGCGCCCCAGCCGGTGACAGGGAGGCAGTTGCGGCCTGAGCCGTTCCTGCGGCGGCCGTCCACCACGACGGATCGAGTTTGGACGGTCGCCTTCGAGGGCTGGCAGCTCGCCTCGGTCCAGCCGGTGAACATCGACGCCGGGGTGCATAGGCGGACTCCGAGAGAGGCAGTCCAATTTCCTCACGCCAGGGTGGCACGCGCCGCCCGCGCTTCAACCCCCGCAAGGGGGGTTCCCCTCTCCTCCGACATTCGTCTCCGGCTCGGTTCCGCGCGTTCGGTCGCGCGCCCTACCTGGGCTCGTCAATCGAACCACCTCTCAAGGAGGCCCGAAATGCAGAACATCAACGTCGTAGTCATCACCGGCAACCTGACCCGCGACCCGAAACTGCGAACCACCGAAGGCGGAACGAAGGTCTGCAACCTCCGCGTCGCGGTGAACGGCCGCCGCAAGAACGGCAACGAGGAGTACGTCGACAAGCCCAACTACTTCAACGTCACCGTCTGGGGCGCCCAGGGTGAGGCGTGCGCCGAGCACCTCAAGAAGGGTCGCCCGGTCGCGGTCGAAGGTCGGCTCGACTGGAAGGAGCAGGGCGAGGGCGACGACCACCGCGAGTACGTCCAGATCGTCGCCAACACGGTCCAGTTCCTCGGCGGCAAACCGCAGGAGAAAGACGGCAACGGCGGCGAGGCCGAGCCGGCGTCCGAGGAGGCCGGCGGCAGCGGAGACGACATTCCGCTCTAGTCGCTACCGAGCCGGGGCGCCCGCCGCGAGGTGGGCGCCCTTTTTTGTGCCGTCGGCCGGAGAGCGACCGCCGCAGAAATCGCGGACGGGGGGGAGCGTTTTCGCCACCGCAGACTTAGCGCGCTCGGACAAGTTCATAAAGCGCCCCGGGGCGGCGCTGACACGCCAACCCCGGGACTTCACAGGAGGTCATATCTCCCATGCACGACGACGATAACCCGCGGCGTGAGCTAACGACCGCAGAGGCAGACGACCGCGACCAAGAGGGCATCCTCGCCCACCTGATCGCCGAACACCCCGACCAGCTGACGATCACGGAGCTGGCGCGCGAGATGAGGCGGAAAGAGGACCAGGCGCTCGTCCCCGATTGGCTGGAGCGCGGGGTCCGCGACCTGATCGGAATCGGCCTGCTGAACCAGAACGGCGACACGATCCGGCCGACCCGCGCGGCACTGCGATTCAACCACCTGTTCTTCGACCGCGACTCCGAGGCGGGCTAGTTCGAGTTCCCCCAGCGGCTTCTCGGAGGCCGGGGCAGAGGCCACAGGGAGGGTGCGGGTTATCGACCTCCGCTGCCCCGCACCCTGCCCTGGCCTCCGAGAAGCCGCTGGGAACTGCACTACGGCAGCGCCTTCCCGGGCGCCGGGGCGCCGCCTCACGGCGGCTCTACCTCCTGCCCCGGCTCCCGGGAAGGCGCTGCTGCTCCTTGCCCTGGGGGGAGAGTTCGCGGCGCCGCCGACTTGACGCCCGCGCAAGCGTCAACCGGCTCGGCCTCTCGCCGCGCCCGGCAGAGGAGGTATCCCATGAGCGATCAGAAATGCCGAGTCGGCGACTACCTGCCGCCGGGTTTCCCCCAGGACGACGAGACCGCTCAGGTCCTCGTCCTTGCCGTTCTCGCCTCGATCTACCCGAAGGGCATGACGATCCTCGGCCTTGCGCGGCAACTCAGCAACAACGGTGACGATTGGGTTGAGCGGGCCGTGCGGGACCTCGCCGTGGCGAACCTCGTCCGTCGCGAAGGAGGGGTCGTCGCCTCCACCTTCTCCTTCCCTGACTTCCACTACCCCGAGCAGGCAAGCAGGCAGTAGCCAGCATCAGCACCCGAATCGCAAGAAGCGCAGCCAGGCCAACAGAGCCAGGCAGACCAGCCTCCAGCACAGGCCATCAGCAGTCCCTCCCAACGCCCCCGTAGCACCAACCCCGCAGCCCGACACACTACGAACCCTCCGGGTTCACCCGATGCAATCGGGCCGCGCGGTGGACAACAGGGGCGATGGTGGGAGTGACGAAGATCGGCCGCACCAACGCCAACTATTGGATCGAAGCCGTCGCCGAAGGCGGCGAGGACTACTACACGAAGCCGGGCGAGGCGCCCGGCGAGTGGATGGGCGAGCTGGCGGCCGAGCTTGGCCTCAGCGGCGAGGTCGACCGCGAGGCATACGCCGCAGTCCTCGCCGGAAAGCACCCCGTCACCGGCGCCGTCCTCGTCTCCCGACCTGAGCCTCGCAAGTTCGTAGACGCTGACGGCCGCGAGCGCCGCCTCGATCCGATTCTCGGCTACGACATTCGCTTCGCCGCGCCGAAGTCGGTCTCGCTGCTCTACGCGGTCGGCTCACCCGAGGTCCGTGCCACGATCCTGCGCGCCCACGATCATGCCGTCGCCGAGGCGGTCGGCTACCTGGAGAGGACGGCCTGTTTCGTGCAGCGGGGCAAGGGCGGCGTCTTGATCGAGCCCGGCGCGGGCTTTCTCTCGATGAGCTTTCGCCACCGTTCCTCCCGGGCCGGTGATCCCGCACTTCACACCCACCTCGTCACCGCCAACATGACCCGCGCCGCCTCGGATCGGCGCTGGCTCAGCCTCGCCAACCCGAGGCGCCAGTCGCCGCTTCTCCGTGAGGCGAAAGCGGCGGGTCACGTCTACCAGGCGGCGCTTCGAGCCGAGCTGACCCGCGAAGTCGGCGCTGAGTGGCAGGCGGTCGTCAACGGCTATGCCGACCTCGCCGGCATCGGGCGGCCGGTGATCGACCACTTCTCCCAGCGACGGGCGGAGATCGTCGCCGCGATGGCCGAGTGGGGCACCAGCTCCCCGGCCGCCGCCGAAGTCGCCGCCTACCGGACCCGCGACGCGAAGGACTACGCGGTCAACCCCGACACCCAGCGCGAGGAGTGGATCGCGCGCGCCGCCGAGTACGACCTCACCGCCGAGTCGATCGACCGGCTGCTCGCGCGTGGCCGCCGGCGCGAGCCTCGCGCGATCGGCGCCCAGCAGCTCGACCGCGCCCTCGCCGATTTGGAGGCGCACCACTCCCACTTCGACCGCCGCGATCTTTTGTCTGCGGTGGCGAACCAGCTCCGCGAAGGTGCTGACGCCCCAGCCCTGGAGGCCGCCGTCGAGTCCCTGCTCGACGGTCGGCGACTGATCGAGGTCCACCGCGGGGCCGGCCCGCTCGACTCGACCTACTACACGACCCCTCGCCTGTGGCAGTTGGAGCAGTCCTTCATGGCGACGGCGAGGAAGGGGGGGCACGCCGGCGCCGCCGTGGTCGACGGCGCCACCCTCGCCGCCGTCCTCGACCGCCACCGCTACCTGAGCGATCAGCAGGTCGAGATGGTGCGGCGGCTGACCACCGGCGGCGAGCGAGTCGTCGCCGTGGCGGCGCTGCCGGGGACCGGCAAGACCACCGCGCTCGCCGCTGCTCAGGAGGCCTGGGCGGCGGCGGGGATTCGCGGCGTCGGCGTCGCCACCGCTCGCAGCGCCTCCGGCGAGCTGTCCGACGCCGGGGTGCCGGCGACCTCCGTCACCGCTTTTCTGATCCAGACCGGCGAGCTGGCCGAGCGCGGCATCGCGCCGTTGCCGCCTGGGACGGTGATCGTCGTCGACGAGTCCTCGACCACCCCGACGCCCCACATGGCGGCGCTGGCCGACCTGGCCGAGGGCTGCGACGGCAAGCTCGTCCTCATCGGCGACCCTCGCCAGATCGGTGCGGTCGGTCCCGGTGGCCTCTACGGAAACCTGACCAACGAGATCGAGCCGGTGGTGCTGACGCAGATCCGCCGCCAGCGCGATTCCGTCGACCGCGAAATCGTTGAACTCGCACATGCGGGCCGAGGCTCGGATGCGCTCGACGTGCTGCGCGCCCACGACCGCCTGGTGATCGCCGACACCCTGCCCGAGGCGCTCGACGCCCAGGTTCTCGACTGGCACAAGCGCTTCGCCGCGGGCGACGACGCGGTGATGATCGCGCGGCGGACCCGCGACGTCGCCGAGCTGAACGAACGCGCCCGCGAGCTGCTCGTCGCCGACGGCAGCGTTGCCGCTCAGTCCTTGGTCGTCGGCGGCCAGCACTTCGCCGTCGGCGATCGCGTCGTCACCCGGATCAACACGCCGCAGGTGTCCAACCGCGAGCGCTGGGAGGTCGTCGGTGTCGATCAGGCCAAGCACCACCTCTACCTCCAGCGCCTCGGCGTCGAAGGCGAGGGGGTGCGGCTCGACCGCAACTACCTGGAGAAGGTCACGCCCTCGCGCGAGCCGGCGATCCAGCACGCCTACGCGCTGACCACCTACAGCACCGAGTCCAAGACCTTCGACTCGGCCTTCGCCCTGCTCGACTCCGGCATCAGCCGCGAGGACTTCACCGTTGCGATCTCACGCGCCTCAGGCGCCACGACGGCCTACGGCGTCGCGTCCTCGGAGCTGACCGACGCCGACTTCGGGCCGGGGACGCGCGAGGTCGAGGACGCCGCTCACGATCTCCGGGTTGGCGCCGAGCGCGCAGCCGGGGAGTACGCCGCTGTCGAGGTCGGGGCGCGAAAGCAGATCGAGGCGATGGCGCCGCTCGACCTAGCGCGGCGACGGGCACAGCTTGAGCAGCGCCGGGTCGTCGCCTCGGAGCCTTCCCCCGTCGAGGAGCGGCTGGCCGACCTCCAGCAGCGCATCGAGGCCGCAAGGTCCCGGCTCGCGGAGGCCGACGGCGAGCGCGCCGGCATCGGCGCCGCGCAACTGCGCCGGCTCGAAGGCGAGCGCGATGGCCTCACCGTCGAGGCGGCGACCGCCGCACCCCGCCAACCCGGCCTGCGCGGAGCCGAGCGAGCCGAGCTCGCCCTGATCGAGGACCGCCTGATCGACCTGCGCCGTCGCTCTGTCGCGGCCGAGCGCTCCCAGACGAGCAAGCTGATCAAAGAGAGCCTCGGGGAGCGCCCCAAGAACCCTCTCAAGGCCGCGCTGTGGAACAACGGGGTCGACGCGATCTACGGCTACCGCCAGCGCTACGGGATCACCTCCACCGGCAAAGACCCGCTCGGCGGCAAGCCCCGCGATGCCGCCCAGCGACGGGATCGGCGCGAGGCCCAACTGCGGCTCGCCCGGGTGCAGAAGCAGCTCGGCAAGCAGCGGGTCCGTAGTGCCGAGCGGGCGATGCGAATCGCACGCTGAGCTTTGGGTAGCTCCCCGCGGCGGGGAGGCCACGCCGCCCGAGGATCGCACGCTGCGCGTGCGGGGGCGGCTTCATGGCCTCCCCGCCAGAGAGTCGAAGGGCTGAGCGAGAGCGTCGTGGAGAGACGCTTGACCTGTTGCTTCGCGTCGAGCGCGGTCGCCTGATGCGCCAGGCGCACTTTCACTCCTACCGCCACGAGGACGCAGACGACGCCCTCAACGACGCCTGCATCCAGTTCCTTCGCTTCTACGACGGCCCGCCCGGCGACGACGCCCTGCGATGGATGCTGGTCGTCGTCAAGCGCTGCGCCTGGGCGATCCGCCGCCAGACGGTCAAGCGCGAGACTCGCTACTTGAGAAGCGCGCGCGACCGAGAGGACGAACTGCTCGAGGCGATCATCCCCGATCGTCGCTACGGCACCGCCGAGCTGGTCGAGCGCGCGGAGGACACGGCGGAGATCCTGGCCCTGATCGACGAGCTGAAGCCGGACGAGCGAACGGCGCTGATCCTCCTCGGTCTCGGCTGTAGCTACGAGGAAATCTGCGAGCTGCGGGGGTGGACGAGGACGAAGGTCAACCGCTGCCTCGCCGAGGGACGGGCCCGAGTGAGGGAACTTCTGGAGAGGGGGGAGACTTAGCCATGCCAGCGCCTTCGTCCCGCGTGAAAGAGCTGGGTCAGATCGAGTTCACTGACGCCCTGAGGCATCTGCAGGGGTTGATCGGCGTGGAGATCAAGGCCACCATCAACTTCTACGGCCAGTTCTTCGGCTGCGGTTTGCAGGGCCAGTTGAACCGGGTTGAGACCCTGCCGCCGGACCATCAGGCGATCAGCCTCGTCTTGGACGAGGAGACCGGGTTCTTCCTCGACCCGGCCGACACGAAGGCGTATGTCGGACCCGAGACGAGCGTTTCCGGCTGGCTTGAGTTTCGGACGGCCTTCGGCGTCTCTGTCGTCGTTGAGCGGGTTCCCGAGGACGATGGCACCTTGGCGCTGCTCGGCTGAGCGCCTCGTCAGAGCGCCAATCGCTGCCCCGGCTGCCTAGCTCCAGCCCCCCGAAAACCCGAAGCAGTCGGCCTTCCCGTTGGACATACCGGGTGAATGGACGCTCTGCCCGAAAACGAGGCGCTCAGAGCCGTTCTGAGCCTTTGCGGCGAGCCCCCGCGTGTGATCGCTCAGGCATTCGCGCGGGTCAGGCCGCCCTTGCGGGAGCCGCTGATGTGCCCTCGATTTTGCACGCCTTCGGCGTGCTTGGGACGGGCACCGGCTCCCGCAACGGGCGGAGTCCGACCGAAGGAGGCTTGAGATGACGCAGACGTTCGACAACTTGATCAGGGACGTCGAGGCCGGTGAGCAGCACCTCACCTACGAGGGGCTGAGAGGCCGAGACACCCGCGAGACCGAACGCCTTGTTGACAGCTTCGCGTCGGTACTGAACCGCATGACCACGGCCGAGCGGATCAGCGCCTCGCGCCACGGCGGCTTCACCCGCTGGGAGCGATGGGTATGGGCAGCTCGCTACCCCGAGGAGGTGCCGCTCGTCAACGGCGAGGTCGAGTGGATCGCCTGCAACATGGCCGACCTTGATCCCGACTGAGGCGGCGCAGACTAAACGTTGCGACTATTGCTCGGAGATCGTTCCTTCCGCTCGGATATGCTCGCCCACGTTCAATGGGCGGAAGGGGAGGCATCAGGTGTCCAAGTGCATCAGGGCGTTTTCGTACCTCTCGCTTTTCCGAAGCAGGCGTGACTGAGAGGATGCCGCCGTGGCGCGCTTCGTAGATCCCGGCCGCTCGCGGGAGAGCATCGACAGCGTCGTCGCACTCTGGAAGGAGCGCTGTCTCCTCGGCGATGGATCGCTTCTCTTCGAGGAGCGCGCCGTGTGGTCGCTCGCCAACCTTCAGGAGTTCAGGGAGAGATTCCTCACCGGCGCGATCTTCGGCACCGGCGAGAATTTCGAGGAAAAGCTCGAAAAGCAGCTCGAGGATGCCTCGCCTGATTTGCGTTGGTTGGCAGCTGAGCTACTGATCGTCCACTTCCTCTTTGCCTACGTGGCGATCGGTCCCGAGGCGAAGATCAAGATCGTCCGCGACGCAGCCGGGGGTGCCTGGACCGAGGAGCCGCCCGGCTGGCCGTTGATCGAGGCAGCGATGCAGGAGGGAATCGGCAACCCCGGCAGCGGCTACAACATCCGTCGCGACATCCAGGTCTCCTACCTGCTCGACTTCACGATCCGCTGGAAGGCGCTGACCGCCGAGGAACAGCGCGCCAAGCTGGACGACCCTTGGTCGCTGCGCGACTTCGCTGACGACGCGAGCGAGGACGTTTCGGTGCGGGAGATGCGCCACATCCTCCTCCACCTTCTGCGGCCAGAGGAGTTCGAGCGGATTTCCAGCGGCGCCCACAAGCAGCAGATCGTGGACGCCTTCAGCGGTGAGTTCCTCGATGGCCCGGATGCCCCCGAGGAGAGGGACGAGCAGCTCCTGCACATCCGCAAGGCGCTCGAAGGTCTCGACGCCCAACCCGACCTGGCCGGCGGCGCAATCGACTTCTACTACCCGCCGCTGCGTGACATCTGGAATCCCGAAACCGACGGAGACGAGGGTGCGAGTGACCTCAGTCTTCTCCTACACAAGAAGCACCTTGTCTTCTACGGCCCGCCCGGCACGAGCAAGACCCACCGCACGAAGGCCCTGGCCGAATCGCTAATCCGGCGCTCAGCCCTGGAAAATTGGGGCGCAAAACAGTTCTTCGCCGACCAGGACCGACTCGCGGGGTTGATCGAGGAGAACATCGAATGGGTCCAGCTCCACCCCGGCTACGGATACGAGGAGTTCGTTCGCGGCCTTCGCCTCGACGGCGAGCAGACGGTCTACGCGCCGGGGCTCCTGATGCGCCTTGTCGAGCGCATGAAGGCGCGTGGCGATGACGCTCTCCCCGTCGTGCTTGTACTCGACGAGATCAACCGCACCGACCTGAGCCGCATGTTCGGCGAGGCGTTCAGCTTGCTAGAGAATCGGGGCAGCGCGGCGGTCCTGCCGGGAATCAACGCCGGTGAGGAGCCAGTCGAGCTGAGCCTTCCCGACGATCTCTACGTGATCGGGACGATGAACCTGATCGACCAGTCCGTCGAGCAGATGGACTTCGCCCTACGCCGCCGCTTCTTCTGGCGGCCCTGCGGCTTCGAGCGCGGCCCGATCGTTGACGTGAACCGCGAGCGTTGGTCGACGTATGCGCCCTCGAAATATGGGTGGGATCGAGCCACCGAGGACATCGACCGGCTCGCCGATCGTGCTGAGGAGCTCAACCGCGAGATCGCTGCGTCGAGCCATCTCGGCGCGCAGTACGCGCTGGGGCACACCTACTACTTCGATGCGTCCTATCTCGCCGGCACCTGGCTGAAAGGCCGCAAACAGCTCCGGGGCGGGGTGCTCTGGAAGAAACCCGGTCGCCCTCAGCAACCACTCATCGACCTGTGGTCTCTCTCAATTGAGCCCGTGCTGGGCCAGTACTTGGAGGGAATCGACCCTACGACCGCCCGCGAGGAGATTGAGCGCCTTCGCGGCGTGCTCTTTGACGCCGAGGGAAGTTGACGCTTCCGGCTCTGTCGCTGACGGACCTCTCGCCGTATGTGGCGGCAAATCCCGATGAGGACGCTTGGCTAACCCGCCTCGCCGGACACCTGGTCGGCCACGATCACACGTTGCGGCTAAGTGGACGGAGACGCCAGGACGATGAGGACGACGCAGCCCTCAGCCGTGGCGCCGATGGCCGCTGGTGGACGGGGCGCTTTATCGGCGAGATCAACTTCGAGGGGCGCGAGCTTCAGATCGCCCCACGGCTTGGCATCGACGTGATCGGCGTTTGGCTGGCCCGGGCGCTCAACCTGTCGGTCATACCGAAGGCGGCAACGCAAGCCGCCAAAGGTCCCCTAATCGCCCAACTGGTCGATCGGATGTGGTCGGCGGCGCTTGCCGAGGCAGGCCGGCATGGACCGCCCCGCTTCCGGCGGGCCGAAACAGATCAGGGCCTCTATCTGCGTGGACGACTAGACGTTCCCGGAACCATTCGACTCCGCTCTGCGCGAGTCCCGAAGGTCGCCTCGCGCACCGAGAGGCGAAGCATCGAGAATCCGGTCAGCAGGACGATCGTTCTGGCGGATCGAACTCTCGGCTCTCTTCTCGGGCACGAGAAGCCGTGGCGACCCGAGCTGGCCGAAGAACTGTTGAAGCAGCTTCGTGCGGTGGTAGGAGCCAACCCACCCATCCCCAAGACACGCGAGCTGCGGCGGGTGCGTTACGCGCCGATCACGCGGGCTTTCGAGCCGGTGGCTCGGCTCTCCCTTGAGATCGCTCGTCGTCGCGGAACTCTCACGTCGGGCAGCAGCGACGACACGAGCGGGGTCCTCGTCGACGTCGCTGAGCTGTGGGAGTTGTTCCTTCTTCATTGCGCGCGACAGGCGTTTGGCGACTCTCGCGTGGAGCACGGCACCGGAGCAGCGACGGCCTTTCTCCTTGCCGCCACGCTTGACCCATCTGTACGGATGGGCCGCCTTAAGCCCGACCTTCTCCTCGGAGACCTCGAAGGTCGGGAATGGGCGGTCCTCGATGCAAAGTACAAGCGTCTTAGGAACTCGCAGGAGCGGCCGTATGGCGTCGACCGCGGCGATCTCTACCAGCTGGTCGCCTACCTTGCCGGCCATCAGGTTCCCTTTGGAGCGCTGGTCTATCCACCCAGCGATTCGGACGAGGCAGGCGCAGCAGATCTTGGTCCGTGGCGCCTTGATTCAGGGCAGGAGGTCGACTTTCTCCGATTCCCCGCGGATGAGGAAGCTTGTGTTGCAGCATTCCGCGCGCTGCAAGGTAGTGACCGCCCACAGATTCCGAAAGGCACGGCAGACAAAGCGAGACTCGCCGCGGTCGACTAACGGAGTATTCGGTTAGCTGTCCGCTTGGCTCCCGTGTTCAGGCAAGAGCAGTTGTGTCAGGATCGCCGCATGGCAGATAAATCGGTCGCGGACCAACTCCGCGGATTCGGTGTGAAGGGCATCCTCGTGCAGATGGCCGAACGTGGGCAGATCCTTGAGCTGAAGTGCGAGATGCCGCAGTGCTATCACCCCAACGGACGCGACAAGTTCGAATCGCTCGCGACGGAGCGCAGGTTGTGGGCGCCCTCACGCGACCACTACCCGATCCTCCGTTCGGCCGGTGGAAAGCTGCAAGCCGACAACGTTCGGCTGTCCCATGTCGAGTGCAATCAGCGTGACCACACGCGGCGGAAGCAGATCGGGGCACTGCTTCTTGCGGGCCAATCACTGAAAGACATCGCCGACACGCTGAACCGTAAGAAGACCCCCGCGTTTCACGGAACGAAACGATGGACGGCGGCCATGGTGCGCGAGGCCTACGTGTCCTAGTCCGGGTTCGACGCTGGGTTCCGCTTCGCGCGAACGGCGGCAGCTAACCGGATATCCCATTCGACTAACTCCGCCGACAGCGGCGACCGGTGACGACGCACAACCGAGCGGCACGTTCCTCGGCCTCGATGCGCTCGGCGACGACCCGCAGCGGCACCGCCTCCTCGCCCCATGCGCTCCGCGGCTCCTTATCCGCGTCTGGCTTTCGCAGCGGCACCGCCTCCGGCGCCCGCGCTCGAGAGGTCGTCGCTTCGCTCATCGCTCGACCTCTTCGGCGCCGGTGCCGTCGCGCAACCGTCGCAGCTCGGGATCCGCGTACCAGGGCCGCAACCTGATCTTCGCCGGCGGCAGGTGCCCATAGACGAGCAGGCCGGTGCCGGGGTTGCGCTCGCGGACGAGATTGGCGGGAGCCAGGTCGCGGTAGGTATCTCCCTCGGTCTCCGAGCGCCGCCCTTTCTCGCCGGTGCTGCGCGAGCGCTGCTCAAACTCCCCGGCGCCGAGGACGCGGGAGACGTAGGAGAGGGTTTCGGGGTCGGAGATCCCGGTGCCGAAGACCTTGGCGCGGTGGTTGTTGACGATGGTCGAGGCCCGCTGCCCGTAGCGCGAGCTGACCTGGGCCATGTCCTGAAAGACGCTCAGCAGCTGCACTCCCTGTCCGGCGCCGGTGGAGGCGATCTCCGCCAGGTTCGGGATCGGCGCGATGTTCGCGCACTCGTCCAGCAGCAGCAAGAGGGGCGGGTCGAGCGGCTTGCCGGTCGCGGCGACGGTCTCGTAGACGACGGCGAGCAACTCCTGAACGAGCATCGAGAAGACCGTCCGCAGTCGCTCCTGCTCGTGCAGCGGCGCGCAGAGGTAGAGCGAGTTGGCGCGGCCATCGAGCAGGGCGGTCGGGCTGTAGTCGGCGCCCTTCGTCTCCTCCGCTACTCGCGGGTCGGCGAAGGCGCCGACGATCATCTCGGCGGTCGTGTAGACGGAGCTGCGCTGGCGCTCCTCGCGGTTCTGCGTTGCCTGCCAGGCGCGCAGAGCCGCCGGCTCTCCGGCCCCGTTCAGCAGCTCTCCGATGTGGGTGTCGTTGACGTCGGGCCCTTCGTCGAGCCAGCGCACGACCGAAGCCATCGTGCGGCCGCTGGAGGCGGCGGCAAAGAGCAGCGGCGCGAGGAGCTTCTCCGCCGCCGCGTACCAGAAGTCGGCGTCCTGCAAGCCCCCGGAGCCGGTGCGCGCGGCGGCGGCGAGCCAGTGGGCGACCCGCATCGCCCCACGCCAGGTCCCGGCTCCCCACAGCGGCGTCGCCCGCGCTGGCTCAAGCCCCGTCACCAGGGCGGGGTCGAAGACCATCACCTCGCCGAGGCGCTGGCGCCGGCCAACGGTGTCGATCAGCAGATCGCTCTTGATGCTGGTCGCCAGAACTGGCCCTTGCCACTCCAGCAGCGCCGGGATCGCCAGGCCGGTCGTCTTGTGGCTTTCGGTCGGGGCGAAGGCGATCACCGACTGGCGCTCCTGGGCGGCGAGCAGCGCACGCCCGCTCCAGCCGAGCGTCAGTCGGCGGCGCTGCGGGGAGGCCACCCGCAGCGGCGCCAGGTCGCGGCGGCTCGCCCAGCGGGCGCTCGGCGCCCGCCGCCGAGCGCTGCCGAAGGCGAGCAGCTCCTCAACCTCGAGGAAGCGGTGGGCGATGAGGGCGACGCCGCAGAGTCCGGCGAGCATCAGCGCCGCGCTAGCGTAGAAGCCGGGCGCGCCCGGGAGCGATGCCCGCGCGGCGCGCGGCCACGCCGCCCGGGGGTCGCCCAGGTGCGAGGGCAGGTCGAGCGCCGTCACCATCAGTTCGCCGATGCCGATCGAGGTCCAGCCGCCACCGAAGGCCAGCCCGGCGAACGCCCCGGTCAGCCAGATCGTCGCCAACACCGTCGCGGCGATCGCGGCCAATCCGAGGTAGAGCTGCCGCTCGGAGCCGTTCACGCGGCCTCGCGGTGCTCGACCATGCGCCAGTCGGTGTAGACGACCTCGCGCTCGACCTGCGAGATGCGGTGCTGCACCAGGAACGAGCGCCGCCCGACCATCCACAGCGCCTCGCCGAGGCGCAGCGTCGTCGTCAGCTCCGCCTCGGTTCGGCTCAGCCCCAGCCGGGAGCGCAGTAGCTCTTGCTGGTCGTGAGGCTGGCGGTAGATGACCTTCGTGTCAGCGTCGCCGATCAGCCCCTCGGCGATCCGCGCCTCGCGCGAGCCGGCATCGCCGGCGGCGCCGAGGTCGGTGAGCCGGTGGACGACGACGATGTTCTGCACGCCGAGGGCGCGGCAGAGCTTGAAACTGGCCTGGAGCCACTCGGCGACGCCGATGTGGCTGGTCACGCGCCAGCCCTCCTCGACCACCGAGATCAGCTTCGGGCTCTCGCGGCCCTCCTGCTCGGCGGCCTGCTTTCGCTCCAAGAGGATCGACTGCTGCCAGGCCGAGCAGCAGGTCATCAGGATTCCCAGCGCGGCGGAGTCGCGGACGGCGCTCAGGTCGAGCACGACCAGGGGCGCGTCGAGGTCGAGGCCTTCGCTGGTCGGCCCGTCGAACATGCCGCGCAGGTCGCCCGCGCAGAGTCGCTGCAGGGCCAACGCCGAGGAACGATTCGCCTCGGCGAAGTCCTCGCGGCTCGTCGCCGAGACGCCCTGCACCATCGCCTCGCGGGGATGGAGCAGCGCGTCGACCATCATTGGCAGGGTCGGCTCGGCGGCGCCCGATTCCTCGTCCACGATCTCCAGCGCCACCCGCAGCCCGGCGTCCTCCTCCGGGCTCAGCTCGCGCCGGAGCGCCGCCTGCGCCACCGATCGCAAGAGGCTCAGCGGTCCCTCGCGCCCGCCCCGCGGGCTGAGCGGGTTGAGCCGCACCCCGCCACCCGGCGCGAGGGTGATCGGCTGCACGCCGAGCGCCCTCGCCAGCGGCCAATACTCGCCCTTCACGTCGAGCACCCACGCCTGCCGGCCGAAGACCGCCTGGCGGTAGATGTAGGTCTTGACCAGGCTCGACTTGCGCGAGGAGAGGCCGCCGAGCAGCAGCATGTTCGGACCCGGCAGGTGGGCCGGGTAGAGCACCCACGGGTCATACATCCAGGCGCCGCCGTAGGCGTCGCGGCCGATGTAGGCGCCTGGCGCCCCGAGGCCGCCCTGCCCGAGGAAGGGATAGACCGACTGGAAGTGAGCGGTCGTGCCGCCGTGCCCCGGCCGCTCTCCCGCCCGCCGTCTCACCGCAACCCCCGGCAGAGCGGCAGGGTGAAGGGAAAGCCGGAGTCCTGCTCGCCGTAGAGGCGTTGCAGGCCGAGCCGGGCGAGCTGCGCTGCGTGCTCGACCTCTGACTCGGCCCGCTCCAACTCCTGCGGCGAGCGCGCCGAGGTCCGCGCGTAGCCGGCCCAGCGCATCTCGGCATGGCCGTCGGCCAGCTCCTCCTCGCGGCGCGAGGCCGCCTGCTGGCGGCGGCGGATTCGCGCCGTGGACATGAAGCCCTGGCGGCTGCGGTTGATTTCCTCCGCGACCTCGGCGGTCTGCGCCGCCTCGGCGCGGCGCATCGCCAGCGAGTAGGGGACCGGCTCGATCGTCACCGCCACAGTCCGCAGGGCGCTCGTCTGCATCAGGAGAGGCGCCATGAACATCGGCCCGACGTCCGAGCGCGGCCACGAGGCGATCCAGTAGGTCGCGTGGAAGGCGGAGTCGGTGCGGTAGGTCGACCAGCTCGCCTCGTCGGCGAGCGGCCCCATCAGCGCCGGCTCGACCCCCTCGCGCCCGTTCTGCCCCAGGGTCGCGCGGGCGCGCGCCTGGCGGCCGAACGGGTCGAAGGCGTCGCGGATCAGCGCCGCGTACTGGCGCGGGCGCAAGAGGCCCGAGACGGAGACCTCGGCGATCGTCAGCCTCTCGGCGAGGCTCTCCGCCTCGCGCAGGAGCAGCTCGCAGGCCGCCTCGGCGCCGCCGCCGAGTCGGCGCAGCTCGCGGGCGCCGCGCCTTTGGTCGATCTGCAAGGCGATCAGTACCTCGTGCTCGGTCGTCTGCGGCGCCGCCGACTCGACCAGCTCGATGTAGGAGCGGACCACCTCGGAATCAAGCGGAACGGCGCGGTCGCGCTGAGCCTGGAAGTGGGCCGCCAGCTCGTCGCCCTGGCCCGGGACCGTCTGCTCAAGCCACTGGAGTCGGCGGATCGGGCTGCCGTCGCGGGCGCAGCTCGCCAGCACCGCGCCCCAGGCATCGAGCGCTCGCTCCTGCTCAGCGCCATCGCGCATCGCAAAGGCTCCCGCTCGCACCGCCAGCGCCGCGGTGAAGGTGCCGTCGCGGCGGTCCTCGATCACGCCGACCTGCTCGGAGCCGTAGGGCACCGCAAGCAGCTCGACCCCGGCCAGCTCCGGCGGCAGCGAGGTCTCGTGCTCCGCCTCACCCTCGCTGTCGAGCCGGGAGCCCCCGGTTGGGGCGGCCGAGCGGTGGCCGCTTTCGGCGCGTCGGCGGCGGCGCGCCCAGCGGCCGACGACCGGCGCCCACTCCTCCGCCGTGCGGCCCTCCACCGGCACGCAGATCGCGGCGACGGCGAGGCACAGCGCCAGCACCCCGACGATCAAGCCGATGACGCTCCGCAGCGCGTAGAGCGACCCCAGCCCGACCAGGGCGCCGGCGGCGACGATCACCACCTGGCCGGCCCGTAGCGGGCCGACCACGGCGCGCTGCTCGAGGGGACCGAAGCGATAGCGCCGCGCGCTCACGACTTCGATCCCTTCTCGGGCTTCGGGCTGGGCGGTTCGGGTGCAGGTCGCGGCGGTTTCTCACCGGCGCTCGGCGCGCCGCCGCCGTCGCCCTCGCGCGGGGTCGCCGCGCCGCGCGCCTCGCCCGGCTCCTCGACCGGCGCGGCGCCCGCGCCCGCCGAGCTGCTCGCCTGCTGGGCGACCCCCGTCCCCTGTAGACGCTGGGAGGCGGCTTTGGTGCCTGCGATCGCTGCCGCGGGCACCGCAGCGGCCGCGCCAGCACCCGCGGCGGCTCCGCCAGCCGCCGCCCCGCCTCCGGCTGCACCGCCGCTGGCCTCGCCGCCCCCGGCGCTCGGTCCTGCGCCCGGGCCGCCACCACCACGCGGCCCGCCCGGCTCGGGTCCGGCGCCGCCACCGCCTTTCTCGCCCGCGTTCCAGAGGGTGGCCCCTGACTCGCCCCAGTTGGAGCGGGCCATGTTGCGGAGGATCTGCACGTCGCTGGCGAGCTGCACTCCGCTCACCGCTCCGCCAGCGGCCGACCGCCGACCGTAGGCGGCGGTCATGGCGCCCTCGGCGAAGGGCACCAGCTTGAGGAGGACGAACGGCGCGAAGCAGGCGAGCAGCATCAGCGCCGAGGCGGCGAGGATGTGCTCGATTCGCCCGTCGGTTTCGGCCACCAGCCCCGCGGCGAGCGAGATGATCGAGACGATGACGAACTTCGAGCCGATGATGACCACCAGTAGCTCCCCGGTGCGGCGCAGGGCGCCGGTCCAGCGCGGCCAGATCGAAGCCGCCAGCGCCATCGGCAAGAACAGAGCGACGACGTAGATCGCCGCGTCGCGCATCAGCAGCTCAAGCCACACCATGAAGGCGGCAAAGGCTCCGATGATCGCCGCCAGGAAGGTGACAAAGAGCGGCACCTCCACCGTTCCGGCTGCCTGGCCGACCGCTGCGCCGGCCGGTTCACCAGTGGCAGCGCCATCGACTTCCTTACCGATTTCGCCTCCGGCTTCGCCGAGGCCGGTGATCGCCGCCTTGAAGAAGTGCTCGGAGTTGTCGTGGCTCGCGGCGGCGATCGCGTGGCACATCCCGTCGGTGGCGACGAGGAGCAGCTGCACCACGGCATAGGCGACGCTGGTGGCGATGAAGGCGAGCGGCAGGTTGATGAGGACGACGCGGACGAGCAGACCGGCGTTGCCCTGCGCCAGTCCCTCCAACACCGCCAACAGCAGCATCGCCAGGCCCATCAGCGCCGCGATCTCCGCCATGCGCCCGTACTCCGCGACGAAGCTCTTGGTCGTCAACTGCGGCGTCGTCGTTTCCTCGATGCCCTTGACGACCTGCCCGATCAACCAGCTCGCCCCGTCGGCGACCCAGGTGGTGATCTGCTCGAAGATCCCGTTGCCGACTTCCTTGAGGGCGTCGGAGATCGGCCCGGTGACGGCGCCCGTCACCTCGCCGCTGACCGCGTTGCAGGCGTCACCGACCGGGTTGCCGCCGCCGATGATGCCGCTGGTGATCGCGCCGACGCCTTCGGTGACGACCCCCGCCGGGGCGCTGCCAATGTCGCAGACGGGGTTGGCGCGGGCGGGCGACGGCGAGGGCTGCGCGACGACGATCAGCGTCGCCAGCAGACCAGCGAGGAGGGCGGCCGCCGCGCATCTAGGGAGCCAGCTCATAGCTTTCAAGTCCCCGCGCCAGGTCGATCACGCCGTAGGCGCCGAGCGGACCTGGGTTCGTCGCCAGCTTCGGCGTCGGCCCGAAGCCGCCCCGCGTTTCCGCGATCCGCCAGCGGCCTTCCATCCAGACGAGCTCGGTGTGGGTCAGGCCGAAGTAGGCGGCCGGTTCCACGGCTTCGGCGTTGCCGAGCAGGGTGAAGCCCCAGGTGAGCACGCGGGCGCGGTCGGGCTCGAAGGACTCGACCCGGTAGCCGATCGGGATCGCCGAGTAGAGCGTCTGCACTCCGCGCCGGACCCCGGCGCCGATCGGTCCCGCCGCCAAGCGTTCGGCGCCGGGCGAGTTCGCGGCCAACATGGTCGCCGCGTAGTCGGGCGTCGCCACCGCTTCGATCCGCGAGCGCAGGACGTCGGGCCGCAGAACCGCCGGGGTGGCGAAGGCCCGCTGGTAGGTGGCGACGGCCTGGGCCGCCCCGCGAGCCGAGTCGGGGAAGGACACCGGCACGCCGGCGAGCGACCGCGCCGCGCCGGCTTTGGCAGGTGTCGCGGCGCGGTCGCCGCCAGGGCTGGGGGAGAGGGCATGGCCGAGCAGGAAGCCGACGAGCAGCGTGGCGATGCAGGCAAAGGCGAGACGCCGCTGCCCTCCCGCTGAGCCTTCGGTGGGCGGGCGCATCACTTGACCGCCGAGCCGGAGGTGTAGAAGAAGTTGATCAGGGCCGCTCCGGCACCGACGACGAAGGCGGCGATCAGCGAGTAGAGGACCTTCTGCTTGCCGTCAGAGGCGTGGCTGAAGTTGTTGGATTTGCTGCCGAGCGCCCACTGTGCGGCGCCGATCAGCAGCCCGGCGGCGCAGCCGAGCAGGACCACGGCGGCGAGCCAGTTGACGAGTTTTTCCAGCGCCGGCGTCCCCGGCCCCCCGCTCGGGTTCGGTTTGATGCTGACGGCGGCGACCTGGAGCTTGACGAAGACTGCGAGGGCCACGATGGACTCCTTTGGCTAGAAGTGCCTCTGCACTTCCGCTGTCCAGCGCGGTCCTCGATTGCATCGGCCCCGGGCGAAATTGATCGGGGCGGAGGTGGCGGCCAGGGGTCGTCCGCGCCCGGATCAGGCGCTTACGACACCCTGCGGTTTAGGTCGTTACCGGTTTTCGCAGGTGGCGACGACGACGAAATCGGCGCGTGCGGCGCCGCCCATGTCGGAGGCGGCCGTCACGGTCCATTCCCGCTTGATCGGGCCGGACTCCACCATCTGAAAGTGTCCGATGACTGCCGTGACGCCGCCGTGGTGCAAACGCAGGCCGCCGGAGATCGGCCGCTCGTTGTGCTTGCAGTTGGCGTGGCCGTGGGCGTAGTTGAACTGACCGTCGTTGGGGGTGGTGTCGGTGTCGACGATCTTGCCGAAGCGGTAGTTGATCTTGCCGTGGTGAGCTGAGCTGGTTGCGGTCGGACCCGACTGCGCGAGCGCACTTCCACCCAGCGCGAGTACCACGATGGCGGCCACGACCACGACGGCCGAGCGGCGGCTGAGCTTGATCTTCATGGTGTGTCCTCCTTGTTCGACCCGAGCATGTGGTGATTACCGCCTCACTCGGATGTAGCGAGGTACGGAGTGACCCCGCACGTAGGGATACCCGTTCTGTTCAGGCACGACGGCGTTGAAAACGAATCTCGTAGTCCTCGGCACCGGGGAGAAAGCGTAGGCGGCGCGGTAGTGGCAGAGCGCGTCGGTCTTTGCGCGTCGGACGAGAAACCGCCGCTTCGCGCCGGGCACCGTCCCGCGCATGACGACGACCCGCAGCGCGCAGTTAGGCCCGGCGATCTCCCCGGAGAAGTAGATCCGTTTGTGGGCGCGGGTCCGGTGGCGGCTCAGGTGGAGCGTCACCCGCGTCCGCATGTGGAGGGTCAGGTCGGTGGAGGTCTGGAAGGCGCCGAAGCGGTAGGCGACCCGCAAGGACCGCGACGGGCCCCGACGCAGCTTGAAGGTCCAGCCGCCAGCTTCGTTCGTCGTCGCGGTGCCGATCAGGTGGTAGGGGCGCCCGGGCAGATCGGTATGGCCTTGGAGGCAGACTTGGGCGTTGGCGACCGGGTTGCCCGCCGGGTCGCGCAGGCGCCCGCGGATCAGGGCGCGGTGGCGGAAAGCCAGCGTCCGTTCGCCCTTGTGGTTGCCGGCGAAGCCGGCGGTGATCGTGTTGCCTCCGCCGACCGCCGAGCCGGGGCAGAGGTTGTTGACTAGCGCTTCCTTTGATTCGCAGGCGGCGTTGGGCGTCCCCGTCTGCGCGTAGTCGTAGGCGCAGACCGAGATCGAGTTGACGCCCTCTCGAAACGGCGCCTTCGCCGTGTCGAGCGTGTAGGTCTTGCCGAAGCTCGGCGGACAGGGCGACAGGCGCGAGGTCATGTTTCCCGGCAGGGGGTTGCAGGACCCCGAGAGATCGTCGCCCGTCGCGCCCTGTCCGTTGACGACCACTTGAACCGACTGCAACCCGGCGCCCTGGTCGGCGGCCGAGACCGAGATCGTCTGCGGGCCGCGCAGTTCGGAGCCCGAGAACATCGAGCCGCCGATCGAGATGGTCGGGGAAACGACGTCGGTGAGCTGGATGCGGACCTGCTTGACGTAGGTGTGCGCGCCACCGGCGGCGCCGACGCAGCGGTTCCCTTCGTTGGGCTGCGTGCACTCCAGGCGGGCGACCAAGTAACGCCAGTTGCCGGCCGGGATGCCGGACTCGTGGCCCTGGTCGTCGTTTTGGTTCTCGTAGGAGAGGCCCGCCCCGCTGTCGGGCGAGACCGCGAGGTAGCCGTGCTGCCCGGATTCCGTCGCCAGGCGGCTGAACGTCGATCCGCCGGTGATGTAGGTGCCCGCCGGAGCCGTCCACACCCATGCGCCGAAGCCCCCCTGCACGGTTCCGGTTTCGCCGTTGACGAGGGTGTGCGCGATCTGGAGCCCTGGCGCCGAAGGCGAGCAGTCCACGCGAGGCGTGTAGTGGGTGGTCGAGGCGGTGAAGCCCGCGTCGTCGGCGCCGGTGTAGACCCCGGGTGAACACTGAGCGACGATGTAGCTGCCGGCCCGGGCGTTCGATGGGAGGAGAAACAGCGCCGCCATCAGCGCGACGGGCAGCCACCGGGCCAGGTTGGTCAATTGTCGGATCGCGTCTCTCATCACTCGCCTCTCAGGGTCCGAACTGCTGGTTTGCGACTTGAGTGGGGGTCGAGCTGGAGCTGCTCGCGCTCGATTCAGGAGGGCTCGATTCGGCAACTGGCGTCGATTCGACCGGCGCGCTACTCGTTTCCGAGCCACCCGCCGCCGACTCCAGCGACTGCGACTCGACGGCCTGGGTCGCGTGCTTAGTGTGTTTTTCGCTGGCGGTGGCGGTGCCGCTCCCGCCGCGCTTCGTGCCGCCGCCGCTGGCGTCGGTCGAGTTCTGCGACTTCGGTTCGGGCATCGGCGGCGTCGGGTTGCTGCGCGGAGTCAGAGGGGCGACCTGGGGCGTGTCGGCGACGCGACGCTGCTTTGCCGGCGGAGTGCTTTCACCACCACCGCCGATCACGCCGCCGACGCCAGGGCCGACCACACCGCTCGCCAGGCAGGCCAGCGCGGCGGTGGCGCAGACACCGGCGGCCCTTCCGGCGCTCCCGCCGATCGCCGCGGTCGCCGACGGCTCGGCGCTACCGCCACCGAGCGGAAGGCGACGAGCGAGATCCTGCGCTCGCGCCCAGCCGTGGGAAATCGCCCGGCTGACCGTCTCGGCGACCGCCTCGACGCCGGCCGGGAGGTGCGGGGTGCTCCCCTTTTCGGCCACTGAGATGTAGGCGGCGAGGCCGACGATAATCTCCAGCTCGTCGAGGCTGTCGACACCGAGCAGTCGGTGAAGGTGCTTGCGCGCAGCCTCGTGGCAGCGCTGCGCCTTCGAGGGGTGCCAGTGAAGTTCGCGGGCTGCTTCGCGGACGGCCATGCCCTCGAAGTAGGCAAGCTCGAGGAGGCGCTGCTCCTCGACCGTCAGCTGGTCAACCGCCTCCTGCACCTTCCGTAGTCGATCCTCATCGAGGGCCACGTCCTCCGGGCTTCGCCCCATCTCGTCCTCGATCGCCTCGGCCTTGTCGGTCGAGACGATCTGGGGCGAGCGGCCCTGGGCTTCGAGCAGGCTCTTGGTCCGTCGCCAGGCGCAGGTGATGAGCCAGCCCGCAGGGCTGTCGATCTCCTCGCCTTCGGCGACCTTGCGGCTGTATTCGAGCGCCGCCGTCGCAAACAGGTCGTCGCCGTGACTGGCGATGAATTGTGGTGAAAAACGCTTGCGTCGAAGGAACTGGATGAAGCCCAGCCGGGCCTCCTCCAATTCAGACTGGTTCAACTCACCGTTGGCTTTACGTCCGTACATCGTGACCTCGGAACTTCGATGTTTACGACGAGGCAGCCAAAGCGCTCATCTTCATTTTAGGTAAGGGGGCGCTCTGCCTCTACCCGGACTGTCCACCGCAGAAGCCATTTGCATCGGCGCAGCTTGAAAACGATGCAAACCAGCCTGTCGCTGGACAGCAGAGGCGGATGCATCCCGCCCGTCACATCTCGTCGTGCCGCCGCCGCGCCGGGGCGTCGCTCGGGCTGGCGCTCCTCACCTTCGCTCTCGTCGGCTGCTCCTCGGGTGACACCAACACCCAGGCCGGCTCCTCACTTCTGAGCGGAAGGCGGGGCGGGTCGGTCGCCGCCCAGCGGCTCGCGCCCGCCGCCCGCGTCGCCCGCCGTTTCGCCTCTGCCTACGCCCGCAGCATCTACCGGCATCACCCGCCTCCGCTGCCGGGCGCCACCGCCGCCCTTCGCCGCGACCTCGCGGCGGCGGCGTCGAGGGTGCCGCCAGCTCGGCGCGGCCTCCAGCCTCGCGCCCTCGCCGTGACCCTGCGACCGCGCGGCGCCGCCCTGACCGGCGTGGTCGAGATCGGCGACGGCCGCTCGCCGCCATTCTCGGTCGGCTTCCTCGTTCGGAAACAAGGCTCGCGCTGGCGGGTCGTCACGATCTCGCCGCCGGGATGAGGGTGCCGTGGAGGCCGGTTCACTCCCAGCTCCCCGCGCGCCGAAGCTGCTGCTCGGCCTGCCGCTCGGGTTGCTTGCCGCCCTGATCGGGGTCCTCCTCGCGGTCACGGTGATGTTCGGCGCCTCGCCGAGCTGCGGCGGCGGTGAAGCCGTCGGGGCACTCAGCTCGAAGGTGCCGAAGCGCCTGGTCCCGATTTACGAGCAGGCGGCGGCGAAGTATGGGCTGGGGGAGGAAGGCCCGTCGATCCTCGCTGGGATCAACTGGGTCGAGACCGGCTTCGGCACGAACCTGGGCGTCTCCTCGGCGGCAGCCGAAGGCTGGATGCAGTTCCTCCCGTCGAGCTGGGAAGCCTTCGGGGTCGACGGCAACGGCGACGGCATCAAGGACCCCTACAACCCCTGGGACGCGATCTTCGCCGCCGCCCGCCTGCTGCGCGCCTCCGGCGCTCCGCAGGACTGGCACGGCGCGATCTACAGCTACAACCACGCCGAGTGGTACGTCGCCGAGGTCCTGGCGCACGCCCACCGCTTCGCCGGCGACGGCACGATCGAAGCCGCCAGCGGCACCGCCTGCGCCGCGGCGGCGAGCGCCCCCAACGAGACCGTCGCGCGGATGGTCGCAGAGGCTGCCCGCCTCAGCGACCTGCGCCCGACCTCCGAATACGTCTGGGGCGGCTCCCACGGCGCCTCGCCGACTCCCCCAAACGGGCCCTTCGACTGTTCGAGCGCCGTCAGTCACCTGCTCCAGGTCGGCGGCTTCGGCAACCCGACGATGGACACGACGCTGCTGGTCCGGTGGGGCGAACCGGGACCGGGACGGTGGGTGACGATCTTCGTCAAGCCCTACGGCGCCGACGCCCACACCTTCATCCGCTTCTCGGCCGGAGTGACACCGCCGGGCGAGCGCTACTGGGGCACCTCGGGGATCGTCGCCCCCGGCAAGGGTCCAGGTTGGATCGGCGAAGACAAGTTCTCCGCCTCCTACCTGGCCGGATTCGAGATGCGGCACCCGCCGGGGCTGTGATGGCGCCCCGGCTCCAGAGCTCAACGCCCGCTGGATTGCCTGCGCGGATTGTCCGCGCCCCGCTAGGGGGGAGCACTTTGGCTGGTTGCGGACTTGACCCCCCATGCCCGTATCTCGGCAGTCCGGTGGTCGGGGCGCGGTGGATCCGCACATGCATTCCAGCGTCCCAGCAGGAGGTTCACGATGGCGACGGCTGATCGCCTTCGCGCCCGGCGAGGATCGGAGGGCTGCCTGTGGACCGCGCATGAGGTCGCGGATCTGCTGGGCGTCTCGCACGAGTACGTGTGGCAGCTCTCGCGCGAAGGTCGCATCCCTACGGTCGCCATTGGCCGGACCCGGCGCTATCGCCGGGAGTCGATCCTTGCCTGGCTCGAACAGATCGAGTCCCCAGGCGGCCGCGTCTAGGTGGAGGTGGGTCTGATGGCCGAGGACAACAGCCGCCGCGCCTACGGCTCGGGATCGCTGTATCCGCACCGAGGCTCCTGGTACGCGAAGTGGTACGTCGGCACTCGCCAAATCAAGCGGAAAATTGGTCGCCAGCGCAAGCGAGGTAGCCGCGAGGGGTTGACGAAGGCCCAGGCCGAGAAGGAGATGCGGCGGCTGATACGCGAGTTGAAGCCGACGCCGCAGGAGCGCTTGACGCTGCGCGAGGTTGGCGACGCCTACGTCGCCCACGTCCGCGACTTCCTCGAACGCAAGCCCGGAACGGTTCAGGACTACGAAGGCATTCTCAACAAAGCCGAGCGGGGGCTGCCGAAGAAGACGATCAACCGCTACGGCAGCGCCGACATCGAAGCCTACGTCTCGTTGATGAAGAAGGCGGGGCGTTCGCCGAAGACGATCAGCAACCACCTGAACTTCCTCCACGGCCTCTTCGCCTTCGCGGCGAAGCGCGGTTGGGCTTCGGGCAACGCCGTCGCCGAAGCCGAACGGCCGCGAGCCGACGGCCGCGACCCCGACATTCGCTTCATCGACCTGGAGGAACTCGAGGGGCTCCTGCACGAGGTCCCTGACGACGTTCTCGGCGCGGTCGAGCGGCCTCTCTACCTGACCGCCGCCATGACCGGCTTGCGCCAGGGGGAGCTGATCGCCCTGCGTTGGAAAGACGTCGACTGGAAGGCGGGCCTGATCCGCGTCCGCCGCAACTACACCCGCGGGCGCTTCGGCACTCCGAAGACGAAGCGCTCCAGCCGATCGGTCCCGATGCCCGAGCGCGTCGCGGCCGCGCTCAAAGAGCACTTCAAGCGCTCGGAGTACACCGGCGCCGACGATCTCGTTTTCTGCCACCCCGAGACCGGCGCCCCGTTCGACGCCTCGAAGATGAGGAAGCGCTTTAAGAGTGCACTCAAGGCGGCTGGCGTTCGCTCGATCCGCTTCCACGACCTCCGCCACACCTTCGGCACGAGGATGGCGGCTGCGGGCGCGCCGCTGCGAACCATTCAGGAGTGGATGGGGCACCGCGACTACAAGACGACCGAAATCTACGCTGACTACGCGCCCGATCCCGTCCAGGGTGCCCGCTGGGCAGAGGCGGCATTCGCCGAAGAGGAAGAGGAAGACGACGGCGATGCAACCGACGATGAGAAAGAGGCCAGTTAGGCGGGCAGGCCCGCATGCTGGCGTAAGCTAGAGAGGAGCGGTTATGGCAGATGCACAAGAAATCGAGCTGGTCTTCGAGCCCCAGGATGAGGGCGGCTATCACGTCTACGCGCCCGACCTTCCCGGTCTTCATACCCAGGGCGACGACATGGACGACGCGATGGCGAACGCCAGCGAGGCGGTCGCCCTCTACGTCGAGGGCCTGCGCGAAGACGGCGAATCGCTCGATAGCGGCGTGATCCGCCGCTCGATTCCCCTACCCGCGTGAGCCCGCGCCAGCCGGTCGTCTCCGGCGAGCGCCTGATCAAGGCGCTTCGCAAGGAGGGCTGGGAAGTCGTCCGTCAACGCGGCAGTCACGTCCGCTTGAAGAAGCCGGGGCGCAGGCACGCCCTCGTAGTCCCGCTCCACCGGGAACTTCGTCGCGGCACCCTCGCCGGCATCCTCCGCGATGCCGACCTCAGTGCCGACGAGTTGTTTCGCCTGCTCTGAGCGACCTTCGGTATCCGGGCTGGGTCTCTCGGCGGATGACCCTCCGAGGCGTCCCATCTCAACCTTAGGATCAGTTGGATGGAAGCGCCGGTCTGGTCCCGCCTCGAGGACGCGAAGGAGAAACTCGAATACGCCGACGGGCAGCTGAGCGAACTCGATTCCTTGACCTCGCAATTGGTTGGCCCGATGCCGACGTCTCGGCAAAGGCAGGACGTTTCCCGGGTCTACCTCGGCTGGCTGGTCTTCGCCCGCCAGGTCAGCGTCTCAATCCACGAGGCATGGCGGGCGGCCGGTTCTCCCGCTGAATTTGGCTCCTGGTGGGCCGATCTCGCCAGGGACCCGACCCACGCCTTCTTTCGTGATGCTCGCAATGCCGGCTTGAAGGGCGCCAGCAACATCATCGTCATGCAGTCGATCCTCGACGAGCGAACTTCTGCCCTTGCGTACTGGACTTTCGCCGGGGGACCACACAACGGGGACCCGCTTGTTGCCCGGTGCCAGCTCTACACCGATTGGCTGTACTACTCGGTCTGGAGTCCGGCGGCCGAGCGGCTGTTCGAATGGACGTTGCCTGAGCGGCAGAACTCGCCAGCTGACTGCGCCTTCTGAGGGGACCTCATGATGGCTTCCTCTTTTCCGCCCTCACTCGTGGTAGCGTTTCGAGAACCGACCCCGAACCGAAGGAAGCTTTAGATGGCTAATCCCGCTCAGACCCATGATCAGCCCGAGGGCCGCGCAGCCCGACTGTTCGAGCTTGGGCTCGAAGAGCGCACCGTCGAGGAGGCCGTGATTCGGGGTCTCTCCGCCCGCCAGACCTGCACTCCATTCCACCCGCCGAGTTTTCCCGGCACCACTCAGTGGGCGGAGACGCACGCCGCGATCCGCCAGCTTCTCGCGCCGGCGGGTTGGACCCCTTGCGACCGGCGCAACTACTCGCGTGTCCTCAGCCCCAACGAGCGGATTGCCGTCACCGTCGCCACCGGCGATCTCCATACGGGGAGCATCGGCCTGTTCGAACCGGCCACCCGCTACCCGAAGGGCCCTGCCACCCGCGATGCGGTCGAAGACAACCAGCTTTCTCTATTGCCGCTCGTCCCCGCCGAAGACCCCGACGCCGACGAGGAGTCGATCGTCGCGCAGACCTGGATCCTTCTTCTTTCCACCGACGAGCAAGAGCTCACTTATGAGCTGTCGCTGCCAGCCGAGCAGGACGACGAAGGGCGCGTAGTCGCCTGGAGCGAGCGGATCATCTTCTCGCCGATCGAGATCGCCGCGTTGCCCGCGCGGGACGGCGACGCCGCCGATGACGACGATGAGGACGACGGCGACATCGATGTGCCGATCGAGCGAATCTAGAGCGTGGGATGTTCACGCCATCTCGTCTCACCTTGGCTCGCGGCCGACGCGGCCTAACGAAGAAGCGCGTTGCCGAATTGATCGGCGTCTCAACTCGTAGCCTTACTGCTTACGAGGCTGGCGACATGACCCCCTCGCCGGACACGGTCGAGCGGCTCGGCAGGGTGCTCAACTTCCCCGTCGCCTTCTTCGAGGGTCCAGATCTGGAGGAACTTTCGGTCGATGCCGTCAGCTTTCGTGCACTCAGCAAGATGGCCGCGGCCGACCGCGATCGAGCTCTTGCTGCCGGCGCCCTAGCCTTCTCCTCCACCGATTGGATCGGCGAAAGGTTTCGGCTTCCTGAGCCGCGGGTGCCGAAACTAGGGCCTGGTGTAGACCCCGAAACCGCCGCGCAGGCTGTGCGGGTGGAATGGGGCTTGGGGGAGAAGCCAGCGCCCAACCTCATCCACCTCCTTGAGATGCGCGGCGTTCGCGTCTTCTCGGTGACTCAGGAATGCCGGGAGCTCGACGCCTACTCGCTTTGGCGTGCCGATCAGCCCTTCGTCTTCCTCAACACCGAGAAGTCAGGGGAGCGAAGTCGGTTCGATGCAGCCCATGAGCTCGGCCATCTCGTTCTGCACTGGCACCATGACCCGCCGCAGGGTCGTCGCGCAGAGCTCGAGGCCCACCGCTTCGCCGCCGCCTTCCTGATGCCGGCCGCAAGTGTTCTCGCGAAGGCTCCTCGCCATCCCACGCTTGAGCAGCTCGTCGAGCTGAAGAAGCCCTGGCGCGTATCAGTTGCCGCGATCGCGCATCGCCTGCATTCGCTCAAGGCACTCAGCGATTGGCAGTACCGCACGCTGGTGATCGAGATCGGCAAGCGGGACTATCTCACCACCGAGCCCGAGCCAATCGAACGCGAGACCTCCCAGGTCCTCAACAAGATCTTTGCCGCGCTTCGCAAGGAGGGTATGGGCAAGGCTGCAATCGCCCGAGAGCTAGGCATTCATCAGGCCGACCTGGACGCGATCGTCTTCGGGCTGACGATGCTGCCCGCGGACTCCGTAGCGCCGTTGCCTGCAAGACCAAGGCTGAAGGAATATCCAAAACTGCAGCTGGTCGAGCCATAGCATCGGATCAGGTCTTGAGAATCGGCGCGGCCGTTTCAACGGGACCGCATCCCGACGTACGATTCGCTCCCCTGGGCGGGTACTAAGTGGGTACTAAGTTGAGCGAAACTAGGGCCAACTCGATCCAACTCGAACCGCTTGAACAAGCCAAAAACCAGCCTGGTCAACCAGTTCCAGAGAACTCATAACCCGAAGGTCGCAGGTTCGAATCCTGCCCCCGCTATAGAGAAAAGCCCCGCTAGCGGGGCTTTTTTCGTGTCTGGGCCTCCGTTTGCCGAACCTGGTGCGGGTACCAATTTTGGGCACTTTTCGCCTCCATCGATGCCCCCGACATTTCCTCTGGTTTTGCGGTCCTAGGCACGAGATCTCTCTGAAGGGCGCGTTTCGAGCCCATTTTACGGGGCGACCTTCGGGTCATAAACCCGAAGGTCGCAGGTTCGAATCCCTCCCCCGCTTTAGGAAGAAGGTCCGCAGATGCGGGCATTTTTCCGTTTCGAGGTGGTTGGACGGAAATCTCGTCTGCCGTCAATTTGCCGTCATTCTGAGTTGCGGGTTTTCGCGCTTGCGAAGCAGACAGGCGCGCAGCGCCTGTTGCTCGCGCACTCGGCAGAGTGCAATAGCGCGGGGAAAGCGCACTCAGGCGCGTCCGCTCACCAAAGTTAGGCGGAGGGGAACCTATGACGGTGGCTCGTAACGCAGAAGGAGGCGTTAGCGCGATGAACTACGGGTAGAGATTGGGGGCCAGACTTCATTTGTCGGCACCCGAGCATCGCAGGAGGGCACCCCCTGAAGTCGGCCGTTTAGGCCGGCGGCACACCCTGACTTCCGGCGTCACGAAAGCCGAGCCTCGCGGTTCCGAGGTTCTCAACCACGCGGAGGTCGAGGAACATGGCTTTACCAGCTGCCGGTACCGGATCCCACGGGGTAGGTGCTCCAACCCGAATGGGCCGCGCCTATTGGCGAAGTGCGGTGGCCCCGTACGAGCGGGTCTCCGCCATACGTGCCTCGATCGGACTTGCCACCTCCGTAGTGCCTTACGTCCTGCTGAGCGCCGCCATGTACCTGTTGCTCGACGTCTCGGTCTGGCTGACGTTGGCATTGGCCATCCCCGCCTCGGGCTTTCTGATGCGGACCTTCATCGTCTTCCACGACTGCACCCATGGCTCCTACCTGTCCACAAAGCGCGGAAACGTCTGGCTTGGACGCGTTACCGGTCTCCTCGTTTTCCAGCCCTTCGCCAACTGGCGTCACAACCATGCCGTCCACCACGGCAGCGCGGGCGACCTAGATCGCCGCGGTCAGGGCGATATCGCCACACTCACCGTCGAGGAGTACGCCGCACGATCATGGCGGGGACGCCTGGCCTACCGTCTCTTTCGCAACCCGGTCGTGATGTTCGTGATCGGCCCGATTTGGTCGCTGATGATCGGACCGCGGTTCTGGACCCGCGAGATGCGCCCCCGCCAGGTGCACAGCGTCTGGCTGACCAACGTTGCCCTGGCGCTGCTGCTGGGCACGCTGATCTCGATCGTCGGCCCGATCGCCTGGCTGCTGGTGCAGATGCCAACCATGGCTCTCGCGGCCCTAGGCGGCGTCTTCCTCTTCTACGTCCAGCATCAGTTCGAGGATGCCTATTGGGAGAGCGGCGAGAGTTGGAGCTATGCAGATGCCGCCTTGAAGGGCAGCTCCTACCTGAAGATGCCGAAGCTCTTCCAGTTCTTCAGCGGCAACATCGGGCTCCACCACGTCCACCACCTCAGCGCCAAGATCCCGAACTACAACCTTCAGCGTGCCCACGACGAGAACGAGATCTTCGCCGACGTGCCGATCCTCACCTTCAAGGACGGTCTGCGCGCGGTTCGCCTCAAGTTGATCGACCCGACCGACGGACGACTTCTGACCTGGAGGCAAGCGCGCCTCAGTCGGGTGCGGGCGGGCGGCTTCGAGAGCCGCACCTGGAGCATCCGAACAATTGTTGGATTCGACTCAAGCCAAAGGAGTCAACCCTGATGTTCGCGTGACTACCGGACCGCGATGATTGTTCTCAAGCCCTTCATCCATTTCACTTCGTGCACCTAGCACCGGTCCGAGGTCGCTTCCCTCCATCACCGCGACGCCTTCTGGCGCCCCGATCATCTTGAGCACCCGACGGACCTGCCCGCGGGGGTCGAGGAGAATGAGGAGCCCCTCCGCGCGCCGGGCCTCGACGGCGGCATCGAAAATGACGGAAAGGGATGCGCAGTCGATGAATGTCAGCGCGGGAAGGTCCAGAATGACGCGGGGCGCGTCAGCCTGAGCGTCGCTCAGCGCCTGTTGGAAATGCGCCCGATTAGCGAGGTCGAGCTCTCCGGCGAGAACGAGACGGATTGAGCTGTTGCTCTCTGCCCTGCGCGTGCAGAGGAAGAGCGGCGGTGATCCCACGAGGGGGGAAGTAGGTGGCGGAACCGAAGCGGAAGGATTGGGCATCGCGGACTCCTTAACTCGGAAGACGGGTCCGGAAGTCACTTGGTGCTGCCGACTTTGAGCCGACCTCAGTGATGCCCTCCTTGAATCAGAGTAGCGGAGTTTTCCTCGACCGTCGAACCCTCCCCATCTACTCCTCGTCCCGGAACATGAATAACTCGATCTCCATGTCGGGACCGACATGGGAATTGGAGATAAAGGCGATGACGTCGCGCCCGGAGAGTCGCTCCACCTCTCCGATGAACTTGTGCTGCATCGCGTCCTGAAACGCGCTGCGCGTTTCCTGCACGACGGGGCCGCGCTGCAACTCGATCATCGTCTTCTCGACCTCGGTGTAGACGCCGCCCATCACGCAGGCGAGGAGATCCTCTCCGAGCATCTGGGTCCTCGAACTGACCGGGGCGCGATGGTGATAGCGCTCGTGGAGTGCGACCATCGACTCGTTGACGGCGGCGAGCAGCTCATCGCCGCGCAAAGGTGGGGTGAGGGCCGACAACTGGGCCTTCTTTCTCGTCCTCTGGCTAGAAGCGCGCGCGAGGCAGAGGGTGGAAGAACCCAACGAACGGTCAAACCAGTCTAGCGCGCTGGGCTAACATCGTCGTATCTCTGGACCCCAGGCCGATCCCACGCAGACTCAGGCGGCGGACGCGAGGCGCCGTCATGGCGACGAGCTGACCGCGATCTCAGATGGTCTGGTCTCCCTGCTGAAGGAGTTCTATGGGCGCGGTCCGACCGAAGCGAAGTCCTACTACCAGGACGATCTCGTCGTCTGCATCCTCCGCGGCGGTTTCACGCGCGTTGAGCAGACGCTCCTCGACGGCGGCCGTGGCGCTGCGGTGATCGAACAACGAATGGCCTTCCAGGAGATGATGCGACATCGCTTCGAGGAGGTCGTCGAAGGCGCAACCCGTCGCAAGGTCATCGGGTTCATGAGCGGTAATCAGCAGGATCCGGACATGATGTGTGAGGTCTTCATCCTCGCTCCGACCGATCTGATCTGAGCAGAGGGCGGCTACGAACCACGGTTTGTCCGGACCCGAGGGCGCGGTACAGCCTTTTCTTACGAATGTCTAGAAGGGACGCGCCTTGCCGGCTGCCGCACTCAGGATTCGAGTTCCCGCGAAAGCCGATCAATTGGCTCAGAACGGGCGGTCTTGAATTGGGGAGCGACCCCAACCCCCCTCGCCTGGGCCGAGGGCACTCAGTTGTCAGCGTCGCTGAGCCTGAGGCTGACCACATGGTCCGGGTTTACCCCGGTCCGCTCGCCGGTGCTTTTATCGGTGAACCAAGCGAACCTGGAGCTGCCTGACCTCGCGGCGTCCGAGAGCGCCTTCTCGACCTCGCCCAGCGATCCCTCAACGCCGATGACATCGCCGCTGACCGTCATGATCTCCGGATGACTCACGACCGTGCAGTGTCGTTCGCGGTCGATTTGGAGCGACGAAGGCGGGAGAGCGCACCGTCGTATGCCTGCTGGAGGGCCCTGAGCCGCTGGGGACTGGTCGGGCGCCCACTGTAGACGCGCGCTCGGTACAGATCGAGACGCTCGCGCCGATAGCGCACTTCAGCCGCAAGCATCTCTTCTTGATTGAGCTGGGTCATGTCGAGAGCTTCATTAGATGCATGATGCAGAAAACTAGAAATAATAGTCTAGCTTGGATGAATGCCCACGAAGGTCGCCGTCGCGCCAGTCCCGTGCGCCTGGTGGCATGGGCGTGAGCATGGAGCATCTGCACGAGGAGGAGATCGAGTCCCGGTATGAGGCGACGCTCGGCGTCGCACTGGTGATCGTTCTGCAGGTCACGCTCGCGCTCGTGAGCCTAGGAGGGGGCTGGACGCTCATCGGGCTCTCGGGTTGGGTCTGGCTGATTCCCGTCGTCCCCGAGGCGGGCCTGTTGTTGCTGCTCGCCGGGTCGGCGCCCCGGCATCGTCTGGAGCAGATGGGCAAGCGTCGCACCGTGGCACTTGCACTGGTAGGGGTTATCACCGCGGCCAACGTGCTGGCACTCGGCGCTCTGATCGCCTCGCTGCTGAGTGGGAATGAGAAAAGCGGCGGGGAGTTGCTCTTCAAGGGAGCGACGATCTGGAGCACGAACGTCATCACGTTCGGCCTGCTGCTCTGGGAGTTCGATCGCGGTGGGCCGATACATCGGAGCAGGCCCGATCCACCGCCGCGGGACTTCCAGTTTCCTCAGGATGAGAATCCGCGACTCGCCGAGCCGAACTGGTACCCGCGACTTGCCGACTACGTGTACGTCTCGTTTACCAACGCAATCGCATTCAGCCCCACGGATGCCCTGCCGCTGACCCGGCGCGTGAAGATGATGATGCTGGCCGAGTCGGCGATCTCAGCTACGACCGTGCTGCTGGTGGCTGCACGGGCCGTGAATATCCTCGGCTGACTGCGGGATCTCAGACTTGCCTCCCCCCCTCGTTGGCCCAGCGCTCGGTGTCCGTATGGGCCTGTTCTTCGACTTGCCGTTTGCGCTGGCCCGTCCGGCGGCCGCCGCATCGCCAACAGGCGCTGTCCTGACTTCCGAAGGGCGCCCCGCAGGCAGAACACAGTCTGGGTATGTGCCGGTCGCGCATTCAAATCGCCGGCGACGATAGGGGTCGGTGAGGTGTATAGGGTGCGCCAACGTATCCACCGGCATGTCGGTCCGCGCCCCCCAAACTACGGATCCGCCGATGGCGGCGACTCAGAGCCTTGAAACTCAGAACCTTGAATGTGGTCATCGTTATCTTGGCCGACCTTCGCTTGCGAAGGGGCAGCTGCGAGGGGGCGGGGATCGGCGATCCCGCGGAGGTCTGGTTCGAGGGCGGCCTGCGACGCTCCCGGTTCGGGTCCGCGTTTGCGTTTGGCTTGCCGCCGAGGGCTACGTTGAACGAGTCCGCCAGCTGTGGGGTCACGTCAGCGGAGCGGTCGGCAGAGTCGACTGAGTGTCTATGCACGGGGGTCTCCAATTGGGCCCTACTTTGACTCGATCGACCGAGCCTCCACCGCAGAGTCCTTCCGGTGGAGCCCCCGTCGCTCGGAAAGCAAGTTCCTGGTGCTTCAGGGCTGGGTTAGTAGCTATACTGTATCAGTATTCATGAAATTTAGTTCCTTTATCTCAAGTGACGACATGGCGTGATGACTGGCGAAGTTCGGCCCCGTTGGGACTTCATCACCAATCACGCCCATGTCCTGCTTTGCGTCTCTCAGGACCCCGGCGTTCGCCTGCGTGAGATCGCCGCTGCGGTTGGCATCACCGAGCGCAGCGCCCACAAGATCCTTTCCGAGCTAGTTGAGGAGGGGTACGTGCTGCGCGAGCGACACGGGCGTCGCAACCGCTACAAAGTCAAGCCCGAGCTGCCACTTCGCCATCCGCTCGTCCGCGAGCGGGAGGTGGGCGAGCTCCTAGCGGCCCTTGGCGCCCGTTGATCAGGACACCCCTGCCCTCTTGAGGCCGCGTTCTATCCCGGGGGCCAGGGTGCGGGCGAAGGTCGCGCTCAGGTGGCTTTTGTCCCGGTAGACGAGGGCGTTGCCGATCACCGCGCGGCAGAGATTCTGGGGGCAGATCTCACGGTTGATGTCGATCAGATGGGCTCCCGGCGACCTTCGGGCGGCGCGAACGTCGAATTCCTTGTCCTTGTCGTGGACCCGAGGGAAGGCGCATGATTCGAGGTGTTGGAGGTCTTCGGAAACGCAGGACGGGACGTTGCTGGCCGAGGCGGGGGTGTCCTGGATGACCACGGTGCGCAGACCGGCCCGGTGGATCCGAGTGAGAGTCGCCACGTAGCCGGCTTCCATCGCGGCGGCGGCCGCCCGTCCGCTCAGTTCTTCTCCTTTGTCGTCGTAGGGGACATAGGCGGTGTCCCCGCTCATCACCACGAGCGCCGACCCGCCCCCCATTTCGATCCGGCGCAGGGTCTCCTGGCGCCAGGCGTCGCACTGCGAGTACTCGCGGTCGGCGATCATGCTGCGGATTTTCACTTCGCCCGGCGTGCATTCGGCCTTGGTCAGCATGATCAGGCGCCAGCGGTGCGTTTCCGCCAGCTCCTCCAGTGCCGGGAAGTACTGCATCGCGTGGGAGTCTCCAAAGAGGATCAGCGTGCGCTTGCCGTTCGAATCGCCGTAGAGGCACTTGTTCGAATTCGTGCCGTTGATCCCGACGAGGCAGCCGTCGTAGTAGGCGCGGGAGCGGTCGGCTGCCGCTCGCAGCGGGTTGGGCCGAACCGCGGTGGCGCGCTGCTGGGGGTTGGGCTGTTCGTGCAGCGCAGCGGCGCCCTTGACGTCGGACAGCGGCGCGGTGTGCAGGGTCGGTTGCAGCCGGGTCAGCCCGATGCCGGCGCAGACGCCGATCGCCGTGCAGGCGAGGCCGATCGCGAGCGAGCGGTTCGGCCGGCGCGCAAGTGCCCTGGACAGGCGCAGGGGGTCCTCGATCAGGTGATGGGTCACGGCGGTCGGGATCCAGGAGACCGCGACCACCGCGAGGGCGGCCGGAACGGAGAGCGGGCCCAGGATCACGGCCGCGAAGATCAACGCGGGCCAGTGCCACAGGTACCACGAATAGGAGATGCGCCCGACGTAGCGGACGGGGGAGAGCGAGAGCAGCCAAGCTGGGGCTCCCTTGGTCTGGGCGTGGATCGAGGAGCCGGCGAGGATCAGAGCGGCGGTGCCGAGGGTCGGCAGCAGGGCCGCGGTGCCCGGGAATGGCGTGCTCGCGTCGAAGACGACGGCCGAGTAGACGATCGCGGCGAGGCCGGCCCAGCCGATCCCGGCCGCGATGGCACGGGGGATGCGCACCGCCCCCAGCACCGCCAGCGACGCTCCCAGGGCAAGCTCCCAGGCCCGCCCGAAGGTCGAGAAGTAGGCGGCCGCGGGCTGGCTGTCGGTGAGGTGGATGCCCAGTGCGAGCGAGCCCGCCAGGACGATCGCGAGTGTCGCCCAGATCGCCGGGCGCAGAGAGCTCCCGCGGTTTCGCCTGAACCAGGTGACCGCCAGCAGCAGGGTCGGCCAGACGAGGTAGAACTGCTCCTCGATCGCCAGCGACCACAGGTGCAGCACCGGGCTCGGTTCGACTTCCTGGGCGAAGTAGTCGACCGACTGGGCGGCGAAGTGCCAGTTGGCCGTGTAGAGGGCCGAGCTAATGATGTCGCCGGAGACTTCCGCCGCGCGCACGGGTGACAGGAGCAGCAGCGAGAGGATGCCGACGGCGGCGAGGAGCACCGCCGTCAGCGGCAGCAGCCGCTTGGCCCGGCGCGCGTAGAAGCGACGCAGCGATATGTCGCCGGTCGTGTCGAGCTCGCCGAGCAGTAGCCGGGTGATGAGGAAGCCCGAGACGACGAAGAAGACGTCGACGCCGATATAGCCACCGGCGAAGAAGGCCACTCCCGCGTGGCACAGCAGCACAGCGCCGATCGCGACGGCGCGCAGACCCTCGATGTCTGGCCGAAAGCCGCTCCTGGCGGACATAGAAACTTCCTCAGCGTTGGCGGGCGTTCGCGACGCGGGCGAGCCAATTGAAGGTCCGGCTCAGCAACTCGGGCCGGAAACGCTCGGTGTGGTGCCCACCTTGGACTACCCACAGATACACGCGCTTGAACTTTAAAGAGTAGGCCCTGTTCATCGCCGGGGACACAACTCGGTCGCGGCGGCCCTGCACGATCAGCAGTGGGCGCCTGGCGGGGCGGCGCAGGGGCGAGAGCCTTCGCCTCGCCGCCGAGGCCCCCAGCCCGATGCGTTCGAAGTAGTCGGGGCCGTAGGCGCTCAAGGGCCACTGCCAGTCAAGCAGGTCGGATATTGGCGCCTTCGCGGCCGCGGCGGTTACGAGCCCGTCGCCTGCCAGAAGCGCGGCGAGGGTGCCCCCGGCCGACGACCCGTAGGCGTAGACCGCGCTCCCGTACCGGGTCCGCAGGCGAGCCGCTTCTTCGCGTGCCGCCTGGAAGGCCGCCGGCATGTCGCCTAGCGGATAGCGGAGGTAATGGGGAACGAACCCCGCCCGGATCGCGCGCCGGTCCGTCAGCGATTCGAACGTCGGGTCTTCGTAGAGGAAGGAGCCGCCGTGGATCAGGATCAGCTGCGGGGCGGTCGAGCGAGGGGTGCCGATGGCCGGGGTCGGGCGCGCTGCGGCGGCGAAGGTGGCCGAGGCGAAGGTGGCCGCTACTGTCAAAGCCAGAAGAGAAAGCCGTAGGCCGGCGAAATCGCGCAACGAGGAAATCACGTCAGCGTTCGCTGCGTCGATCCTGATCGTCCCCATGAATTCAGTGTGGCGATTCCCAGAGAGTAGGACTGGCTGAGGCCGTTCCGATCGAGTTCGACGGCTAACCTGCACCGAGGATCTCGACTGCGGCCTCGTCAATGCGCAGCCGGTCGCGGCTGCGCAGGAAGAGACGATCAACCTCGAGGCGCTGATGGTCGACCCAGCGGGGAGACGAGTGACCGCGAAAGAAAAGGAAGCTGGAGTTGGCCCGCAACGAGGTCGCGCGTCTGTTCGTCCTGGCCGTGCAGCCCGATCGGATCCTGAAGACCCGCGAGGTGGGTACTAAGTGGGTACTAGGTTGAGCGAAACTAGGTCCAACTCGGATCAACCCGAGCCGCTTGAACAAGCCAAAAACCAGCCTGGTCAACCAGCGCCAGAGACCTCATAACCCGAAGGTCGCAGGTTCGAATCCTGCCCCGCTATAGGAAAAGGCCCCGGAAACGGGCCCTTTTTTATGCATGAAGTCTGGTGTCGCTTTCTTCTGCGGGTACCAACCGGGTACCAATTTTGCGAATCCCGCTTCGTTGAAGCAGGCTCAGAGTCGGTTGCACCGCCGTCTCGCCGCCTACTCTCGGGCGATGGAATTGCTGTTCGACTTGCTTCTGCATGCGCCCAAGCGCCTGCGGGCACTGTTTCCAATCGCCCTGGTCGCCGCGATCCACTTCTTCCCAGGGCCGACCGAGGCGCTTTTCTGGGCGCGGGTAAAGGCGGAGGCCCAACAGGTGACCTCGATCTTTCGGGCAGGTGTCAGCGGCACTCTGCGCCACCCCTCCTGCGCTCAGGTTCACCACTGCCGACACTGATGGCGACCCCGCTCGCTCAGTGTTCGGCGGGGCCCGCCACCGTCAGCGCGTGACGCTCGGCATAGTCCTGCAATGGCGCGGAGATCGCGAAGCCCCGCTCCGCGACGAGATAGGACTCCTCCAGCTCGCGCAGTGCCCCGGCCATCAGCAGTAGTGCCTCGATCGCATGTGCCTCGCCATAGTGGGAGGGCATGGTTCCGTGGCTGCTCAGGTGGCGGTTGAAGCCACCATCAGCGGGGCGGTCGTCTGACTTCAGGATTGCGTGCTGCAGCGAGCGCTGGATGAGCGCTCGCCGGTGCGACCAAAAGCCAGCCGTCGTCGGCGGTTCGGTCTCGAACTCCCTCCGCGCCGAGCCGAAGCTGAAGCCGTAATGATCGTGGACGATGGCACTGATCACGGCTGCGGCCAGAGCTTGTGCGGGGGAGGGGACACCGAGGCGAGCCGCCTTTGCGGCTTCGGCGGCGAGGCGTTGTAGCCCTGCGAGCTCGGGATGCATGATTTCAACGAGCCGGGCGTCGATTGAATCGAGGATCTCGTCGTTGTAGTCAATAAGCACCGCATCCCTGGCTGCTTTGTTCGGTGCCTCAAGCAGCTTCGCCACCACTGCGGGACCAGGCACCCAGATCAAACAGATGCCGGTCTCGCAGATGAGGCGATCGGCTTCGACCCCAGAACCGGGCGACAGTGAGCACCAGTTCGGCGGCGCGAAGTTGAGAAGGAACGACTGCATCAAGCTGAGCAGGCTGTGCCCCTCCTCATCGGCCAGGAGCCGGTTAAAGACCCAGTGTGCGAGTCGGGCCATCCCCTCTGGATTGCGTTCGGCCCAGCGGCCAGCGCCAGCCAATGCTTTGTGGCCCAGCTGCTTCAGCTGAGCTGGGGGCCACGATTGTCCTCCGCTTGCATCATTTTCGGGTTGCGGCTGCACCCCGGCGAGAATAGAGACACTGGCTGACTACGCCTGAGAGCAGACCACGGAGCCCTAAGCTGGCGTAAGCTAGAGAGGAGCGGTTATGGCAGATGCACGAGAAATCGAGCTGGTCTTCGAGCCCCAGGACGAGGGTGGCTATCACGTCTACGCGCCCGACCTTCCGGGCCTCCACACCCAGGGCGAGGACATCAACGACGCGATGGCGAACGCCAGCGAGGCGGTCGCTCTCTACGTCGAGGGCCTGCGCGAAGACGGCGAACCGCTCGACAGCGGCGTGATCCGCCGCTCGATTCCCCTGCCGGCGTGAGCCCACGCCAGCCGGTCGTCTCCGGCGAGCGCCTGATCAAGACGCTGCGCAAGGAGGGCTGGGAAGTCGTCCGCCAACGCGGCAGCCACGTCCGCTTGAAGAAGGCGGGGCGCAAACACGCGCTCGTCGTTCCCCTGCACCGGGAACTCCGTCGCGGCACCCTCGCCGGCATTCTGCGCGATGCCGATCTCAGCGCCGACGATCTGCGGCGCCTGCTCGACTAGCTTCGGCGCGAGCTAATAGACCTGGCCCGATCGGGCGCTGGCGGCAGACCGCTTAACCTTCGCGCTTTGCCCGCGCACGATTTGCATTCACCATCCGATGTCTAGACCAGGAGGTCCCGCTGGCAAGGACGGGCTGCGGTACGAGGATCGCTGGACCGCCTACTGCGCGCTGCAGGTGCTGGCCGGCGAGGCAAGGGCGATCCGGCTCGAGGACCACCGCGACGCCGAAGAGGGCTTCGAGTTCACGCTTGAGGCAGAGTCGGAAGAGTCCCATCAGGTCAAGCGGCAGCTCACCGGCGTCGGCCACTGGACGCTCAAGGCGCTCTCCCAGGCCGGGGTACTCGGCGCCTTCTTCACCCGCCTGCAGGACCCCGACGCCGAATGCGTTTTTGCCTCCGGGCATTCAGCCGATGTCCTCGAAGAGCTTTGTTCGCGCGGCCGGGAAGTCAAGACCCTCGACGAGTTCACCAGGGCGATTGCCGACAACAAGACTTGGAAAGGCCATTTCGAGGACCTCTGCGAGCTCTGGGCCGCCGAAGAAGATTGGGCGTGGAAAGCGCTGCGCCGAGTTCGCGTCGCGACGATCAACGAGGAGGAGCTGAAGAGAGCGTTGCGCGTTGGGGCCGAATACCGGATGAAGGGACCGGTCGGCCTTGAGCCCGCGGCGCTGATCGAAGTGCTGCGCGACCGCGTCGGACATCGCCTCGAGGCCGCCGATCTGTGGGCGGCCCTCGCCCCGCTCGGCTACACGCCCAATCGCGAGATCGGCGGCACGGAGGGCAGCCGTGAGATTCACCGCCTGAACGAGCGCTTTGTTGCGTCTCGTCGCCGCACGCTAATCGGAGGCACGCTGCTCCCCCGCCCGGAGACCGATGAGATCGAGGAGGCACTTACTGGGCATCGAGTCGTCTTCGTCCAAGGAGCCGCCGGGACCGGCAAGAGCGACGTGATCCTCGCCCTCTGCGAACGACTTGCCGAGCGCGGAGAGACCTACCTCTCCTTTCGGCTCGACCGCGAGGCGGCGGTGACCACGGCGACCGAGCTCGGCGAGGGACTCGGCTTGGGCGTCTCCCCGGCGGCTGCCCTCCTCGCTCAGGCGGGCAATGAGGAGCGGCCGGTCTATCTGATCATCGACCAGCTGGACGCGCTCAGCACCACCTCGGGCCGCCACCCGGAGTACCTGCGCAGCGTCGCGGAGACGATCGAGCTGGCGCTGGTGGATAAACGGGTCAAGGTCATCCTCGCCTGCCGCACCTTCGACGCCGAGAACGACTCACGTCTGCGCACGATCGCCAAAGCGGCCGGCGAAGAGCAGCAGATCGTCGTCGACATCGGGCTGCTGCCGATGCATACGGTCGAGGGTGTGCTCGCGAGGCTGAAGCTAAGTGCGCAGAAGTTGAGCGGCACGATTCTCCAAGCGCTGCGCCAGCCTCTACAGCTTTCGCTGCTTGAGGCGATCGCAGCTAGGCACGAGGTGAAGGCGGAGGAGCTTCGCACCACCCACGACCTCGATGAAGCGTTTTGGAATCGCAAGCGTGAAGAACTCGAACAAAGCCTCGGCCAGGGTGCCCACTGGCTCGAAGTGATCGATCGACTCGTCGGCTATATGAGCGAGGAACAGCAGCTGATCGCGCCGAAGGCGATCGTCGATGACTGGCCGGCTGAGGTGCGCGAGATGGCTTCGATCGGTGTCCTCGTTGAGGACGGCCCCAATCTGGCCTTCTTCCATGAGCGCTTCTTCGACTACGCCTTCGCCCGGCGCTTCGTCGCCCGAAAAGACACCCTAGGAGAGCTACTTGCCCGTGACCAGTTTCTCTTCCGCCGCGCCCAGGTGCGCCAGATCCTCGAGTACGCGCGACGCACCCCCGGCAAGCTCTACCGCGAGAGCCTCGACCTGTTGCTGAAGGACGAGGCAACCCGCTACCACCTCATAGAGCTAGTGCTTTCCTGGATAGGAGCGCTCCCCGACCCCGGCGAGACCGAGTGGGAAGTTCTCAAGCCGATCATCGAAGACCCGGAAGACTTGGCGCACCGTGGCGCCTGGCAGGCGCTGACCTCATCCGCCTGGTTCCACTTCCTCGACGAACGTGGCCTGGTCGAGCGCTGGCTTGACGATGAGGACACGGTCGAGCGGGCGTCCTGGATCTTGCTCGCCGCCTCCGAAAGGGAGCCTGGTCGGTTGGCGGAAATTCTCAGAGAGCGGCTGGGGCGCTCGGCGGAGTGGCGCGGAAGGGTCAAGGCCATCCTCTCGCGCTGTCCCGATGTGGGCGCCAGCCGAGACCTCTTCGAGGTGGCGGTCCAGCTGTTTGAGCAGCCCGACTTCGAGGGCGACCCTCTTTGGTTCTCTGTTCATGAGCTCGCGGAGCAGCATCCGGAGTGGGCTAGCGAGCTACTTGGCCGTTACCTGCAGGGGAGGATCGAGGCAGCGAGGGCCGCTGGCGCAGCTGACCCATTCGAGTCGGGAATCGTCCCTCGGGACACCCACCCGGCTGAATACATCGCCGCCGCATCCCAGCGTGCGCCACGCGTCTTCGTCGAACAGATCTTCCCGCGCTTCATCGAGCTCGCCGAAATGGCCTCTTCGCCCCCCGTCGACAGGGAGGACGCTGAGGAGCGGATGACGAGCGACTCGATCTGGCACCTGCGCCATTTCAGCGATGTCGATGGTGAGCTTCCCGAGCAGCTTCTTCACGGCCTTGAGACGGCGATCGCCGAGGTAGCTAACGAGGACGCAGCGTTCTTCAGTGAGCTGGTTCGGGGTCTCAAAGAGACTGAGCTTGAGAGCGTGGCGTACATCCTCTTTCAGGGCTTTGCCGGCAACCCCGACGCGCTCGCCGATGAGGCGATCGAGTTCGTGCTCGCCGACCGGCGGCGCCTGCGGGTCGGCCACTCGGACGGTTACCACTGGGGCACCCGCCGTCTGCTCGAGGCGGTGAGTCCGGCGGCGGGCGACGAGAGCATCGCTGAGCTTGAGGAGGCCGTGATCGGCTACACGACTTTCTGGGAACGGACGGCGAGTGGGCAGAAGGCTCGCGGCCAAGCCGAGTTCGCCTTGCTCGGAGGAATCGCCGCCGAGCGCCGCTCCAACCATGCGGCCCAGCGGTTCGCCGAGCTCCAGCGCAAGTTCGGTGCTGAGGACGCCGAGGGGCCGATGGGGATCGTCGGCGGATGGGTTGGCCCGCCGATTAGCGATGAAGCGGCCACGAAAATGTCGGACGACAACTGGCTGAAAGCGATCATCGAGTACGACGGCGATGACTTTGAGTTGCGGCGCGACTTTATGGTCGGCGGTGCCCGCCAGTTGAGCACCGTTTTCGAAAACAGGACGAAAGAGGACCCAACGCGCTTCGCGCGACTGATCACGAGAATTCCCGATGAGGCCAACATCGCCTACTTCGACGCCATCTTGCGCGGGCTCGGTCAGAGCGAAAAGGACTTCCCGCTGGAGGCGGCGGTCGGCGCAGTCGAGCGCTGCCATGCTCTACCAGGCCACCCGTGTGGGATGTGGATTGCTGATCCGCTGCGCCCCTTTGCCGAAGACCGCGTGCCGGACGCCGCTCTCGAGATCCTCAGCTGGTATGCGACTGAGGGCGACGGAGCCTCGACCGTCGATCCAGGCGCAAACCGAAAGAACGCGGAGATCGTCGCGACTCGCGGGCTCAATTCGGTGCGCGGCAGCGCGGCGCGAGCGATCGGTCGGCTGGTCGACGGCAACCGCGAACACATCCCGGTGCTCGAGCCCGCGATCCGCAGCCTTGTCACCGATCCCGAGCCGCCAGTCCGGGCGCTCGCGATCGAAATACCGCTCTGGATGCTGCGCCACGATGAGGATCTCGCCCTTGAGTTGTTCGAGGAAGGCGTTGCAGATGGCGACGAGGACGTCCTCGATAGCCGCGGTGTCAGCGAGTTTCTTCGCTACCGAGGACGCCGGTACTTTGATCGTCTGCTCCCACTGATCGAGCGGATGCTCGCCTCGAAGAGTGAGGATGTGCAGCGAAACGGGGCTGTGCAGGCAACGCTCATCGCTCTCGGCGAGCCCGAGGCCCGGGAGCTCGTCGAGCAATGCATGGACGGGCCGACCGCCCAGCGGCGTGGGGTCGCGAGAGTGTGCGCGGCAAACGTCGCCGATCCGAGTCACCGTGAGTACTGCGAAGGGTTTCTAATCACGCTGTTCGACGATCCCGATGAGGACGTCCGCAACGACGCGGTAGTGGCAATCCGCGAGATGCGCAAAGGTGGCGCCGAGCGCAACACCCGCTTGATCGAGAGGTTGCTAGCCAGCCGGGCCTTTGGAGATGATTTGAGGGCACCGGTGATGGCGATCAAGGAAGCCGACGCGCCACCGCCGCAGCTTGCGCTCGAGGTGGCTGAAAAGACGCTTGAACGACTTGAGGCCCCGGGCGACATCGCACGGCGCGAGGCGATGGTCGCCCGCGACCTCGTCGACGTCGTCATCCGCGTCTACGTCGATGCCCGCGAGCGCCGAACCAAAGACGCCGCCCTCGATATCTTCGACAAGACGCTCAGCTCAGACGCCTACGGTGCGAGGCGCGCGCTGGAGGCGTTCGATCGGGGATGACGAGGAGCTCGTGGACCATCTCGTTCAAGCCATTTTCCTTGCAGCGCGGGTACAACGGGTACCAATTTGAGCGAAACTAGGCCCAACTCGGACCAACTGAAACCGCTTAAACAAGCCAAAAACCAGCCCGCTCAACCAGCGCCAGAGAACTCATAACCCGAAGGTCGCAGGTTCGAATCCTGCCCCGCTATAGGACAAAATCCCGTATATGCGGGGCCTTTGTTTATTTTGTCTGACAGATAAAAGGATGCAAAATCCGTCGTGGGGCAAGCCATGGGGCAAGGTGAGGTCGATTGCAGACCTTGCGCGGCGTCTCCGGTCCGCCCACGTTCGGCCGCATCGTGCGGCATGGCCCTGTCGACTCGCCCAAAGTCGAGGCCGGAAACTCGGCACATTCTGGGTGGCGGGAAATGGGCCAGCCTGGCCGGTCGCTATCGTCGAGCTCCAGAGCGGAACAACCGAAGGGAGACCACGGGATGGAGAGTTCGGGAAGCGGGCCCTTGACGTTGCCGCAGGTGGCACAGGCAGCAGGGGTCGAGTACGCGACTCTCCATTCGTGGGTCAAGAGAGGTTTGGTCAGTGCCAGTCTTCAGACCTCTGCTGGAACCGGCACTCCAAACCTCTTCTCTAGGCGCGACGCTCTCACGGTGCGGATCCTCGCCGACCTGAGAAAGGCCGGAGTCGATCTGAAGCATTTGGAACGCGTAGCCAGGAAGCTGGAGGCGAACGGCGAGAAGATAGAAGGCGATGGCGCCTTGGTGGTCAATGGCTCGATAGACCTAGTCGAGTCCAATCAATCTCTCGATGAAGTGCTGACTGATCGCGAACCAGCCGTGGTCTATCAGCTCGCCTGGGCTCGGAAGCCCCTCAACTCTGCCTAACTCAATGCAGATCAACTGGAGTTGATCTGCATCAACTTGATGTCCGGCGCTCCTGCAAGGCTGCGCTCGAGATGGGTGGCGGCAATACGACCAGGACCGAGACCAAGCGCAGCGCGCCTCGACCGATGCGCAAGGAAGGCCAGGGCGCGGAAGCTGGAGGCGGTTCTGCTGAATCACTTCCGGATTTCTGTGAACTGAAACAACAGGTCGCCTTCGAGGCTTCCGCCTCTGCGGTCCTCTCCGTTGGAATGCGCGTGCGATTGTTGCCTCAGCACTTGCCTCTGGTTGTCGCCGGAGGGGAGACGCTCGGGTTCGTCGTCGAGCCCGATGCCACCGCCATGCGCCACTGCATTGAAGAGGGATTCAGTATGGCCGGCTGGATCTCCAGCCTCTCGCCCGGCGGAAGAGGCGGAGTCCTTTCGATCAAGGGGAAAAGGACCACTTAGCGTGCCGGCCGCCCTCCAACTCTTCAAGCAAGAGGGCCCATTGTGCGGAGACTGTCCATGGCGCAGCGAGTGCGGGGCGATGTTCGGCGACAAGGCATGTCGATCGAAATGGAGAGCCAAGCGTGAAGGTGGCGGCCAAGTCCTGCATCCTTCCCAGCCGATCACCAAGGACTTCATTGCATCTGTAGGGGGGCCAAGCTTTGCCGATGTTGGCGGCACTCCGGTGAGAGTGCCGACACTGCCGTCGTATCTGCCTCAGATCCGAGTTCGGCGTGCCCTGCGTGGACACGTCGGTGATGGGGTCTACGCAGTTACCGCCGCCACGGTAATCGGGACTCGCTCGCGCATGCTCACGGCTGAAGAGATCCGGGAGAAGGTCGGGCTGCGCGGGGATCAGCTGTTGGTCCTGCTGCTTTTTGGCAAGGACCAGTTTCTAGAGCAGCTTTGGGATCAGCGGGAGACATTCTTGACCCAGCTAGCCGCAGGCGGCTTTGACCTCATCATTTCTCCTTCCTATTCACTGTGGGAGCCGCGGCCGCGACCTGAGCATCTGTATGCGATGAAGCGCTCCCACCTCGTCTTCTCGATCCTTCGAGAGCTGGGTGCGCCGGTGGTTCCCCGGCTCGGGTGGGCGATCGAGCACGACGTTGCGCGGTTGGCTGCGTGGGCGAACGCCAACCCCATTTCTACTCACTTCGCCGTCGACTTGACCACCTATAGGGGCGAGTCGGCGTACGCGGAGCAGTTGGAGTTCCTGCGCAGCTTCGATCGGGAGACCGGAAGCCGTCATCACTTTCTTATCAACGGACCTTCCAAGTTCGATCGAGTCCTTCGGCTCTTCGAGGCAGTCGAGCCAGACCGGATCTTGATATCGAATGCACGAGCGATCGCTCGGGACGCAGCCCCCGGAACGTCCTTTGCGGAAAAGGTTGAGACCGAGCGGTCGGTTATTCGTGCCGCCAGGAGAACTCTGCTGGCCAACGCGTGCCCTAGAGATGAGCGGTGGCAGCGACCGCATCCTCGGCTTGCTCCTCGGTGAGACCGCCGCTGCGCTTCTGGAAGGTGCCGCCGAGGTTTGCAGTGAAGCGCGAGGGAGTGTGCATGGTCAGTTGGCCGTTGATGAAGCGTTGCTCGGAGTAGCTGACGACGCAGGCGAGGCGGGCGCGGGTGATCGAGACGTAGAGCATGCGGGCAGCCTCAAGGACCTGGCCGGGAAAACGCGCGCGACGGGCGCTCGGCAGTATCTCTTCCTCCATCCCGGGGATGAAAACGATCGTCGCCGAGAGGCCCTTGGCGCTGTGCATGGTCATCACCCGCACCCGCTCTGGCAGGGTTTCCTCGGGGTTGACTTCGTTGCCGAGTCGAGCCTGGATGGCGACTAGGACCTGAGCCCGCTCGTCGTCTTTCTCGGTGCCGAGGAAGCGCGCCATCTCCGTCAGCGTCGCCTCCCCTGGAAGACCCTCGACCTCATCGATCCAGTCCTCTTCAGCCGCGTGACCGAGGATCGCCTCAACCATCTCGGTGATCTGATCGCTGCGCTCTGCGAGGGTGTCCTCGCCTGACCATTCCAAGAGTTCTGCACAGATCGTTCGTGCTCCTTCAAGGGCAACTCTGGGTCTTCTCTCGAAGACATCGGGCAGCGGCTCGTAGAAGAGATCGCGATAGTTGAGGCTCTCGGCGACTGCGGAGTCGGCAATCGCCGCTGCCGTCGCGACGCCAACGCCACGGCGCAATCGGAGCAGCGTGCGCAACGCCATGTAGTCGGGCTCCTCACCGACCAGCCGCAGCAGGGTGAAGAGCGCCCGGCCGAGTTCGGTGTCCTTAAATGGAGAGGCTCGTGGCGGCTCGACCGGCACGTCGTGGAAGGCGAAGGCGTCGCGAAGTGCCCACCATAGCGCCCGCTGATTACTGAGCAGAACCATGATTTCCCGCGCTGGCATCCCCGCGTCGACTAGGCGCCGGCAGGAGAGTGCGATCGCCTCGGCCTCTTCGGCGCCGTCGTCGAAGCTCCAACATCCGAAGCCGCCCTCGAGGGGTGGATCGGACTCCGCGTAGAGGGAGACATGATTCTTGGGAATCCGGCCTGGGGCTGCGTTGGCTGAGATCAGCTTCTCTGCGCTGCTGAGGACTTTTGGGGTACAGCGGAAGCAGTCGCGCAGAACGTGGTCGCCAACCGGGTCAAAGCGCTCGGTGAACTTCTGAATTCCGGTTGGCATCGCGTAGCGGAAGGAGTAGAGGCTCTGGTCGTCGTCGCCGGCGACAAAGAGGCCAACGCCTTGGGCCTCGATGCCGTAGACGAAGCGCAGGTCCATCGGGTTCAGATCCTGGAACTCGTCAACGATCAACTGCTCGATACCGAGCAGGCTGGCTGGCTCGAGAGTGCCAGCATCCATCATCGCCACGCAGCGCTGCACTAACTCGCCCGGCAGAACGCAGGCGTAGAGCTGGGTCCGTGGCCCGTGGAAGTTCGTGAACCTGGTCCGCTCCTCTTCGCTGATGGGTGGCTCCGGCGGGTCCTGAGAGGGGCGGGGGTCGTGGGAGCCGGTGCTCCAGAAAGCCTCGTGGTCCTCGCGGATCTCGCGCCGGCGAGTGATGCCAATGCCGGCGAGGTGGCCGAACTCGTCGTCGAAGAGGTTCTCGAGCTCCCAGCGGTCAAGTACGACCGGGTCGACCGGATAGCCCCCGAGTGCTCCTCGTTTTCGCAGACTGCGCAGTGCGAGTGAGTGCAGCGTGGTGACCCGAATTTCGCTCCCGTCATGACCAGCCGCGACGCAAGCAGCGTGCACCCGCGATTGCAGGTCTAGAGCCGAAGCTCGGGTGAAAGAGACGGCGGCGATCGCGTTAATGTCGACACCCTGCTCCAGTAGCCAACAAACCCGCTGCTCGATCGTGAACGACTTGCCGGTTCCAGGCCCGGCGACCACCCGCACCCTCGTGGTCCCGTCGACTGCTGCCATGCGTTGGACCTCACCGGCCTCGGCGATTTGTTGCGGCCGGATTCCCAAGCCGTGAAGGGTAGTAGCTCGGAACTCTGCCCGATCCTAGATGTGTATGTACTCGCTTGAATATGGCACTCAGCGCTGATCAGGTCGCCGCGCTGGTGCTGAGATGCGGGTGACCAAGCGGCTAATGAGTCAAGATAGATCCAAGTGTCGCGGGGCGCGGCGGTGCTGGGGCAAGAAATGGGGCAAGGTGCCCCACAGATTCCAGCCGATCTCCACGTAGCTCGGTCTCGCGGAAACCGCTTGAAACCGCGCTCTACGTAGTCCAGCCGATCTCCAGGCTCAGACTCATAACCCGAAGGTCGCGGGTTCACGCGCACCTGTTGCCTGAACGTCGTCTCAGTTGCTGATCGCAGACGCTGCCTCGATGAATCGCTGATCTGATCGTCAACCTGCGAGAGCAGAAAGTCGGCGATGTCAGCGCGTGTGATGCTGGCCCCGACCTTGTCGCGGCCGAGAAAGCCGGCCCGGCTTGGACCTTTGGGGTTGCCGTCGATCGGGCGCGTGAAGCGCACGATCGTCCAGTCAAGCCTGCTGCGGATCATGAGCAGAGGTCTACTTTTGAGGGCTTCGCCTACGCCCCCTTCCCTTGGGGGGTTTGCGAGCGCAGACTGGAATCATAAATCTGATAATCTGATTTTGTGAAGCAGCTAAGCGCCACTGATGCATCCCGCCGGTTCTCTGAGCTTCTCGATGACGTGGAGCGCGGGGGCGAGTCCTATGTCGTGGTTCGCCACGGTCGGGCTGTGGCGACCATCGGTCCCGCGGGCGGCGGAACTGGGAAGGCGCTCAAGGAGGCGCTTCGCGTCAACCGGCCTGACGATGCGTGGACGGGGGAGCTGCGGGAGCTTCGCGAGAGCATGGATCCGGTGACGGACCCCTGGCACGACTGATCCTCGACACGACGGTCCTGGTCGACGCCGAGCGGGGGGGCGATTCGCTGGACGTAGCGATCGATGATGGCGATGACGTCGCGGTGGCAGCGGTCACCGTGGCCGAGCTGAAGGTCGGCGTCCAGCTGGCGAAGGGGCGTAGGCGGGAAAAGCGCGAGCGCTTCGTCGCAGCGGTTCTCGGCGCTGTCTCGGTCGAGGCCTACGACCTCGACGTGGCTGACGCGCATGCCGGCCTGCTGGCACACGTTCGGCGGACGGGAACGCCGCGCGGCGCCCACGACCTCATTATCGCTGCGACGGCCCGGGCCCAGGATCGGCACGTTGTGAGCTCCGACCAGAAGGCCTTTGCTGACCTTCCTGGTGTCTCAGTGGCAGGCGATTCTGACTAGCCGGTCGAGCCAGCGCTGGGGGCACAGATGGGCATACGGCTTTTCGAGCTTGCAGCCGAGTTCTACCTGCCCCATTAGCCGATAGGGGAGAGGGCAGTGCGGATCTGGGTTGCGATCTCGATGTCCTCGCGGGCTTGGATCAGGACGATGGGAACTGTCGCCCCGACAGCGGAGAGCAGTCCGTCTTCCTTGCCCTGGTCGTTGCGCTGCGGGTCCAGTTGGACGCCGAGGAAGGCCACGGCGGTCGCGGTTGCGGATCGCACCCGCGACGAGTTCTCGCCCACGCCCCCGGTGAAGACGAGTGCGTCGATGCCGCTCATCGCCGTCGCCATCGCGGCGATGCCGGCGGCGAGGCGGTGGATGTAGGTGTCGAAGGCGAGCCGGCAGCGCTCGTCGCCCTCCTCGACGCCGGCGACGATCTCGCGCATGTCGCCGGAGCGGCCCGAGAGGGCGAGCAGGCCCGATTCGCGGTCGAGCGCCTGCTCCATCTCCGCGGCTCCGATCTCGCCGTGGCGCTGGACCCAGAGCAGCAGTCCGGGATCGACGGAGCCCGAGCGCGTGGCCATCACCAGGCCCTCAATCGGGGTGAAGCCCATCGACGTGTCGACCGATCGCCCGTCCGCCACGGCGCAGAGCGAGGCGCCCGCGCCGAGATGGGCGGTGACGATTCGCAATCCCTCGATCGGCCGGTCGAGCAGCTCGGCGGCGCGACGGCTGGCGTAGGCGTGGGAGAGGCCGTGGAAGCCGTAGCGACGTAGCGGCCAGCGCTGCGACCACGCCGCCGGAACCGCGTAGGTCGAGGCGGCTGGCGGCAGCGACGCGTGGAAAGCGGTGTCGAAGCAGGCGACCGTCGGTAGGTCGGGCCGCAACGCACCGAGCGCTCGCATCGCCGCAACCGCGGGCGGATTGTGCAGGGGCGCGAGGTCGGCGAGCTTGTCGAGCTCCTCCTCGACCGCCGGATCGACGAGGGTCGGTTCGGTGAACTCTGTACCGCCGTGGACGATCCGGTGGCCGGCCGCATCGATCGGCGGGGCTTCGTCCAGGACCGCCTCCAGCTCGCCGCGCAGCTCCGCCTCGTCTCCAGGCGCGTCGCTGTCGCGCGAGCCGACGACCTTGTCCTCCGCGTCGAGCACCCGCAGCTTCAGGCTCGAGGAACCGGCGTTGACGGTGAGGATGCGGCCGGGCTCGGCTGCCACCTTCAGGCCGCGTCCCAGGTCCAGTCGCGGACCTCGGGCATGTCGTCGAGGTGCTCGCGCACGTAGGCGTGGTGGCGGTCGAGCATCTCCTCGCAGTGGGCCTCCAGCTCAGCCGCCCCGGCCGGCGCGCGGCGAGCCCGGCGCAGCGCCTCCAGCGCCAGGTGGTAGCGGCTCATCCGGTTGATCACGACCATGTCGAAGGGGGTGGTCGTCGTCCCCTGCTCGTTGAAGCCGCGGACGTGGAAGCGACCGGGGTGGGGGCGGCCGTGGAGGAGCTGGTGCAGGGCACGGGCATAGCCGTGGAAGGCCATCACCACGTCGTCGTCTTCGCCGAAGAGCTCGACGAAGCGCTCCTCCGGCAAGCCGTGTGGGTGCGCTTCGCGTGGGAACAGGGTCATCAGGTCGATCACGTTCACGACCCGCACCTTCAGCTCGGGCGTATGGCGGCGCAGCAGCCAGGCGGCGGCGAGCGTCTCCTGGGTCGGGATGTCCCCGGCGCAGCCGAGGACGACGTCGGTGTCCTCGCCGTCGTCGCTGCTCGCCCACTCCCAGCGCGAGGCACCGACGGCGGCGTGGGCGCGCGCCTGCTCATAGGTCAGGTACTGCAGCTGGGGCTGCTTGTCCTGGACGATCAGGTTGACGTAGTCGCGGCTGCGAAAGGCGTGGTCGGCGACGGCGAGCAGGCAGTTGGCGTCAGGGGGGAAGTAGATGCGGACGACCTCGCCCCGGAGGCTGATCATCGTGTCGATCAGCCCCGGCCCCTGGTGGCTGAAGCCGTTGTGGTCGTTGCGCCAGCAGGTCGAGGTGAGGAGGACGTTGAGCGAGGCGACCGGGGCACGCCAGTCCAGCCGCCGCATCTCCTCCAGCCACTTCGTGTGCTGGATCGCCATCGAGGCCGAGACCATCGCGAACGCCTCGTAGGTGGCGAAGAGCCCGTGGCGGCCGCTCAGCAGGTAACCCTCGAGCCAGCCCTGGCAGTTGTGCTCGGAGAGGACCTCCATCACCCGGCCCTCGGGGGAGACGTCGGTGTCCTCGGGGCGGGCATCCATCAGGCAGCGGTCGGAGACCTCGAAGACGGCACCGAGGCGGTTGGAGTCGGTCTCGTCCGGGCAGAAGAGGCGGAAGTCATCGGGGTTGGCGGCGTAGAGGTCGCGCAGCAGCAGGCCGAGGCGTTTGGTCGATTCGGCGTGCTCGGTGCCCGGCTCCCGGACCTCGATCGCGTGGGAGGCCGGGTCGGGGAGCTCCAAGGGCACGAGGCGGCGGCCGCCGTTGGCGTGGGGGGTCGCCCCCATGCGATGCTCGCCCTCGGGTGCCAGCGCGGCCAGCTCGGGGACCAGGCGCCCCTGCGGGTCGAAGCGCTCATCGGGCCGATAGCTGCGCATCCAGCGCTCCAGCATCGCCAGGTGCTCCGGGTTCTCGCGGACGCCTTTGAGCGGCACCTGGTGGGCGCGGAAGGTGCCCTCGACCGCGACTCCGTCGACCTCCGCCGGGCCGGTCCACCCCTTGGGGGTCCGCAGCACGATCGCCGGCCAGCGGGAACGGCTCGATCCGCGGCCCGAGCGTGCCTCCTCTTTGATCGCGGCGATCCGGGCGCGGGACTCGGCGAGGACGGCGGCGAACTCGCGATGGACGCGGCGCGGGTCCGAGCCGGCGACGATCCGCGCCGCGTAACCCTGCCCGGCCAGCAGTTGCAGGACCTCCTCCTCGGGCGCCCGTCCCAGCACCGTCGGCCCCGAGATCTTGTTCTCGTTCAGGTGCAGGATCGGCAGCACCGCGCCGTCGCGCGCCGGGTTGAGGAACCGCACCCCCTTCCAGGACCCCTCCAGGGGCGCCGTCTCCGCCTCGCCGTCGCCGATGACGCAGGCGACCAGCAGGTCGGGGTTGTCGAAGGCGGCGCCGAAGGCGTGGACCAGCGCGTAGCCGAGCTCGCCGCCCTCGTGGATCGAGCCGGGGGTGGGGACACTGACGTGGCTGGGAATCCCGCCGGGAGTCGAGAACTGCCGCACCAACCGCAGTAGCCCCGCCTCGTCCTGGGAGACCTGCGGGTAGACCTCGGAGTAGGTGCCCTCCAGATAGACGTTGGCGACCAGCGCCGGGCCGCCATGGCCGGGGCCGGCGACGTAGAGGACCTCGTCGCCGGTCTCGCGGATCAGCCGGTTGAGCTGGGCATAGACGAGGTTCAGCCCTGGGGAGGTGCCCCAGTGGCCGAGCAGCCGCGGCTTGATGTGCTCGGGCCGCAGCGGCTCGCGCAACAGCGGGTTGGCCTGCAGATAGATCTGAGCGACGGTGAGGTAGTTCGCCGCCTCCCAGTAGGCGATAAGACCATCGAGCTCAGCGTCGGTCAGCTCAGGCACCTCTGCGAGTAAAGCAGCCATCCCGCTCTATGCCAGAGCCACTTCTGGTGCCTTGACGCCACTCGGCGCGATCAGTACGGGGCAGGCGGCCCGCTCCATTACCGCGCGGGTGACGCTGTGGTGGATTTTCCGGCGCACCGGGCCGCCCATTCGCGAGCCGAGCACCAGCAAGTCGACGCCCACATCGACGGCCTCGATCAGATCGGCTTCGCGGGCTCGTGCGAGCGCTGCGAGATCGTCGCCATCCTCATAGGGGACCGTGGCCACTGTGATCTGGGCGTTGCTTGCCTGAGCGAAGATCCTGCCCAGGGCCATCGCGTCGCGCCCCTGTTCGCTGTCGACGTAGCCGACGAGTATTTGCCGGTACACGGTCTACTCCGCGTGAACCCCGGGCGACCGGGTCTGAGGGGGGAGGGCATGGGATCCGTGGAGGTAGCCGCGAACCGCCGTTTCGTCGGATGCGCTGGCGGGAACTTCCATGCGACGAATCTAGTTTTGCCGTCGCGCCTCGCCATCCGCACTTCCCCACACCGAGCTCTGGCCGGCCCACGATGCCTAGAGAAGCGCAAATGGGCAGGATGGAGGCGGATGCCAGAGGTCGTGACCCTGCTGCTCGCCGCCTGCGGGACGGCGCTTGCCACCGGGCTGGGAGCGATCCCCGTTTTCGTGCTGGGAGCGCGCGCGAAGGCGCTTGCCCCCTTCCTGCTCGGCATCGCGAGCGGGGTGATGGGAGTCGCGGCTGTGGTCGGGCTGCTCGTCCCGGCGCTGGAGGAAGGATCCGCAGCCGAGGTCGTCGGCGGGCTGCTTGTCGGCGCCGGCTTCCTGGCATTGGCCCGCCGGCACCTGGGCGCCGACGCCGGGTTCCTGGGACGGACCGGGCCCGACGCGCGGATCTCGGCCCTGATCTTCCTCGTCCTCTTCGTCCATAGCCTGCCCGAGGGTCTGGCGGTCGGGACGGCGTTCGCCTCTGACCGAGAAGGCCTGAGCCTCTTCGTGATCCTCGCGATCGCGATCCAGAACATCCCCGAGGGCACCAGCGTCGCGATCCCGATGCAGGAGGCGGGGTTCGGGCGGGCCCGCCAGTTCTGGACGGCGGTCGCGACCAGCGCTCCCCAGCCGGTCGGCGCCTTGATCGCCTTCTTCGCCGTGGAAGAGATCGGCGGCCTGCTGCCGATCTCCTTCGCCTTCGCCGCGGGCGCGATGCTGGCGCTGATCGCAGTCGAGATGCTACCCAAGGCTTACGAGAATCAGGCCCGTCTGGGCCCGAGCGCCGGCGTCGTCGCCGGGGCCGCGTTGATGGCGGCGCTGAGCCTGGCGCTGGGCGTATGAGCTCAGAAGATCGCCAGCACGCCGAGCGCGAGCACGCAAGCGACGACCGCCGCCAGCGCCACGCCGGTGGTGAGCCGACCCCAGCGCCCGAGCGCGTGGGCGCCCATCAGCTCGCGGTCGCGGCCGAGCCTGCGCATGAAAGGCAGCAGTACCAGCAGCAGAACCGCGTTCAGCGCCTGGGAGAGGAAGAGGATCTTGATCAGCGGCACGCCGGGAATGAGAACCAGGACAACGGCGACCGTCACCACCGCGGCGAAGCTCAGGTAGAAGACCCGGGCTTCCCCGAAGCTGTCGTCGAGGTCGGCTTTGCGGCCGGCGGTCTCGGAGATCGAGTAGGCGGTGGAGAGAGGGACGATCGCCGCCGCCAGAAGGGCGGCGCCGAGGAAGCCGAGCCCGAACAGCGTCGCCGCGGCGGAGCCGGCCAGCGGTTCGAGTGCGGTGGCGGCGTCGCGCGCATCGTCGATTTCGATCCCCGCCGCGTGCAGCGTCGCCGCACAGGCAACCACGACGAAGAGGCCGATGACGCCGGTCAGCACGGCGCCGACGATGACGTCGACCCGCTCGTAGCGCAGATCCTTGGCGGTGAGGCGCTTGTCGACCGCGTAGGACTGGATGAAGGCGAGTCCCCAGGGAGCGAGAGTCGTGCCTACCGTCGCCACCGCGACCAGGACCGCCTCGCGGTTAAGCGGGATGCTGGGGACGAAGGCGCCCTGCCCCGTCCCGCCCCAATCGGGGTGGGCGAGGAAGCCGGAGACCACGTAGGCCACGAATACGCAGCTGAGCGCTAAGAGGAAGTGCTCCACCCGGCGGAAGCTGCCGCGCAAGACCAGGACCGAGACTCCGATCGCGGCCAGCGGCACGCTGACGTAGCGGCTGACGCCGGCGATCAGGTCCATGCCGGCGGCGACCCCCGCGAACTCGGCGCAGAGGGTGCCGGTGTTGGCGATGACCAGCGATGCGAGCACGAGGCGGGCGGCGCGCGGGCCGAAGTGCTCGCGGACCAGGGCCAGGAGCCCTTTGCCGGTGACGATGCCGAGCCTCACGGCGAGCTCGTGGAAGACGATCAGCGCCGCGGTCGAGAGGACGAGGACCCAGATCAGCTCGTAGCCGTACTTGGCGCCGAGGATCGAGTAGGTGGTGATGCCGGCCGGGTCGTCGTCGGAGAGGCCGGCGAGTACCCCAGGACCGACCACCGCCAGCAGGGCCGCGAGGCCGCCCGTGCGCAGCAGTACCTGCCGGCGCCGGGTGAGGTGCCAGTGCAGGTGGCGGCCGGGGGTGCGGTGGACCTGACGGGGCGGCGGTAGATAATCGCCGTCGTGCTCGGAATCCACGACCGCAAACGTACGTGGTTGGCGAGCCTCCCGTGAGCTCGGCACCGGCGATCGAGACCGAGGGGCTCACCAAGCTCTACGGTCCCAGCCGGGGGATCGAGGACGTCACCTTCGCGGTGGCGCCCGGCGAGGTCTTCGGCTTCCTCGGCCCCAACGGCGCCGGCAAGACGACCACGATCAGGACGCTGCTCGACCTGATCCATCCGAGCCGCGGCAGCGCGCGGCTGTTCGGGCTCGACAGCCGCCGTGAGAGCGTCGCGATTCGCAACCGGCTCGGGAACCTGCCCGGGGACTTCGGTTACGGCAGGCAGAGCAGCGGGGGCGAGGCGCTTGGGCTCTTGGCGAAGCTCCGCGGGATCGAAGGGTTTGGTCGCGCCCATGCGCTCGCGGAGCGCTTCCGCGCCGATCTCGACCGCCCGCTGGGAGAGCTATCGCGCGGCAACCGTCAGAAGGTCGGGCTGATCCTGGCGACCTTTCACGAACCCGAGCTGCTGATCCTCGACGAGCCGACCAGCGGTCTCGACCCGTTGATGCAACAGGAGTTCCTGCGGCTGATCGGCGAGGAGCGTGAACGCGGCTGCGCGGTCTTCATCTCCTCTCATGAGCTCGACGAGGTCCAGCGCGTCTGCGACCGGGTCGGGATCGTCCGCGAGGGCAGGCTGATCGCCGTCGAGCGCATGACCGACCTCCTCGGTAAGGCGCGACGCAGGGTCACGGTGCGGCTCCCCGATGCAGACGGCCTGCAGGGCCTTCGCGGGCTGCCGGGGGTCGGGGATCTGCAGATCACCGACGATGAGGCGACCTTCACGATCGCGGGCGAGATCGACCCCGTCGTCAAGGCACTCGCCTCACGCCACATCCTCGACCTCGAGGTGGTTCATCCCGGCCTCGAGGAGGTCTTCCTCACTTACTACACGGAGCAGGAGGCGGGATGAGCGCTCAGCTCCGCGCCTTGATCGCGACCCACCTCTCCGACCGCCGCCGCTCGGTCCTGGCCTGGGGTGTGCCGCTTGGACTGATGTCGGCGTTCATCGTCGCGATCTTCCCTTCGGTCGAGGATTCGATCTCCAAAGTCGTGGACAAATACCCCTCGGGGCTCAAGGAAGCCTTTGGGATCGGCCAGCTCTCCAACGTCGAGCAGTACCTGCACGCCGAGATGCTGAGCCTGATCGTGCCGCTGGCACTCGGCTACCTGGCGGTGCGCGCGGTGGCGAGCGGCCTCGCGGGCGCGGCGGAAAGCGGGCGCCTTGACGTCCTGCTCTCGGCCCCGGTGTCGCGCCGCCGGATCTGCGCGGCCGGCTTTCTCGCCACCGGGATCGAGCTGGCCGCGGTGCTGGCGGTGAGCTGGGGGTTGACGATGCTGGGCAGCGTGCTCTCCGGTGCTGGCCTCGCGGCCGGGCCCGCAGCGGCGGGGTTCGCCGGTGTCTGGCCACTGGGCCTGCTCTTCGCCGGTCTCGGAATAGTCGTCTGCGGCTGGACCTTGCGCACGACCATCGTCACCGGAGCGGTTGCCGGAGTGTTGGTGTCGATGTATGTGATCGACTTGGTCGGCAAGCTCGACCCGAGCCTCTCCGGGGTTCGCTACCTCTCGGTCTTCAAGTACTACGGCAACGCGATCGAAGACGGAATCGACCCGCTCGCGTTCGTGGGGGTCACCGCGGTCGCCGCGGCACTGGCCATCGCGGGCGGCTGGCTGATCGATCGGCGCGACATCTCCGCCTAGACGAGATCTCACTCCGCTGCGTTGCGAAGTGAGATATTCCAAGGATGGAAACTCCAAACCGGTCGCCCGACGGAGCCGGGGAGGGCCGCTATCGCCGGCTGATCGACGTCGGCACCAGTCTCCTCTCCGAGCTCGACCTGGAGGCGGTGCTGCGCTCGGTGGTCGAGGCGGCGCGGGAGCTGACCGGAGCTGAGTACGCGGCGCTCGGCGTTCTCAATCCCGAGCGCACGGAGTTGGAGCGCTTCATCTATCTGGGGATCGACGACGAGACGCGCCGTGACATCGGCAATCTGCCTCGAGGCCGGGGACTTCTAGGCGAGCTGATCACCAAACCCGAGCCGCTGCGCCTGCGTGACGTCAACCAGCATCCGCACGCCTATGGATTTCCGCCCGGCCACCCGCCGATGCGCTCCTTCCTCGGAGTGCCGATCGCGATCCGAGGGCAGGTCTACGGCAACCTCTATATGACCGAGAAAGAGGGAGCGGAGGAGTTCGACCGCGACGACGAAGAGGCCGCGCTGACGCTCGCCGTCTGGGCGGGGATCGCGATCGAGAACGCTCGTCTCTACACGAGCCTCAGCGAGCGCGAGGCCGAGGCCGAGCAGGCGCTGCACCGAGCCGAAACCTCGGTGGACATTGCCCGTGCCGTCGGCGGCGAGACCGACGTAGGGCGGGTGCTCGACCTGATCGTCAAGCGGGCCCGCGCCCTGGTCGAGGCCAAGACTTTGCTGGTGCTGTTGCGCAAAGGCGGTTGCCTGCAGGTGGTGGCGCAGGCTGGGCGCGTCGGGCCGGAGGTGGCAAGGCTGACGATCCCGGTTGAGGACTCGGTCTTCCAGGCGGCGATGCAGGAACGGGTCGCCCAGCACCTCGAGCGAGGCTCGCCGCCCTCCGAGGCGCGGGTGCGCGAGCGGATGGGGGCGGAGACCGCGCTCGTCGTCCCGCTGCTTTTCCGCGATCGCGCGGTCGGGATATTGCTCGCTCTCGATCGCGAAGCCGGGGGCAGCGAATTCGACGAAGAGGACCTGCGGCTCCTACAGGCGTTCGCGGCGAGCGCCGCCACCGCGGTGGCGACGGCGCAGGCGGTCGAGTCCGACCTGCTGCAGCAGCAGGTCGAGACCGGGGAGCAGGAGCGCCAGCGCTGGGCGCGCGAGCTGCACGACGACACTCTCCAGGCTCTGGCGGCGATTCGGATCACGCTGGCCACGGCGCTGCAGAGCGATGCGCCCGATCGCCCCGAGAAGATCGCGGTGGCAGCCGAGCAGACCGTCGATCAGCTCGAGGGCCAGATCAACGAGCTCAGCCGCCTGATCAACGACCTTCGACCCGCATCCCTCGAACGCCTCGGCCTGGCCGGGGCGCTGGAGGCGCTGGCCGAAGAGTGCGGGGCGCGAGGGGGCTTTGACGCGACGGCTGAGATCGAGATGGAGGGGGACCTCAGCGGCGAGGAGGAACGAGTCGCGTACCGCTTGGCCCAGGAGGCGCTGCACAACGTCGTCAAGCACTCCTCCGCCAGTCGAGCCAGTCTCTGCGCGACCTCAGCCGACGGCATACTCCGCTTGGTGATCGAAGACGACGGCGAGGGCTTTGACCCGGGCCTCGTCGACGGCGGTCGCGGGCTGGTGGGCATGCGCGAGCGCGTCGCTCTGTTGGGGGGCCAGCTCGAGGTCACCTCTGCGTCAGAGCAGGGAACCACGATCACCGCGACATTCCCCGTCCGCCGCGCCTAGCTCACTCGGGTCAGGAGTCGGGCCCGGGCTCGATCACGCCGTTGGCGATCGCAAAGCGCACCAGTTCCGGGCGCGACTCGAACCCGAGTCGCTCCAGCAGCTTGGATCGGTTGACCTCGATCGCCCGAACACTGAGGAAGAGCTGCTCCCCGATCTCACGGTTGGTGTGGCCCAACGCAACGAGGCGAAGCAACTCGAGCTCGCGTTCGCTCAGATCCTCGAGCGGGTCGGCCTCGAGCTTGGCCAGGGCCGCGCCGAGCTCGGGGTCGATGAAGGAGCCGCCTCGCGCGGCCGTTCGAATCGCGTCGCGCAGCTGGCGGTCGGCGGCCTGCTTCAGCACGTAGCCGGCCGCTCCGGCACGCAGCAGGTCGCGGGCATAGCGGGGATCGTTCTGCATCGTGAGGACGACGATCATCGTGTCGGGAGCGCTCGCGCGCAGGCGCGGGATGTCCTGGCGAGGCTCGGCGCCGGGCATCTGAAGATCGAGTACCAACACCTGGGGGCGGCGGTCCTCGACCAGCTTCGCGGCGGCAGGGGCGTCGGCCGCCTCGCCGATCACCCGTAGGTCGGCCTCCGCTTCCAGCATGCTCCGCAGGCCGGCGCGGATCACGTTGTGATCGTCGGCTAAGACGACGGTTATCTGCCCCTGGTCAGCCATCGTGCTCTGAGCTGCAGTCTGTCAAGAGGATGGGGGCTGAGCCGCAGGGCTGAGTGGATAGGCAACCGATCGCCGTGGCGGGATCGGCCGGCTCAAGGATGCGGTCTTGATAGTTCGTGGCAAGGCGGGGACTCAGATTGCCTCTCGCCACGCCTGAGCGCCCAGCGCCGCAGCTCGTCGGCTCCCCAGACGATGAAGGGGAAAGGCGCCACAAGGAGCACGTCCTTGGCCGGTAGCGCGGCGGTGCCGAGCACGCTCTGACAGGTCGGCACATAGATCAGCAGCGCCGTCAGAGCTAGCTCGAAGGCCACTCCCCAGAGCAGCAGCGGGTTGCTGAAGACGCCGATCGAGCGCAGCGAGGCATGCTCGGTGCGGGCGGCGAAGGCGGTACCGACCTGACAGGCGACCATGCTGAGGAAGGTCATCGTGGTGGCCTGCTGATAGGCGTGATGGAGCGGGGTGCCGGCGGCGGTCGGATCGCCCAGATCCCATCCCGAACGGGTCAGGACATAGAAGAAGGCACCCATGCCGAGGGCTGCCGAAATCAACCCGAGAAAGAGCCAGGCGCGGATGAGCATGGAGCGGGTGATGATGCTCTGCGAGCGCGAGCGGGGCGGCCGCCGCATGATCCCCGGCTCGGCCTTCTCCCGGCCGAGAGCAAGCGCCGGCAGCGTCTCGGTTCCGACGTCGACGGCAAGCAACTGCAAGACGGTGAGCGGGAGAGGGATCGCGCCGCCCCCCAACCCGAAGACGATGAACGGAGCCAGCTCCGGAGTCAGGTGGGCGAAGATGTAGAGGATGAACTTGCGGATGTTGTCGTAGATCCGCCGCCCGGCCGCGACCGCGGCGACGATCGTCGCGAAGTTGTCGTCGGTGAGAACCATCGTCGATGCCTCGCGCGCCACATCGGTGCCGGAGCGGCCCATCGCGACGCCGATGTCGGCGGTGCGCAGGGCCGGGGCGTCGTTGACCCCGTCACCGGTCATCGCGACCGTGTGCCGCTGAGCGCGCAGGGCATCGGCGATCCGCAGCTTCGCCTCCGGCGTCGAGCGGGCGAAGATCATCTCGCCGCTGTCGCGCAGCGAGCCGTCGAGCTCGGCGTCGCTCATCCGCTCCAGCTCCTCCTCGGCGATGACGGTCGGGGCGCCGCGGGCGATCCCGATCTTGCGGGCGATCGCAACCGCGGTTCGTGGGTGATCGCCAGTGACGACGATGATCCGGATCCCCGCCTCGTGGCAGCGCGCCACCGCCTCTGCCACCTCGGCCCGGGGCGGATCGTGCATCGCGACCAGTCCCAGGAGGGTCAGGCTCTGCTCGGCCTGCTCCCGCGTGGAGGGGGCGCTCTCGATCTCGCGGCGAGCGACGGCGAGGACGCGAAGCCCCTGATCGGCGTAGGCATCGACCGCCGCCTGCACCTCGGCTAGGTGGCCGGGATCGAGCGCCGCGGTGCCGTCCTCGGTGGCGAGGCGGTCGCAGATTTCCAGGATCGACTCCGGCGCACCCTTGGCGTTGACCCAGAGCCGGCCTGCCTCCGAGTCGATCGTCGCCATCCGCTTCAGGGCGGGGTCGAAGTGAAACTCCCCCGCACGCCCCCTCGTGGGATCGCCGTCGGCGCCGAGCGCCCGCGCCGTCGCCAGCATCGCGGTCTCGGTCGGGTCTCCGTGCAGATCTCCGTCCTCGCCGTCGCGGGCGTTGTTACATGACGCCATCGCGACCGCCAGGTCGAGCAGGTTGGCGATGTGGTTCGTGGGTGGGACACCGCCCTCGAGGTCGATCGTCCGGCCGGCACTCCAGATTCCCATCGTCTTCATCCGGTTCTCGGTCAGGGTCCCGGTCTTGTCGGTGGCGATCACGTCCGTCGATCCCAGCGTCTCGACGGCGCTAAGGCGCTTGACGACCGCGCCGCGTTTGACCAGCGAGGCGACGCCGGCCGCCAGGGCGAGCGTGATCACCGGCAGAAGTCCCTCGGGGACGTTGCCGACGATCAGCCCGATCGCGAGGACGAGCGCGTCGGAGACCGGGAGCCCCGCCGCGAGGGTCGCCAACGGAATGAAGGCGAGCCCCATCAAGATCGCGACCCCGGCGATCAGCCAGGCGACGCGGCGCACCTGGCGCTCCAGCGGGCTCTCTTCGACCTCCACCCGCTGGGAGAGGGCGGCGATCCGACCGAGCTCGGTCCCCATCCCGGTCGCGTAGACCAGCGCCCGGGCCTCGCCGCCCGTGCAGCTGGTGCCGCTGAAGACGAGCTCGTGGGCTTGCAGGAGCGGCGTGTGGGCTTCGGCGGCCTGCGGTGAGCGAGAGACCGGGACCGACTCTCCGGTCAGGGTGGAGAGGTCGACGTCGATCGTCCCCTCGAGGATGTGGGCATCGGCTGAGATCCGACCTCCCTCCTCGATCAGCAGGAGGTCGCCGGGAACAAGGTCGATCGCGTCGATCGTGACGCGATCGCCGCCGCGGATCACCTCCGCCTTTTGCGGGAGATAGCCCTGCAGCGCCTCGACCGCGCGCTCCGCCTGGCGCTCCTGCACGAAGGCAAAGCCCGCGTTCAGCACGATCACGACCACGACGGCTATGGCCACCGGCGTGATCCCGGCGATCGCCGCCAGCACCGCCGCCCCCCAGAGCAAGAGCGCGAGCGGATGGGTGAGCTGCCGCGCGAGCTGGCCCGGCCAGCGCCTCCCACTGCGGCGCTCGAGCTGGTTGGGGCCGCGGCTCAGCAGCCGGCGCTCAGCCTCCATTTGGGAGAGCCCGTCCCTGGAGGTCCGAAGGTCGCGTAGAAGAAGCTCGACCCGCTCCTCGGGGTCGAACTTCACCGCCTCGGCGGGGTGTCGGCGCTTCCTGCGGCGGTGCCGTTGTCTGCTATCTCCTCCATGACCCGCTCCTTTGCTGCTTCATCGACAAGGTGGGGACCCATCGTCATCCGGTTCAGCTCTGGCGCCATCCGGGCACTGCAACAAGGTCGGGTGCGGTGAATCCCCAACGGCGCCCGCCTGCCGGTGCCCCCGCGTTTACCCTGCATGCGATGAGTGAGGAGCCACAGGACGCAGGTGCGATCACGGTGATACTGGCCGACGATCACGCGGTCGTGCGTGGCGCGCTGCACTCGCTGCTCGACGGACAGACAGACCTCGACGTCGTCGGGGAGGCCGCGGATCTGGCCTCGGTAAGAGCTGCGCTTCGCGACCAAGCTCCGCGGGTGCTCGTCCTCGACGTGAACCTGCCAGACGGGCTCGCGGTCGACCACGTCGCAACCTTGCGCGAGCTGGCTCCACAGACGCAAATCGTGCTGCTGACGATGGAGCGCGACCTCACCCTCGCCCGCAAGGCGCTCGACGACGGCGCGCTCGGCTACCTGTTCAAGGATGCGGCGCACCTCGAGCTGATCGAGGCAGTCCGTGCCGCCGCCGATGGCCGCCAGTACCTGCCGGCGGCGGTGGCTGCCGGACTCGCGAAGGGACCGAAGGAAGATCGGCAGCCGCTATCGCCTCGCGAGACCGAGGTTCTGCGGTTGATGGCCCTGGGTCACACCAACCGCGAGATCGGCGAGCAGCTCGAGCTAAGCGTGCGCACCGTCGAGACCCATCGCTCCCACATCCAGCAGAAGCTCGGCCTCAGCAGCAGACCCGAGCTCACGCGCTACGCCCTCGATCACCGTCTGATCGACGTCTGACTCCGTCCCTCGCGGTCGCCATCCGCACCCGGACGGTGCCTTCCTCCGTCTCGGTCTCGACCGGGAATCCGCTCTCGCAAAAGACCTCGAGCATCCGGTGATTCTGCGGCAGCACCTCGGCTAGAAAGGTGTCGATCCCATTGTCTGCCGCAACCGCCGCCAGGTCGTTGAGCAGGATCGTGCCGAGTCCGTGCCCCTGGAGGTCATGGGCGACGGCAAAGGCCACTTCGGCTTGCCCCTTCCCGAGTGACACATACACACCGTGCCCGAGTGCCGGGCCACCGGGGTGGCGTGCCGCGATCAATCCGTAGAGGCTGCCGGCGTCGGCCTTCGCGAGCTCGTGGGCCGCTTGCGAGAGGTCGATCCCGCCGCAGAAGAAGCGAAATGCCTGGGAGCGTGGGTCGAGCGCCGCGAAGAACTCGCGTAGCCTGACCTCATCCGCGGGTGTCACCTGACGCAGGCAGACCACCGAGCCATCCAGCAACGTGGCGTCGGGAGCGCCGTTGGCTGAGTGGAGGGTGCTCACCGTCTGTCTCCATCGAGCGCGAGCAGGCGCTCGGCGTACTCGACCAGACGGGTCGGCCCGAGGAAGCGAGATGCGACGGTCTCGCGCGCCTTTCGGCCCAGGGCATCCGCGCCGACGCGGTTCTCGCGCAGGGCGATGATCGCGGCGGCCACGGCCTCAAGGTCGGTCGGCTCGACCAGGGTGCCGCTTGCCCCATCGTCGATCTGATCCTGGATGCCACCGACGCGGCTCGCGATCACGGGCCTCTCCTTCCACATCGCCTCGGCGACGGTCAACCCGAAGCCCTCGGCCAGGCTCTTCTGCACGACGACGTCGGCTCGCCTCTGCAAAGCGTTCACCATCGCTCCGTTTTCGTCGAGATCCTCCATCGGCAGGCTCGCGAGGTGGACCCGCCGGCGAATCGGGTCAGAGAGGGATCGCCAGGCCGATCGCACGTCCTCCCAGACCGCCGTCGCCTCCGGGTCGTCGGCGACGGCGCCCGGTGCCGGTCCGGCCAAGACGAGATGGATCTCCTCCTCTCCGAGGTGGCGGGCGAAGCACTCGATCAGTCCGCGGTGATCCTTGAGGCGATCCCAGCGCGAGACCTGGGCGACCGCGAAGGCGTCGACGGGCAGCGCTTCTTCCTGCAGGACTTCGGCGCTGCGCTCTACCCGCCCCGGCGTTCCGTCGGCGCGGGTGAAAGACGGTGGGGCCGAGGGGGTCGCGGCACCGAGCCCGATCATGCCGAGGATCGCCTGTACGGCGTCTTCCTCGAGCTCTTGGTTCTTCGGGGAGAACGGATCGATCGACGGCGCCATCGTCCACTCCCGAGCACGGTCGAGCGCAGCCCACAGATACTCACGCCGCGAGAAGACCCAAGCATCGGCTTCGCGCACGTAGGGGTGGAGGAAGTCTTGCGCGGCGAGGGCCACCTCGTTGGGCTCGTCGGCCCCGATGTGGCAGCGCCAGATCACGGTGGCGCCGGCCCCGCGGACCTGCGCGATCAACCCGGCCGTCTGCGGATCGTGAAGAAAGACGACGTCTCCGGGCTGCACGAGCAGTGCGAAATGCCGGGCGCTGGTCGCGAGCGCGTGCTCGTAGGTCCGGCGCTCGCTTCGGCCGAGTTCGCCGCCGTCTCCGGGGTCGCCGTGGAGGTTGTTGTGGATGCGCTTGGTCAGGGCGAAGAACTCGTCGCTCTCGCGCAGCACCACCCAGCGGGTGTCGATGCCGGCGCCGCGGACGTAGGGCAGCAGCGAGCGCAGCATCTCGGCGACCCCGCCGCCGCGCAGGGTCGAGTTGACATGCCAGATCGCCCGCCCGCGGTAGTGGCCCCGCGCGCGCCCGGCGACCTCCAGCACGCGGGCGTACTCCTTACCTAGTAGCGGCTCAAAACGTTCGAGCGAATTCGATGGGATCTGGACGAACTTGGGCCGAGGCACCCGGCTCAGAGCTCCCAGTAGGGAGCGACATACGTCGCTGCGCGGGAAGTGAGGATCTCCTCGGGGGCAGCGGATATCGCCTCGCCTGCCCCCGCGAGGGCGCTCATGGTCGCGATCAGGGACTCGACGAGCGAGGGGCGGTGATAGCCGCCCTCGAGCACGGCACCGAGCGGGACCCCGAGTTCCGCGGCGAGATCGCGGACCTGGCAGGCCATCTGCCCAAAAGAGGCGGACTCGAGGTTGCATTCGGCGAGGGGGTCGAGGCGATGGGCATCAAAGCCGGCGGAGATCAGGATCAGCTCGGGCGAGAAGGAGTGGGCGATCGGCACGACGACGTGCTCCAGCAGGGAGAGCCAGAGCTCCTCTCCGGATCCGGGTGGGACCGGGAGGTTGATCGTGTAGCCCTCGCCTGCCCCCGATCCGAGGTCGCTGGCGGCGCCGGTGCCGGGGTAGAGCCCCTGCTGGTGGAGGCTGGCGAAGAGGACGTCGGAGCGACGGCGGAACGCCTCCGCGGTCCCGTTGCCGTGATGGACGTCCCAGTCGAGCACCAAAACTCGCTCCAAGCCAAGGTCCTCGATCGCCATCGCCGCCGCGACTGCGGCGTTGTCGAAGAGGCAGAACCCCATCGCCCGGTCGGGCTCTGCGTGGTGCCCGGAAGGACGCACCGCGCAAAAGCCGACCCTGCCCTCGCCGCGCAGGAGCGCCCGCGTCATCTCACATGCTCCCCCAGCGGCGTGCAGCGCGGCGCGGTAGGAGGGCTCACCGACGAAGGTGTCGGCGTCGATCGCGCTGCCTCCGGCGAGGCAGAGCTCGCGGATCGACTCGACGTGGCGGGGCGTGTGGACCAGCTCCAGCTCGCGCTCGGAGGCGGGCGGGGCCGGGCGCCGCTCCCATCCGAGCCAGTCGAGATCGGTCAGGGCACCCTCGATCGCCTCGAGCCGCTCGGGAGTGTCGGGATGGGCGGGCATATGCGCGCGCGGGTCATGCTCGAGACAGGCCGGGTGGCTGAAGTAGAGCACTTGTTCGAGAGTAAGCCGGTCGGCCTCTGATCACGCCCGTGCCGCCACCAAGACCGGGCACGGCGCTTTCTGCACGAGCGGTCGTGACACCGACCCGAGCAGCACCCGCGCCAGCGGCCCGTATCCGCGCGAGCCGTCTACGGATTCCAGCGCCTCGATCATCACCTTGTCGGGCTTGGGCGGGTAGGCGGGCTTGTAGGCGCCGGGAACCATCACCGGCACGGCGGCGGCGGGCTCGACGACAGTCAAGACCCTGATCTGGGCGTTGGAGCGCTTCGCCAACGCTTCGGCGCGCCGCAGGCCGACCTTGGCTTCCGGCGTGCCGTCGTACCCGACGGCGATCGTCCGAAGGGGCTCATGGGCAGGGGCCGCGTAGCCCTTGGGCGCGACAGCGACGTCCGTAGGGGCGCCGTTCAGCAGGGCAGTTGCGACGCTGCCGACCAGCACGCGGCCGAAGGCCCCTCGGTGCGGGGAGCCGACGACGATCGCGTCGAAGTCCTCCCGTTCGGCGAGCGTGGTCAGGATGCCGGCCGGAGAGCCACCGCCATAGGCCCGGGTCTCGACGTCGACTCCGGCGAGCTTCTCGCGCGCCTCCTCGAAGAGGGTCTCGGCCTCGCGGCATTCCTCCTCGGGCAGCAGGGCGTACTCCCTCGGCAGCGGCCCGGTGTGAAGCACCGTGACTACCAGGGCGCTCGCGTCCTCGCGCCCGCTCAGGACGCGCGCCAACTCGAGCGCATCCTTACCACCCTCCCGATCGTCCAAGCCCACGAGCAAGCGCATCGTCAGAGTCCTTTCTCGAAGTTCGCGTGCACGGGGAAACTAGGTTCGGTGTCGCCGCCGGCCATCCGCAACCGGGAGACGACTCGCAATTCACGAGATCAAGGTACGTCCGCATCGCGCGGGCGCCATCGGGGTTATGCCGCACCTGATCGCAGGGCGATCTTCGGATGGCGATTGCGGGCTTCGGCGACAGAGTGAAGACCACGAGCAACCGACTTCATGGAAGGGCGTCGATGATGAAGAGCCGAGTACTGATCGCCGGCGGTGGTGTCGCCTCAATCGAGGCCGCGCTGGCGCTGCGCGACCTCGCAGGGGACCGGGCCGACGTGAGCATCTTCTCACCGCGCCGAGACTTCGTCTATCGGCCCTACGCAGTCGGCGAGCCCTACGGGACGGCCCATGTGGCGCGCTATGACCTCGGGGACCTGGCCGCCCGCTGTGGCGCCGCCTTCCACCAGGACAGCATCGCCTCCGTCGACTCCAAGGCCCGGCTCGCGACGACCCACGACGGCGAGCGCTACTCCTACGACTACCTCATCGTCGCTTCAGGCGCCCAGCTGCTCTGGCCTGTGCCGGGAGCGATCACCTTCTGGGGGGTCGCCGACGAGCTCGATGTCCAGAAGGTGATCGACAGAGTCCGTAGTGGTGAGATCGCCAGCCTCGCCTTCACTATGCCGAGCGTGGAGGGCTGGGCACTGCCGCTCTACGAGCTGGCGCTGCTGGCCGAGTCCGAGATCTCCAAGGCGGGGACGCGCGACGTCAAGCTGACGGTGGTGACGCCCGAGGACGGACCGCTCCAGATCTTCGGGCGGCGTGTGAGCGAGCTGATGAGCGCGCTGCTCTCCGAACGCGGCATCGGGGTCGTCAAAGGGACCCATCCCGTCAGCTTCGAGAACGGGCAGCTTCGGATCGTGCCGGGAGATCACCTGGACGTCGACGCGGTGGTCAGCCTTCCGAAGCTCGAGGGGAGGCGGATCCGCGGCATCCCGCACGATCCCGACGGCTTCGTCCAGATCGACGAGCACTGCCGCGTGCTCAGGCGCGAGCGAATCTTCGCGGCCGGCGACGTCACGAACTTCCCGGTCAAGCAGGGCGGGATCGCGACCCAGCAGGCGGACGCGATCGCCGAAGCGATCACCGCCGACGTCGGGATCGAGATCGACCCCCGGCCCTTCGACCCGATCCTGCGTGGGGTGCTGTGGACCGGCGAGGAGCCGCGCTACCTGCAGGGCTGGATCGGCGGCGGCCACGGCGAAACCTCCTCCTTGACCGCCAGGCCCCCTTGGGACACCGCCGAGGGCAAGATTGTCGGCCGCTACCTGTCCGACTTCCTCGCCCAGGTCGACAACTCCAGCGCGCCCGAGGCGTTGAGCGGCTCACGCTGAGCCGGCGCCCGCAATCATTGAGCAAAGCGAGGCCGCCCGGTATCTGCCGGCCTGGCTCGATCGGATCCTTCCGAAGGTCCGGTCGGCCACGGCGAGGCGACGCAGGCAACGGCGATGATCGAATCCGAGCCAGAGCTCGTCAAAGGCGCCGCCGGCCCCGGCTGAAGCGAGCGATGGCTTCGATCGCACCCGATACCGAGATCGCAAGCAGCGTCGTCAAGGCGAGGACTCCGACAATGCCGATACCTGCACAGAGGGCGATCGTGGCGGCGGCGATCACCGCTGCGACGGCAAGGTCGCCCAGCAGGCGCCGACGCGAGGCGGCCCCTGGCGTGATGTTCCGGGGTAGTCTCACCAGCCCTGCCCCTGGCGGAGATATAGAGCAAAGAAATCGCGTTCATCGGGCACGAGGTAGCGTTCCGTCGAGCGGAACATTTCCGGCAACAGGTTGCTGGGTTCGAGGCCGCCGGGGCGGCGGTAGCTGATGAAGCTGGTCCAGTCTTCGTTGATGTCAAGCTCGAGGGCGCGGACCGCGCCCGCCTGCTTGAGCACCTTCGCCAACGATTCGACCGTCTGATAGTTGGCGGCGGCATACAGCAGGTTGCCATGACCGTCGACCCCGACTCCGGAGCGCCAAACGCGGGTTGCGTTGTTGACGGTTTCGCCCCATTCGGGGCCGTCGGAGAGGTTCGGGTTGAGCTTGCCTTCGTCGATGATCGGCGGCAGGTTCTGCTTGGCGAAGGAGACGTCGGCAGGCGCTCCGGGGCCGTAGCTCCAGCGGACGATGTCCATGCTGCCGTCCTTGTAGCCGACGATCGTCGCGATCCCGTTGACCATCGGTTCGATCACTTCGCCCCGGTAGATCAGGCCGGCATTCGAGGTTTCCAGAGGGAAGCCGCCGTTGAAGGTGGCAACGAGCATCCTGCGCAAGGCCGGCGGCACCTCGCCATTACCGCGGTTTTCGATCCCCGGCGGCTCGCTCAGTCCGGGCACGTATTCGAGCTTGGTCCTGGTGTGGTCGATCCAGGCGACGCCGGCGACGAACTGCGGGTATTCGGGGTCGCTGCGGAAGGTAGTCAGCAGGACCGGAGGGCGGCCACCGACCCCAGCGCCGGCCTTTTTCCAGACTCCCTCACCGGCCAGCGCCGGGTGGATCAGCGGTTCGACGTCAGGCGGTCGGTAGCGGTGGGCCACTTGGCCCCCGCCTGGCTTGCCTTCTCCGGCGACGTCGGTGCCGACCTGGGGCAGGGCCCTCAGCGGCGGCCCGCCTTTTTCGGGCGCGTTCAGTGAGTAGTACCAGTTCTCGATTTCGGAGACGAGCGAATTGCCGCCGTTCCGTCGCAGCCACTCGACGCTGGTGATGCCGAGGTCGACGTTGTGCTTCCCCGAAGTCACTGCGCCGACGTAGGAGACCGCGGTCGGAATCAGGCAGAGGATCGCGGCGAGCAGGAAGATCCGCCGAACGCGGCGCCAGAAGGAGGGCCGGGGTTGTCGTCTGTGCGTCGATGGCGAATCGACTGGGACCTGTTCCCGTGCCGGTGAGCTCGAGATCGCGATGCAGCCGATCCTCGGTCCTGCCTATAGCCGCTGTCTAAGCGCTTCGTGAGACCTTTCTCACGAATGACCTTCAAGCAACGCTCACGTAGCCGCGCATGAAGCCGTCGTGGCTCATCGCCCACGGGTCGCAGGGCAGTGCGCAGAACCATTCGTAGCGGCCGGCCTTCTGGGGAGCGTGGAAGGTGAAGGTGGTCACCGCGGGCTTCGATTCGCTGCCCGCCGCGATCGTCGCGTTGGTTTCCAGACCCGGCGCGGTGAAAGTGTGTTCACCTTCGTCGTAGTTGTAGACGGTGACCTTTACGGTTGCGCCGGGTTTGACTGAGAAGTCACCTGGCAGGAAGGCGTCGTGCCAGTTCCCGTCTGATCCCATCTTGCCGTGCTCTTCGTCGCTCTTGACGACCAGCTTCAGCGTTTCGATTTCGGTCGCGGCGGACGTGCCGAGCGTCTGGGAGGCCGACATCATGCTCGTGGAGGAAGAGCTGTTGTCGTCCAGCTTGAAGGCGACCGCCAAGAGCGCTCCGATTGAAATGAGCAGCGCCAGCGTTGCGACGAACAGCGGGAAGCCGCGATCGGAGTTGGTCGAGCTGTGGTCGGGCATGGCGTCTCCTGGGGCCGCGAGATCGGCATCGGGCCGGTCTCAGTTGCCCTCTCACTCTCGACCCCTGCGAGCCACCGGGCATCCGTGAGGGTCCGACGACTTGCCTGTGGGTTTGCTCCGAGCCCCCGCGTGTGTAGGCCGCCCCATCTGGGTCGGGTCGCGGTCCCGCTCTCAGCCCGACGTGGCTCTCGACGCAGGGATATGCGCCGGCTCCGAGCTGCCGCTCACATCCCACCAGCGACCGAGCCAGCGGAGGAGGAGCAGGGCGGCGGCCGGCAGGACGAGGGCGCCGCTGAGGCCAAGGAACCACCACTGCGCGGCGTCGCTGCCGGCGCCGATCGTGTGGGCGATCGCCGCCAGCCAGAAGACCGCGCTGAGGCGGTGCAGCCGCCGCCACCGGGCCGCTCCGATGCGGTCGCGCAGGTAGTAGGTCAGGCCCAGGGCGGCAAGCCCATAGCCGGCGACGATGCCGAGTCCGGTCCAAAGCGGCCGGTAGAAGCCGACGAAGGGGATGACGATCCCGGCCACGCCGGGGTTCAGGTAGGCGTCGCCGAGGAGGGAGAGGCCGTGCAGGGCGACCATCGCCAAGGTGGTGAGGGACATCGCCTCGTGGACCGCTCGGAGGTCGCGCTTGTTCGCGCTCGGGCGCTTGGAGCTCATCATCAGACCGGCTGCGACGCTGGCGCTGGCGAGGAGCAGGGCGGCACCGCCGGCGGCTCGGCTGGTGATCCAGAAGAGATGGGGGGCGACGTTCATTCAGCCACCGCCTCGGCGACCGATTCCGCACCAGCGATCACCTCTGCCTCGCCTTCGACCGGGACCAGGACGCCGCCGAAAGGTAGCCAGTCCTTGGCGCCCTCGGGCCCGGACAGCAGCGCCGACTTGGCGAGAATCTCGGCTTCCAGGGCAGTGGGGGCAAGGGCGGTCGCCTGCACGATCCCGGTGAAGGCGGGCCGCCCGCTGGCGGGGTCGAGGATCTGGTGGGCGAGGGCGACCCCGCCCTCGCCCCACGAGCGACGCGTGATGCCGCTGGTGGCGACCGCCCCGGCGCTGATCTCGAACTCGTGCAGCGGCTCGATGCCGAACGGGTCGTCGACCCTGATCCGCCGCCTCAGCCCGCTCGTCCCGCCGAGCTTGATGTCCCCGCAGCACTCGACGGCAAAGGTCTCGGCACCCGCGAGCTCGTCGCCGACCAGGTCGGCCAGCAGGCCCTTGGCGATGCCGCCGCCGTCGATCCGCACCCCGGGCGGGCGGATCACGGTCCCCGCTGCTGCATCCACCCTCACCGAGCACCACTCGGCGGTGACGCTTGGCCGAGCCGGCGCCTGGTCTTGCGTGGCGAGCTCCGCGCGCGTCAGCGGCCGGACCTCCGCCGTCTTGAGGGAGGAGCGGTAGCCGGCGCGCTCGATCGCGTCGAGCAGGGTGGCGTCGACGAGGCCGCCGCTGCGCGATCCGGCGGTGAGGACCGCCGCGACCAACCGGCGCAGGAGCGGCGAGGCGGGGACCTCTGGGCGCGGGTCGCGGTTCAGGCGCGAGAGCTCACTGCCGGGCTCGAAGCGCGAGAGCCTTTGGTGGGCGTCAAGCAGCAGCTCCCGGCCCCGCTCCGCGAGCCGGCGCCCCTGCTCCTCGTCTGCGCCACGAACGTGAACGGAAGCGACGCCGCCGAAGCAAACGAACTCAAGGTGGGCTTCGGCGCTCACGACTGGCTCGTCGTCACCGGGGCGGGTTCGACTTCGACTGCTTCGATTTCGGCCGCTTCCAGTTCGCGAGCTTCCGCGGCTTCGAGCGCTTCGCGTTCGGTCGCCTGTTGCGCTTCGAGTTCTTCGGAGTCGGTGGTTTCGATCGCTTCGCTCGCGGCCTCCCCCGGGTCGTCGCCTTCCTCGGTGTCGGTCTCGGCCGCTTCGGCCGGCGGTTCGCTCGATACGGCGCGGTGTTTGCGGCCGGTCGGGGAGGCCGCCACGGCAGAGGACTTGTCGCCGAGGACGGGATCGTGGCCCGTCGCCATCTGCGCGAAGATCACTCCCCAGAGGAGCACGAAGCCGATCAGTGCGATCGTCACCACCCGCGTCTGGAGCTGGCCCGCCCGTTGGCGCTGGGCCCGCAGGCGGCGACGCGCCTCCTGCTTCAGCGCTTGCTTTTCGAATGAGTCCATCTGCCTGACTTTCCTCCCGAGCTCCAAATGGCCCTTAAGTAGAGGCTGAGAGTTCCCTTAGAACCACGGTCGTGCCATCGAGAAGGTGAGGAGGGCCAGGGCGAGGCCGGCACCGATCGCCGCCGTCAGGGTCAGCGTCCGGGCCCCGGCCCCCGCGAGCCGCGCCTCGCGGGGGCCATTGCGCCGCCAGTCGGCAGTCGCCAGGCTCGGCACCTCGAGCAGGTGCCCGAGGACGTGCAGCGTCATCAGCGCGACCCAGGCGATGAAGCTCAGCTTGTGGGCGAAGATCAGGCTCCCGCTCGGCGGCCCGGCAATCAGCAGCGCAATGCCGGTGCCAAACAGCGCCAGCGTGGTGAGGACGACGCCCGGGGCGAGGACGCGCAGCACGAGCGGCGGCGGCCCCTTGGCCACGTAGGAACTGTCGTGGGTGTAGTAGCGAGCGAACCGGTAGCCGGTGCTCGCCATCTTCAGTGCGACGGGCGGGATCAGCAGGACGCCGATGAAGATGTGGGGGCCGAGCAACTGGCCGATGAAGGGGATCGTCACTCCCTCCGCCGCCAGCAGCACCAGCAGGGCGGCGGCGAGGGCGCCCGTCAGCCGCGCGTTGGCGGCGACGCCGTCGCGGACCCGGGCGGCGTGGCGAGACTGGGGGCCTATCACCCCTACTTCGATCTCTGGCATGGGGCGGATCCTGGGTCCGCCGGCTTATCGCTCTCTAACCGTTCGCTGAGAAGCCTCTTATCTTCGGCGTGAAGGCGGGCAGCTCGAAGCTGGCCCGGGCGCCGCCCAGCGGCGAGTCCTCGATCCAGACCCGGCCGCCGTGGGAGGCGAGAATCGAACGGGCGATGCCGAGCCCCAGGCCGCTGCCGCCGGAGGCGCGGTCGCGCGCGGCCTCCGTGCGATGGAAGCGATCGAAGACGCGCTCGCGCTCGGCCGCCGGGATGCCGGGGCCGTCGTCGTCGACCCGGACGCGCAGGCCGCCGAGGACCGCGGTCGAGGAAACCGCGACCCGGCCGCCGGCCCCGGCGTGGCGGCGGGCGTTGTCGATCAGGTTGCGCAGCACCTGCGCGATCAGGTCGGGGTCCGCGCGCAGAGATCCTCCGGCGAGCTCGCCGACCTCGACTCCTTCGCCGCTGGCACCGATCAACTCGCGCAGGAACGAGTCCGCGGCCAACTCCTTCAGGGAGGGGCCGACCCCCTCGTCGAGACGGGCCAGGGCAAGGAGGTCCTCGACCAGCCGTTCGACCCGCGCCATCTCCGCCAGCGCCAGTCCCTCCACCCGCCGCACCTCGGCGGCGTCGGGCGCCTCGCTGCGGGCGAGCACTTCAAGTTGGCCGCGGATCGCGGTCAGCGGGCTGCGCAGCTCGTGCGAGGCGTCGGAGACGAAGCGCCGCTGGCGGGCGAAGGCGTCCTCGAGGCGTTCGAGCATGTGGTTGAAGGCGTCGGCCAGCGCCCGCAGCTCGCCCGCCGCCGCGGGACCCGGGTCGAGCCGGGGGGAGAGGTCGCCCGCGTCGACCTCCGCCGCGGTCTCGGCAAAGCGCCGCAGCGGCGCCGCCGTCCGGGCAGCGAGGAGGTAGCCAGCGAGGAGGGCGGCGAGCAGAGCGGCGCCGCCGATCAGGAAGAAGGTCTTTTCGACGTCGCCCTGTGCATCCTTGATCGTCGAGAACCGCGAGCTCTCATCGACCTCGCCGCTGCCCTCCCCGGAGGCGGGGCCCTTCTTTGCCTCCTCGCGCTCGATCACGTTGGACTCGTTTGCCATCTGCGCCCGCACGACCACGAAGACCGCCCCGAAGGCGAGCACCACGATCGCCCCGATCGAGAGCGCCAGGCGCCCGCGCAAGCCGAGCCTCGACCAGGCGCTCATCGCTCGCGGAGTCGGTAGCCGACCGAGCGCACCGTCTCGATCGGAGCCGGGTCGTCGGGTAGGTCCAACTTGCGGCGCAGGTAGCCGACGTAGACCTGGACCACGTTGGTCCCCGGGTCGTGGTCGTAGTCCCAGACGGCGGCAAGTATCTCCTCTCGCGAGCAGACCCGTCCGGCGTGGCGCAGCAGATGGGCGAGCAGGTTCGCCTCGCGCTCGGGCAGCCGCACCCGCAGCTCCCCGCGGCTCGCCTGCCTGCTCAGCAGGTCGAGGCGGACGCCCCCTGCCTCGAGGGTGGTCTGGGAGGCATCGCCGGCCTCCCGAAGGCGGGAGCGGATGCGGGCCAGCAGCTCCTCGAAGGCAAACGGCTTGGTGAGGTAGTCGGTGGCGCCGAGGTCGAGTCCCTCCACCCGGTCGGCCACCTCGGCTTTGGCCGTCAGCATGATCACCGGCAACGCCGGCCTCTTCTCGCGGATCGCGCCCAGCACGTCGATGCCGTCCCGGCCGGGCAGCATGCGGTCGAGCACGACGAGGTCGGCGGCCCCGTTCAAGGCCAGACGTTCCCCGGCAATCCCGTCCCTGGCCACCGTCACCTCGTAGCCCTCGCCCTCGAGCCCCCGGGACAGGAAGTCGGCGATACCCTCCTCGTCCTCGACGACCAGAATCTCCACGTGCCGATGCTAGCCGCAGCTTGCGCGTTGGTGGCCCAGAAAGCCCCCGTCAGGGATCGGACGAGGCGTCGAGAGGCTCGCCAAACTGCTCCAGCGTGCTGAACACCTTGCCGGCTTGCAAGGTTTTTCAGTCTTCCCGCCACTAGAGCATTAGATGGACGCCGAGCCAGGGGAAATACGAGAACTCGTCGCTGACCAAGTGCGGCGCTTTCGCGCGGGCGATGGTGACGCGGCCGAGCCGCTGGCCCGCCGCGCGCTTCGCATGTCCCTGCGCACCGCGTCTGCCTTGATGCGAAGTCGGGAAGACGCCGCAGACGTCGCCCAGGAGGTTGCCGTAGACGTCCTGGACTCGTTGGGAAAGCTCCGCGACCCCGAAGCCTTCGATGCCTGGGTGCATCGGATAACCGTGCGTCACGCCATGCGCCGGTTGAAGAAGGGGCGAAGCACGCGGAAAGTCGAGGCGCCGCTCGCGCTCCTGGACGAGGAAGGCCTCCGGGGAGCGATCCCAGGCGGCGATATCGACTCCAGGCTCGCCGCGCGGCAGGCGCTGGTCGGCGCACTCTCGCGACTGCCGGCGAGACAACGCATGGCGCTCGCGCTCCGCTACGTCCACGACCTTCCCGACGCCGAGATCGCCGCCGCCCTCGGCTGCCGGGTGGGCACCGTCCACGCGCTCTTGTCTCGCGGCCGCAGATCGCTTCGTGAAGATCGCCAACTCGTCGAGGTCACGCTCGACCTAAAGGAAGAAGGTTGACCATGCTCTCCGATCATGATGAGGCGCTGGCCAGAGCGGCCTTCGCCCCGGTTCGGGACATAGAGCCCGAAGAGGACCTCGTCGAGCGTGTGGTCGCGCAGGTGGGCCGAAGTAAGAAGGCAACGCGGCGATTCGCCCTGGCACCCGCGCGGCCACGCCTCGCCCTGCAGGCGCTTGCGGCGCTGGTACTTCTCGGCGCGGCCCTCTACTCGGTGCCAGTCACCCGCGCGGCGATCGAAGGAACGGGGGAAAGCGTCGGCGGCGTCTTCTCCGGCTGGCTCGGCGGCGACTCCGCCGAGGCCCCCGGAAAGCCGCTGGGGGCCAGCGAAAAGCTTCCCGAATATATGGAATATCTCCACGACAGCAAGGAACCGCGGGTGCTCGCCGAGGCCGGCCGCTACAAGCTCTATTCCTACATCGGCTCCGCCGGCGGCCTGAACTTCGAACTCGGCGGCATCGGTGTCGGCATGGGCTATCCGCGCGCGGCGGAACTCGGAAACGCCCCGTTGCATCTCCTCGATCCGGGGGCGCGGCAGCACGCCGACGCCCAGGGCCATGTCCCACTGTTCGGGATCGCGACCCGATCGGTGAGCAGTGTCGAACTCACCTACGAATCGGGGCAGCCCCTTCGGGTCTCCGGGGTCGACGGCGGCTTCGTCCTGCTCGCGGAACCAAGCCGCGGGCCGATCGAAGTGATCGCCCTCGATGCGGACGGCAAGGAGATCGGGCGGGAACCGATCGGCTACCCACTGGTCGATGAATCGCCCGAACCGCCGCCGCCGGGGATCGATCGGAGCGGCCATGCGTCATCAGGTAGCCACGAACCCTGAGCCTGCTCAGGGCACGTCCATAGCTGCATTTTTTGGCGCTCGTTCGAACAGGGGCCGCGTCGGCGGCCGCGATTCGCGTGCAGGTCGGACAGACGGGCCTCGGAGACTGAGATCAAGCTCATGGGGCAACAGGCGACACGCAGCCGATCAATCGGATCGGGTGGGGTCGCTCTTCTGGGAGGCCACCGGAAGCCGTTGCGCTGCCGCTTTCACGCATTGCAGAAGCGCGAATGGTGGTGTCGGGTCCATGTTCATCCGCCCTGGGGCCGTCCCATCACGCAGACCGCGGGGACCGGGCGCAGGTCCTCGACCAGCACCCTGTCGACGGAGAATCCGCCCTCGCGTAGCCGGTCGGCCAGTTCGTTCCCGAGATCCCGCGCTCGCTCCGGCGCGTAGTGGCGCGCGTCCCAGAAGATGTAGACGGTCCCATCCCGGGCGAGGTGCTCGCGGACGGCACCGAGCGCCGGCTCCGGCTGCAGCCAGAAGGGAGCGACGTTGAAGGCGAAGACCTTGTCGAAGCGCCGGTCGCC
>DASSHI010000037.1:0-6853 GCA_035693025.1 Solirubrobacterales bacterium
GACCTCGTGACGAGCGGCGAGCTCGACGGCGCTCCGGCCGGCGAGCGCGGCGGCTGCGAGGAGCTCGACGTCTACGAGGAGTTCCAGCCGAACGCCCTGCGCATCGTCGACACCCGCGAGATCCGCCCGATGAAGCTCGTCCTCGACGGCGGCAACGGCATGGCCGGGCCGATGGTCGGGCCCATCCTCGACGGCATCGACGGGCTCGAGCTCGTGAAGACCTACTGGGAGCCCGACGGCAGCTTCCCCGACCACGAGCCCAACCCGCTGCTGGAGGAGAACCGGCGGATGATCATCGCCCGGGTCAAGGAGAGCGGCGCCGACCTCGGGATCGCCTGGGACGGCGACGCCGACCGCTGCTTCTTCATCGATTCCGACGGCAGCTTCTGCGACGGCGACTTCGTCTGCGCGCTGCTGGCCCGCTCGATCCTCGGCAAGCAGCCGGGGGCGACGATCCTCTACGACCCGCGCTCGAGCCGGGCGGTGCCGGACCTGGTCGCCGCCGAGGGCGGCCGCTCCGACCTCTCCCGGGTCGGCCACGCCTTCTTCAAGGCGCGGATGCGCGAGGAGAACGCGGCCTTCGGCGGCGAGGTCTCTGGCCACTACTACTTCCGCGACTTCTGGAACGCCGACTCGGGGACCATCCCGGCCCTGCTCGTGCTTGAGCTGCTCTCGCTCGACGGGCGGCCGCTGACCGAGCTGATGCGCGAGTTCCGCTCGCGTTACTTCATCTCCGGCGAGATCAACTCCGAGGTCGCCGACCAGGAGGCGAAGATCCGCGAGATCGAAGCCCGCTACTCCGACGGCGAGCAATCTCACCTCGACGGCGTCTCGGTCGACTACCCCGACTGGCACTTCAACGTCCGCCCCTCCAACACCGAGCCGCTGCTGCGGCTCAACCTCGAGTCGCTGGTCTCGCGCGAGGACATGGAACGACGCCGCGACGAGGTGCTGGGGCTGATCCGGGAATGACGGCGACGCCGGAGCAGGCGCTCGAGCAGGCGGCGCTCGCCGGCATCCACCGCTTCGCGATCCCGACCCCGTTCGCGGTCGGGCGGGTCAACTGCTACCTGATCGAGGATCGGCCGCTGACGCTGGTCGACACCGGCCCCAACTCGGGCAAAGCGCTGGACGAGCTGACCGCCCGCCTCGCCGAGCGCGGCTACGGGGTCGCCGACCTGGAGCTGATCGTCGTCACCCACCAGCACATCGACCACCTCGGCCTGGTCGAGATCCTGGTCGAGCACTCGGGCGCCGAGGTGGCGGCGCTGGGCGCGGCGGCGCAGCGGCTGGCCGCCTTCGACGAGGACGCCGAGAAGGAGGACCAGTTCGCGGTCGAGGTGATGCTGCGCAACGGCATCCCCGAGGACGTCACGGTCGCCCTGCGGAGCGTCTCGCGCAGCTTCCGCGGCTGGGGCTCGCACGTCGACGTCACCCGGCCGTTGGCCGACGGCGAGACGCTGGCGCTGGCCGAGCGCGAGCTCGAAGTCCTCCACCGGCCCGGGCACAGCCCCTCGGACACGCTCTTCTGGGACGCCGAGCGGAAGATCCTCCTCGCCGCCGACCACCTGATCGCCCACATCTCCTCCAACCCGCTGATCACCCGCCCGCTCGACGGCTCCAGCCGCCGCACCCAGGCGCTGGTCACCTACATCGAGTCGCTGCGCAAGACGCGGGAGATGCCGGCCGAGATCGTCCTTCCCGGCCACGGCGAGCCGATCACCGATCACGTCGAGCTGATCGACTCGCGCTTCGCCGGCTACGAGCGGCGCAAGGAGAAGATCCACCGGCTGATCGCCGAGCGGCCCCGCAGCGGCTACGAGCTGGCGCAGGCCCTCTGGGGCAACGTCGCCGTCACCCAGGCCTTCCTCACCCTCTCCGAGGTGATCGGCCACGCCGACCTCCTGGTCAACGAGGGGCGCGTGCGCGAAGCCGAGGACGGCGGCGTGATCCGCTACGAAGCGACCTAGTGTCGCTTTTGTCAGGTATAGCCGTACAAAAGCGACACGCCTAGAGCAGCCGGCCGATGGCCCGCCCGAGCGCGGCGGCGGCGAGGCCGAGAGCGACGCTGAGGACGACGTTGGTGGCGGCGAGGCGGCGTTTGCCCGCCTCATCGATCCGCTGCGTCTCCAGCATCCAGGTCGAGAAGGTGGTGTAGGAGCCGATCGCGCCGGCGCCGAGAAGCAGGCGCAGGTCGTCGGAGGGAGAGAGGCCCGCGAGGAGGCCAAGCAGGAAGGCGCCGCTGAGGTTGACGGCGAGCGTCCCCACGGGCAGATGGGGATGCAGACGATCGGCCACGAGCAGGGTCAAGCCAAAGCGAGCCAGGGCTCCAAAGCCGCCGAGGATCGCGACGCCGACCCAGACCTGCCAGCTCACGGCGCCTCCGTCCCCCGCGCGACCGCGGTGCCCACCCAGGCGGCGCTGAGCCCGGCGGCGAGGCTGGCCCCCAGGTAGAGGAGCGCCAACCCCACCCTGCCGGCATCGAACATCTCGACCAGCTCCAGTTGCACGGTTGAGAAGGTCGTCAGGGCACCACAGAACCCGGTGGTCAGCAGCGGCCGGCGGTAGCTGCTGTGGGACAGGGTCGTGTACCAGTAACCGAGCAGCGCCGCCCCCGTGACGTTGACCAGGAAAGTGACCCACGGCCACTGCGCTCCAGCGGGCGGAAATGCTTCGGTGAGCCCCGCCCGCAGCAGCGCCCCCAGCGCCCCGCCGAGAAAGATCGCACCCAGCTCCCGCCTGTCGATCATCGGCGGCAGCCTAGGGGAAGCCGCCCGGCATTAGGGTGCAGCGCGTGTCTGCCCAGCTGCGCCACCGTCGTCGTCGCAAATCGACGAAGAAACGGATGCTGATCATCGTCAACCCGTACGCGACGACGGTTTCCGATCGGCTGAAGAACCTCGTCGTCTACGCCCTGCAGGGGCGCTACGAGGTCGAGGCGGTCGACACCGAAGCGCAGAACCACGCGACCGAGATCGGGCGCGAGGCCCGCGACGGCGGCTATGACGTGGTCGTCGCCTTCGGCGGCGACGGCACCCTGAACGAGGTGGCGAACGGGCTGGCCGGGACCGACCTTCCGGTCGCCGTCCTGCCCGGCGGCTCGACCAACGTCGTCTGTCGCACGCTCGGGATCCCCAACGACGTCGTCGACGCGACCGAGCACCTGCTCTCCCTTGCCGACGACTGGTCGCCGCGCAAAATCGACTTGGGCAAGGTCGACGAGCGCCACTTCGTCTTCGCCTGCGGGGTCGGGATCGACGCCACCGTGGTGCGCCGGGTCGACGCCAATCCGAAGCTGAAGTCGACCGCCGGCCCCTACTACTACAGCTGGGCCGGCCTCTCGGGCTTCTACCGCAAGTACCTGGTCAACCCGATCCGGGTGCGGGCCACGATCGAGGGCCGCGAGCCGGCCGAGGGAGTCACCGCAATCGTCCAGAACTCCGACCCCTTCACCTACTTCGCCAGCCGCCCGATCCGCGTCTGCGAGGGGATCGCCATCGACGACGGGACCCTCTCGTTGGCGGTGCTGAAGCGCGCCACCCAGCGCGACATGCCGACCCTGATCCGCCGTCTCTTCAGCGAGAGCCGCCCGGCCGCCCGGCACCCCCAGGTTGCCCACTTCGACGACGTCGGCAGCGCCGTCGTCGAGTCGATCTCGACCGACAAGAACGGCATCCCGCGCCCCTTCCCGCTGCAGGTGGACGGCGACTACATCGGCGAGCGGACCCACATCCAGCTGCGCGCCGAGCCAGGCGCCCTGACGATCATCGCCTGAGGCGAGGCCCTCCTAATCCAACATGCCCTTGGCACGGGCGCCGGCGACGGTTTCCTCGAGGGTCTCGAGGGCGTCGTGCCGAGGGCTCCAGCCGAGCTCCTCGCGCGCCTTCGCCGTGTCCATTAGGACCGGCGTGTCGAGGGCCGTCGCCCACTCCAGCTTGGTCGAGGCGAAGGTGAGGCGGCGGGCGGCAGCGCTGCCGAGGGCGACCGCGGGCCCGGGCACGGGAACAGAGCGCCATCCGAGCGCGTGGGCGACGTCGCCGAGGCCAACGACGCCCTCACCGGCGAGGTTGTAGGCGCCGGGCTGGCCCTCGCCGCAGATCGCCGCCGCCAACGCCCGGGCGACGTCGTCGTGGTGGACGAGCTGGAAGGAGACGCCGGGGTCGGGAATTACTGGCCGCACCAGCGGCAGCCGGGCGAGGCTGCGGCGCAGCAGCGGCATCGGATCCCCCGCCCGCATCGCGTCGACCACCTGCTCGACCAGCATCGTCGCCTGGGGGCCGGCGACGATGCAGGGCCGGAAGACGTAGGCCTCGACGCTGGTGCCGAGCAGGAGCTCGTCGAGCAGGTCCTCCAGCTCGGCCTTCTGCGCCGAGTAGTAGAAGCCCTCGCTGCCGCTGGTCGGAACCTCCTCGGTGAGCGGCTGCGGGTTCTCGGGATGAAACCCGTAGGCGGCGACCGAGGAGGCGTAGACCAGCCGCTTCACCCCGGCGCGGAGCGCCGTTTCGAAGACGTTGCGGGTGCCTTCGAGGTTGATCTGACGGGTCTCCCCCCGGCTACCGAAGATCGCGAAGGCGAGGTGGACGGCGACGTCGGCGCCATCGAACAGCGCCGCCAGCGAGCCGCGGTCGAGAATGTCGCCGCGCCGGTAATCGACCTTCTCCCAGCCCTCCTCGGCCGGATCGAAGGGCCCTCGCGCCATCCCTAGAACGCTGGTCACCTCATCCCGCCGCTCGAGCTCGGCCATCAGCGGCTTCCCGATCTCCCCGGTAGGCCCGGTAACTGCGACGGTCAGAGCCATCGCCTCATTATGGCCGCGATCGGCGCGGCCTCAAGCCGCGGGCGTTATCCGGTAGGCGTCGAACACCGACTCGACGTTACGGAGCCGGGTGATGCATTGCTTCAACTGCTCCGTATCCCCGACCTCGACGACGAAGCGATTCTTGACCATCGGGTGGTTGGTCGTGCAGGAGGCGCCGATGATGTTGATCCCCGCCTCGGAGAAGGTCCGCGAGAGGTCCTCGAGCAGGCGGGTGCGGTCGTAGGCGTCGATTTGCAGCTCGACCCGGTAGGAGGCTTCGTTTTCGCCCTGCCAGCCGACCTCGACGAAGCGCTCGGGGGCCCTTTTCAAAGCCTTGACGTTCTTGCAGTCGGTGCGGTGGATGGTGATCCCGCGGCCCAAGGAGACGTAGCCCGCGATCTCGTCGCCGGGGACCGGACGGCAGCACTTGGCAAGCCGCACGGCGACGTCGGAGACGCCCTTGACCGAGATCCCGTAGTTGGAAGCGTCCTTGGTGCGGCGGGCGCGGTCCTCGCCGGAGATCGGGGTGTCGGCGACCTCCTCGACCCCCTCCCCCGCCTTCAGCCGCTGGATCAGCTTGTTGGCGACGGTTTTGGTCGAGACCTTGCTTTGACCGAGGGCGATGTAGAAGTCGGTCGCCTTGCGGAACCCCATCTCGCGGATGACGTCGGCGAGCAGGGCCGAGCCGGCGACTTTCTGCATCGGGATACCGCGCTTGCGCAGCGCCTCCTCGAGGCTCTCGCGACCGTCGCGCTCGGCGTCCTCGCGCCGCTCCTCTTTGAACCAGGCGCGGATCTTGTTGCGGGCACGGCTGGTCCGCACCAGTTTCAGCCAGTCCAGCGACGGGCCCCGCTTCTGCTTCGCCGTCAGCACCTCGACGATGTCGCCCGACTTCAGCGTGTAGTGCAGCGGCACGATCTGGCCGTTGACCTTGGCGCCGACGCAGCTATGGCCGACGTCGGTGTGGACGGCGTAGGCGAAGTCGAGCGGGGTCGAGCCGGCGGAGAGGTTCTTCACTTCGCCCTTCGGGGTGAAGACGAAGACCTCGTCCTCGAAGAGGTCGACCCGCAGCGATTCCAGGAACTCGGCCGGGTCCTGTTCGCCCTCGGCCTCGACGAGCTGCCGCAGCCAGGTCATCTTCTCCTTCTGCGGGTCCCCGTGGCCGCCCTCTTTGTAGGCGACGTGGGCGGCGATCCCGTACTCGGCGAGCTTGTGCATCTCCTCGGTCCGGATCTGGATCTCCAGCGGTTTGCCCTCCGGCCCGATCACCGTCGTGTGCAGCGCCTGGTACATGTTGGCCTTCGGCATCGCGACCAGGTCCTTGAAGCGCCCGGGCAGCGGCTTCCAGAGCGAGTGGATCACGCCGATCGCCCCGTAGCAGTCCTTGACCGAGCCGACGATCACCCGCATCGCGGTCAGGTCGAAGATCTCGTTGAACTCGCGCCCCTTCTTCGCCATCTTCGTGTAGATCGAGTAGAAGTGCTTGGCGCGGCCGGAGATCTCGGCATTGATGCCGACCTCTTCCAGCTCCTCGGAGAGGAATTCGCCGGCCTCGGCGACGTAGGTCTCGCGCTCGTCGCGCTGCTGCGCCACCAGCTGTTTGATTTCCGCGTACTTGCGTGGGTGGAGCGTCGCGAAGGCGAGGTCCTCGAGCTCCCACTTGATCGCGTGGATCCCGAGCCGGTGCGCGAGCGGCGCGTAGATCTCCAGCGTCTCCTTCGCCTTCTCGATCTGCTTCTGCTTCGGCATCGCGCCGAGCGTGCGCATGTTGTGCAGGCGGTCGGCGAGCTTGATCAGGATGACCCGGATGTCCGTGGCCATCGCGACCATCATCTTGCGGTAGTTCTCCGCCTGCGCCTCGTCGCGCGACTGGAAGACGATCCCGGTCAGCTTCGTCACGCCGTCGACGAGCCCGACGACCTCCTCGCCGAACGCCTCGCGCACCTCGTCGAGCGAGGCGCTCGTGTCCTCGACCGTGTCGTGCAGCAGGGCGGCGCACAGCGTCGCGGTGTCGAGCCGCATGCCCGCGCAGATCTTGGCCACGCCGACCGGGTG
>DASSHI010000038.1:0-122156 GCA_035693025.1 Solirubrobacterales bacterium
CGCGTAGTGGCGCGCGTCCCAGAAGATGTAGACGGTCCCATCCCGGGCGAGGTGCTCGCGGACGGCACCGAGCGCCGGCTCCGGCTGCAGCCAGAAGGGAGCGACGTTGAAGGCGAAGACCTTGTCGAAGCGCCGGTCGCCGAGATCCGCGTCTTCCAGCGCGATGGCCTCGAGCACAGCCCTGCCCGCGTTGATGTGCTCGCGGTTCCTCCGGGTGGCCAGCTCGATCATCTTGGGGGAGCGGTCGATCGCGGTGATCGTTCCCGTCGTCAGCCTCTCGCAGACCAAAGAGACCGCGACGCCGTGGCCGCAGCCGACCTCGAGCAGGTGGTCGGCCTGGCGGACCTCCAGAGTGTCGACCGCCCAGACGAACCGCTCCGATGCCTTGCCTGTCACGCCCCAGAAATAGCATCACGCGCCCGTGAAGCCCATGCCGATCCGGGATGTGCGGTTTGAATGGGACGATCCGTCGCGAGTTTGCTGCGGATCGACACGAAGGCTCTCGGCAGGGGATATCCGCGTGTATACTGCCCAACGTATGAAGGTGGTCAAGGTTCGCCGGGTCGGCAACAGCAACGTGGTTTCGATACCGCGCGAGTTCGAGGCGCGCGGCTACGCCGCCGGGACGTCGGTGCTCGTTGAGGAGCTCGAGAGCGGCGAGCTGCGAATCATGCCGACCGAGCAGGTGCGCGAGCGGATTCGCGGCATCGGGCAGCGCGTAGTTGACGAGCACGCCGAGGCGCTGCGGATTCTTGCCGAGCACGATCCCGACGACGAGAGCGCCAAGCGGTAGACAGGCGTCCGGTGGAGGAGAACGAGCCGGTCTACATCGAGCTCGCCGATGCGCTGGAGCTCTACGCCGCGATCATCGATGGAACCACCGCCCAGGCCGTCGACCAGCTTCGTGATCAGGCCGGCCTCGAGAGCGCGCTGGGGCGGCCACGCAACTACGCCCATTACCAAGAGGCCGACCTCGCACTACAGGCCGCAGCGCTTGCGCACGGTGTCGCTGAGAGCCAGGCGTTCATCGACGGCAACAAGCGCTTGGCGCTCGTTTCGATGCTGACCTTCCTTGAGGTCAACGGCTACCAAGTCAACGCAACGGATCCCGAGCTCGCTGATTGGATCACCGGCCTGAGCGCCAGTACGACCCCTAAGCAGCTCGCGGGCGTAATCCGCTCACGGCTGCGAGCGGTCGAGTAGCTATCCGGACACGAGACGAATAGACCTCCCTTGTCAACTCGGACAAGGAGGGACCCATGGATCCCGTTGCAACTCTTGACGCAGCCGGCCGACCTCGCTCACCCGCGACGCGCCCCGGTTACTCCGCGGGCCGCGCCCCGCGGAACAAGGGCCGCAGATACCCCGCCGACCACCAAGGGTCGAGGAGATCGCCGTGATGCGTCGGGCCGGAGAGCGCCCCGCGGGGATGCGGTTTCGAGGGCTGGCAGTCGTGCTCTGGCGGGCTGGCCTTCGGATCAGCGAGGCCTTGGCGCTGTCGGAGGGTGACCTCGAGTCGGCTCAGGGTGCGCTCCTGGTTCGCCATGGCAAGGGAGGCAAGCGCCGCCAGGTTGGAATGGACGATTGGGGATGGCAGCAATTGGACCCCTGGCTGAAGCTGCGGATGGAGCTGCCGGTGGGGGCGCTCTTCTGCGTCACGCCCATGCCGTTGAAATGGCGCGAGAGGGCGTTCCTCTGAACGTGATCCAACGCCAGCTCGGCCACGCCGATCTCGGAATTACCTCGGTCTACCTGCAAGGGCTCGACAGCGGCGAGATCATCGATGTCGTCCATGGGCGCGCGCGCCGGTGATACCGGCCGCTGTTGTGCTGAGTCTGTAGGCGACTTGACTGACGGTCCGCCTGGGGGCTTGCCTTCACGCGAGAGCAGTTGTGTCAGGATCGCCGCATGGCAGATAAATCGGTCGCGGACCAACTCCGCGAGCTCGGCGTGAAAAATGCAAATGTCCTCGTGCGGATGGCCGAGCGCGGCCAGCTCCTCGCCCTGAGGTGCGAGATGCCGCAGTGCTACCACCACAAGGGCCGCGGCGCTTTCGATCCGGTCGGGACCCCGGACAACAAATGGACGCCGTCGCGCGACCACTACCCGACCCTCAAATCGGATGGCGGTAGGTTCGTCGCCGAGAACGTTCGACTCTCCCACTCTTGGTGCAACAAGCGGGACTGGGGCTGGCGGGCGCAAGTACGAACGCAGCTCGCGAAGGGAAAGTCCCTCGCCGACATCGCCGAGTTCCTGAACCGCAGGGGTGTTCCCCCCGCACACGGCACGAACCGATGGACGGCCGCCATGGTGCGCAAGGCCTACGTGTCCTAGTCCGGTTCGGCGCTGGGTGCCGCTTCGCGCGAGCTCCGGCAGTCATCGCCGAGTCTAGATATCGAAGCAAGCCAGGTCCGTTGGGGCAACAAATGGGGCAACACGCCCCACAGATCCCGCCGAGTCAGTGGGGCGCGCTCATAACCCGAAGGTCCCAAGTTCGAATCCCGCCCCCGCTATAGGAAAAGGCCTCAGCACCAATTCTCTAGGCGCGGTCACGAAACAGCAGGCGGCGTGGTCGACGTAGGCGATCTATTCCAGGAGCCCGTCGAGTCCGCGCATGAGGAGGGCGACGCCTGCGGCAGCGCAGAGCCACATCGCCACCTGCCGCCGATGAGATCCGAGCCAGCTGTTCACTCCCTCAATGGCAGCCTGGGTTCGATCGGGCGCAAGGGCGTACCCGAGCAGGGGGATCTCGGCGAGGGAGAACATGATCAGGTTGTAGGCGACGATCGTCGCCACCGACGCGCCGGTGCCGACTTCGGCCTCGGCGATGTCCTTGAGCGCCACGAGGTACAGGGCGCCCGGGAGGCTCAGCCCCACGCCGAGGGCGAACGTCAGCGAGAGCGAGCCGCGACTGAGGACGCGGCGCGACAGCGGCTCGCGCTGCTCTATCGCGGGCTTTGACCGTCGGCGGCGCTCGCGGCGTTCTCGCATGGCTCGGTCGCGTTCGGTCAGAAGAATCCAAAACGAGGCGAGGGCGATCAGCCCGATAGCGACGTCGAGGCCGGGGCCGAAGCGATCGTCGCCACCGCTGGCGATGCCGCTGGAGCTCAGCCCGAAGACCAGGGCGAGCCCCGTGCCGACACTCATCGTCATTGCGCCCGCCATGTAGGAGGCGAGGAGACGACGGGGGTTCGGCTGTCCCATGATCAAGACGACCGCTGCGAGGAGCGACGGATAGATCGCCGAAGCAAATGCCATCGGGAGCACCTCGACCACAGGCGAGCCCAGACTACGTTTCAGCCACAGGTTGCAATTCGTCGAAACGCTTCGTCGGCAGCTTCCGGCTCGCGAAGAACGAGGCGAGGACCAGCAGCGCGGCGGCCAGGAACCCGGTCTTCAGCGCCTTCAGCTGAGCGTCTTCGTAGTCGGAAGCGATCTCGTCGACGGTCTCGGGATCGAGGCCGGCTGAGGTGGCGCCGGCGCGGATCTGGTCGGCGGCGACGAAGCTGCCGCCGGCGCTGAGGCGGACCTGAACCTGCTGCTTGACGTCGCCGGCGATGTTCGAATTGTCGGCGATGTTGGCGGAGAAGGCGGAGAGCAGGCCGGTGATGACGATCGCCCCCAGCACCGCCGTTCCCAGCGAGGAGCCGAGCTGCTGAGCGGTGTACTGAAGCCCCCCGGCCTCGCTGCGGTCCTCATCTCCGACCGCCGACTGAACGACGTTTCCGAGCTGGGAGATGATCAGGCCCATGCCGACGCCGAGGACGCCCATCGCGATCAGGAATGGAGCGTTGTCCAGCTCGGGCTCGATCGTGTCGAGCAGGAGCAGGACGGCGACGAAGACGATCGCGAGGCCGGCTTGCACGAGCAATCTCGCGGGGAAGCGCTTGGCGAGGGCCGAACCGGCCAGCGCGCTGGCGAACAGACCGGCGGAAGCGGGAAGCATCCTCACCCCCGTTTCCAGCGCGTCGAGGCCTTGGACCACCTGCAGGAACAGGGGAACGGTGAAGAAGACCCCCATCAGGACCAGGTTCTGGGCAAGGAGCATGACGACGCCGCCGCGCAGGCGGGGGAGTCTGAGTAGCTGCAGGTGGACGAGCGGGTCCTCGCCCCGGCTCTCGCGCCGGCGCTCCCAGCCGGAGAAGGCGGCGAGGACCAGGCCACCGGCGGCGATCACGAACGGGGTCAGCGAGAAGCCGAACGGCTCGACTGGCGAGCTGCGTGGGGCCAGCCAGCCCCAGTTGCTGGCCTGGATGAAGCCGAACACGAGCAGTCCGAGGCCGAGCGCCGAGAGAAAGCCGCCGACCCAGTCGAGGTTCGACTTCGCCTCGGTTCGCGGCGGCTCCCTGATCAGCCGGATGCCGGCGAGGATCCCGAGCGCGACCACCACCTCGCCGACGAAGACGACCCGCCAGCTCAGCTCAGTCGTCGCCCAACCGCCGAGGATCGGGCCGACCGCGATCCCGGCTCCGGCGACGCCGCCGAGCACCCCGTAGGCCAGCGCCCGGTCCTGGCCCTGGAAGTTGGAGGCGACCAGGGCGACCATCGCCGGCAGCACGAGGGCGGCGCCGATTCCCTCCAAGACCGACCAGCCGAGGGTGAGGGTCGGGACGCTCCACGACGCCGCCGTCAGTGCGGAGCCGGCCCCGTAGATGACGAGCCCGATCGCGAAGGCGCGTCGGCGCCCGATCAGATCGCCGATCTTGCCACCGGTCAACATCAGCCCGGCCATCACGAGCGCGTAGAGGGCGATGACCGCCTGGATCGTCGTCACCGTGGTGTCGAAATCCGCGACCAGCTGGGAGATCGCGACGTTCATGACCGCCTGGTCGAGCACCATCAGGAACTGGGCGGCGCCGAGCACCGCCAAAACTCCCCACTTGGCCATGAGCCACCCTAAACCGTGGCGGTTGCTTTGCGGTCGGTCCGGGTGGACACTGCTCTTCGTGTCAGTCGCCGGCATGGCAGCCGATCGAGCCAACCAGGCAGCCAAGGGGAAGGCGGCTCGCGGCGCTGTGCCTCGGACCGTGCATCGGGAGTGCGCGATCGGGTCCCGAGACCCGGTACAGATCCTCCTGCGGCAGGACGAGAGCCGCCTACCCGAGCTGGTCCCGATCCGCTACCAGCGAATGCTCGCCTCGCCCTTTGCCTTCTTCCGGGGAGGCGCGGCAGTGATGGCCGCTGACCTGGCTCGAGCTCCGGCGGTGGGGCTGCAGGCGCAGCTGTGCGGAGACGCGCACCTGTCGAACTTCGGGATCTTCTCCGCCCCTGACCGCCGCCTCGTCTTCGACTGCAACGACTTCGACGAGACCTGCCGGGGACCGTTTGAGTGGGACGTGAAGCGGCTCGCCGCCAGTATCGCCGTCGCCGGCAGGGAACGGGGCTTCGGCAACAGGGAGAGACGGCGGGCCACCGTCAGCGCGGTGGCCGCCTACAGGAGGTCGATGCGCGGTTTCGCCACGATGCGCAACCTCGACGTCTGGTATTCCCGGCTCGACGTCGAGCCGGCACTGGGGCGGCTTCGTTCGCAGGTCGATAAGCGCCGCTATCGCCAGATCGAGCGAAGCGTCGCCAGGGCGCGCGCCAAGGACAGCCTGCGGGCGCTCGGCAAGCTGACCTACGAGGAAAAAGGCGAGGTCCGCATCGCTTCCGACCCGCCGCTGATCACGCCCCTAGAGGAGCTGACGGACGCCGCCGACGCCGAGGCGCAGCTGCTGGCGATGCTCGCCGCCTACCGGGATTCGCTGAGTGCGGACCGGCAACACCTCGCCGCCTCCTACCGGTATGTGCACGCGGCCAGGAAGGTGGTGGGCGTCGGCAGCGTCGGCACCCGCGCCTGGATCGTGTTGCTGCTCGGAAAGGACTCCAGCGACCCACTCTTTCTGCAGGCGAAGGAGGCACAGGCTTCGGTGCTGGAGGCCTATGTCGGGACGAATCCGTTCCGCAACCACGGCCAACGCATCGTCGAGGGCCAGCGGCTGATGCAGGCGGCCGGCGATGTCTTCCTCGGCTGGTTCGCCGTCAAGGGGGCCGACGGTGAGGAGCGCTGCTTCTACGTGCGCCAGCTCTGGGACGGCAAGGGCTCGGCCGATCTTGCACGGATGTCGGCGCGGGACCTCGCTTTTTATGGGGCCCTATGCGGGGAAGCTTTGGCGCGCGCCCATGCCCGCTCGGGCGAGCGAGTCGCCATCGCTTCCTATCTCGGCAAGGGCGACGCCTTCGACAAGGCCCTGGCCCGCTTCGCCGAGGCTTACGCCGACCAGAACGAAGAGGATTTCCAGCGGCTGCGCGAGGCCGCTCACAGCGGGGAGATCGCGGTCGCCGGGTCTCCGGCATGAGGGCATGTTGCTTTGGGACAGCTCAGGGTTTATGTTCTTCCCACAGACTGTGGGTTTTCGGTAGGGGCGCCGTCTGCTAGCCAACACACGCGAGTAGAGGAGAGCCCATGGAGACCAGCAGTGTGAGCGGAGAGTCCGCCCAACGGCGCAGGACGGAGGAAAGGCAACCGACGGGCTGGACCGTCTTTGCCGGAGTCCTCTTATTGATCGTCGGATCGCTCGACGCCCTCTGGGGCCTGGCGGGGATCCTCAACAACGAAATCGTCTTCGTCGGCGGTCAGGGTGTGATCGTCGCCGACGTCACGACTTGGGGGTGGATCCACCTGATCCTCGGCTCGATCGTGGCAAGTACCGGACTCGGCCTCTTCGCGGGTGTCGAGTGGGCACGTTGGGCGGCGGTCTTCTTCGTGACGATCAACGCCATTGCCCAGATCGTCTGGTTCCCCGCCGCCCCTCTCTGGGCGTTCCTGATGATCGTCCTCGACGTGACGATCATCTACCAGCTGACCGCCCGCTGGGAGCTCACCGTCGGCTGGGAGGCATAGGCGATGCCCGTCGCAGACATCAACTTCGGCGAGCTGCTCCTACTCGTCCTCGAGGTCTTCCTCTTTGTCGCCTGGCTGTGGATCCTCTTTGCGATCGTCTCCGACCTCTTCCGCGATCACGAGCTCTCGGGGTGGGGTAAGGCGGCCTGGGTCTTCTTCCTCTTGATCCTGCCGTTCCTCGGGGCACTCGTCTACCTGATCGCCCGCGGGGACGGGATGCGAGACCGCACGATCAAGGCGCAGGAGGACGCGAAGAGCCACTTCGACGCCTATATCCGCGAGCGGGCCCGCAGCTCTCCCGCCGACGAGCTGCACAAGCTGAACGAGCTGAAGGAGAAAGGCGCACTATCGCCGGAGGAGTTCGAGCGGGCGAAGGTGAAGCTCCTGGCCTGAGGTCAGCGCACGGGCAGGACTTGCGCGAGATTGATGCGGGTTCCGTCCGCATAGATGAAGACCGCGCGGACCTTCACCTTGACATTGCGCTTGCCGGCCACCTTGCGGAGAAGCTGTTTGCCGGCTTTGAGCTTGAACTTGGCCGTGGTGCCGGCGGGAAGATGCTTTTTCCATGCCCTGAGCCCCCCGAGCTTGCTGCGCTTGCGCACGACCGTGGCCGTGATGTGTACGACGCAGGCACGATTGCCACACGAGACATGGAGCGTGGTGACCTTGCCCTTGGCGCGGCCGCTCAGGAGCGGGGCCGGTTGCGGCTCGTGGCTATGGGTCGACGTGGGGCTCGGCGCGGGCATGGACGCCGCAGTGAGGACCGTCTGCCGGTCGAAGGTCGCCGTGACGGTGCGCGCTTCGGTCATCGGCACCGAGCAGGCCCCCGCCCCGGTGCAGGCGCCCGACCAGCCCGTGAACGTCGAGCCGGCATCCGGCGTCGCGGCCAACTGGACCAGGACGTCGTCGCTGAAGGCCGCGGAGCAGACCGCCCCGCAGTCGATTCCCGCCGGGGATGAGCTGACCGCGCCGGTTCCCGAGCCCTGCCGGGAGACGGACAGGGTGTTGTACGGCGGCGTGTAGCTGCCGGTGATGAAGTACCGGCCGAGGCTGTCGTAGTCGCTGTAGCCGGGGAGCGGGTTGCTGTCGCCCACGCCGTCGACGCGCAGCAAATACCGGCCCGGGGAGAGCGTCCTCGTCAGGGTGGCGTCGAGACCGTTCGGGTCGTCGGCCGCAGCGACGACCGCCCCGTCTTCGTTGAGCAGCGTGAGGCTGGCGTCGAGGTTCGGCGATGGCGCGGCACCCTCCACGGTGAACGTGGAGGGCCCACCGCCGCTTTCGAAGGCGAAGGTGTCCGTGTCGTCGCGGTCGCCGATCAGGCCGGCCTGTTCGACCGCGTCCGGTGCACCGCCGAGGGGCGCGGTGCCGGGGATGTCGTCCGCGCGCTCTGGGGCGATCGCGGCGATGGTGGCGAGATCGTCTTCGTGGTTATTCGCGTTGGGGTACTCCCCCTTGCTCCACTGCGAGAGGGGACTATTGCACTCGCCCATGATCGGGCACCAGTCCCCGGACCCTTCGTAATACGAGTTTTCAAACGGGTCGGAGGGTTGCACTCCGTCGTGCAGCAGGCCGAACGTGTGGCCGGACTCGTGGCTGATCGTGTTCGCGGCCTGCAGCTCGTCGGTCGTGAATGGCCCCGCGGTGAAGACGAACGCGCTGGGCAGGGTTTCGACGCCGAAGGCGGGAGTGCCGGTGAATGACGCAACCCCCTGGAGGCCGTCCGGCTGCCCGATTTCCGCGGGTTCCCCGCCGATGGAGATCCGCGCGCCGCACGTGTCCGTGCAGTCCTCCAGGTCAGCCTCAGTGGGCTCCTCCGTCGTGACGTCGAGCCGGAACGGCGCATAGTCCTCCGCCACCCGCTTCCAGATCCACTGGATCTTCGTCAACGTTTCGGCGCTGAACGGCGTGGTCCCACCGAAGGGCGGGATCGTCACCGGCGTGGGGCTCAGGATCACCGACTTCGGTGGGGCCCCCCCCGAGTACGTGCCTCCGTCGAAGTCCAGGTAGAGGATGCGGTCCGCCCCGGGGTCCGTGTGCAGCGCGAACGTTTCGTCGAGGGGGAAGGGGGCGGGGGCCGAGGCCGAAGCCGTCGCTGCGCCACGCTCGCCCGGGTCCAGGAAGACGAGGTCGCCATCCGCGTCGGCGTGCACCGTCGGATCCGTCGCCAGCAGGTGTTCCAGTTCGGCGGGCGTCAGGCCGTGCTTCCTCGCAACCTCGCCGAACGTCGAACCGAGCCGCGTCCGTGCAGCCCGGCCGCTGACGAAGCGGGGGGCCGCCGCGCGGGCCGACGCCGAGCCGAAGCTCAACGCCAAGAGCAGAGACAGGGTGACCGTAGACCACAGGCCGAGAGTCCGAGCCGGAGACATGGATTGGCGAGTATTCCGTCGCGCAGGCTTGGTGTCAAGAAACCGCGCGGCTGCAGCCCGTGTCGTCGCTGCTCCTGCTCAGCCCCGAATCAGGCGCCCTACGGCGCCCATCAGCTCGGTGGTCTTCTCCTCGCGATCGGCGGCCTTGCCGCTCATACAGTGGCGGACGTGGTCGTCGAGCAGACCCAGGGCGACCCCTTGAAGGGCTGCCTCGGTCGCTTGGATCTGAGTCAGGACGTCGATGCAGTAGCGGTCCTCCTCGACCATGCGGGTGAGGCCACGGACCTGCCCCTCGATCCGCGCCAGGCGCTTTAGCAGCTGCTCTTTGGAAGCGGTGTACCCAGGTTTCGTTTTCATTGCGCTAGGATACCCCCCTAGGGTATAAGCTTCAAGTCCGGCATCCATCCGAAAGGTTCGCGATGAGTGACGTGTTGAGCAAGATCGGCGAGGGCTTCGAACAGTCCTTCCTGATGGCGTATGAGGTTTGGTGGGCGCTGGTCCTGGGCTTTGCGATCTCGGCAATCGTCCAGGCGTGGGTGCCGCGCGAGCGGGTCGAAGGAGCACTCGCCGGCAGCGGGCCGGGATCGCTGGCAAAGGCGACCGGGCTCGGCGCCGCCTCCTCCTCCTGCTCCTACGCGGCGATCGCGATCGCCAAGTCCCTCTTTCAGAAGGGCGCCTCGGCGGCGACCGCTCTCAGCTTCCAGTTCGCCTCGACCAACCTGGTCTGGGAGCTCGGCCTCGTCCTCTGGGTGCTGATCGGCTGGCAGTTCACGCTCGCCGAGTACATCGGCGGGATCGTGATGATCGTCCTGATGGCGGTGCTGTTGCGGGCCTTCGTCTCGCCGAAGCTCGAGGAGGCGGCGCGGCAACACGCCCAAGAGGCAGACACGGGCCACCAGCACCACATGGCGGGGGAGCAGCTGAGCTGGCGCGAGCGAATCGCCTCCTCCTCGGCCTGGTCAGACGTCGCCCACAACTTCCGCGGCGATTGGCAGATGCTGTGGAAGGAGATCAGCCTCGGGTTCCTGCTGGCCGGCTTCATCGGCCTGCTCGGCAACGACTTCTTCAACAGCCTCTTCATCAAGGACGCGCCGCCGATCGTCGTTGCGATCGAGAACGTGCTCGTCGGACCGATAATCGCCGTGCTGAGCTTCGTCTGCTCGGTCGGCAACGTGCCGCTCGCCGCCGTGCTGTGGTCAGGCGGGATCAGCTTTGCCGGCGTGATGGCCTTCATCTTCGCCGACCTGATCGTGCTGCCGATCGTCCTCGCCTACCGCAAGTACTACGGCTGGAGCTTCGCGCTGCGGATCACGGCGCTGATGTTCGTGACGATGGTGATCGCCGCCCTCCTCGTCGACGGCCTCTTCAGCACCGCCGGCCTGATCCCGACCGGTCCGCGACCGAGCCGGGCGGACATCTTCGGCTCGGTGCAACTGGACTACAAGCTGGTCCTCAACGTGATCGGCCTGGTCATATTCACGGCGCTCTTCTACCTGACCGCTCGCCGCGGCGCGACCGACCTGGTCTGCGGGATGAAGGTCGACCGCGGCAAGGCGGTGCGCAAGGAGCTCGACGGGGAAACCCTCTACTTCTGCTCCGACCATTGCCTGGGCGCCTTCGAGGCAGACCCCGATCGCTACCGGGGCACTCGCGCGCCCTGACGATCCGTCAACGGCGCCGGGGCCCGCCGCTCGAGGCACAGTGAGCGGCCGAGCGGCGTCGCGCCTCGCCTTCCTGACTCACTTCTCTGGTTTGGTCCTTTTCGGCTTGGGACTTTGGCGGGTCTTTTGAGCCCGCCGTTTCCCAGGTGCTTTTGCCTTTCCCTTCGACTTCCGCTTGGCATCCGGTTTGGGGTCGGCATTCTCCATATCGGACCCACGACCCTCATCCTCCTGTCCGTCAGCAATCAGGCTGATGAGCTCTTCGGCATCGACAGGCAGTCCAACTTTTCTCTTTTTGATGGCCGAGGGATAGCCGAGGATCGAGACGGTGCAGGAAATCCCCTCTTCATCGGCAGCGACCAAGCGCTCCGCGCTGTCGTCGTGAATCCTCAAGACCTCTTCCAGCGTACGGAGGAGGACAGCCGTTAGTTCCGTCCAGCCCTGTTGGTCAACGATCACCGGCGACCAGCTCATGTGAGCTCCCTCCATCGAGTCGTAGACCTCCTCACAGATTGCCGTGGCGGCGTCGACCAGCAAGTTTTGAAATAACGAGGCACGCAGCCCCGCCTTCACCGGATCGGCGACCTTGGGCCACTCCGATGGGTCCAGATACGCCCGAGCAGTCGCCTCGTAGAACTGCTCGGTGGCCCCTCGTCGGCGCCTTTCCCCAACCTGTTTGATCAGCCGCGCCCTGTCGAGCACGTCCATCTCGTACTTGACCTGCGAGTAGTCGATGCCCAGTTCCTTGGAGATCGCGACCGCGCTGCTCTTTCGTTCGCCGAGGATGGCGAGGACCTGATTGCGCAAAGCATTGGCCATTGCCTTGACGAGCATTTCGTCAATTTGCCTTCGCGCCTGAGCAAGCTCTGCCCGCTTGCGCATACCTCGCATCTTCAACGGCGACATCAAGCACCCCCTTCTCGAGTTTTGGTACTGGCGAGGAACTCTAGTCCATTTCAACTGAGTTTTTGAGGTCAATTTGCAGGCTTTTCTTAGGTTGCCTCTTATATAGGCAACCTTTCTTATATTAGAAACTTTCCTAGCATAAGACGATGGCGAGCAGCGGCTTGCCGCTTCATCGACATGGGAGGGAGGTGATTGATTTGAAGCTCAGACTTCATGGCCGCGTGTCTCCGACCGCTTCGGTTCACAAGAACGGCTGACATCAGTTCGGGCCACCGGGGTCAGCAGACACGGTCCCGGTGTGCCCAGCTCTTGTGCCTATGGAGCAAGAGAAAAAAGTTGTCGAATTAATGACGATTGCGGATGTTCATCGAGCGCCTAGGGTCTCTTCATCACTCAGGACGGGAAAACTGCTGGGCTCGCATTGCAGCTCCCAAAAGGTCGAGTCGAGCGAACTGGGGCCCTGGGCAGCGGATCGACTGGCTGTTGCCCAGGGCCCTCGTAGGGCAGGAGTGCATGTCGTACGAGGAAATCAGTTCAAAGGGGACGCCGTGAACCGCGACCACGAGGAGTTCTGGTCGGCTCTGCCGGAGAAGGTCATACACCCGGTTCGGGTGCCAGTCGTCGAAGCCCTGCGGTGGATCGACGAGCCACTTTCGGCAATTGAGATAGTCGATGTGCTCGACGGCTTCGTGAGTATGTGGGAGGCGGCTCACCATCTAAGGGCCTTGCAGGCTCTGGGGGTGGTCAAGCTCGTCCCGGCCGACCATGACGAGGGGAAGCGAAACGATTCCTTCGCTGAGCAGTTTCGACTGACGCGCAGAGATGGCACCGGGAGGGAGGGCCATGAGCCTGCGTAAGAGGCTCAGCTAGGTCGGTGGGAGCCGCTTCAGTGCTGATGCCGTGTGGAGGACGTCCCCGTTGTGGTTGACCGCAACGCAGCTCGTCGTCAACCGCCGACCCGGCAACCGAGGACGCTCACCGGGGCGGCGTTCCGCGGAGTCTGCACGCCGATCACGACGCCGTGCGCGTAGCGAGTCTTGACCGCAGGCCGGTGGCGCAGGTGTCCAGCGGCGATTTCGCGGGCGGCCTTGACGATGCTCGCGGGCCATCCGCTGCCGTGGGGCGGCAGGACGTCGCCCCGGAAGCCCCTTTCGTGGACCATCTGCAGGAGGACGGCCCAGTGGCGGGCGCCGCTCATCGCCTCGACCGCCGCTTCGGCCGTGGCGGCGTCGCCGGAACGAGTCGCCGCATCCCAGCTTTCGAGCCAACCGCAGGCGACCGCGCCGGCGACGGCTCGACCGAGCTCGAAACGGCTGGTCAGCTCGCCTTCTGCTGCGAGCGAGGAGGGGTCGAGGCCGGGCGGCAGCGGCACCCCGCGCAGCATCTGCGCGATGACACCGGATTCGGCGGCCGGCTGCACCACTTCCGGCGGCATCGCCGCGAGCCAGCGTTCGACGCTGACGGCGCGCAACGAGCGCAGCAGGGTTTCGTGCTCGTCCGCGGGGAGCGCGAGCGTGACGAAGACGTTGCCCTGCGGGGGGAGGACGGTGACGTAGGCGGGGCGCCCGCGGTAGTGGAAGGTGGTCGCCTGCCGTCCGAGGAGGGTCGATCTGGTCACGGTCGCCTTCGGTCTGTACTCGCGCAGGGTGCTGCGGTAGAGGGAGGCCGGGGCCCAGCTCATGGTCAGGCGCAAACCTTCAGGTCCGAAGGCCGGATGCCCGGCATCGCGGTAAGTCAGTCCGCCGTATTCCGCCTCGAAGCTGTTGGCGTGGATGATCGACCAGCCGGGGGCGGTGACGAGCAGCCTCGGATTGGATTCGGCGACCTTGACCGCGGCGGCGGCGTAGGTCGGCCGACCACCGTTCTTGACCGAGCCGATCGAGCCGCCGCCGAGGACGATCAGCACCGCGATCGCCGCGACACAGGCCAAGCCGAGGCCGATCGAGGCGGCACGGTGTCGCGAGAAGATCCCGGCCAGGCCGGGACCCCCGCCCGCGCCGCGTTCCATCGCGATCCGGTCGCCGGCCGGAATCGGCCGCACAGGGAGATCGCCAGCTGCGATCGCGCGCCGCATCGCCCGCGTCAGCTCCGCCTCGTCGATCGCGGCCCGCAGCTCCTCGACAGGGAATGGGTTGGCGGCCCGCATCGTGGCGAGGGCATCGTCTGCTCGGCTGTGGGTCATCGGGCCTCCTCGGCGGGATCGGGGACCGTGGCACGGCTCTTTCGAGACGACTGTCCGCCCGCCTCGAGCTGCTTGGCGAGCCTGCGGCGGGCGCGGTGGAGGCGCACCCTGAAGGCCCCCGGCGAGCAGCCGAGGACCTGCGCCGCCTCGCGCACCCCGAGTCCGTCCCAGGCGACGAGGCGCAGCACCTCACGCTCTTGCTCGGAGAGACGCGCGAAGGCGGCGGCAAAGGCGTCGCGGCGGGCGAGCGACTCGGCCGGGTCGGAGCCGGGCTCGCCGGCGCCTGCCTCATGAGCGAGTCGCAGGCCCAGATCATGACTGCGCCGAGTCGAGCGGTACTGGTTGGCGATCACGTTGGCCGCGATCCCGTAAAGCCAGGGCAGGGCGGGATCGGGGATGCAGCCGCGCCGGCGCCAGGCGACGGCGAAGGTGTCGCTGACCACGTCCTCGGCGAGCTCGCGCCCGCCGACCCGCCGCAGGGTGAAGGCGAGCAGCTCCGCGAAATGCTCGCGGAAGCAGCTTTCGAAGCGGCCGCGATAGATGTCATCCGTCGCGTCGGACGGGTCGTCGAGTCGGACCATCTGACCCCTAAGTGTGCGGCCGGGCGCCGTTGTTACACGGGCGGTTGCCGGCGGTCCCGGACAAAGGTGGGGGCGCGGATAGATATCGCTACGGCGGGGTAGGGGGGTGAGGCCGTGCCACCACGCTCCGGGCGCTCTCAGTGACGGTCGACTATTCGACTGTGACCCCTGCCGATGGCACGGGTATCGGCAGCGCAGACCGAAGGCGCCTGGAGGCCGACGGGTTGGCGTCATGGCCGCTGATCGGAGTCGGCTGCCTCGTCGCCCTGCTCCTGATCGCATTTGCAAACGGCTACGGCTATCACCGCGACGAGCTCTATTTCCTCGCCGCCGGCGAACATCTCGCCTGGGGCTACCCCGACCAGGGCCCCCTGACCCCGCTGATCGCCCACGCGATGAACGCGATCGCGCCCGGCTCCTTGGTGGTGCTGCGAATCCCCTCGGCGCTCATGGCCGGGTGCACCGCCTCGCTCGCCGGCTTGATCTGCTTTGAGCTCGAAGGCTCCCGACGCGCGCAGCTGATCGCTGCCAGCTGCGCGGCGGTTGCCTCCGTCCTCCTGATCGTCGGGCATCTGCTCAGCACCACGACCTTCGACCTGCTGGCGTGGTCGGCGGTGACTTGGCTGGTCGCACGAGCGATCCGCACCGGTGAGGCCCGCCTCTGGGCGCCGGCGGGGGCGATCGTCGGCCTGGCGCTCCTCGACAAGCCGCTGATCGCCTTTTTAATTGTCGCCCTGGGCGTCGGGCTCCTGCTCGTCGGGCCACGGGACGCGCTCCGCAGCGGCTGGCTCTGGGCGGGGCTCGCGATCGGGCTGTTGCTCTGGTCTCCCTGGCTGCTTTGGCAGTCCGCTCACGGCTGGCCCCAGCTCACCGTGTCCTCGAACATCTCGCAAGGCGGATCGACGAGTTCTCAGTCGCGGTGGGCTCTGCTTCCCTTCCAATTCCTACTGGTGAGCCCGGTGCTCTCCCCGATCTGGATCGCCGGCCTGTGGGCGCTCGCCCGAAAGCCGCGATTCCGCCGCTTCAGGCTCTTCGCCGTTGCCTGGCTCGTCCTTCTCGTCGTCTTTTTCGCCGCCGACGGCAAGCCCTATTACCTGGCCGGGATGTTCCCCGTTCTGCTCGCCGCGGGGGCGATCGAGACGGATGCCTGGCTGCAGCGGGGCTCGCCGGCCTTCCGCAGGCGCCTGCTCGTCGCCGCGATCTCGCTCAGCGCGCTGGTATCCGCGGTCATTGCCTTGCCGCTGCTGCCCGCAAACCAGGCCGAACCGGTGATCGCCATGAACGCCGATGTGGGAGAGACGATCGGTTGGCCTCAGTTCACTTGGACAGTCGCCGGGGTCTACCGCGAAGCCGGGCGTGCGGCCGTCATCTTCACCTCGAACTATGGCGAGGCGGGTGCGATCGATCGCTTTGGACCCGAGCTTGGGTTGCCGTCCGCCTACAGCGGACACAACGGCTTCGCCGAATGGGGTCCGCCTCCGAATGGGAGCGACTCGGTCGTCGTCGTCGGCCTCACCGCGCAAGGCCTTCGCGAGCATTTCAAACGGTGCCGCCTCGCGGCCCGGGTTCACAACAGCGCAGATGTCGACAACGAAGAGCGCGGGACGCCGATCGATCTCTGCGCCTCGACCCGCGGTTCGTGGTCCTCGATCTGGGGTCGCCTGCGCCATCTGAATTGACCGCCCCATGCCTCCTGCCTCATGTCCACCAATCTGGCGCTAGTCAGTCCACCAGTCGCGCCGGCCCTCGACGTCTTCGCGCGGAGCCTCGCCGAGATTGGGCGCGCCGATGACGAGGATCTCGAGGCCCTCCGGCCCGGCCTCGTAGCCCCGCCACGTGCCGGGCGGGACGCGCACCGCGTCCCATTCTTCGAGCTCTACGATCTCGTCGTCGAGCTTCATCCGCCCGCTCCCGCGCAGGACCACGTACACCTCCTCCTGCTCTTTGTGCGTGTGGCCGTACGGAAAGCGATAGCCGGGCGGGACGCGCTGGTAGCCCAGGCCGGATTTCTGGAGCTCGAGCGCCTCGGTTGCCAAGCGGAACTCCAAATCCGGCGCGCCGTCGAACCTGGATCCGACGTCCTCCAGATCCTCCTTGAGGTTCCTGAGAGTGAACGGCACGGCGCAATCCTATGCACCCCTGGGCCGGGGTCGATTCAGCGCGGGGCGGAGCGGTGCCGGCGACCGACCCGCAGATGCACCGGGCGGCTGAGGCGCAGCACCGCGCGGCGGCCGGTCTGGTCGAATTCGAAGTGGGCGCGCATCACGCGGCCGCGCCTGCCGCGGTGGTGGCGGCGGGCGGCGAACGTCGCGCGGCCACCCTCGGTAAGCGGCACCCGGAGGCGAGCGGCGCGACCGGCCGGCACCGAGTAGCCGCCGCGGGCGAGAAGCCGCCGCGGGTAGGGGCTTCCGGGGGTTCCGGGGCGGTCGCGGTGGTTGCCCCGCACCAGGAGCTCGCCCGAGCAGGCGGCCTTGCCGGTGCAGTGCACGGGGACGATCAGGACCCGGGCGAGGGCCCCGATCCGGCCATGCGACAGCCCGATCGTGCCGCGGCCCGGTTTGCGGTGCCGGTGCCGTTTGCCCCCGTGGCGGTGGGAGACCTTCGTCCCGCCACTGCTCGGCGTCCCGCCACCCCCTTCGCCGCTGCCTTCAGCGGGCCGGTAGTCGCCGGCGAGTTCGTAGCCCGGGGGGACGACCTTCGGCGCCGGCGCCTGGACGAGGCCGCCGAGCGCGCCGGGGCCCTCCAGGACGGGTAGGCGCAGCTCCAGGTTGGAGACGGCGATCGGCCCCTCCGTGTTGGCCGGTCGCAGGTAGGGAGAGTCGGAGGGGAGCAGTTCGAGCTTTGGGATATCGCCGGCTGCGAAGCGGTAAGCCTGCGGGTGCAGTTGGAAGACCATGTGACCGCCGGCGCCCGGGCGCAGCACGCCGCGCGCCACCAGCCGCTCTTCGCCGCTCGACGGGGAGACGTCGAGCAGCCGCGCCGCCAGCTCCGATTCGGAGTTGGCGGGGGCGAGGTCGGCGACGATCGTCGGCGAGCCGAGCAGGGTGAAGCCGGGCGACGGAACCGCGCCCAGCCGGTAGGTGGCGACGCCGGTCTGGTCGGCCCCGGACGCGGTCGCGCACGCTTCGCCGCCGGCGATCGGGTCGAAGGTGGTGCCGATCCCCGGGTCGCCGGAGCCCGGGACCACGGTCTGGGCCGCTTCGCTGTCGAAGCGGATCTCGCCCGGCGAGATGTCCTTCCAGTCGTCCGCCGTGTAGGGGCCTTCGGAGGGGGTGCCGCAGGTCGTCGTCAGCGCCTCGACGCTCGACTGGGGAGCCGCGCCGGCGCCCTTCAGGTAGTGGTCGAACCAGGCGTCCTCGCGGGCCGTGAAGACGGCCAGGTCGGCCGGCTTGTTCTGGCTGCGGGCGTGGCCGTCGTCCATGAAGAAGAGCGAGATCGGGTCGCCGGGATACTGGGTGCGGGTGCGGTTGTACAAGCGCAGCGCCTCGTCGGGCGGGAAGAGGTCGTCGTTCCAGCCGCTCTGGATCAGCAGCGGCGCCGGCGGCTCGGAGTGATCGATGTAGTAGGAGGAGTGATAGGCCTCGATCGTTTCGACGATCTGCGCCGCGAGCGGGTTCGAGTTGTAGGGCTCGCCGGCGTTGATCAGCGCATACCAGGCGGTCAGGTCCGGTTCTTTGCCGATCGCGTAGTTGCTTTCCGCCAGGCCGGTCCCGTAGAGGCCGCTCACGTAGGAGAGCTTCTCGACCCCGATCGGGGCATCGCCGCTCGGGCCGCGGTAGGGCGCGTCGGCGACGTAGTCGAGCGTGCGGCCGTTCGGCATCAGCGAGTAGGCGAGGTCGCTCCAGGGCCACTGCGGCACCGCGGCGGCGATTTCCATTGCCTTGCCTGCGGGGCTGGTCCAGGGGACCAGCGAGCCGGCGGGCAGCATCGTCCGGTTGCGCAGCGCCGCCAGCGCCATCGAGATCCCGCCGCCGTAGGACATCCCCGTGACACCGATCCGCTGCGGCTCGGCGAGGCCTTCGTCGGCCAGCACCGAGATCAGGTACTGGGCGTCGCGGACTTCGTAGCGGTCGTCCATCAGGTGGTTGAACCCTTCTTCGCATTCGGGCTGCGATTTGCCCGGGTCCGCGCTGCCGCACGATTCTCCCCAGCCGCGGTCGCTCATGCTGAAGACGACGTATCCCTGTTCGGCCCAGCTCTGCGTCTGCGGGGAGGAGAGGTCGAGCTTCGAGCCGCGCCAGCCGTGGAAGTCGCCGATCACCGGGTAGGGCCCGTCGGCGCCATCGGCCGGCGTCGGCGGCAGGATCACGTTGACGTCGATCTTCGTCTTGTGGTCCCAGGTAGTCGCTTTGCCGCTGCAGAGGCGCACGTTGTCGTTGCCGGACTGCACCGCGCAAGTGACTTCGCCGCCGTAGAGGTCGGCGAAGTTCGCCTGCGCCGCCGCCGGGAGGGCGAGCGCGACCAGCGCCAGCGCCAGCGCCAGCGCCGCGCCGCCGCCCATCGCAGTTCCGATCCTCGTTGAGCCCATCGCCGATTCGGCTATACCCGTTTTGCGCCGATCCAATGCGGTTGACGTACTTGGCCCTGCTGAAGAGTGGGGAGAGGGGGTAGGAGAGGGGGATCGAAACGACGCAGGCTGGAAAGGCACCCACCGGAGTCGAAGAGCTGCTGGCCGCGGCTCGCTCGGCGATCGAGCGGTTCACTCCCGTTCAGGCGCTGGCCGCCGTGGAGGACGGCGCGATCCTGATCGACATCCGCCCGCTCGAGCAGCGAGAGCGGGACGGCCTGGTGCCAGGCGCGCACGTCGTCGCCCGCAACGTCCTCGAGTGGCGCCTCGATCCCTGCGGGGCCTACCGGGACCCGGCGCTCGCTCGCCTCGACCGCTTGGTGATCTTGATCTGCGACGAGGGCTACCAGTCGAGCTTGGCGGCTGCCACCGTGAGCGGGTTCGGGCTGAAGGCCGGGGACGTGATCGGCGGGGTGCAGGAGTGGCGTCGAGAAGGGCTGAGGCTCCAGCGCGGGACCGGCGCCTCCGCCTGGCGGCGCGAGCGCGCCGGCGCTCCTGCTCTGCGGTAAGGCGCTCGATCGCGCCGGGCACCGCTAGGCTCGCACCGTGACCTCGGAGGAGCTCGCCGACCTCGCCCATCTGCGCCGCGCCCGCGATCTGATCGACCGCGAGTACGCGCGCCCGCTCGAGGTCGCCGCGCTTGCCCGCGCTGCGTTGATGTCGACCGCGCACTTCTCGCGGCAGTTCCGCGCGACCTATGGGGAGACCCCCTACGCCTACCTGATGACCCGGCGAATCGAGCGGGCCAAGGCGCTGCTGCGCCGCGGCGACCTGTCGGTCACCGAGGTCTGCATGGCTGTCGGGTGCACTTCGCTCGGCTCCTTCAGCACCCGCTTCACCCGGCTGGTGGGCGAGACGCCGACGGCCTATCGGGCCCGTGACCATGCCGCGCTCGCGAACGTGCCCGGCTGCATCGCCAGGGACCTCACCCGCCCGACCCGCAAGCCGAGCAGGATCGAAGAAACGCGCCGAGCACTGGCTGCCTAATGTTGAGGGCATGAACCTCACTCTTTCCCAATGCTTCGTCCTAGTCCATGACCCCGACCTCGCCCTGGCCTTCTACCGCGACACGCTCGGCCTCGAGTTGCGCAACGACGTCGCCAAAGGCGACTTCCGCTGGATCACCGTCGGCGCCGCTTCCCAACCTGGCGTCGCGATCGTCCTCACCAACTACCTGAACGGCAGCCCCGCCGACAGCGATGCGCTCGCCGCGCTGATCGCCAAGGGCGCCCTCAACGGCGTCCATTTCCACAGCGACGACCTCGACGCCAGCTTCGAGAAGCTGCGCGCCGCGGACGCCGAGATCGTGCAGGAGCCGACCGACCAGCCATGGGGCACGCGAGACTGCGCGGTGCGCGACCCGTCCGGCAACCTGATCCGCATCGATCAGCCGCCCGCCGCTTAGCCGCGTCGGGCGGCCGCTTACGGCTGTCCGGGCTTGGCGACGGCGCTTACGTAGAAGAAGCCCAACAGGAAGCGCTTGGTCTCGACCCGGCCGTAGTTGGCGAGGTCGCTCCACGGATCGGAATAAGCATCGCCGGGGGCGAACTTGACGAGCAGCCGGCCGATCGGAGCGAGCAGGCGGAAGGGGCCGCCCTGGGTCAGGCCCATGTCCAGGACGACGACACGCGAGCGGGGGCGCAGACGCTCCCATGCCCGCGCCAAGGCGGGACGCGGTTCGGGCATAGCCGAATAGCTGAGACTGAAGAGGACGCCGTCCACGTCGCGGTCGAGCTCGAGCTGAGCTGCGTCTTGGTGGAGCAGTTGGACATTCGACCAGCCGCGCCGCTCGATCAGCCTCCGCGCTTCGGCCAGCATCCCCCGGGAGGCGTCGACGCCGATGACGGTTCCGCTCGGGCCGACCGCCTCGACCAGGTAGGGGAAGTTCCGGCCGGTGCCGGCGCCGATCTCCAAGACGGTGTCGCCGGCCTTCAGCCCGAGTGCGGCCACGGCCCGGCGGCGGGCCGGAGGGAAGATGAGATACAGCGGCTCGAGGGTGCTGTAGACGCGGGCTATGCGGTCATACCGCCGGGTGTTGGCGCTTTGAGACCTGCGGGTGGGGTGGCTTTCGGGGAGGGCGTTCACAGAGGGGAATCTCAGGTCGAGGGAACGGGAAGGAGGCGCGTGCGCAGGAGCAGCGTCGCCGCCTGCACGGCGAGGGCCGCCGCCGCAGCGAGGCCGAAGGCTGCGCCGCTCGACAGCGCCGGCAGGGCCACTGCGAGGGTGAAGCAGAAGGCGGCGAAGCCGTAGAAGCCGAAGAGGAAATTGCGCAGTAGGACGCCGACTTGGGCGACGCCGCCGTGGGCGTGGGTGAAGACGGCGAGGACGCTGGTGACGATCGGAAACGGGGCCAGCAAGCCGCTGAGGTGCGGCCCGAGAGCGCCGGAGGCGGCGGTCAGCGCAAGCACGAGCCCAAGCGCGGCGAGCGCGCGGGCCGGGAGGTCCCACCAGGGAGGCACGGCGGCGGGCGGCAGCGGTGAGAGTGCCGGTGGGAGCAGTCGCAGGCCGAGCGCGAAGCAGGCGGCGACGAAGACCAGCGATAGCGCCGGCGGGGGCTGGACCAGGCTCAGGAGGGCGACGGCGAGCAGAAATGCCGTCCAGCCGCGGAACACGCTCGGGACCGGGCCGGACGTCGCCACGGCGCGGCCGTAGACGAGCACGAAGGTGGTCAGGGCGGCGAGCCCGAGCAGGGTGCCGGCAGCGGCGCCTGCGCCGAATTCCCGACCGTGGAGGAGGGTCTCGACCAGCAGGATCGGGCCGGCCACGACGGGGAACCCGGCGAGCATGCCGGCGACTGCCATCCCCCAGCGGCGGCCGGCTATCGAGACGGCGACCACGCAGAGCGGTGCGAGGAGGATCTTCGCGGCGAGCAGCGTCACCGCGGCAGGCTCGCAGATCGACGCCGGGCGAGGTTGTCGCCGTGACTCGAGCGCGGCCTAGGGGACCGAGGCGATCTGCTCGCAGCTCGCGGCGCGATCGTGCCCGCCGCCGCCGATGCAGGTGTCGTTGCCGCCGCGGCCCTTGATCTCGTCGTTGCCGCCGCGGCCGAGGAGGACGTTCGAGCTGTTGTCGCCGATCAGCAGGTCGGGACCGGGCGAGCCCTCGATCTTCTCGACGCTGCCGTCGATGTGGCCGGCCTGGCAGCCGGAGACGTTCGGGTCGAGGACCGCGCCGCCGATCGTCGCCTTGACGAAAGTGCCGCTGTTGTGGACCCGGGCGAACGAGGCACTGTCGTTGGAGCCCGGGCCGCCGTCGAACGTGTCCCCGTCGCAGGGCTGGCCGCCGATCAGCAGGTCGTTGCCGGCGCCGCCGGACATCGTCGCCGCGCCGCTGTCCTTGCGCGGGTGGAAGATGTTGACGCCGTAGAGCACGTCGTCGCCCCCGCCGCCCGCGAGCGAGTCGGGGTCGTGGTCTTCTCCGCCGTAAAGCACGTCGTCCCCCTTGCCGCCGCTGATCGTGTCCGCGCCTTTGCCGCCGTCGACGATCGAGGAGATCGAGGAGGGGACGCTGTCGGCGACGGCGAGGGAATCGTTGCCGGCGCCGAGCGAGGCGAGGATCGAGGCGACGTGGCCCTGGCACGAGACGGAGTCGGCCGGCTGATTTTCCGAGCAGGCGGTCGAGGTGGGGTCGCCGAGCACGACCGGCGCGCCGCCCGGTTCTCCGCGGACGGTGTAGACGTTGCCCGAGTAGCTGACGACGGCGGCGTCGGCGCCTTCGCTGCCGGTGACGATCAGGCTGGTGGTGCCGTCGATGCTGGCGTAGAGCTCGACCGCCGTAGCGCCCATTCCCTGGCTCTCCCCGCACGAGGTCTCGGCGGCGAAGCCGTCGTTGCACTGGTCCGAGCCGGGGCCGCCGAATGCTTCGTCGCCGGACCCGGCCGGGTCGAGCCGATCCGAGCCGGGGCCGCCGTCGAGGCGGTTCGCGGTTCCCGGGTCGCCGATCAGGGTGTCGGCGCCCGAGCCGCCCACGGCGTCCTCGATCCCATGCAGGCGCTCCGACTCGGCGCCCCTGACGGTCTGGGTCTGCAAGTCGACGGTCACCGCGCCGCCGGTGCCGGCGTATGAGGCGATGTCGTGGCTGCCCGGCCCGCCGTCGATCTTGTCGTTGCCGGGGCCGCCGTTGAGGACGTCGAAGTCGCCTGAGCCGCCTTCGACGGAGTCGTCGCCCGGCCCGCCGTTCACCCGGTCGCCGTCGCCCGCCCCGCCGTCGATCCTGTCGTTGCCGCTTTCGCCGAGGACGAGGTCCGCGCCGCCGCCGCCGTTGGAGCGATCGGAGCCGCGTTCGTCGAAGATCGTGTCCTCACCGCCTTCGCCGTAGACCGAGTCCTTGCCGCGACCGCCGTGGATCGTGTCGTCGCCCGCTCCGGCGCAGATCGTGTCGTTGCCGCCTTCGCCGTCGATGGTGTTGTCGCCGCCGCCGGCGACGATCACGTTGGGCGCCTTCGTGCCGACGATCGTCCGTGCGTTGGAGACGATCGTCGCCTTCTTGCCATGGCAGCGGGGGGCCGCGGCGGCGCGTTCGGCGGCGAGCCCCAAGACGAACAGCGCGACGATCGAGGCGATCGCCCAGAGCCGCGCGTGGGGGAGGGTTCTTGTCGGAGAGAGTCTGGTCAAGGCCGGTCGTGTCGGTCGAGGACCGCGACCCCTCGAAGGCGCCGAAGGACGTGGCCCGGGTCCCGCCCGCTACAGATCGGCGCGCCGGCGCGAAGCTTGAGCGCGCGCTCGGTGCCCTCGTCGAACCGGCTGGCCGGGGCCGGAAGATTTGACCCGCGGACCTTGAGGGCTGCATACTGATTTGGACGAATCTCCTAGAGAACTTCTCGAACAAATGTGGTGTATTGGTGAATATGAATGCCGGTCGAGGAGCAACGAACGCAGTGAGTCCGTCGAGCTTGGACTCCACCCCGGCGGCGCTTCGGCGGCGCGTGGTCGCCTGCGTAGCCGTTTTGGCGCTTCTCCTCGCGGTGGCTCCGGGAGTCGCCGCGGCCCGATCGCTGGTGCCGGGCACGCCCGGGCAGATGAGTCTCGTCTTCACGCGCGGGACCGCCCACCTCGTCGGCGGGAATGCGCTCGTGGGCGTCAAGTGCGTCGGCTCTCGCAACGGAACTTGCAGCGGCACGGTGACGCTCACCGTCCGCGGCCACAAGCGCAAGGCGCCGTTCTCGGTGGTCGGCGGCAGCACTCAGAGCCTCGTCATCCCGGTCGCTTCGCCTGGCGGCGCGGCTGTAAGGGGCGTCGCCGTCGCGAGAACCGTCCAGGCGGCCGGCGAATACGCACGCAGTTCCGGCGTACTCCACTTTCGCTAGCGCCCAGGCACTGAGCCAAATCGCCCGGTGGCGCGCTCGCGTCTCGCGTGCGCCTCTCTCATCCTTCGGTAGCTAAACTTTCGGTACCGAATGGCTTCGACGGAGCGGATAGAGCCCTGGGTCTGGAAGGTCGTCGGCGTCGTGATCCTGGGGATGACGATGTCGATCCTCGACACGACGATCGTCAACGTCGCGCTCGACACCCTCGGCCGCGAACTGCACAGCACCATCTCGCAGATCCAGTGGGTCGCCACCGGCTACCTGCTGGCCCTGGCGGCCGTGATCCCACTCACCGGATGGACCGCGCGGCGCTTCGGCGCCAAGCGCGTCTACCTCGTCTCGATCGCCCTGTTCACGCTCGGCTCGGCCCTCTGCGGGATCGCCGGGTCGAGCACTTCCCTCGTCCTCTTCCGGGTGCTGCAGGGGATCGGCGGCGGAATGATCATGCCGGTCGCCCAGATGATCATGGCCGAGGTCGCCGGCCCGGAGCGGATGGGCAAGGTGATGGGCATCGTGGTGATGCCGGCGATGCTGGCCCCGATCCTCGGCCCGGTGGTGGGCGGCCTCATCCTCCAGGACCTCCATTGGTCGTGGATCTTCTTCGTCAACCTCCCGATCGGCGTCCTCGCCCTGCTCCTCGGCCGGCGAATGCTGCCCGATTCGGAGCTGGGCGAAGCGGGGGCGCTCGACTGGCTCGGCCTCGTGCTGCTCGTCACGAGCATGCCGTTGATCGTGTTCGGGCTCTCGGAGATCGGCAGCAAGGGGAGCTTCACCGCCCCGAGCGTGATCTGGCCGATCGTCGTCGGCCTATTCCTCACCTTCGTCTTCGGTTGGCACGCGCTGCGCACCTCGCGTCCGCTGCTCGACCTTCGCCTCTACGCGAACCGCGTCTTCGCCGCCGCCTCGCTGACCACTTTCGGGCTCGGCGCGGCGTTGTTCGGGGCGATGATCCTGGTGCCGCTCTACTACCAGCAGGTCCGCGGCGAGAGCGTGGTCCTGACCGGACTTCTCGTCGGCCCGCAGGGGCTCGGCATGCTCGTCGTCGCCCCGCTCACGGCGCGCCTGACCGAACGCTTCGGCGGCGGCCGTGTCGCCATGGTCGGCGTCTCGCTGCTCTGCCTCTCCACGTTGCCGCTGGCCTTCATCGCCGCCGACTCTTCGATCCTCGGCATCTCGCTCGCCCTGACGCTGCGGGGTGTCGGCATCGGCCTCTCCTTCATCCCGACGACGACGGCCGCCTTCGCGGCTCTGCGGACCGACCAGCTCTCCGACGCCACGCCGCAGATGAACGTCCTGCAGCGGGTGGGCGGGGCGATCGGGACGGCCGTGCTCGCGGTCGTCCTGCAGCGCGCCAGCGCCGGGGCGGGTAGCCCCGAAGAGCTGGCGGGCGCCTTCGGAACCGCCTTCTGGTGGTCGCTGGCGATCGCCGCGCTCTCGCTGATCCCCGTCTTCGTGCTGTTGCGGGCGGAGGACCCGAGCCGCACCCGCGAGCCCGCCGACCCGCTCGCCGAGGAACTGGCGGAGTCCGAGGTGGAGCCCCTTGGCGCATGAGCAGGCGCGATCCGCGGCGCGGCAGCAGCGCCTGCGCGAGCTGGGGCTCGCCTTCCACCGCGCCTACCACAGCCTGCGCAGCCTGCGCGGGCGGGAGACGCACCTCTCCTGCGGGCAGCTCGGCAGCGCCCAGTACGAGTTGCTGGCGCGCCTGCACGAGGAGGGGCCGCTCGCCATCGGCGCTCTCGCCGACGCCCTGAGCGTCGGCCCTGCGACCGTTTCCCAGATGGTCGACGGGCTCGTTCAGGCGGGCTACGTCGAGCGTGCGCACTCCGCTGAGGACCGGCGCGTCGTCGTTGTCGAGCTGACCGCTCGCGGCCGGCCGTTGATCGCGGCGAAGCGAGCCGCCTGGCGCCGCCGCTGGGCCGATCGGCTCGCCGAGGTCAGCGACGAGGAATTGGAGATCGCCACCGCGGTCCTGGCGAAGGTAGGCCTCGTCTTCGACGAAGCCGACGACGCCTAGCCTTCGGCCCTGCGTCCACGGGCCGGCTGGACAATCATCTGATCATCCTGATTATTTGGGCACAGCCTCGGTAACCGTGTTAGCTTGCGCCCGACAGCGGCGGGTGAAGGCATCCGGCGCAATCTCGGGAGGAGAGCAAGATGAAGTGGAGGAGGATCTCAGCGATCGTCTGCGTGGCGATGGCGCTCAGTGCGGCGTTCGCCAGCTCGGCCTGGGCGACGAAGTACGTCGCGCTGGGGGATTCGTATTCGTCCGGCACCGGCACGCGGACGTTCTACGAACCGGAATGCCAGCGATCGGTATACGCGTATCCCTACCTGCTGCACAACGCCCATCCGAGCTGGACGTTCGTGGACGCGGCGTGCGCCGGGGCGACGACCGGCGACGTCATCGGCACCCAGGCGGCCAGCCTCACCTCGGACACCAACTGGGTCACGTACACGATCGGCGGTAACGACGCCGGCTTCTCGGAAGTGATCACCGAATGCGCCCTGCCGTCGTGGGCGTCGGACTGCAATGGCGCGATCGACAGCGCGCAGTCCTACATCCAGAACACGCTGCCGGGGCGGCTCGATCAGGTGAACAACACGATCAAGTCGCACTCACCCAATGCGGAGGTGGTGGTGCTCGACTATCCGCGCCTCTTCAACGGCACGGACTGCAATGCGTTCACCTGGTTCAGCTCGAGCGAGATGACGCGGCTCAACGAAACGGCCGACATGCTGAAGAACGTGACCAGCGCGGCGGCGAGTCGCGCGGGATCGAAATTCGTTTTCGGCAACGTCATCCCGCCGTTCATCGGCCATGCGGTCTGTGACGGCGGCAGCGGCTCGTCGACGGAGTGGATCAACGGCCTCTCGAACCCGGTCGGCGAAAGCTACCACCCGAAGGTCAGCGGTCACGCCAGCGGCTACTACCCCGTGGTTCACGGGATCACCGGCTGAGGCAGTGGGCACTGCGATGCCGGGCGGGCGCCCGGCATCGCCTGAAGCCCGGCGCCGGTGCCGCTACGCGTTGAGCCTGACCGGCAGCGATTTGAGCTGGTTGAGGAAGCCGGACTCGATGAAGGTCGGGGCCCCGTCCAGCGTCATCTCGGGATAGCGGGCGAGCGTCTCCTCGAGCAGGATCTTCAGCTCGAGGCGGGCGAGGGCGGTGCCGAGGCAGAAGTGGCGGCCGCCGGCGCCGAAGGCCTGGTGCTCGGGATTGCGGTGGACGTCGAAGCGGTTCGGCTCCTCGTAACGGGTCTCGTCGCGGTTCGAGGAGGCGTACCACATGACCACCTTCTCGCCCTTCTTGATCTGCTTGCCGTTCAGCACCGTGTCCTCGGTCGCGGTGCGGCGGAAATGGGCGAAGGCGGGGAACATGCGCAGCGACTCCTCGACGACCCCGGGGATCAGGGTCGGGTCCTCGACCACCTGGCGGCGCTGCTCGGGGTCCTCGATCAGCGCCCGCATGCCGCTGCAGTAGGTCGCCTTGGTGCTGTCGTTGCCGGCTGCGACGAGCAGGAAGAAGCCCATCACGATCTCGTGCTCCTCGAGCTTCTCGCCGTCGACTTCCGAATTGACCAGGACGCTGGTCAGGTCGTCGGTCGGGTTCTCGCGACGCGCGGCGATCATCTCGGCGCAGCGGGCGAAGACCTCCTCGATCGCCCGCTGGATCGTCGCTTCGATCGTCTCGACGCCCTCCGGGCTGTAGTCGGGGTCGCTGGCGGCGAGCGCGGTGTTCATCAGCTCGGCCCAGGCGCGATCGTCCTCCTCGGGGATCCCCATGAAGCTGCCGATCACACGGGAGACGGCGGGCTGGGCGACGTCGGTGACGAGGTCGCAGGTCTCGCGGCCGTCGAGCCGGTCGAGGACCTTGGTGACGATCTCGCGGATTTCCTCCTCGTGGGCGGCGATCCGCTTCGGCGTGAAGCCGGGCTGGAAGAGAGCCTTGAGGCGGTCGTGCTTGGGCGGGTCCATGCCGATGAACATCGCCCGCGCCAGCTCGATCGGGAAGACCTCGTCGATCGCAACCACGCCGCCGAGTTCGGAGGAGTAGGTCTGCCAGTCGCGGCTTACCGCGTGCACGTCGTCCGCGGTCGTCACCGACCAGAAGCCGGCCGCCTCCGGCACTTCGGTCACCTCGGAAGTCCAGTGCACCGGACAGCGCTCGCGCATCTGCGCGAACAGCTCGTGGGGAGGGCCGTCCAGCCAGTGCTCGCGCTCGAGGACCAGCTCCTGCTCGAGGCCCGGTTTCTCGACGGCGTCGATCTCCTCGCTCACGGCTGCGAATACTACTGGCTGGCTGGCCAGTTTGCGATAGGCGAGCTAGCGACAGGACGCAAGCGTCAGCCGCAGGCCCTCGGCGAGGTCGGTTTGCGGGCGCCATCCGAGCTCCCGCTCCGCTCGTGCCGGGTCGAGTGAGATCCGCTGCACCTCGCCCGCTCGGGGTGGGGCGAACTCGGGCTCGAAATCGCTCTCCTTGCCCTCGATCTCACCGAGGCTTCTTGCCAGCTCCAGCACGTCGGTCTCGACTCCGGTGCCGACGTTGATCGGTCCGGTCGCGTCGGCTTCGCCGGCCGCAAGCATGGCGGCGACGACGTCGCCGACGTAGACGTAGTCGCGGGTCTGGCTGCCGTCTCCGAACACGGTCGGGCGTTCGCCGGCGAGCAGGCGACCGCAGAAGATCGCGATCACTCCCGCCTCGCCCAGCGGGTCCTGGCGGGGGCCGTAGACGTTGCCGAAGCGCATGCTCACCGTCGACAGCCCGTAGAGGCGTTCGTAGAGGGCGAGGTAGCCCTCGCCCGCGTACTTGCTCTGGCCATAGGCCGAGAAGGGTTCGATCGGCGCGCCCTCCGCCAGGGGCAGCTGCTTGCCGGCGCCCTCGCCGTAGATCGCGCCGCCGGTGGAGGCGAAGACGAATCGGCCAACTCCCGCGCCGCGGGCTGCCTCGAGCAGGTTGGCAGTGCCGCCGACGTTGATCGAGGCGTCGAAGGCGGGATCGGCAAGCGATCTGCGGACGTCGATCTGGGCGGCGAAGTGGAAGATCGCGTCGGGGCTCTCGGCGTCGGCCAGCTCGGCCAGCGCCTCCCCCTCCCTGATGTCCAGCTCGACCAGCTTCGCCCCCGCCGCGAGGGCGCCGTCGAGGTTCTCGCGCCTGCCGGTCGAGAGGTCGTCGAGCACGGTCACCTCGGCGCCCCGCTCGAGCAGAGCGTCGACGAGGTTCGAGCCGATGAAGCCGGCGCCGCCGGTGACCAGAGCCTTCATGAGGCGACGATCCTAGACGCACGGATGTCGGCTCGGTGTCGCGTCAGCGGCCGACCACCCGATTTGCTTCAATCGGACGACCAGAGAAAGGAGGTGGTCCTAACTTGATTCACATGCTTGATGGGACTCTGGAGGTGCAGGGCCGCTAGGCGCCGCACTGGTTCGGGCGCCCGGCGGAATCCACCCCGGGCACCGGCGAGTCGTAGGGAGGCAGGTCTTGTCCCGCCTGTTCGCCGTTCCCACGATCGCCTCCAAGCACCAGGCCAGGGCCGCCTTCGGGCGGCCCTGGCTATTTACTCGCTGAGCAGCTCGAACTCCTCGTCGCTGAGCTCGACGGCTGCCGCCGCCACGTTCTCTTCCAGGTGGCTGACCGACGACGTGCCGGGGATGGGGATCGTCATGGGCGAGCGGCGCAGCAGCCAAGCGAGCGCTATCTGGCCCGTGCTCGCCGCGTGCGTCGCGGCGATCTCGGCGGCCACCCCGCCGGGCTCGGCGAGATCGCCGGCGGCGAGCGGGAACCAGGGGAAGAAGCAGATGCCGAGCTCCTCGCAGCGCTCGAGCACGTCCTCGGAGCTCCGGTCGGCGAGGTTGAAGCGGTTTTGGACGGAGACGACGTCGACGATCTCCCGCGCCTGTTCGAGCTGGGCGACCGAGACGTTCGAGATGCCGACGTGGCGGACCTTGCCCTCTTCCTGCAGTTCCTTCATCGCTCCGACCGAGTCTTCATAAGGGACGTCGTCGTCGGGGGAGTGCAGCTGGTAGAGGTCGATCTGGTCGACCTTCAGGCGCTTCAGCGAGCCCTCGCATGCCCGCTTGAGGTGAGCGGGGTGACCGTTGCGCGGCCACTCGCCGGGCCCGGTGCGCTCCAGCCCGCCCTTGGTCGCGATCGTCAGTCCCCTGTACGGATGGAGGACGTCGGCGATCAGCTCCTCGCTGACGTAGGGACCGTAGGAGTCCGCCGTGTCGATCAGGTTGATTCCCAGCTCCGGAATCCGAGAGAGCACCGAAAGCGCCCCCTGTGGATCCTCGGGCTCGCCCCAGACTCCCTTGCCGGTAATCCGCATAGCGCCGAATCCCAGGCGCCTCACCTCGATCTCCCCGCCCAGCCTGAGTGTGCCGGCCGAGCTGTCCGTGAGTGCCTCCACCGAGGGCATCGCTCACCTCCTTCGATTGACTGGGAGCGTCCCTACCCGGTCGCTGTCAAAGGCACGCCTCTATAAGGTTGAACGAGCTAGGCGAGCAGGCTTCGCGCGCACTCGGCGATCGAGTCGTCGAGCGGACGGGGGGACCAGCCGAGCTTTGCCTTGGCCTTCTCGCTGGAGACCTCCGTCTTCTTGCCGAGCTGGCCGATGACCGAGCGTGCGCTAGGGTCGAAGAGCGCCATCGCGCGGACCAGCAGATTCGGCACGCTGCGGGTCGGCACCTTGGCCGCATCCTCGCCCAGCCGGTCGCGCAGGACCGTGGCGACTTCCGACATCCACATGAAGGAATCGACCGCGATGAAGCGCTCGCCACCGGCCTCGGGTGCGGTCATCGCGCGGATCTCCAGGTCGGCGACGTCGCGCACGTCGACGAAGTTGAAGCCGATCCGGGGAGTCCCGGGCATCCCGCCCAGCAGTCGTTCGATCGCCTGCAGCGAGTAGGAGCGCCCGTCGCTCATCACCGGGCCGACGATCGCGCCCGGGTTGACGGTCGCCAGCTTCCCGGTCACCCCGCGTTCGCGCACGAGATCCCAGGCTGCCTGCTCGGCGATCGTCTTCGAGCGCGCGTAGGGGGTCAGCTTCGGGTCGTCGGGATCGCTCCAGTCACGCTCGTCCAGCGTCCGTCCGGACGCTGAGTCGTCACTGCCCCTTACCGCCGCGACGGAGGAGGTGACCACGACCCGCTCGACGCCGGCGTCGAGCGCGGCGCGCAGGACCCGCAGCGTTCCCTCCCGCGCGGGCACGATCAGCTCGTCGGGGTCCTTCGGCTGGACCGGGGGGAAAGGCGATGCGACGTGGAGCACGTAGTCGCACCCCTTGACCGCGTCGCCCCAGCCCTCGTCGGACATGAGGTCGGCGGCGAGCACGGTGAGGCGCTTGCCGGGATCGACCTGGGCGCCGATCGCGGCGCGGACCGCGGGCTCGCGCGCGAGGTCGCGCACGGTGGTGCGCACGGCGTAGCCCTGGCGCAGCAGCTCGACGACGCACCAGCCGCCGAGAAAGCCCGAGCCGCCGCTGACGAGGACCGTCTTGGTATCTGCTCCCGCATCCTCCACTTGGCTGGGCAGTATGACCGTGAGAGCATCCAGGAGTCGATGACCGACTTCCTCGTCAAGCGCGACGACCTCCGCCAGTGCCGCGTGCTCGAGTCGCCGCCGCCCGAGATCGCCCCCGGGGAGGCTCTGCTGCGGGTCGACAGCTTCGGCCTGACCGCCAACAACGTCACCTATGCCGTGATGGGCGAGGCGATGTCCTACTGGGACTTCTTCCCGGCCGAGGACGGCTGGGGACGGGTGCCGATGTGGGGCTTCGCCGAGGTCGAGCGCAGCGAGGCCGCGGGGGTGGACGCGGGGACGCGGGTATACGGCTACCTGCCGCCGTCGTCGCACCTCGCGGTCATGCCTGCCGACGCCGGCGGGGCCGGCTTCGTCGACGGCTCCCCGCACCGGGCGGCGCTGCCCTCGGCCTACCACCGCTATGTGGCCACCGGCGCCGATCCCTTCTACCGATCGGACACCGAGGAGATCCAGATGCTGCTGCGGCCGCTCTTCTTCACGTCGTTCCTGATCGACGACCAACTCGACGACGAGGGCCTGGCCACGGGTGGGCCGGTGCTGATCTCAAGCGCCTCGAGCAAGACCGCGCTGGCCGCTGCCTTCATGCTCGCCCAGCGCGACGGGGTCGAGCTGGTCGGATTGACCTCGCCGCGCAGCGTCGGGTTCGTCGAGGGCCTCGGGATCTACGACCGCACGGTCGCCTACGACGCGATCGACTCGCTGGAGCGAGGTCTCGCCACCTATGTCGACGTCGCCGGCGACGGCGGGGTGCGCCAGGCCGTCCACTCGCACTTCGGCGAGGGCCTGCGCCACAGCATGGCCGTCGGGGTGACGCACTGGGAGGAGCTCGGCGCCGGGGCCGGCGATCTGCCAGGCCCGACCCCGTCCCTCTTCTTCGCCCCCGACCGCGTCGTCAAGCGCTCTGAGGACTGGGGTCGCGGCGGCCTCGAAACCCGCGTCGCCGAGGCATGGCATCCCTTCTGCGAGTGGACCGCCGGCTGGCTCGAGCCGATCCACGGGTCCGGCTTCGACGCCGTCCGCGACGCCTACCTCGAAGTGCTCGAGGGCCGGGTGGAGCCCAAGCACGCTCACGTCCTGACGCTTCCCGAGTAGCGGTCATCGCAGCGCACTTCGTACGCGCTGGAGTACGCACGAAGTCCAACGCGGCGACGAGCGCCGGTCAGGAAATGAGGAGACCGCGGGTGGTCTGACGGAGGATCCCGATCACATATGCGGGTTCGTACTTGACCTGCCAGTGGGTGAAGCGGAGCTGGGTAAGACCCGAGGCGACATGCGCTTGGTCCCGACGCCGGTCGCGGGTCTGCTCTGAGGCGGTGCGGTGATAGCGCAGGCCATCTGTCTCGACGACGAGGCCCAGCTGAGGCCAGAAGAAGTCGACTTCGTAGCCGCTTGCCCATGCTTTGGTCTGGGGTTGGGGAAGCCCCGCCGCTGCGGCGATGGACCGGAAGAGGATCTCGAGATCGGAGTCGGAGAGATGGAACGTCTGGCGGTCGAGGAGGGCGCGCAGCGGGCGCACTCCGGGCTCGCCCGCAAAGTCTTCAAGGGCGATCCGCAGGCCGTCGGGGTCGATGAGATCGTGCTTGTCGGCCTCGTTGACGGCGCGCTCGAGCGCTGTCTCGCTGAGCTCGGTCGCGAGGTCGACCAAGGTGCGCGCCGGGGCCGTTACCGGGATGCGGTTGCGGATCGCAACATCGGCGGCGGGAAGCGATGGTCTGCTCATCGCACGGATTCCGGCGCGGCGGTGCCTGCAGCGCCGCCTGACGCTCACGTCGATTTGTCCCCTGCGCTCCTTGCCGATGCCCCACAGCGCGGCGGCGCTGTGATGGCTGAGGGCAGCCCCCTCCCGGCAGGCGAGGACCGCCGCCATCCAGCGCCGTTCCCGATCCAGGCTCGGCCATCCGACCGCGTATACGCCCGGCGCGACCGGGTGGAGGCGACCGCAGGCGATGCGATGCGCGATCGCATCACGGGTGAATCCCAGCCCCAGCAGATCCGTCCGCGTCAAGATCCCGTGCTGTCGCCCGGCCAGCGCCCAGGCTTCTCTGCTCCTCGCGTTGGACTTCGTGCGTGCCATTGCGCGTACAAAGTCCGCAGCGGTCGAATTTCGCCCCTGTAGAGGTACGCTGATCGTGCTCTTTCCGCTCACTCGTGATTGGAGGATCGTGATCGCCAAGCTCGATTTCATCGGGATTCCGTCTACCGACAGCGAGCGCTCGCGGCGCTTCTACGTCGAGACGCCGGGGTTGCGGCCGGATGAGCACGACTACGCCCCCTACGAGTGAGCGCCGGGCGCCGATGCTGAGGTTCGAGATCTCCATTTCGCTCGACGGCTATGTCGCCGGGCCGAACCAGTCCGAGGAGCACCCGCTGGGCGAAGGCGGGGAGCAGCTGCACGAGTGGGTGATCAAGCTCGCGGCCTGGCGCGAGCCGCACGGCCGCGAGGGCGGGGAGGTGAACGCCAGCACTCCGCTGATCGAAGAAGCGCAGAGCGGAGTCGGCGCCGTGATCATGGGGCGGAACATGTTCGGCGGCGGCCCGGGGCCCTGGGGCGAGGACCCGTGGCGGGGGTGGTGGGGGGACGAGCCGCCCTTCGGCATGCCGGTCTTCGTCCTCACCCACCACGAGCGCGAGCCGCTGACGCTCGGCGATACGACCTTTCACTTCGTCACCGAGGGGATCGAGGCGGCGCTCCAGCAGGCGCGCGCGGCGGCAGGCGATCTGGACGTGACGATTGGCGGCGGCGCCGAGGCCGCCCGCCAGTACCTCTCGGCGGGCTTGGTCGACCAGATGCAGCTCAACGTTGCCCCGGTCCTGCTCGGCGACGGGGAGCGGCTCTTCGACGAGGGCGCCGGCGCCGGCCTGAAGTTGGAGCCGATCCTCGTCGTCGATACGCCCGAGGTGACCCACCTGCGCTACCGCGTCGGTTAGTCGCCGCCGGCCCCGGGACGCTATGCGACACATCACACTGGCTGACCAGCCAGTCTGCGAAGATTGCGGCGTGGCCGAGGGATCGTCCGAACATCTTGACGTGCTGATCGTCGGCGCCGGCCTCTCGGGGATCGGCGCCGCCTGGCATCTGCAGGATCGCTGCCCCGGCAAGAGCTACGCGATCCTCGAGGCCCGCGAGGACCTCGGCGGGACCTGGGACCTCTTCCGCTACCCCGGGATCCGCTCGGACTCCGACATGCACACGCTCGGCTACCGCTTCAAGCCGTGGACCGCGGACAGGTCGATCACCGACGGCCCCTCGATCCTCGAGTACGTGCGCGAGACCGCTCGCGAGCACGGGATCGAGGAGAAGATCCGCTTCGGCCACCGCGCCGTCGCCGCCGAGTGGTCGAGCAAGGAGGCGCGCTGGACCGTCGAAGCGGAGCGCGCCGATGGCGAGCGGCTGCGGCTGACCTGCGACTTCCTCTGGACCTGCAGCGGCTACTACCGCTACGACGAGGGCTATACCCCCGAGTTCGAGGGGGTCGAGCGCTTCGCCGGCCCGGTCGTCCACCCCCAGCATTGGCCCGAGCAGCTCGACTACGACGGCAAGCGCGTGGTCGTGATCGGCAGCGGCGCGACCGCGGTCACGCTGGTGCCGGCGATGGCCGAGCGGGCCGCGCACGTGACGATGCTGCAGCGCTCGCCTTCCTACGTCGCCTCGCTGCCGGCCGAAGACCGGATCGCCTCGGCGCTGCGCCGCTACCTGCCCGAGCGGGCTGCTTACGCGGCGGTGCGCTGGAAGAACGTCGTCATCCAGACGCTCTTCTACCAGCTCAGCCGCCGCCGTCCGCAGCTGATCAAGCGGCTGATCCGCAGAGGCGTCGAGCGCTCGCTGCCGCCCGGATATGACGTCGACAAGCACTTCAAGCCGCGCTACAACCCCTGGGACCAGCGCATGTGCCTGGTCCCCGACGGCGACCTGTTCCGCGCGATCGGGGAGGGCAAGGCCTCGGTCGTCACCGATCGGATCGCGAGCTTCACCGAGCGCGGCCTGGCGCTCGAGTCCGGTGAGGAGCTGGAGGCCGACGTGATCGTCACCGCGACCGGTCTCAACCTGCTCTTCCTCGGCGGCATGGAGCTGACGGTCGACGGCAAGGCGGTCGACGTGCCGGCGACGATGGCCTACAAGGGGATGATGCTGAGCGGCGTCCCAAACATGGTCTTCACCGCCGGCTACACCAACGCCTCGTGGACGCTGAAGGCCGATTTGACGTCGGAGTACGTCTGTCGCCTGCTCAATCACATGGACGCCCACGGCTATCGCCGCTGCGTGCCCGAGGTAGATCCCTCGATAACCGAGCAGCCGCTGCTCGACTTCACCTCCGGCTACGTCCTGCGCTCGCTCGAGCACTTCCCCAAACAGGGCTCGAAGGAGCCGTGGAAGCTGCGCCAGAACTACGTGCTCGACATCCGCACGATCCGTCGCGGGCCGATCGACGACGGCTCGCTGCGGTTCTCCGACGGCTCCGCTTCGGCGGCCCGTTCGCCGGCCGAGATCGCAGCCGCCGAGCCGGCAGCGCCGGCGGCAAGCGCCAGCAGCGCCCAGTAAACGCCCTTGCGCTCGGTCCCGAGCGCGCGGTCGAGTGAGAGAGGCCCAGGGCCCTCGTCGACGAGGACGAGCAGGGCGGCGATCAGCGTGAGGTTGAACTCGTAGCCCCCGTCGGTGTTCCAGAAGCCTTTGGCGAAGTGGACCTTGCGGATCGCCGTGATCATCGTGCCGATCAGCGCGGCGGCCGCGGCCGGCGTGAAGGCGCCGGCCGCGATCAGCGCGCCGCCACCCGCCTCCGAGGCGCCGGCGGCGAGCGCGTTGCGCCGTCCCGGCTTCATCCCGAGCGAGTCCATCATTTCCGTGGTCCCCTCGATTCCCGAGCCTCCGAACCAGCCGAACAGCTTCTGGGCGCCGTGGCCGAAGAAGAGCCCACCGATGAACAGCCGGGCGATCAGGCGTGCCAATCTCACGCCTCCTGCCTACCCGCGGGCGCGCCGTTCGAACCTGGTGATTCGTTTCGAGCGGCGGGGGTACCCCGACCTGATGAAGACCAAGAAGCTTTTCTCAGTCCTGGCGGTCGCAGCGCTGGCCACTCTCTCGGTCGTGGTCGCCGGCGGCTGCGGCGGCAGCGACGATTCCGGCTCGACGACGGCCACGGAAACGGTCACCGAGCAGGGGGGCGAAGCCGGCGCGGCCATGCCCGACGAAGCCGGCGGCAACGCATCCGCTCCCAGCGGCGATGCCGTGCGTTCGGCCAAAGTCGAAATCTCCAGCAGCGGCTACGAGCCCGACCCGGTCACCATCGAGGAAGGGGGCAAGGTGACCTGGATCAACGTGGACTCCGAACCGCACACCGCCACCGCCAAAGACGGCAGCTTCGACACGGGCCCGCTCGAGGAAGGCAAGCTCAAGTCGGAAACGTTCAAGCAGCCCGGCAGCTACGAATACTCGTCCACGATCGGTCCACGGATGCACGGCACGATCGAAGTCGTCCCCGCCGGTTAACCCTCGTTTGCCTCGAGGCGCTCGGCGAGGCGGTTCATGCCGCGCTCGCGCGCGGCGGCAGCGGCGCCGGCCCAGTCGGTGGGGCGGCTCGGGGGCCGTTTGACGCCGGCATCGCGCAGCGTGGCAATGTCTTTGAAGGCGAGCAGGTCCTCGCGGGCGTCGATCAGGGCAGCCCGCAGCTTCGGGCGCCGCTCGCGAATCGCATTGTCGAGGATCGCCTCGAGCGAGCCGTGCTCGCGCAGCAGTTCGGCGGCGGTCTTGGGGCCGACGCCCTTGGCGCCCGGCAGCCCGTCGGAGGGGTCGCCGCGCAGGGCGATGAAGTCGGGGACCTGGGAGGGGCCGACCCCGTAGCGCTCGCGCACCTCGTCGGGGCCGACCGCTTCGGCGCCTTTGCCACCGCCGGTGCGGACGTAGAGCACGGTGACGCCGTCTCCGGCGCACTGGTACATGTCGCGGTCGCCGGTCAGCAGCAGCGCCTCTCCGCCGGCCTCGGCCTCGAGCCGCGCATAGGTGCCGAGCAGATCGTCGGCCTCGAGATCCTCGCCGGTGGCGACCGTCCAGCCGAAGGTCTCGAAGAACTCCCGTGAGTCGGCGAACTGGTGCGGCAGCGCGTCAGGCATCGCCGCCTCGCGCTCGGCGTGGTAGGCCGGGTACAGCTCGGTCCGGTAGGACGCCGCGTCGGGCCCGAAGCAGAGCACGACCGCCCGCGGCCGATGAGCTTCGACCTCCCGCAGCACGAGGTTCGCCGTGCCGAGCAGCGCGTTGACAGGCTTGCCGTCGGGGCCCTTGATCGAGTCCGGCAGCGCATAGAAGGCGCGGAAGAGCATCGAGGGGGCGTCGACTGCGAGCAGGGGGCGCGTCACTGCGCGCAGCCTACGCCGGGCCAGCCGTTGCGCGGCGCGAGCCGAGGCCCACAGCCATCAGGCTCGCTCTGGCGAGCTCCTTCAGCGGCGGGCCGAGCTCGCGCAGCTCATCCGCGCGACCGGCGCCGACACGCTGGGTCGCCATGCCGACCATGGCGGTGAAGAGCATCTCGCAGGCAAGGCGCTGGCGGTCGCCCTCGGCGCCGATGATGGCGGCTAGCTCGCCGATCGCTTGCGCCTGGGCTTCGGCGCGCTGCTTGACGACCCTGGGCCCGACCGCGTTGATCTCGATCAGGAAGGTCCAGGCGAGCGCCGGATCGCTCAGGGCCTCCAGGTATCCGTCGATCAATCGACTGACCCGGTCGAGCGGGTCTGTCGCGGCCTCCGGAGGCCCGGCCACCGCCGCCTGCAGCTTCCGCTCGAGCGCGGCGACGGCCTCCAGGTACGCGGCGAGGAAGCAGTCTTCCTTGTTCGCGAACTGCTCGTAGAAGGTCTCGCGCGAGACCCCGGCCCGTTTGAGCACGTCGGCCACGGTCACCTTCGCGTAGCCGAGCTCGGCCGATGCCTCGATCATCGCCTCGAGCATCCGCCTGCGCTGCGCGCCCGCGACCTGATCGCGGCTGAGCCCGTGGCGGCCGGGGGGGAGCCTTGTCCGCATCGGGCCATTCTATTTACGAACAAGGATGTTCGTAAAGTGTTAGCCTGCGCCGATGCACGAAGCCGGCAAAGCGCGCATCGCCCCGGGCGGGCGCCGTGAGATCGGCCTGGTGAACGCCGGTATCGCCCGGCTCGCCGGATTGGCCACGCGCGGCCGGCCGCCGCACATCTTTACGACGCTGGCCAGGCACCGGCGCCTCTTTCGGCGCTGGCTCTGGTTCGCCGGCGGCCTGATGCCCGGCGGCAAGCTGCCCCGCGCCGAGACCGAGCTGGGCATCCTCCGCGTCGCCCGCAACACCGGCTGCGAGTACGAGTGGAGCCAGCACGAGCGGCTTGGGAGGCGGGCGGGGCTGAGCGACGACGAGCTCGCCCGCGTGCGCGACGGCGCCCCCGGTTCGGACTGGCCGGCCCGTCGCAAGCTGGTGGTGGAAGCCGCGGACGAGCTGCACGCCGAGGGCGCGATCGGCGACGAGCTCTGGGCGGAGTTGAGCGCGGCCTTCAGCGAGGTCGAGCTGATCGAGCTCTGCCTGCTGGTCGGTCACTACGAGATGCTGGCGATGACGCTCAACTCGCTCCGCGTCGAACCGGACTTCGCCGTCGGTGGGCCGGGGCGATGAAGGACTTCCGAGGTAAGCGCTGCTTCATCACCGGCGCGGCAAGCGGTATCGGCAGGGCCACGGCGATCGCCATGGCAGCCGAGGGCGCGGACCTCTACCTGACCGACGTCCAGGCCGAAGCCCTCGAGGAAGCGGTCGCGGAGATCCGCAGGGCGGGCGGAACGGTGAGCTGGTTCCAGGCCGCCGACATCGCCGAGCACCCCGCCGTCGTCGCGATGGCGGCGGAGATCCACGCGGCCCACGGCAGCATGGACGTGGTGATGAACGTCGCCGGCATCGCGACCTGGGGAAGGATCGAGCAGCTCGAGCACAGCGACTGGCAGCGGACGGTCGAGGTCGATCTGCTCGGGCCGATCAGCGTGCTCGAGTGCTTCGTGCCGCCGATGATCGAGGCCGGGCGGGGAGGCCACGTCGTCAACGTCTCCTCGGCGGCCGGCCTCTTCGGCCTGCCCTGGCACGCTCCCTATAGCGCCGCCAAGTTCGGCCTGCGCGGCGTATCCGAGGTGCTGCGGTTCGATCTGCGGCGCCATCGCATCGGCGTCAGCCTGGTCTGCCCCGGAGCGGTGAAAACTCCCATAGTCGACTCGGTGAAGGCGGTCGGCCTCGATCGCTCCGATCCCGGGGTCGAACGCGAGGTGCGTCGCTTCCTGCGCCACGCCGTGACCCCGGAGCAGGCCGCCGAGAAGATCGTCGCCGGGATCGAGCGCGACCGCTACATGGTCTTCACCTCGTCCGACACGCGGATCCTCCACTGGATCCAGCGCAAGTTCTCGCCTCCCTATGAGCTGGCGATGCGCATCGCCAACCGGCGCTTCGACGCGCTTGCGGAACGCCCGTGACGATGTAGATTCGCTCGGTATGGGGTTCCTCCAGCCCACTCCCCCGCCGTTCGAGTACGAGGAGTGGAGAAGCCGTCCGCACCTGGAGCGGATCAAGCTGTGCGCGCAGGACTGGGCGCTGAACGGGTTCGGCACGCCCTACTTCGTCTATCTGCTTTACGTGGTCAAGCTCGTTCTCTACGCGGGGGGTGGGCTGCTGCTGATCTCTGCGACCACCGCCGGGCTGAGGGGGCTGGGCGACCTCGGCTCGTGGTGGAGCGAGCCGATCGTCTTCGAGAAGGCGGTGATCTGGACGATGCTGTGGGAGGTGCTCGGCCTCGGCGCCGGCTCGTTGCCGCTGACGCTGCGCTTCTCGCCGATGATCGGCGGCGTCCTCTACTGGCTGCGGCCGGGGACGACGCGCCTGCCGCCCTGGCCCGAGCGCGTGCCACTCACCCGGGGTACCCGTCGTACGCTCTTCGACGTCGCCCTCTACGCCGGCCTGCTCGCCGCCGCGCTCAACCTGCTGCTCTCCGACGGGGTCAACGCGACCGTCGCGACCGCGGGCCGGCTCGACCCGGTGGCGGTGGGCGTCCTGCTTGCGTTGCTGGCCGCGCTCGGGCTGCGCGACAAGGTCCCGTTCCTCGCCGCCCGGGCCGAGATCTACGGCACGCTCTCACTGATCTTCCTCTTCCCGCTGACGAACCTGATCGTCGCCGCCCAGCTCGCCTTCGTCTGCATCTGGTGGGGGGCGGCGTCCTCGAAGCTCAACCGTCACTTCCCCTTCGTCGTCACGGTGATGATCAGCAACACGCCGTGGAACCGCTCGCGGGCGGCGAAGCGGCGGCTCTACCGCGATCATCCCGAAGATCTGCGGCCCTCCTCGCTGGGGGCGCTGATAGCGCACGTGGGAACCGTCATGGAGTTCACCCTGCCGGCGATCTTGCTCGTCTCCCAGGGCGGCTGGATCGGCACCGTCGCCGTCGCCGGGATGGTGATCTTCCACCTCCACATCCTCTCCACCTTCCCGCTGGCGGTGCCGCTGGAGTGGAACGTCTTCATGATCTTCGGGCTGCTCTTCCTCTTCGGCCACTACGGCGCGACGTCGTGGTCGACGCTCGACGATCCGCTGCTGCTGGTAATCCTCGCCCTCACCTGCGTCGGCCTGCCGGTGCTCGGCAACTTCCGTCCCGACCTCGTCTCCTTCCTGCCCTCGATGCGTTACTACGCGGGCAACTGGGCGACCAGCCAGTGGCTCTTCCGTCGCGACGGCGGCGCGGAGGCGAAGCTCGACGCGAACCTGGTCAAGCCGGCGTCGATCGTCACCGAGCAGCTCGCCAAGTTCTACGAGCCCGAGCTGATCGACGTGCTGGTCCACAAAGGGCTCGCCTTTCGCTCGATGCACTCGCACGGGCGCGCGCTCAACGGGCTGGTGCTGCGGGCGGTCGACGACGTCGAGGACTACGACGTGCGCGAGGGCGAGCTCGTCGCCGGCGTCGTGCTCGGCTACAACTTCGGCGACGGGCACTTCCACGACCAGCGCCTGCTCGCCGCCGTCCAGGAGCACTGTCGCTTCGAGCCCGGGGAGGTGCGGGTGGTGGTGCTCGAGTCCCAGGCGGCGCACGTGCAGCGCCAGCGCTACCGGATCTTCGACGCGGCCGACGGCCTGGTCGAGGAGGGTTGGGTGGACGTCGCCGACATGGTCGAGCGCCAGCCCTGGCTCGACGGGCGGCCGTTCCCGGTGCGGCCGCTCGAGTCGGCGGCGCGGGCGCCGGGGCCGGCCAAGACGGCATGAGCGAGGCGATCGTCGTCGGGTCGGGCCCAAACGGGCTCGCCGCGGCCGCCACTCTCGCCGCGCGAGGGGTGGGGGTGACGGTGATCGAGGCGGCGTCGAGGATCGGCGGCGGCGCCCGCACCAGCGAACTGACCCTGCCGGGCCTGCTGCACGACGACTGCTCGGCGTCCCACCCCTTCTCACCCGGCTCGCGGGCGCTGGCCCCGCTCGGCCTCGAGCGCCATGGCCTCGAGTGGGCCTGGGCGGAGATCGACCTCGCGCACCCGTTCGACGACGGCAGCGCGGCGACGATGCAACGTTCGATCGAGGCGACCGCGGCCGGGCTCGGCCGAGCGGGCGCCGCCTGGAAGCGGCTCTTCGGCTCCTCCTCCACCCACTTCGACGCGCTCAGCGAAGACATCATGCGGCCGGTCGCGCGCCTGCCGCGGCATCCGCTTGCGCTGGCACGCTTCGCGCCCTCGGCGGCGGCGCCTGTCTCGCTGCTTGCCCGTGCCCTTCCGACCGAGCGGGCGAGAGCGCTCTTCGGCGGCACCGCCGCGCACTCGTTCAGCCCGTTCTCACGTCCCTTCAGCGCCGCCGCAGGCATGGCGCTGACCTGCGCCTGCCACAGCAACGGCTGGCCGGTCGCCCGCGGCGGCTCGGGGGCGATCGCCGCTGCCCTGGCCGTCTCGCTGCGCGAACACGGCGGCCGCATCGAGACCGGCCGGCCGCTCCGCTCGCTCGCCGAGCTGCCCGCCGTCGACGCCGTGATCTTCGACCTCGCCCCGGCGGCGGTCGCCGAGATCGCCGCCGATCGCCTGCCGTCGCGGACCGTGCGCGCCTATCGCCGCTACCGGCACGGGCCGGCCGCCTTCAAGGTCGACCTCGCGGTCGCGGGCGGCGTGCCCTGGGCCGCGGAGGCGGCGGGGCGGGCCGGAACCGTGCACGCGATCGGCTCCTACGAGGAGACGGTCGTCTCCGAGCGCGAGATCAACCGGGGCCGCATGCCCGAGCGCCCCTTCGTCCTCGTCGGCCAGCAGTACCTCGCCGACCCCTCGCGCTCGCGGGGCGACGTCCACCCCCTCTGGGCCTACGCCCACGTCCCGCACGGCTACACGGGCGACGCGACCGAGGCTCTGCTCGACCAGATCGAACGCTTCGCCCCCGGCCTGCGAGAGCGCATCCTCGCCCGCCACGTCCGCTCGCCCGCCGAGCTCGCCTCCTACAACCCCAACTACGTCGGCGGCGACATCGTCACCGGCGCCAACACCCCGCTGCAGTCGGTCTTCCGCCCACGGATCGCCCTCGACCCCTACTCCACCGGTGCCCCCGGCCTCTTCATCTGCTCCGCCGCCACGCCCCCTTCAGCTGGAGCCCACGGCATGAACGGCTTCAACGCCGCCCAGTCCGTGCTCCGCCACCTGCGACGCCTCACGTAGAGACCATCCCGGCAGGGGTGAAACGTCTTGTACTTTTTTGTTGAGCGCTAGCGGCGCCAGCTCAATCCCGGTCCACCAAAAAAGTTAAGTGAAACCCCTGCCGGGATGGTCTCCCTGACTGGCCGGAGGAGGCGGTCCCATAGATTTCGGCCGGTGAAGGCATTGGACGTAGAAGGTCTGGAGAAGCGCTACCCGACGGGGGTCGAGGCGCTGCGCGGCGTCTCGCTGGAGATCGAGCCGGGGGAGCTGTTCGGGCTGCTGGGGCCGAACGGAGCCGGCAAGTCGACGCTGATCCACTGCACGACCGGGCTGGCGCAGCCGACCGGCGGCTCGATCCGCGTCTTCGGCCACGACGCGATCGGCGCCTACGGCCCGGCGCGGCAGGCGGTCGGGCTGGCGCCGCAGGAGCCCAACCTCGACTGGTTCCTCACCGTGGAGGAGTCGCTCGATTACCACGCCGGCTATTTCGGCATGCCCAAGCGCGAGCGGCGCGAGCGCACCGCCGAGCTGCTCGAGACCTTCTCGCTGACCGAGAAGGCCGACGAACGGACCCGCACGCTCTCCGGCGGGATGAAACGGCGGTTGATCCTGGCGCGGGCGATGATGCATCGGCCACAGCTGCTGATCCTCGATGAGCCGACCGCCGGGGTCGACGTCGAGCTGCGGCTCGAGCTCTGGCACTACGTGCAGCGGATCAACCAGGAGGGAACGACGATCCTGCTCACGACCCACTACCTGGAGGAGGCCGAACAGCTCTGCGACCGGATTGCCTTCATCAACGAAGGCAGGATCGTCGGCGAGGGGACGAGCGCTTCGCTGGCCGCCCGCTACGGCGTCGCCACCCTCGAGGACGCCTACCTGACCCTGGTCGGCCGCAAGGAGCTCTCGCGCTCGCACGTTCCGGTCGAGCCGGAGGCCGTTTCTTGAGCACCGCCCAGATCCGCTTCGCGACGCTCTGGCGGCGCGAGGTCAACCGCTTCATGAAGATCAAGAAACAGACGCTCGGCGCGCCGCTGCTCGAATCGTTCCTCTACATCAGCGTCTTCGGCGCGGCGCTCGGCTCACGGGTCGGTGAGCTACATGGGTTCGACTACATCGTCTTCGTCATCCCCGGGCTGATCATGATGTCGTTCTCGACCAACTCCTTCGCCAACAACTCGTCCTCGATCTTGCAGCAGAAATTCCAGGGGGCGATCCAGGACCAGCTCTCCTCGCCGGCCTCGCCGATGGAGCTGCTGCTCGCCTTCTCGTTCGGGGGCTTCACCCGCGGCCTGATCGTCGCCTCGCTGACCTTCGTCGCCTCCTCGCTGCTGGTCGACCTGCCGGTGGACAACGTGCTCGTGCTGATCCCGGCGCTCTTCCTGGTCGGCTTCTTCTTTGCCCAGCTAGGCGTGCTGATCGGCGTGCGCGCCGAACAGTTCGACGACGTCGCCTTCGCCCAGACCTTCGTCCTGCAGCCGCTGATCTTCCTCGGCGGCGTCTTCTACTCCGCCACCCTGCTGCCCGAGCCGTTCTCGACCCTGACCCACTTCAACCCGCTCTTCTACATGATCAACCTGGTCCGCTACGGCTTCATCGGCTACACCGAAGTCAGCGTCGCGCTCTCGCTGCTCGCGCTGACCGCGGCCACGGCGGCGCTCTTCCTCGTCAACCTGCGCCTCTTCAGCCGCGGTTATCGGCTGCGTGCGTAGGCGTCGGCGGGCTTGATCGCGACCGCTTTAACCTCTACCGTTCCCCGTCCAAATCGTCGTGCGCTCCCGGCGTGGATGGGTCAGCGCAGAAAGGAATCGAATTGAGTAATTCTCGTCTACGCCCGGCTTCGGGCAAGGCAGTGCTGTCGCTCGTGGTCATCGCATTGGTCTCCCTGGGGGCGTTTGCCTCTGCGGCCTCGGCGGGCACGGTGCCGACGGTCTTCATCAAAGATGGCAAGGGGGGGCTTCGCTTCGAAGCGCCGAAGACGATCGCCGACGGAGAAGAACTGGCGGTGGTCAATACGACCAACCCGCACAAAGTCGGTCCGCACACGTTCTCGCTGGTCACCAAGGGGTCGATCCCGAAGACCCCGAAGCAGCGCCAGCTCTGCTTCACCCCGCATCACATCTGCAAGGCGATCGCCGGTTGGCATGGCGCCAAGGGCAACGGGCCACCGAAGATCAACCCGGTCGACGCCGGCCCCGAAGGCTGGAGCACGATGGGCAGCCTGACCAAGGAAGGCGACTCCTGGTTCACCGGCGAGAAGCCGGGCACCTCGATCAAGGAGAAGGTCGACGTCGACACCTCGGGGGGAGCGACGCGGATCTACTTCGTCTGCGCGGTCCATCCCTGGATGCACGGTTCGATCAACGTCCTGCCGGAAGGCTAGCGACGGCTGGACCTTCGCAGTCCTCGCCGCGTCTGGGGCGCCGAGCTTTCCTCGGCGCCCTGGGCGGCGGCGCGCTCGCGGCGCTGCTGCCCTCCGGGCTGCGTCCGAGCGGCTTCACCCCGGCCACGGCGCGGGCGGGGCGGCTTGCCGCGCCGCCGCCCTTTCGGGACCCGCTGCCGATTCCGCGCGAGTTGCGCGAGGCGAAGCTCGACATCCCGATCCGCGAGGCGGAGGTCTCGATCCTGCCCGGTCGCCCGACGCGGATGTGGACCTATGACGGCAGCTTCCCCGGCCCGACGATCCGGCGCCCGGCCGGCCACCGCACCGAGGTCACGTTCCACCACCAGCTCTCGCCGAAGGTAGGCGAGCTGTCCGTCCACCTGCACGGTGGCCACAACCGCACCCAGTTCGACGGCCGGCCCGGCGGCCTCACCAGCTCCCAACCCCGCTCCTTCTACTGCCACATCCCCAGCGGCCTCTCGCCGCGCGAGTCGGGCAACGACGTGCTGATCGAGCCGGGTGGGCGCCGGCGCTACGTCTGGGACCTGATGGAGGACGGCCGGCCCGAGCGGGCGGCGATGCAGTGGTACCACGACCACCGCCTCGACCACACCGGCCGCAACGTCTGGCACGGCCTGGCGGGCATCTTCATCGTCGACGACGAGCTCGACGCCTCGCTGCCATTGCCGCGCGGCGAGCGCGACATCCCGCTGATGATCGCCGACCGCAGCTTCGACCGGCACAACCAGCTGACCGATCCCTTCACCGGGCTGCGACCGCCTGCTGACGGAGTCGTCGGCCACCGCGTCCTCGTCAACGGCGCTTACATGCCGCACCACCGCGTGACGCCGCAGCGCTACCGGTTGCGTCTGCTCAACGTCTCCGGCTTCCGCGCCTACGACGTCCACCTCTCCAACGGCGCGCCGCTGATCCAGATCGGCACCGACAGCGGCCTGATGCCGAAGCCCGTGCGCCGCAGCCACGTCCTGCTCGGGCCGGCCGAGCGAGCCGAGGTGATCGTCGACTTCGCCGGCGCCCGCGGCGAGACGGTAGAGCTGCGCAGCGGGCCGCGCCACGACGGGCACGACGGCGCCGGCTCGCGCCCCTACATCGGCGCCCTGATGCAGTTCAAGGTCGGCTCGCGGGGGATGCCCGACCACACCCGCGTGCCGCGCAGGCTGCGCCCGCTGCCGGCCTGGACCAAGCATGTCTCCCACAAGCCCGACCACACCTGGACGATCACGATCGGCGGCCTCTTCAAGCCGACCTGGCTGATCAACGGCCGCACCTACAACCCTGCCTACGCCGACGCCTTCCCCAAGCTGGGGGAGACCGTCACCTGGCAGCTGGTCAATCGCACCGGCGTAGCCCATCTGATGCACCTGCACCACACCGACTGGTACCTGCTGGCGCGCAATGGCAAGCCGCCGCCGCCCTGGGAAGACTGCCTCAAGGAGACCTTCTTCCTCTATCCGGGCGAACGGATCCTGCTGGCGGGTCACTTCGCCGACTACACCGGCAAGTTCGTCATCCACTGCCACATGCTCGACCACGAGGACCACGGCCTGATGAGCCAGTTCGAGGTCGTCTGACGTCAGCCGGGCTCAGCTCGGGTTGGCGACGAGCACTTCGCCCTCGTCGTCGGGCAGGACGAGGATCGCGCCCTCGCCCGAGGCGTAGGCCTCCTCGCCGTGCTGGACGACGTCCATGCCGATCGCCTCGTCGTGCTCGCCGGCGCGCAGTGGAACGAAGACGCTCATCGCCCGCAGCAGGAGGTAGGTCATGCCGAACGCGTAGAGCGGCGTGACCAGGGCGGCCAGCGCCTGGTCGCCAAGTTGCGAGGCATTGCCGAAGAAGAGGCCGTCGGAGACGCCGTTCCAGGCGGCCGAGGCGAAGAAGCCGATGAAGAGAATTCCGGTGAAGCCGGCGACGCCGTGCGCAGCCAGCACGTCGAGCGTCTCGTCGACCCTCGTGCGCGGGCGCCAGACGATCATCGCGTAGCAGGGCAGGGCGCCGACGGCGCCGAGCACCATCGCCCAGCCGGGGCTGACGAAGGCGCCCGCGGGAGTGATCAGCACGCAGCCGACGATGATCGCGGTGGCGGCGCCGATCGCCGTCACCTTGCGGCCGCGGAACAGATCGAGCAGGAACCAGACGACGAGCGAGCAGGCCGGGGTCAGCAGCGTGTTGACGAAGGCGAGCACGCTCGGGTTGCCGGTCGAGAAGCCGCTGCCGCCGTTGAAGCCGAACCAGCCGAACCAGAGCAGCCCGGCGCCGAGCAGCACGTACATCGCGTTGTGCGGCAGCAGCGCCTGGCGGCCGTAGTCCTTGCGCGCGCCGACGACCACCGCGGCGGCCAGGGCCGAGAAGCCCGAGCCCATCTCGACCGGGATGCCGCCGGCGAAGTCGAGCGTTCCGTTGGCGGAGAGCCAGCCGCCGCCGAAGGACCAGTGGGCGAGGACCGAGTAGACGAGGATCGACCAGAGGGCGACGAAGATCAGGAAGGGCCCGAAGCGCATCCGCTCGACCACCGCGCCGGAGACCAGTGCGGCGGTGATGATGCAGAAGGTCGCCTGGAAGGCGAAGAAGAGGAGATGGGGGATCGTGGTCCCTTCGCGGGGCAGGAAGGTGACGTCGTGCAGGCCGACGTAGTTCAGGCCACCGATGATCGAGCCGCTGCCGTCGAAGGCGAGCGAGTAGCCGACCAGCGCCCAGACGACGCCGGCGACAGCGATCGCACCGATGCACATCATGAAGGTGTTGAGGGTGTTCTTCGAGCGCACCAGGCCGGCGTAGAAGAGGCCGAGCGCCGGGGTCATCATCAGCACCAGCGCGGTGGCGACGAACATCCAGGCGGTGTCGCCGGTGTCGATTCCCGCGGCCGCGGCCGCGATCGGCAGGCCGCTCACTTCGCCACCGGCGTAACCGCAGCCTGGTCGGACTCGCCGGTGCGGATGCGCACCGCCCGCTCCAACGGCACGACGAAGATCTTGCCGTCGCCGACCTCGCCGGTGCGCCCGCCGTCGCAGAGCGCTTCGATCGTCGCCTCGACGAACTCGTCGGAGACGGCGATCTCGAAGCGCGTCTTGTCCTCGAGGCCCACCTTGACCGTCGTTCCGCGGTAGGTCTCGACCCGGTCGAGCTCGCCGCCATGGCCCTGCACGCGGCTCATCGAGACGCCGCGGACCTCGGCCCGGTAGAGGGCCTCCAGCACGTCGTTCGCCTTCTCCGGGCGCACGATTCCGATCACCAGCTTCAAGAGGTCTCCTCCCGTTCCCAAGCCAAAGCAGTGGCAGGCTAACCGCTTAGGAGCGTCTGTGCACTTCGGTTGCGGTCGCCTGGTCGCGCGGGCGGACGACGATCTCGTCGACGTTGACGTGGGAGGGCTGGGCGATCGCCCAACGGATGCACTCGGCGACGTCGGCCGCGCTCAGCGGCTTCATGCCCTCGTATACGCGGCGGGCGGCCTCCTTGTCGCCGCCGAAGCGGACCAGGGAGAACTCGGTCTCGACCATGCCGGGCGCTATCTCCGTCACCCGCACCGGCTCGCCCAGCAGCTCGAGCCGCAGGGTGCGCAGCAGCGAGCGCTGCGCGTGCTTGGCGGCGATGTAGCCGGAACCGCCGCGGTAGGACTCGAAGCCGGCGATGCTGGTGACGGTGACGACGTGGCCATCGCCAGATTCGATCAGGCGCGGCAGCAGCGCCCGCGTCATCCGCATCGTGCCGAGCACGTTCGACTCGTACATCGTGCGCCACTTCTCCTCGTCGGCTGCGGCCAGTGGCTCGAGTCCGAGCGCGCCGCCGGCGTTGTTGACGAGCACGTCGCAGCGCGGGATGCGGTTGCAGAACTCGGTAACCGAATCCGGCTCGGTGACGTCGAGTCGATACGCGTCGCCGCCGACTTCCGCCGCGACCTCATCCAGTCGCTCGCTGCGGCGGGCACCGAGCACGACCCGGAAGCCGTCGCGAGCGAGGGCCCGCGCCGCAGCCGCTCCGATGCCGCTGGACGCCCCCGTGATCACCGCAAATTGCGTCATCTCGGCGAGCGTACTAAGCACGGGCGGGGAGAGATCTCGGCGCCAGGGCCTTGGCTGGGCATGACGACATCTTCCTTGTATGCCATATTTATGCCATGCGAACCACGCTCGACCTGGACGACGCTCTCATGGAGGCGCTGATGGCCCGGTATCCCGAGCTGAGCAAGACCAAGGCCGTGGAGGCCGCGATCGAGGAGCATGTCCGTCGTGGCGCGGTCGACTGGCTGCTGAAAAATGCCGGGAAGATCGACATCGAAGACGTCTCCAAGGAGATGCGCGCGATCGACCGGCATATCTGATGGTCCTGCCGGATACCTCTGTATGGGTCGACTACTCCCGTCGCGGCCTCAAGGGAGAGAGTGTGGGTATGCGCGACCTTTTGGACCGCGGGGAAATCGTTACCTGCGGGCCGGTGGCAGCTGAGTTGCTGGTGGGTGCCGATGGCGACGTCGCAGAGCAGATGTGGGGCATGTTGTCGTCCATACCCTGGGTGCAGCTGCCGACGATGAGCTGGCGAGAGGTAGGGCGGCTCGGCCACCTCCTGCGCCAAGCCGGCGAGACCCTGCCGCTCACCGACCTTACGATCGCCGTCGCCGCGGCGCGCGGCGGCCACGTGCTGTGGAGTCTCGATTCCGACTTCGAGCGGATCGCCTCGGCTCTCGACGGACTGCAGCTGTACGGCGCCTGAGCTTCGGCTACTCGCCGATCAGCTCGATGCGGTATCCGTCCGGGTCGCGGACGAAGGCGATGCGGTGGCCCTCGCTGCGGCCGCCGGGACGGTAGGGGGGCTTCTCGGGCTCGACGCCTTCGGTGGCCAGCCGTTCGAGCGTTCCGTCCAGGTCGTCGACCGCAAGGGCGATGTGGTTGTAGCCGCTGCCATGCTCGTAGGAGTCGATGCCGTGGTTGTAGGTCAGCTCCAGGCGCGGCATCTCTTCGCCAGGCATCGCCATGAAGACGTTGATCGCCTCGTCGCCAATCGGCATCCGTCCCGCCACCTCGAAGCCGAGCTTTTCGTAGAACTCGACAGAGCGATCGATCTCGCCGATCCGGTAGCAGGTGTGGAGGAAGCTGGACACGCGGTCTTCTGCGAAGGCTACTGTTTCTCTTCATGACCGAGATGCAGGACAAGGCTGCGCTCGTCCACGGACGCTCGATCTCATATACGGAGGCCGGCGAGGGGCCGGTGCTGCTGCTGGTGCACGGCATGGCCGGCAGTCGCGAGAACTGGCGCGAGACGATCGAGCCGCTTGCCCGCCACCACACGGTGATCGCCCCCGACTTCCCGGGCCACGGCAGCTCTGAGGCCGGCGGCGGCGACTATTCGCTCGGGGCGCTTGCCGGTGGCCTGCGCGACCTGCTGCTGACGCTCGGCCACGAGCGCGCCACCGTCGTCGGCCACTCGCTCGGCGGCGGCGTGGCGATGCAGCTCGCCTACCAGCATCCGGAGACGATCGAACGCCTCGTGCTCGTCTCCAGCGGCGGGCTCGGCCGCGAGGTCAGCCCCGTCCTGCGCGCCGCGGCGCTTCCCGGCGCCGACCTCTTCATCTCGCTCACCGCCGGCGTGGGGCAGCGGGCCGGCTCCGTGCTCGGCCGTGGCCTGGGCGCGGTCGGCCTGCGTCCCAGCGCCGACATCGCCGAGGTCGCCCGGGGGTACGCCGCGCTCGAGGACCCGGCCCGCCGTGCCGCCTTTCTCGCCACCCTGAGCGCCGTCGTCGGCACCGGCGGCCAGCGGGTCCACGCCGGCGACCGGCTCTATCTGGCCGAGGCGGTGCCGGTGCTGATCGTCTGGGGGGCTCGCGACTCGATCATCCCCGTGCGCCACGGAGAAGAAGCCGTTAGGGCGATACCCGGCGGCCGGCTGGAGGTCTTCGAGGACGTCGGACACCTGCCGCAGCTGGAGGCGCCCGGGCGCTTCGTCGCCGTGCTCGAACGTTTCCTGCGCGAGACCGAGCCGGCCGAGTTCGACGCCGCGCAGTGGCGGGCGAGAATCAGGGCCGCCGCTTGACGTGCCCGGCCTCGGCGGGCGGTTCCTTGCGCTTGGCAGAGCGGAAATAGCCCGAATGGCGCTCTGAATAGAATTTTTGGAATGAGCAACCGTGAGCGACGGCACCGGCGCAGGTCGCGCCACGGTGGCTGGAAGTCGAGACTGGCGATCGTCCTCGGCGCGCTCTTCATCGCCGGCGCGGTGGCGATCAGCGTCGGCGCGAGCTGGGCGGTCGACGTCTACAACTCGGCGCCGCCGTTGGCCAGTCTGAAACCGGTGCAGAGGGGCCGCTCCTCGGCGATCTACGCCGCCGACGGCAGCCTGATCGGCTTCATCCGCGCCAGCAGCATCCGTCAGCCGGTTTCCTCCAAGGCCCTGCCGCAGAACCTCAAATACGCGACGGTGGCGATCGAGGATCGCAACTTCTTCAACCATGGCGCGATCGACCCCGCCGGCATCGCCCGCGCCGCCTGGAAGGACATCCTCGCCGGCGGCAAGCCGGTCCAGGGCGCCTCGACGATCACCCAGCAGCTCGTCCGCAACCTCTACATCCGCGATCCCGAAGAGACGATCAAGCGCAAGATCGTCGAAGCGCACCTCGCCTACGAGGAGGAGGAAGCGCACTCGAAGCAGTGGATCCTCAAGGAATATCTCAACACCGCCCCCTACGGCACGGTCGAAGGCGAGACCGCGGTCGGCGTCGAGGCGGCGGCGCAGACCTACTACGGCAAGCCCGCCAAGCAGCTGGGGCTGGCCGAAGCGGCGATGATCGCCGGGCTGCCGCAGGCGCCCTCCGAATACAACCCCTTCCTCGACCCGCAGGCCGCCATCGATCGTCGCAACCAGGTGCTGGAAGCGATGGAGGACCAGGGTTACGTCACGCCGAGCGAATACCGGAAGGCGCGCCACGAAGGGCTGAATCTTCACCCGGGGCACAAGTACCGGGTGATCCGCGATCCCTTCCTCTTCGACCTCGTGCAGCAGGAGTTGATCGACAAATACGGCCTCAACACGGTCCGCTACGGCGGCCTCAAGGCCTACACGACGATCGATCCCGCACTGCAGGAACGGGCGCAGGAAGCGGTCGACTCCTGCGGCGTCTGCTATTCCGGGGGAGGGCCGGCCGCCGGGCTTGCCTCGGTCGACCCCGACAACGGCGAGATCGTCGCCCTCGCCTCGACCGAGGGCTCGGAAAGCGAAAGCGAATTCAACTACGCCTGGCAGGCCCATCGCCAGCCAGGCTCATCGTTCAAGACCTACGTGCTGACGACGGCGATCAAGCAGGGCATCGATCCCTACAGCACCTACTACGACGGCACCTCGCCGAAGACCCTCGAAACTCCGGGCGGCGGAACCTGGACGGTCAACAACGCCGAGGAGGGCAGCGGCACGATGTCGCTCGACCAGGCGACCGTCGACTCGGTCAACGTCGTCTTCGCCCAGCTCGATCTTGACGTCGGGCCCGAGAACGTCACCCACACCGCCCATCAGATGGGCATCGAAGCGCCGCTCGAATCGGTGCCGGCGGAGGCGATCGGCGGGCTCAGCATCGGCGTCACGCCGCTCGAAATGGCCGACGGCTACGCGACGCTCGCCAGCGGCGGCGTCCACCACGACCCGACGGCGATCGCCCGGGTCGAGTTCCCCACCGGCAAGGTCGACGAACCGGAAGCCGACGCAGGCGATCGCGTCCTCACCCCGGGCGAGGCCTATGAGGTGACGAAGATCCTCGAGGGCGTGATCACCGAAGGCACCGGCGGCCCGGCGTCGATCGGGTGCTCGGCCGAGGCCGGCAAGACCGGCACCTCGGAGGACCTCTCCGACGCCTGGTTCGTCGGCTACACGCCCAAGTATTCGACCGCAGTCTGGGTCGGCCATCCGCAGTCACGCGAAGAAACCGGCTACGGCGGCCCGACCGCGGGGCCGATCTGGCGCTCCTTCATGGAAGCGGCCAACGAAGGCGAATGCGGCGAATTCGCCGAACCGTCGAGCATGCCCGAGCTTTCCGCCTTCACGGAAGGCCACACCAGCGGCTCGTCCAGCTACTCGGGCGAAGGCGAATACGAAGAACTCGAAGAATACGACGAAGAAGGCGAAGCGGAAGAAGGCGAAGAAGCAGAAGGCGGTGGGGGCGGTGGCGCCAAGCCCCAGGCGGAAACGTCCCCCGCTCCCGCGCCGACGCCCGCGCCCACCCCGCCGAGCACGGGCTCGCCCGTCGGTGGAGTCGGCGCCGGCTGAGCCTGTCAGTCCTCTTTTGCTTTTGCCTTGCCGGCTTTTTCGGCGTCCTTTTTGGCTTTCTCAGCCATCTTCTTCAGCATGAAATCGTGATCGAGGTCGATCACGGCGCGCGCCTCGGCGCAGGCGATCGGGTCGCGGGCGAGGGTGAGTTGGTTGTCCTGCTCGACCTCGCCGCCGAATGACCAGTTGGTCGAGCCGGTTACAAGGTAGAGCCCGTCGACGACCATCAGCTTGTCGTGGCTGATTGCGCCTTTTTCGGAGCGGCCGATCGCAATGCTGTTGCCGTCGAGGTCATTTTTCAGCTTCTCGAGCAGTTCCGGCTCGCCGCCCGAGCCGGCCTCGCTCGAGTCGAGCGAGAGGGTTACGATCATTTTCGGGTCATGGGCGTAGTGGCGCAGCAGCGAGACCATGTGTCCGTCGGCGAAGCCGTACATATTGATCGCCACCGAATTCTTTGCCTGCAGCAGCGCCCAGAGCAGGACCTGGTGGACGCCCCCGTCGCGCGGGGCGTAGAAAGTGAGGTAGTCGCGGTCATAGCCGTGCGGAAACGCCTCGGCCTGCTTGAACTGACCGAGTTGCCCGAACTCGAGCTCGGCGAGCTGGTTGAGCGAGCGCCCCTCGAGCTCGTCACGTTTCTTGTCCAGGTCGAGTGGCCACTCCCATTCCTCGAAACCGTTGGACTTTTTCGTGCTTTTAGGAATAGGTCATCACCGCCAGCCGCTCGAAACACAGCACGCCCTTGGTCGCGCGCGGTTCGCTCCCGCGAGTTGCGTGGACGGTCACTTCGAGTCGGTCGGGATTGCCGAGGCGCCGGATCGTCTCGGTAACGTCCATCGAGACGTTGATCGGCGTGAGGTGATGCTGCGGGCGCCGGTCGAAGCCGCTCACCGGCTTGCGCTTCCAGTCGCAGTGGCCCTCGCCGCCCCAGCATTCGCTGCGAGTGAAGAGGGTGAAGGAGCCGGCGAAGCGGTCGTGATCGCGTCCCGCGTCGGCGGGCAGCCTGCCAGCGTTGATGAAGACGAACGCCGTGAACGAGCCGGCGTCGCGGTGGACGTCGACGAACTCTAGGTCGATGCGGCTCACCCCATCGAAAGCGATCGGCGTGGCCAGCGGCTTCGGCGTGGTCCAGGCCTGCATCAGTGCGGCCCCGGCACGGTCGCGGTCTGCGCCGCATACTCGTATCCCAGCGCTTTGACGTCGAGGACATCGCGAATGCGCAGCGAGGGCTCGCGCGCGAACGTCATCGGATGTTCCAGGGTGGCGTGATCGGGCAGCGCGCCGGGATTGTTGTGCTGCCAGATTCGCCAGAGGCGGTCGACCATCGCGTGGTGGGCCCAGAAGAGCGGGTCGAAGGCGGCCCAGTTCTGGTCTTCCATCTCTCCGCCGACCCAGACGTGCACGTTGTCGTGGACCCGGGCGCAGCGTTTCCAGAATTCTTCGTAGGAGGGAGCGGACATGATCCAGGCGGACGCGCCTCCGCCCGAACCGGGGAAGACGGCATCACCGAGCGGCGGGGGCAACGCCAGCGGGTTGTTTCCCGGTGCACGGTGCGTCTGTCGCGGCCAGCTCTGCCTGCGGGGGATGCCGAGCGGCCTTATCGGCATGCTTGCCAGCACGTTTTTCTTTTTGCTCACTCTCTTGACATCGAACGCTTTCGGGATCCAGGGCTCGTCCATCCAGTTCCACCATGGAACCGTTACCTCGGGGTCCACCTCCTGCAGCGCCAGCTCGAAGTGGTAGAGATAGCCGCGGTGCCACGGCAGGAAGTATTTGTTGTGGTGTTGACAGATCTCCAACGGCACCCCGTGCCAACCGGCAAAGAATTGGTAGCCGCGGTTGTCTTCACGGGCGAGCATCTCTTCGAGCGCTTTGCGCAGCCGGTTGATTTCCGCAGCCGACATCTGACTGACGTTCTGGCGGACCTTCAGGGCGGCCTGCGCGGGCCGGGCTGAGGCGGTGACTTGGAGCGTCATGGTCGCCGGCTCGAGGCGGAGAGTTGACCTGCCGGCTCGCGGCGGCGCCTGGCTTTGCCGACTCGCTGCGACACCCCATGGCGGATGTTGCGCAGTGCAACGCCGCCGAGCAGGGTTGCGACCGGCACCATCGTCAGTGCCGTCTCCTCGACCGGGACTCCTGCGATGTGGGCCGCCAACATGCGCGCCACTCTCTCAGAGAGGTAGCGAGTATGCAAAAACAACTAAGTATTTATTGATGAGTGGGCCGTGTCCACTGTCAGCAGGGAGCCCACGGGCGGGCGAAGAGGTCATATGACTTGTGGATCGCGCTGAAGCCGATCGCTCGCGCGGTCTTGCAGTACTGCTCGGGCTGCTGTTCGTACTCCGCCTCGAAGACGGCCTTGTCCTGGTCGACGAAGGGCTTGTAGTAGCCGCATTCGTGGTACTGGAAGCACTGCTCGACGATCGCGAAGTCGAAGGCGCCGATCAGCTGGCCCGCCTGGCGGCCGTCGTTCTTCAGTGCGACGGCCATGCCGCGACCGCGCACCTGGCGGGCGACCCAGCGGTTGAAGCGCAGCTGGTCGGCGCGGGTGATGCGAAAGCCGGTGTGGTTTTCGCGTTCCCAGCCGGCCAGGTTGTCGGGCTCGACCGCGTCGAAGCCCTTGCGAGCGCACATCGTGAAGCGGCGCTTCAGCGGCCGCTCGAAGCGGTGGAAATGGCCAACGTCGAGCCAGCGCTCGTCGGGGAAGCCGGCGTAGGCGCGGCCGATGACCGAGCGCGGGAACTCGTTCCTGTCGGACCGATAGCTCTCCCAGCTGCCGACGTCGAGATAGCAGACGACCTTGCGGCCGCGGTTGTGCAGCCGCCTCACCGTGCGGCGCGAGGTTTCGAAGCCGTCGACGTCGTAGACCGGCGCCGGTATCGAGAGGTCGATCCTTCCCTGCAGCTGCCACTGCCACGGCGCCTGTGTCAGCTGCGGCTGCCAATGGGCGGAGGCCGGAGCGCACGATAGGAGCCCGCAGGCGGCCGCTGCGATCGCGGCGCGCGCGCCTCCACGTCCTCTACGCAGCCCCCGCATCAGGTTCACCTACCCGGCGACCCGCCGAAGCGATCGCAGTGCATGATGTGGCCGTGAGCGGGGCCGACGAGCACGCGTTGATCCGCCGGTACCGCACCGCGCGCCGGGATACCGGCCTGGCCGTTCTGGAGGGGTTCCACGCGCTCAAGCATGCGCTGCGCTTCGGCGCCGAGGTGGTGGAGGCCGTGGCCGTCGAGCCGGCGGAGCTCGAGGCGCTGGCCGCCGACCTGGCTCCCGACCTCGCCGGTTCGCTTGCCGAGCGCACGGCGCCGGTGAGCCCCGAGCTGGTGGCCGAGCTGGTGCCGCAGGCGCCGCGCACCGGGGTGGTCGCGATCGCCCGCCGTCCGCAGGTCGACCTCGCGGCGGTGCTTGCCCGGCGACGGCCAGAGCCCTTGGTCCTGCTCGAGGACCCGCGCACGATGGGCAACATGGGCGCCTGCGTGCGGGTCGCGGCGGCGGCGGATGCCGCCGGCCTGCTGACGACCGGGAGCAACGATCCTTGGCATCCCGACGCCTTGCGTGCCGCGGCGGGCCTGCACTTCGCCCTTCCCGTCGTCGGCGTCGCCCAGCTGCCCGAGTGCGACCGGCCACTGGTCGCGATCGACCCCGGGGGGGAGGAGCTGCGTCCGGCCGGGCTGCCGCCGCGGGCGATCCTCGCCTTCGGCACCGAGCGCTACGGCCTCAGCGAGGCTCTGCTCGACCGCGCCGACGCCCGCCTCGGCATCCCGATGCGGGCCGGAGTCTCCAGCCTCAACCTCGCCACGGCCGTCGCAGCGGTCCTCTTCGCCCAGCGGCTCTAGGGGGCGAAATACGGATGTCAGCGGCAGGAACTGCCTTTAGCGTGCGAAATACTCAATCTGCGGCGCCACGCCGCGTCCCCTGACCGAAAGGAACGCCCGTGCCGTTTGCAGACATCAATCTCGGCGACGCTCTCCTGCTCGCACTCGAGATCTTCTTCTTCGTGATCTGGGTCTGGATCTTGATCACGATCCTGAACGACCTCTTCCGCGATCACCAGCTCTCCGGCGGGTGGAAGGCGGTCTGGGTGCTCTTCCTGGTCCTGATCCCGTTCCTGACCGCGCTGGTCTACCTCATAGCGCGCGGCGACGGCATGCGCGACAGGACGATAAAGGCGCAGGCCGAGGCGAAACAGCATTTCGACTCCTATGTGCGCCAGCAAGCGCACGGCGGCTCCCCCGCCGACGAACTGCACAAGCTCAACGACCTGAAGGAAAAGGGCGCCCTCTCCGCCGAGGAGTTCGACAAGGCAAAGGCGAAATTGCTCGCCTGACCGTGCCGGCCACCGCGACGACGCTCGCCGCGGTGGCCGTTTCTCCTGCAAGAGGACCAATTCTGCAAGAGGAGTTGCAAGTTATTAGCAACTCCTAACACTCTTTAGGCGATTTCGCTACGGTGCGCCGCGATGCGCGCCCCTCTCGGTTCCCCTCGGTGGCTGCTGCCCCCGGCCGCCCTGCTGCTGCTCGTGCTCTGCCTCGTGGCAAGCGCGCCTGCCGACACGCTGCAGGAAAAGCTCGATTCCACGCAGGGCAAGCTGAGCAAGGTGCGCGAAAGCCAGAGCGCTCTCTCGGCGACGATCGCCGAACAGAACCAGGCGATCGACTCGATGCTCGGCGAAGTCTCCCGCCTGCGCCAGGAACAGCAGGCGTTGGAAGCCGAACTGACGAGCAAGCAGGATGAACTCGACAGCGCGACCGCCAAGCTCGAAGCAGAGCGACGGCACCTCGAAGAGGTCCGCGCACGGCTGCAGCGGGCGCTCGGCGTGCTGCGCGAACGGCTTGTCTCGATGTACGAGGCGGGCAGTCCCGACGTGGTCGACGTCGTGCTCGAATCGGCGACCTGGTCGCAGGCCAATGCCCGCGCCGAATACCTCAGCCGGGTCCAGGACTACGACGATTCCGTCGCCGATCGGGTCAAGGGCCTGCGCGACGAAGCGAAGGCCGCGGTCAAGCGCATGACGGCGATCCGCCTGCAGCTGAAGGAAGCGCGCGACGAGATCGCCGCCAAGGAGAAGGAAGCCGCGGCCGCCAGCGCCGAAGCCGCCTCTCGCTTCGCCGAGCTGAAGGAAGCCCAGGCGCAGCGCCAGGCGGATCTGGAAGCGCTCGAGTCGCGCGAAGCCGCGCTCAGCGACAACCTGGCGGCGATATCGGAACAGCTGGCCAGCTCAGGCTCGCCCGCGCCGACCGGCACGACGCCGGCTCCGCTCACCCCCGGACAGAGCGCCGAATACATCTCCGAAAGCCAGGCGAGCGTTCCCGCCAGCGCCCCGCCGGCGGTGCAGGGGGCTATCGAAGCCGCCAACTCGATCGCCACCACCCCCTATATCTGGGGGGGCGGGCACGGCTCCTTCGAATCCTCCGGCTACGACTGCTCGGGCGCGGTCAGCTTCGCCCTCAACGGCGGCGGCTTCCTCTCCAGCCCGCTCGACTCGACCGGGCTGGAGACCTGGGGCGAAGCCGGCCCCGGCCAGTGGATCACCGTCTACGCCAACGCCGAACACGCCTGGATGATCATCGCCGGCCTTGCCTTCGACACCGTCGGCGGCCCCGGCCCGCGCTGGCATCCGGAACTGGTGGACTCGCCCGAAGGCTTCATCGCGCGGCATCCGAGCGGGTACTGAGCGCGGTCACGTAAGCGGGGCACTCGACGCCGTCGAGGAGGCGGTCGTCGGGCTGGGGAGGGCCGGCGGCGATCTGCAAGCCCACGGTTCCGGCCCAGACGGGGAGGGCGTAGTCGTCCTCGTCGTCGAGCGGGCCGCCGCTGCGGATCTTCGCCGAGGCCTCGGCGAGGGGGAGGCGGAGGACGGCGGTGCCCTTCAGCTCCTGGGCGGTGGGGAGGCGGGCGTCGCCCCAGCGGCCGGGGACCAGCTTTTCGGTGAAGGCCTCCAGAGCGAGGCGTTTGCCCTCCGCGCCGGCGACCTGCTCGGCCTGGCCGAAGACGACGACGGAGCGGTAGTTGACCGAGTGGTGGACGGCCGAGCGTGCCAGGACGAGCCCGTCGATCAGCGTCGCGGTGAGGCAGATCTCGGTTTGGCCGGCCCGGCGCAGGGTCGGGCTCGCGGCCGAGCCGTGGATGTAGAGCCACTCCCCGGCGCGGGCGTGGAGGGTGGGGATGACGACGGGGTGCCCGGCGGGTGCGACCGTGCCGACGTGGGAGACGATCGCCTCGTCGAGGATCGAGTCGGCGACCGCGCGCTCGTAGCTGGCGCGGCTGGGCATCCGCGTCACCTTGATTCTCTGCCTGGCGGCCATCGCTCTCCCTTTCAATCTGTTACAGTACAAATCTGTCTACTGATCTGACACAGTATCGAATAACCGGCGAGGGGGCGGCGGAGATCGCCGCCGGCATCGAGCGCGGGATCGAAGCGGGGGAGCTGCGCCCGGGCTCGTCGCTGCCCGCCGTTCGCTCGCTCGCCGCCGAGCTGGAGGTCAGCCCGACGACGGTCGCCGCCGCGTACAAGGACCTGCGTTCGCGCGGCCTCGTCGTCACCCGGGCGCGCAGCGGCGCCTTCGTCAGCTGGCGACCGCCCGTCGCCGGCGCATGGTCCGGTGCCGCCGCCTCTGCCGGCGCCCGCGACCTGGCGAGCGGCAACCCCGATCCGGAGCTGTTGCCCGACCTGGCGCCGGTGCTGCGCCGGATAGAGCCGCCGCGCCAGCTCTACGGTGGCGACCCTGCCGACCCGCGGTTGCTCGAGCTGGCGGGCGCGGAGCTCGAACGCGATGGGATTCCGGGCGACGACCTCGTCGTGGTCAGCGGCGCCCTCGACGGGATCGAGCGCGCCCTGGCGGCGCGACTCCGTCCGGGCGACGTGGTCGCGGTCGAAGACCCCGGCTTCGCCGGTCTCCTCCATCTCCTGCGCGCCAACGGCTACGCCCTGCGGCCGGTGGCCATCGACAGGCGGGGCATGACCCCTGTTGCGCTTGCCGAGGCGCTGGACGCCGGCGCAGCGGCGGTGGTCGTCAACCCCCGCGGCCAGAACCCGACCGGCGCCGCGTTGGACGAGGAGCGGGCGAAGGCGCTGCGCGCGGTGCTCGATCGCCATCCCGACGCGATGCTGCTCGAGGACGATCACCTCGGCCCGATCGCCGGCGCCCCGCGCGTCACTCTCACCACCGGCCGGGGCAACTGGGCAGCCGCCCGCTCCCTCGCCAAGTCCCTCGGCCCCGACCTCCGCCTCGCCGTCCTGGCGGGCGACCCGCAGACGATCGCCCGCCTGCGCGGCCGCCAGGCCGTGGGTCCCGGCTGGGTCAGCCACCTCCTCCAGCGCATAGCCGCCGAGCTGATGGCGGATGGCGACGTCGCCGCACTGCTCGAGCGCGCCCAGGCGACCTACGCCGAGCGCCGCGAAGCACTCCTCGCCGCGCTGGCCGAGCGAGGCATAGCCGCCGAAGCCAGGAGCGGCCTGAACATCTGGATCCCCGTCCCCGACGAGACCAGCATCGTCCAAGCCCTCCAATCCAACGGCTGGGCAGTAATGCCCGGCGCCCCCTTCCGCCTCCAAGCCGATCCAGCCATCCGAGTAACCATCAGCTCTCTGAAGCCGGCCGAGGCGGAGTCGCTGGCTGGCGCCATAGCTGCGGCTCTAGAGCCCTCCGCACGCACCCGCGCCGCGTAGTCCCTTCCCAGCCGCTTCGAAGAGGGCATCCCGGCAGGGGTGGAACGTCTTGTACTTTTTTGTTGAGCGCGGGGGGCGCCAGCTGATCCCAAATCATCAAAAAAGTTAAGTGGAACCCCTGCCGGGATGCCCTCCCGAAACCCCTACCGGGATCGGCCCTTCGCAAACCTCAGGCGACGCCGCCGCCGGTCTCGACAGGCCTTCCTTCGTCCTTCCAAGTCCCCACCCCGCCGTAGGCGACGTGGATCGTCTCGAACCCCTCGCGCTGCAACACAGAAGCCGCCAGCCCACTCCGTTTGCCCCCCTTGCAGATCGTCGCCAGCGCCCGGTCCCGCGGCAGCTCGTCCAGCCGCCGCGCCAGCTCGCCGTAGGGGATGTGGAGCGAGCCCTCGATGTGGCACTCGGCGTACTCGTCTGCTCTGCGCACGTCGAGCACGAGGGGCGATGCCTCGTCCTCGAGCAGTGCCGCCAGCTTGCCGGGCCCGATCGGCTCGATCCGCGCCACGGGGCGCTCCTCGGCCCGCCAGGCGCTCATCCCGCCCGCGAGGAAGCCGCCCACCTTCAGCCCGACCGCGGCGAGCAGCTCAGCGGCTTCGAGCTCGTTGCCGTCCGAGGCGGCGACGACCACGACCTCGCCCTCGGGCGGGACGACCTGCGCCACCTTGGTCGCGAAGCCGGTGTCATAGCCGGAGGCGCTGATCGCGCCGGGGATGTGGGCCTCGTCGAACTGCTCGTTGGTGCGCGAGTCGACCGCGTAGGCGCCGGCAGCGATCGCCGCCTCGAAGCGGCGCGGGGTCAGCGAGGTCGGCGAGCCGATCGACTCGACCAACGGTCCGCGGTTGAGCGAGACGATGTGCTCGACGTTCGGCGGGCGCTCGCCGATGCTGGCGACCGCGTCTTCGACGAACTCGGCCTCGTCGGTCAGCGCCAGCGCCGGGTTGTGGCGGCGCTCGAAGCCGATCGTCGAGGAGGTCTTGAGATCGATGCCGGAGCTGCCGCAGAGCGAGCCGCCCAGGTGCCCCGGCCAGACCTCGACCTCGTCGGGCAGCGAGAGCAGCCGCTCGTGCAGGGAGCGGAAGATCCCGGCGGCGCCCTCGCGCGGCTCGACCGCGAGGTCGGGTCGGGCGACGTCGCCGACGAAGAGGCAGTCGCCGCTCAGCACCGCCACGGGGTCGCCGCCGCGGCCGGCGTCGCGCAGCAGGAAGGAGGTGTGCTCGGGTCGGTGCCCGGGCGTGTGGATCGCCTCGATCGAGACCCCGCCCAGCTCCAGCGTCCAGCCGTCGGCGATCGGATCGTGCTCGTACTCGGCCTCGGCCAGCCGGCTGATGTGGATCGTCGCCCCGCTCGCCCGGGCGAGACGGCCGTGGCCGGAGACGTGGTCGGCGTGGTTGTGCGTCTCCAGCACGTGTTCGATCCGCACTCCGTGCAGGCGCGCGAGCTGCAGGTAGGGGTCGATGCCCCACTTGGGGTCGATCACGGCGGCCGCTCCCGAACCCGGGTCGCCGACGAGGTAGGAGGCGCAACCGAGATCCTCATGGATGATTTGCCGGAAGAGCATGGAAAGCAGGCTAGCCGGGTAGCTCAACGGATGTGTGAAAGAGCGCGCTGGCGGGTAGCTCTGCGCGTGCGGGAGCGCGCCTCGACAAAGGAGGCATCATGGAGTCTGCATCCGTTCCGGGTAAGGATCCGACTAGAGGGGAGACGGCTCGGGCTGGTGGCGCCGCACAGGTGCTGCGCGAGGGTTGGACCCCCGCCGACCCTGGTCCACTCGGCCTCGCCGCCTTCGCGCTGACGACCTTCCTCCTCAGCATGTTCAACGCGGGGCTGGTCAGCAGTTCAGGCGAGCCGGTAGTGCTGGCTGTCGCGCTCGGCTACGGCGGCATCGCCCAACTGCTCGCCGGGATGTGGGAGTTCCGCACCGGCAACACGTTCGGCGCGGTCGCGTTCACGTCGTATGGCGCCTTCTGGCTCTCCTTCTGGGCGCTGGTCGCCTTCTACGCAGGTGACATTCCCCCGGCGCATGCCGGCGACGCGATCGGCCTCTACCTGATCGCCTGGGGCATCTTCACCAGCTACATGTTCATCGCCTCGCTGCGCACCACTGCGGCGATCGCGCTGGTCTTCATCCTCCTCGCCGTGACCTACATCGTGCTCGGCATCGGCAACGCCGGCGAAAACGAAAGCCTGGTCGAAATCGGGGGCTGGATCGGACTGGCGACGGCCGCTGCCGCCTGGTATGCCTCTTTTGCGGCGGTGACCAACTCGACCTTCGGACGGACGGTGCTGCCGGTCCGCCCGCTCGGTCGCTGACGAGGAGGGAGCAAGATGGCAACGCGAGACCTGACCGGCCTGGAGGGCGAGCTCAACCGGCTGCTCGAGGTCGAGCGCTTCGATCCCCCGGCCGGGTTCGCCGAGAAGGCGCTGCTCGGCGACCCGGCGGTGTACGAGGAGGCGGCGGCCGACCCGCAGGCCTGGTGGCTGCGCCAGGCCACCGAGCTGCTCGACTGGGCGAAGGAGCCGAGCGAGGCGCTCGACGAGTCCAATCCGCCCTTTTACAAGTGGTTCGCCGACGGCGAGCTGAACGTCTCCGCCAACTGCCTCGACCGCCACGTCGCGGCCGGGCTCGGGGATCGTGTTGCCTATCACTGGCGCGGGGAGGAGGGGGAGGAGCGCGACCTCACCTACGCCGGGCTGCTCGCCGACACGCAGCGCTTCGCCAACGCATTGCGCGACCACGGCATCGAGAAGGGCGACGTGGTCGGGATCTACCTGCCGATGATCCCGCAGGTGGTCGTCGCGATGCTCGCCTGCGCCCGCATCGGCGCCGTCCACAACGTCGTCTTCGGCGGCTTCTCGGCCGAGGCGGTGCGCGAGCGGATGGAGTTCTCGGACGCCAAGGCGCTGATCACCGCCGATGGCGCCCGCCGCAAGGGCAAGACGGCGCCGGTCAAGGCGAAGGTCGACGAGGTCATGGGAGGGGTCGGCTCGATCGAGACGATCTTCGTCGTCAAGCACACCGGCGAGGACTGCGAGATGCGCGAGGGCCGCGACGTCTGGTTCGACGAGGCGATGGAGGCCGCGGCCGCCGAGTGCCCGGCCGAGCCGATGAACGCCGAGGACCCGCTCTACATCCTCTATACGTCGGGGTCGACCGCGAAGCCGAAGGGGATCCTGCACACCACTGGCGGCTACCTCGCTGGCGTCGCCTTCACCCACCGCTACGTCTTCGACCTCAAGCCCGACGAGGACGTCTACTGGTGCGCCGCCGACGTCGGCTGGGTCACCGGCCACTCCTACATCGTCTACGGCCCGCTCGCCAACGCGGCGACCAGCGTGATGTACGAGGGCGCGCCGGACTATCCGGACAAGGACGTCTGGTGGAGCCTGATCGAGCGCTACGGGGTGACGATCCTCTACACCGCGCCGACCGCGATCCGGGCGTGCATGAAATGGGGCGCCGAGTACCCCGAGCGCCACGACCTGGCCTCGCTGCGCCTGCTCGGCACGGTCGGCGAGCCGATCAACCCCAAGGCCTGGCTCTGGTACCACAAGGTGATCGGCGGCGAGCGCTGCCCGGTCGTCGACACCTGGTGGCAGACCGAGACCGGCCACATCATGATCACGCCGCTGCCGGGGATCACGGCGACCAAGCCGGGCTCGGCGACGCAAGCGCTGCCGGGAATCGATGCAGCCGTCTTCGGCGAGGACGGCGAGCCGGTCGAGACGGGCGGCGAGGGCCTGCTGGTCCTGCGCCGTCCCTGGCCGGGCATGCTGCGCACCCTCTACCGCGAGGAGGATCGCTTCGTCGAAACCTACTTCTCGCGCTTCGGCAAGGAGACCTATCTGGTCGGCGACGCGGCGCGGCGCGACGAGGACGGCTACTTCTGGGTGCTGGGGCGGATCGACGACGTCGTCAACGTCTCCGGCCACCGGCTCTCGACCGCGGAGGTCGAGTCGGCGATCGTCTCCCACCCGAAAGTCGCCGAGGCGGCGGTGATCGGGCAGAGCGACGAGGACACCGGCCAGGCGATCTGCGCCTTCGTCACCCTGGAGGGCGACCTCGACGGGGACGACGGGATGGTCGCCGAGCTGTCCGAGCACGTCGCCGAGCGGATCGGCAAACTCGCCCGCCCCAAACGGGTGATCTGGTCCGGCGACCTGCCGAAGACCCGCTCGGGCAAGATCATGCGCCGGCTGCTGCGCGACATCGCCGAGGGCCGCGAGCTGGGCGACGTCACCACCCTGCGCGATCCCGACGTGATGAAGGAACTCGAGTCGAAGATCGCGGCGCGCCAGGACACCGAAGGCTGAGCGTCAAACCGAGCCGCGCTCGTCGGCGATCTTTTCGACCGCCACCTCGAGCGCCTGCAGCTGTTCGCGCACGTTTTTCAGCTCGCGCAGCGCCACCGCCTCGGCGGAGAGCTGCTCGGCCTCGAGCTCTTCCTCCACCTCGACGATCTCGGGGCCGAGGAAGCGCTGGGCGACCGAGCCGGTGAGCAGGGCGACGAAGGAGATGCCGACGAGGACGACGATCACGGAGACGATCTCGCCGCCGGTCGTCGTCGGGTAGATGTTCGAGCCGAGCGTCGTCATCGAGGTCACGGCCCAGTAGACCCCGTCCCAGGCGTTGAGGTGCTGGTTCTGCTTCTCGAAGCCGACGAAGAGCGCGCCGCCCGCGAGCGCGGTCAGGATCGCCAGCAGGGCCGCGTAGTGGAGGCCGCGCAGCGAGAAGACCTGGCGCGAGAGCTGGGCGAGGCGCAGCAGCCGCAGCAGCCGCAGCAGGCGCAGGACGCGCAGGCTCTGAAGCCCCGGCGGCAGGACCGGCGGGGTGAAGACGACGATGATCAGGTCGAGCGGGTGGTGCTTGAGCCAGGTCCCGCGGCTGGGAACCACCGCCAGCATCACCACCAGCTCGACCAGGAAGGCGAGCCAGATCACCCAGTTGAGCGTGCGCGCGACGTCCTCCAGCAGGCCGCCCGGGTGGGACTCGTTGATCGCGACGGCGGGGATCGTCAGCGCCGCGGCGATCAGCATCGGCGGGTTGAGGAGTTCGGCCACGCGAGTGCTGCGCGCGTCCATCCCCGGCTCGTAGCCGAGCGGTTGCTCGCCGTCCTGTCGTAGCTCCGTCTGAGCGCTCATCCGCGCCTACTTCGACGCGCCCGGCCGCGTGCCTACCCGCGCAGGATCGCTTCCACCCCCTTGGGGGGGCACCGGAAGATAGTTTGCTAAACTAATTACTAAGGCTAATGACTTTGGCGACCGACGATACGAGCCTCATCGCCACCGCGGCTCGGCTGCGGATGGCGATCGTGCGAGCCTCGCGGCGGCTTCGCCAGGAGGCGGCGGGGGTGGGGCAGCTGACGCCGACCTCGGCGGCGGCGCTGGCGACGGTCGAGCGGCACGGGCCGCTGACCCCGAGCGAGCTGGCCGAGATCGAGCGGGTCAAGCGGCCCACCGCGACCCGGACCCTGGGAGTGCTGGGGGAGGCGGGCCTGGTCGAACGGGCGCCGGACCCAGCCGACGGCCGCAGCGCCCTGGTCAGCGTCACCGCCGAGGGTCGCGAGCGCCTGCGCCGCCTGCGCGGCCGCAAGAATGCCTACCTGGCGCGTCGCATGCGCGACTTGCCGGACGAGGACGTCGCCACCCTCGACCGTGCCGCGGCGATCCTCGAGCGGGTGCTCGAGGAGGAGCGGCCGGCGAAGCGCGGGGTGCGGAGTTGAGCGCCGCCGTGCGGCGCAGCTTCGACTCCCTCTCGGTCGGCAACTACCGCCGCTACTTCTTCGGCCAGCTCGTCTCCCTCTCGGGCAACTGGGCGCAGATGGTCGCGTCGGTCTGGCTCGTCCTCAGCCTCACCCACAGCGGCTTCGCGGTCGGCCTCACGACCGCGCTGCAGTTCGTGCCGATGTTGGCGATCGGCGCCTGGGGCGGCCTGCTCGCCGATCGCTTCGACAAGCGCCGGCTGCTGATCGTCACCCAGCTGCTGATGGCGCTGCCCGCGGTCGGCCTGCTGGCGGTCAGCGCGGCCGGGATCGTCACGCCGTGGATGGTCTACCTCGCCGCCTTCTCCCGCGGCGCGGTCAACGCGGTCGACAACCCGACCCGGCAGAGCTTCGTCATCGAGATGGTCGGCTCCGATCGGGTGGTCAACGCGGTCAGCCTCAACAGCGTGCTGGTGCAGGCGGCGCGGATCGTCGGCCCGGCGCTGGCCGGGGTGCTGATCGCGACGCTCGGCGTCGTCCCCTGCTTCGCCGTCAACATCGCCAGCTTCGGCGCGATGATCCTCGCCCTCTGGGGCATGGACACGAGCCGCCTCTCCGCCGCGCCGAGCAGCGGCCGCGAGCCCGGTGCGATCCGTGCCGGGCTGCGCTACGTGCGCCGCACGCCGGAGCTGGCGATTCCACTGGCGCTGATGGCGCTGGTCGGCACCTTCGGCTTCAACTTCCAGGTCGTGATTCCGTTGCTGGCGACCTTCAGCTTCGACGGCGGCGCGAGCGCCTACGCCGTGCTGGTCTCGGCGATGGGCGTCGGCTCGGTGATCGGCGCCCTGATCACGGGCTCGCACGGCCGCACCGGCCCGCGCCTGATCGCCGGCGCCGCGCTCGCCTTCGGGGCGACGGCGCTGCTCGCCGCGGCGATGCCCTCGCTGGCGCTGGAGATCCCGATGCTGGCGCTGCTCGGCGCCGCCGCGGTCACCTTTGCGGCGACGATCAACTCGACCCTGCAGCTGGCGGTCGAGCCGGCGATGCGGGGGCGCGTGATGGCCCTCTACTCGGTCGTCTTCCTCGGCTCGACGCCGATCGGCGGCCCGCTCAGCGGCTGGCTCTCCGAAGCCTACGACCCGCGCGTGGCGCTGCTGCTCGCCGCGATCGCCGGCCTTTCTGCCGCTTGGGCCGCCCGCGTCGCCTTCAGGCGGATGGAGACGAGGGCCGTAGAGGTTTGGTGCGCTGAGCGAACCGAACCTCTACGGCGGTCCTCGCCAAGGGAACGTCAGCCGGTGTAGCCGGCTTCCTTCAGGTATGCGGCGGCCGCCTTGGCGGGCGACTGCTTTTCGAGTTCGACCCGGGCGTCGAGCTCCTGCATCACCGGCAGGGTGAGGCCCTTCTGCACCTGCACGATCGTCTTTTCGTAGTCCGGTCCCGCCTTTTCGGCGGTGGACTGCTTGCTGACGAAGATGACGTTGCCTGCGGGGAACACGTGCTTGTCGTCTTCGAGGATGACGAACTTGTCCTTCTCCGCCGATAGCTGCGGGTCGGTGGTGAAGAGGATCGAGAGATCGGCCTGGCCCTTTTCGAGCACCGTGTAGCGCAGGCCGATGTCGATCGGAGTGAACGACTTGAACTTGAGGCCGTAGTACTTTTCGAGCCCGGCCAGGCAGTCGATCCGCTGACGGCACTCGGGCGAGCCGTCGAGGCTGAGTTCTTCGGATTGGCCTTCGAGGTCGGAGATCGTCTTAAGATCGCGTTCTTCGGCCGTCTTCTTCAGCGTGCCGACCGCGTTGGCGCTGGCGAACGGCGTCGGCGGGAATGCCGTCAGGCCTTCCTTTTCGAATTCCGCTTTCGCCTTTTCGTAGGCGGGCCCAGCGCCGGCTGGGACTTCTTCGGGTTCGATGCCGAAGAACGAGGTAAGCGCCGTGCTGGCGTACTCCGGGTAGCCGGAGATCTGCCCCGACTTGACCGCCTGGTGCGCGACCGTTTCGGAGCCGAGGTTGAGTGCGCTCTTGACCTTGTAACCGGCCGCTTTCAGCGCCTGGGCATAGATTTCCCCGAGGATTTCCTGTTCGGGGAAGTTCTTCGAGCCGATCGTCAGCGACACCTTGCCGTTCGCCGGGTTGGAGACGATCGCGCCGCCGCCCCCTTCTTCGCCGCTGCTCGTGCTTTCGTCGTCGCTCGAGCCGCAGGCGGCGACTCCGAGGCTGAGGAAGAGCGCGAGCAGTACCGCTGCTGAGGCGCGCGCCCTCTTGGTGGTGGTTCTCACTGGACTTCCTCTCTTGTCGATTGCATGGGGTTGCTTCACGGAACAGGTCAGGCTTCACCCAGTCGCAAGCCTCTCGAAGTGAGCAGACGTTGCAGCCAGGCGAGCAGGAACTCGAGCATGAGAGCGAGCAGGGCGACCAGGATTCCCCCCGCCAGCAGCCCGTCGGCGCCGTAGACGTTGCGGTTGATGATGAAGTCGCCGAGCGTGAGGACGCCGGCCAGTGGAGCGATCGTCGCCGTGGCGACGATCGCGATCGTCGCCCCACGGATCCCCGCCATCAGCGTCGGGATCGCCAGCGGCAGCTCCACCTTGAAGAGGATCTCGGCCTCGGTCATCCCCATTCCGCGCGCCGCGTCGACCGGGGCCCGGTCGACCTGGCGGATGCCGACGAACGCGTTGGTGAGGATCGGTGGGATGCCGAGAACGGCGAGTGCGATCGCGACGTTGCGCCAGCCGACGCCGATCGCCGCCGCCATGAAGGCGATCAGCGCCAGCTCGGGGATCGCCCGGCCGGCGTTGCCGAAGCCGATCGCCAGTAGTTCGCCGGCGCCGCGGTGGCCGAGGTAGAGGCCGAGCGGCAGCGCTATGACCATCGCCAAGGCCAGGGAGAGCAGGGTCAGCTCGACCTGGTTGATCATCAGTTCGACCACCTGTGAGAAGCCGCCGACCTTCTTGCCGCCGGTAACGCTCGAGCTCTGCGGCTCGAAGATGAATTCGATCGCGCCGCCGATCGAGGCCGGCAGAAAAGGCGGAACCAGTGCGCCGATCACCCTACTTCCGCCCTTCGCCACGGCGTCACCAGTCGTTGGATGCCGAGCAGCAGCAAGTCGAAGGCGAGTGCCATCAGGATCGCGATCGCCCCGGCGACGATGATGCTCGTCTTGAAGGTGAGGTTGCCGCCGGAGTAGATCTTCACCCCAAGCCCGCCGCCGCTCGCCAGCACTGCGAGGGTCGCGATCGCGACCGTGCTGACCGTGGCGATGCGTAGCCCGGCGACGATCTCCGGCGTCGCCAGCGGCAGCTCGACCTTCCAGAGGATCTGGCGCTCGGTCAGTCCCATGCCACGCGCTGCGTCGCGGACCGAGGACGGGACGTTGGCGAGCCCGGCGAGCGTGTTGCGGTAGATGATCTGCAGCGTGTAGGCGCTGAGCGCGACGATCACCGAGTCGCGGCCAAGGCCGGTGATCGGCAGCAGCAGGAAGAAGAAGGCGATGCTGGGGACGGTGTAGAGGACGCCGGTCGCGGCCAGCAGCGGCGGTCGCAGCCAGCGCCGCCGATGCGCCAGCAGCGCCAAGGAAAAGGCGATCGCGAACCCGATCACGACCGAGAAGGCGACCAATTCGAAGTGCTGCATGGTCGGGGTGCCGAAGCTGCCGATGTTTTCCTTCGCCCAGTCGAAGCAGAAGAGCTTGTCGGTGGCCTGACAGGGGAGCGTCTCCGAGGTACGGTGGTGGAAGAAGCTTTCGCCGACTTCGCCGACCTTGGCCAGCGGCAGCGCAAGTGCGGCGGCGCCATTCGTCATCGCGGGCGCCCCGCGGCGCCGTGCTCCTCGCGCTTCGCCTCTGGCGAGCCGAGGAACTCGGAGATGATCTCAACCGAGAGCACGCCGGCGATCCGCCCGTCGTGGTCGGTGACCGCGGCGTACTGGGCCTCGCCCTGGAGCAGGTCGGCGAGCGCGTCGCGCATCACGTCGGCGCGGTCGAGCACCGGTCCGAGGGGCGAGTCGGGCCGCGCCGGGACGGTGTCGGCGGCGAGGTCGCGCTCCGAGAGCCAGCCCAGCGGTCGCCGCTCGGAGTCGACCAGCAGCGGGTAGGGCACCTCGGCGCCCGCGAGCTTCGCCCGCACCTCGGCGGTCGCCTGGCCGACGTGGGCCAGCGGCGCCTCCCAGAGGTCGATGTCGGCGACGCGCATCAGCGCCAGTCGCTTCAGCGCCCGGTCGGCGCCGACGAAGTCCTCGACGAACTCGTCGGCGGGCGCCATCAGCAGCTCCGCCGGAGTCGCGTACTGGGCGACGCGCCCGCCCTTGCGCATCACCGCGATCCGGTCGCCCATCTTGATCGCCTCGTCGATGTCGTGGGTGACGAAGAGGACGGTCTTGCGGATCTCCGCTTGCAGGCGGAGGAACTCGTTCTGCAGGCGCTCCCGGTTGATCGGGTCGATCGCGCCGAAGGGCTCGTCCATCAGCATCACCAGGGGGTCGGCGGCGAGCGCGCGGGCGACGCCGACGCGCTGCTGCTGGCCGCCGGAGAGCTGCGCCGGGTAGCGCTCGGCGAGCTCGGCTTCGAGTCCGACCAACTCGATCAGCTCCTCGGTGCGCGTCTGGATCCGCTCCTTCTTCCAACCCAGCAGGCGCGGCACGGTGGCGATGTTCTCGGCGATCGTGCGGTGGGGGAAGAGCCCGACCTGCTGGATCACGTAGCCGATCTCGCGGCGCAGCCGCGCCGGGTCCCGATCGCGCACCGACTCGCCGCCGATCAGCACGTCGCCCTCGCTCAGCTCGACCGTGCGGTTGACCAGCCGCATCGCGGTCGTCTTGCCGCAGCCCGACGGACCCACCAGCACGCAGACCTCGCCCGACGGAACCTCCAGGTCAAGCTGCTCGACCGCGGCCTCGGACGAGTTGCCGTAGCGCTTGGTCGCGTTCTCGTAGCGGACTGCCGAAGCGGCGGACGAGGCTTGCTCGGTGACCTCAGGGACGGGCACTCACGGCGAGCCTATACCCGTCGGGAGCGCGTCATCCACATCAGGACCGCGAAGATTCCCAAACCGAGCCCTCAGGCGATGCCCAGCCGGTCGGCGCGTTCGGCCGCCCGGCGGACGATCTCCTCGACCCCGTCCACCTTCCCTCCGCGCATCAACACGCGACCGGCGACGACGGTGGTATCGACGACGGAGCCGTTGGCGGTATAGACGAGATCGGAGGCGAGGTCGCCGACGCCCAGCTCGGGCGAGTCGCCGCGTAGGAGGAGGAGGTCGGCGGGCGCGCCGGGCTCGACCCGGCCGCCCTGCGGGCCGGCGAGCAGCGGCGCCCGGGCGCCGGTGGCGATCTCCAGCGCCTCGGCTGCGGGGACGACGGTCGGGTCGCCGCTCGTGTGACGCTGGCCGAGCGCGAAGAGCTTGAGGTCGGCGAGCAGGTCGAGCGAGTCGTTGGAGCCCGCCCCGTCGGTGCCGAGGCCGACCGCGACCCCCGCGCGGCGCGCCGCCGGGTAGGGCATGACGCCGCCGACCGCGAGCTTCATGTTGGCGATCGGGTTGGCGACTACGGTCGCGCCGCGCGCGGCAATCAGCTCGAGCTCGGCGTCGTCGAGCCAGACGCCGTGGGCGAGCACGGTGCGCTCGCCGAGCAGCCCGAGGCGGTCGAGATAGGCGGCCGGTCGTTCCCCATGTTCGGAGAGGCAGTCCTCGACCTCCTTTGCGGTCTCCGAGAGGTGGATCTGGATCGCCAGCCCGCGCTCGGCCGCGGTCTCGCCCGCCCAGCGCAGCAGCTCTTCGCCGGCCGTGTAGATCGAGTGGGGGGCGAGGGCGGCGTCGATTGCGGGGGCCCGCCCGGCAAGCGCCTCGATCTCGGCGAGCACCCGCGCCTGCGTCTCCTCCGTACGGCCGTCGGCGTCGAACAGCGGTCCGCCGATCGTCGCCCGCAGGCCGGCGTCCTCGACCGCCCGCGCCGTCGCCTCCGGCTGCCAGTACATGTCCCAGAAGCACGCCGTGCCGGTGCGGATCATCTCCGCACAGGCGAGCCGGGTCCCCCAGTAGACGTCCTCGGCCTCGAGCTTCGCCTCGACCGGCCAGATCTTCTCCTCGAGCCAGCGCATCAGCGGCAGGTCGCCGCCGTAGCCGCGGAAGAGCGTCATCGCCGCGTGCGTGTGCCCGTTGACCAGCGCCGGCACGAGCGGCATCCCCGCCGCGTCGATCGTCTCGTCCCCCGCCTGCCCCGCGACGTCGGGCCCCACCGCCTCGATCGTCCCGTCCACGCAGCGCACCCCCACCGTGGCGCCATCCACAACGGCGTCCCCAACCATCAACCCACTCATGCGCAACCGGCCGCTGTGGACTTTTTACGTGTCCTGGGACGACAAAAGTCCACAGCGCTCATTCGACGAGCTCTCGAAGAGCGGCGGCGAGGTCGTCGCGCAGGCGGGAGGCGTTGCGCTCGCGGTCGCGGTCGAGCTCGGCGGGGGACAGGGGGACTGCGGCGATGCCGTTGGCGAGGTTGTCGACGACGCAGACGGCTGCGTAGGGCAGGCCCAGCTCGGCGGCGACGGTGCACTCGGAGGCCAGCGTCATCCCGACCAGGTCGGCGTGCGCGGCCAGCAGGCGGATCTCGGCCGGCGTCTCGAAGCGCGGGCCGTTCGTCTGCCAGTAGACGCCGCCGTCGCGCAGCGCCCCCGCGCCGCTGCCTGCCCAGGCCGAGAGCACCTGGCCCCGCCACTGCGGATCGAAGCCGACCGTCATGTGCCCGCGGGGGCCCTCGAAGGTGGTGACGGAGCTCTGCAGAGCGATGAAGTCGTGCGGGCAGACGAAGCTGCCGACGCCCAGCTCCCGGTCGAGCGAGCCGACCGAGGCGATCGCCAGTACCCGGTCGCAGCCGCTCCCGGCCAGCGAGCGCAGGTTGGCCGCGTGGTCGATCCGGTGGGGCAGGACGTAGGCGCCGTCGGTACCCCGGTGGCGCTGCAATACGACGGCGTGCGACTCGGCGGCGGCCGTCACCTCGGCGCCCCCCGGTCCGGTGGCACTGCTGCCGAGGATGACCGCGAGTCGTCCCACGCCGCGATCCTATGCGCCGTAGAGGTTTGGTTCGCTATGCGGTTCAAACCTCTACGGCGGGTCGGGTTGCGCGGGTATCTTGGGTTGTATGAACGACCGGCCGTCGGGGCGCCAGGAGACGGAGGACGAGCGCCTCGATCGCAATCTGGCCGAGTTGCTGCAGGAGCTGCGGGTGGCGCTGCCGGGGGTACAGGTCCTGTTCGCCTTCCTGCTGGCCGTCCCCTTTCAGCAGAACTTCACCCAGATCACCGCCTTTCAGGAAAAGACCTACTTCGTCACCCTGCTCTGCACCGCGATCTCGGCGACGCTGCTGATCTCTCCCACTGCTTATCACCGCCTCACCTTCCGCCTGCAGCAGAAGAAGGAGCTGGTCCATGTGTCCAATCGCCTCTCGATCGTCGGGCTCGGCTTCCTGGCACTGGCGATGACGGGCGCGATCGTGCTCATCACCGACGTGCTCTTTGGCGCCATCGCCACCGCGTTCTTCGGCATCGCGGCCGGGGCGATGTTCGTTCTGCTCTGGGGGGTGCTGCCGTTGCGCCGGCGGGGCAGCCTGGCTCAGGTGGAACGGGACGATTGACGGGGCCCGGGTCGTTCCGGCTCAGCAGAGCGGCGCCCGCTCGCCTTCGGCGCGCTGTCCCCAGAGCCCGACCATCTCGTCGGCGAAACGCTCCACCAGGGGAAGGTCCGGCGCGGTCGCGAAGAGCATTTCGAGGTCGAACTCCCAGATCAGGATCTTGAGGTCGAGGCTGACCGGCAGGTCTTCGTCGACGCTCTCGCCGAGCACCTCGTAGGCCTGGCGCAGGACGGCCACGTTGGCGGCTTTGTCGGCAGCGAAGATCGCCTGCGCCTGAGAGCCCGTCCGGGCGATGCGTTGTCGGTGCTCCTTCTTGCGCGCTTCGTAGTCCTCGATCGAGGCGTCTTCGGTCATCGCCTCGACCAGATCGGCAACCTCGTCGCCGAAGCGATCGCGCAGCGAGTCCAGCTCCACGTCGGCGTGCTCGGCGACGTCGTGCAGCAGAGCGGCGCCGACCACCTCATCCGGATAGTTCTGCCCCGCGAGCAGCTCGCCGACGGCCAGCGAATGCTCGATGAAGGGAACCTCGTCGCAGCCCGTCTGCCTGAACTGGCCGGCGTGGGCACGACGGGCAACCGAGAGGGAGCCGCGGATGAGCGCGGAGCGTTCGGCCCTGGAGTCGATCCGACTGGCTGGAAGAGACATCCAGCTACCCAGGGTAACGGACCAAACGGTAAAAGCACTCCATTCGTACCGAAACGGGACGTGCGTCTTGTTTAGCCTGCAGAGACAGGGCTCGCGGCGGGCGCCCGCAGGTCCAACTCGGCCCCCTCGACGGCGAGCTCGATCGCCGCCGGATCGCCGCCCCTCGCCGCCCAGCATGCGTGGGCTTCGGCGCCGAGTCGGTCCAGCTGCTCGTCGGAGTGGAGCGGATCGTGGTGGAAGAGGACGGTGCGACGGGCGGCCGTGCGACGGGCGAAGCTGAGCGCGTGCGAGAGCGAGGAATGGCCCCAGCCGAGGTGGTCGGGGTACTCGGCATCGGCGTACTGGCCGTCGTGGATCAGCAGCGAGGCATCGTGGGCCAGCCCGAAACCCGAGATCCACTCCTCCTCGAGCGTGTCGAGGTCGGCGCCCAGGGCCGGCTCGTGGTCGGGGATGTAGGCGAGCGACTCGTCGCCGTCGTCGATCCTGTAGCCGAGGGTCGGCCCCCGGTGGCAGATCGAGGCGGCGCGGATCCGTGCGGGCCCGATCTCCCACTCGGTCTCCGGCGTGCTGCGGAAGGAGACGTCGCAGGGCAGCTCACGCACCTCGACCGGGCTGAGCGGCGCCGAGATGTAGCGGGCGATGCGGTCGCGCAGCGAGGCCTCGGGCGATGCCGGCCCCCAGATCACGATCTCGGTCTGGGGACGGAAGCAGGGGGCGAAGAAGACGAGGCCCTGGATGTGGTCGAGATGCAGGTGGGTGAGCAGGATGTGCAGGCGGGTCGGCTCGTCCGGCAGGGCGAGGCCGAGGTTGCGGATGCCCGTGCCGGCGTCGAGCGCCAGCAGCGAGCCGTCGGAGAGAGTGACGCCGACGCAGGAGGTGTTGCCGCCGTAGCGGATCGTTTCCGGCCCTGGGGCGGGGATCGAGCCACGCGTGCCCCAGAGCCTGGCCTTCATCTCAGCTCGTCGCCCCGTTGGAGGAGGCGTCGCCGCTCGCCGCGGCGGGCCAGAAGACGGCGATCGCGCCGCGCGAGCCGTGCGCGGTCTGGATCGGGAAGGCGGAGGCCTCGACCCGGTGGTGGGCGCCGTCGGTCGAGCGGATCTCGAATTCGGCGTGCGCCGGACGGTCGTCGCGCACGGCTCTGACGAGAGGCAGGGAGTCGTAGGGAATCGGCGCGCCGTCGTCGTCGAAGGGGCCGAAGATCGCCCCCCACTCCTGCGGCCCCACGGTGCCCAGCTCCTCCCAGGGCTTGCCGAGCAGCATCCCGGCGGCCTCGTTGTAGAAGACGAGCAGGCCGCCCTCGTCGACGAGGAAGGCAGGAGTCGAGAGAGCCGACATCAGGTTGCGGGCCAGGATCAGCTCAAGTGGCTTTTGGGACACATTTGGCACGAATCGCTAGCCTCGAACTCGGGTATGTATCAGGGCTGTGACTTTCGTCACTTAGGCAATTTACAGCGCGAGGGATTGCTTCGGGGGGAGCCCGCCGGGACTCGGTCGAGTAGAACTTCCGGGTCTTGGAAGAGCCCAGTCGTACCTACAAGCTAGCGATGACCGTCTGCCGCCCCGCGGTCGTGGCATGGGGGCGCCTCGAGGTCGAGGGCCTGGAGGTGCTGCCCGCGAGCGGGCCGGTGCTGGTGGTCGCCAACCACGACAGCCATTGGGACCCGGTGACGGTCGGCGTCGCGGCGCTGCGCCGGCGGCAGATCCGGGCGCTGGCGAAATCGACCCTCTGGGACGTGCGCGGGCTCGCCCCGGTGCTGAACGGCATGGGCCAGATCCCGATCGAGCGGGGGGCCGGGGACGTCGGTGCGCTGTCGCGGGCGATCGAGGAGCTGCGCAAGGGCGCCTGCATCGGCGTCTTTCCGGAAGGGACCCGTTCCCGCGGCAAGGTGCTGCGGGCGCGCAGCGGGGTCGGGCGCCTGGCGCTCGAGGTGCCCGAGGCAAAGCTGGTCTGTGTCGCGGTAGAAGGCACCTCGGAGATGACGGGCTTCCCGCGACGGCCGCGTCTGCGCACGCGCTTCTTCGAGCCCGCCGGCGGCCAGGCCCGGCCGGACGAGGAGCCGGGCGAGATCTCGGCGCGCCTGTTGGCAGAGATCCGCGAGCAGGTCTCGCCGACGGTTTCCTGGCGCAAGCGAAGCTAGATCGAGGCGAGCAGGAGCTCGCTCAGCTCCGGCTCGAGATCGCGCAGGCGCTGGGGATCGCCGGAGGCGGCGCGTGCGGAGACGAGCGCAAGGGCGGCGCCGATCAGGCGGCGCTCGAGGCCGGGAAGGGGAGTGACACCGTCGGGGTCGGTGAGCACCGCGCGCAGCATCGTGCCGAGGCGTTCGATCAGCTCGCGGCGCGCCTCGGCGAGCGCCGCGACCTGCGGCGGCGGCTCGGCGCTGAGCAGGCGGGCGACACTGGTCTCGCTGGCGAGGAAGCCGAGCGCGGCGGCGATGCCGGCACGTGCGCGGCCCCGGCGATCGGCCCCGGCCACCGGCCCGCGCTGCTCGAGGTGCGCGTCGCAGCCGCGCTCGATCTCCTCGCAGAGCATTCCCGCCTCGGTCTCGTAGGCGGCCAGCAGGCAGGCCCAGAGGTCCTCGAAGTGCTGGTAGAAGGTGCGGCTGGAGACTCCCGCCAGCTCGGTCACCCGGGCGGCGGTGAGGCGGCCGTAGCCCTGCTCGGCGAGGGCCGCAGCGGCGGCTTCGAGCAGCCGCTGGCGCTGGTGGGCACGGACCAGATCGGCCGGGATGCCATGACGGCCCGGGGGAAGGCGCAGGGTCGGCTCGCTCTCCGCCGGCTCGGCCAGCGCGGTGCCCCCGATCAGTCTCAAGTCAGTCACTGCGCGGCCTCCGTCAACCGTGCGCGCTCGCGCTCGAGGAAGATGCTCGCTCGCTCGAAGGCGCCTTCCGCCTCTTCCTTGCCGAGGTAGGAGCCGGCGGCGAAGTGCATCAGCTCCGGCAATGCGTCCCAGACGCGGCCCGGGTCGCCGGCGCTGAGCGCCTCTGCGGCGCAGGACTCGATCCCCCCGACGACGAAGACGCCGGTCGCCTCGGGCGGCGCCTCGGCGGGATCGATGTCGGCGCGGACGCTGTCGATCGCGGCGGCGAGCCGCTCGACCGCGGCCTCGTGCCGGGCCAGCGCCGGCTCGCCGGCGATCTGCACCTCGACGAAGAGCGCCCGTGCGATCGCCGGGCGGGCGGTGACGAACTGGAAGAGGCGCACGATCGCGGCCTTTACGCCGCCCTCCCAGCCAGGAGTCGTGGCAGCGGCTTCCAACACGCTGACGCAGAGACGCTCGATCCAAACCGCGTAGGCCTGGGCGAAGCAGTCCTCCTTGCTGGCGAAGTCCTTGTAGAACTGGGCGCGGTGGCCGCCGCTGTGAGCGAGGATCGCCCGCACCGACGCCTCGCGGTAGCCGAGCTCCCCACAGGCGAGGAGGACTCCTTCCATCGCGCCCTCCCGCGCATCGCCCTCGGGCGCCCCGCTCGCTGCCAGCGAATCGACTCGATTCAGGGCTGCTGAGGCTTCCGATGCCATGGGGCCTATAAAAACTACTCCTTTTTTGCCAGATATGAAATCTTTCTCAAGTCGGCTACCCTCGGAGTCATGCAGTACCTCTCGCAAAGACTGGCGAAGAAGCCGTCTCCGAAGCGGGGGAGGGCGGCGGAAGCGGGGCCCGCTTCGCCCCCGCAGCGCGAGCGCATCCTCGACGCCGTCGAGCTGCTGGTCGCCGAGCATGGCGCCACCGGCGCCTCGATCGAAGCGATCGTCAAACAGGCGGGCGTCTCCTCGGTCACCTTCTATGAGTTCTTCGAGGGCAAGGAAGAGTGCTTCCTCGCCGCCTTCGACCGGGCGGTGGACGCGGCGGCCGAGGCACTCGGGGAAGCCGCGGCCGGGGACCCCGCTGGGGGCGGCCTCTCCTGGTCCGAACAGATCGCCACCGGCCTGCGAGCCCTGACGAAGCTGATCGCCACCCAGCCCGAGCGGGCGCATCTCTGTCTGGTCGAGGCGCAGACCGGCGGGCCCGAGCTGGCTCTGCGCTTCGAGGCGACGCTCGACCGGGTGGCGGCGAAGCTGCGCGAGGGCAGGGCGTTGCAGACCGCGCCGCCCGATCTGCCGACCACACACGAGGAGGCGACCGCCGGCGCGCTCGCCTGGTTGCTGCGCGAGCGACTCGAGACAGGGGACGCGGAGGGGCTGGAGAAGCTCTATCCCGAACTGATCGACATCGCCCTCGCCCCGTACCTGGGAGATGGCTGAGCGCGGCGCACAGGCAGGTGGGGCGGTTGCGGGGGGCGATCGCCTGCCACCCGGGCGCCACGGGCTGCCGCGCTCCTTCGTCGCCGAGAACCAGCGCGAGCGGCTGCTCAACGGCGTCGTCGAGGCGGTCGCCGAGCGGGGCTACAACGCGACGACGATCGCCGCAATCACCAAGGCGGCGAAGATCTCGCGTCGCACCTTCTACGAGTACTTCGAGGGCAAGGAGGACTGCTTCGGTGCCGCCTACGAGATGATCGTGGCCCACATCCTCGACTCGATGCTGGCGGCCCCGGGAGCGGGGGAGGAGTGGCCCGAGCGCGTCCGCGCCCGCCTCGCCGCCCTGCTCGAGGTGCTCTCCCGTGACGAGGCGGTCACCCGCTGCTTCCTGGTCGAGCCACTCGCCGCAGGCGGCGAGGTGACGGGCCGCTACCGCGAGGCGATGGGCCTGCTCGCCGCAACCCTTCGCCCCGAGCCGCCGCCTTCCGAGCTGAACATTGAAGTCCGCGACCAGGCCCTCGTCGGCGGCATCGTCACGCTGATCGTCCGCCGCCTCAACTCCGGCGGCGCCGGCCGCCTCCCCGAGCTGCTCCCCGATCTCACCGAGCTCGCCCTCGCCCCCTTCATGGCCCGCCAGGAGGCCAAGCGACTCGCAGCCTAGAGCCGCAAACCTTCTAATCGAAAACTTCTCCTTGCATTTGTAAACTGTTTCTTTTACACTGAGCCGCAGGCCGTTCCCCGAGGGGCGGACACAGGGAAAGAAACCGAGCTTCAGAGGGCCGCAGCAGGGAAGCGGCCGGCAGAGGGGCTCACGGGACAAGGAGAAGAGATTCGAATGTCTTCGAGACTTCGCGAACCATTCGGCAAGGCCGGCCTGATCGTGGCGATCGTCGCCCTCGTGGCGGCCCTCGTCGGCGGCGCCTACGCGGCGCAGGCCAGCCGCCACCACAAGAAGAGCAAGGTGCTGATCACCAAGCTCAACCAGATCAAGCCCAACGTGCAGAAGCAGCTCAAGGGCAACGCCGGCCCGCAGGGCCCCAAGGGCGACAACGGCTCCAACGGCTCGAACGGCTCGAACGGAGCCAAGGGCGACACCGGCGCCCAGGGTCCGCAGGGCATCCAGGGTCCCAAGGGCGACAAGGGCGACCCCGGCACCTTCAGCACCGAACCGCTGCCCACCGGGCAGTCCCTCTACGGGGCCCTCGGGACCTCCGGCGACGAAAACGACCTCTCGCTCGCCGCTATCTCCTTCCCGATCCTGGTCTCCCCGGCGCCGACGGCGCTGGTCGAAGAAGAAGGGCTGACCCACAAGATCGAAGATGGCGAAGCGAGCCTCTATCCGAATCCCGAACCGCTCACCGCCGAAGAAGAACAAGAAGACCTAGAAGCCTGGGAAAGCTTCTGCCCCGGCAACGTCGGCGAACCCAAGGCCGTAGCTAATGGGGCCGAAAGCATCCTCTGCATCTACGAAGCGCGAACCGGCTCGGTGAATGGTCCGGCGAGCTTCACCATGGTCTCGAAGGATGAAGCCGCAAACGAATTCGGTCTCGTGCTTCCTTACGGACTCACGACCGACACGTCCTCGGTGCGCGGCAGCTGGGCGGTGACCGCGGGCTGATCGAGCCGTTCCCCTCCGGGCGCCGCAAGGCGCCCGGAGGGGGCGGGCTCTGTCCGGAGCCATTGGAGGGAGAGCGACGATGCCACGACACACGAAGACAGCGATTGCGGCGCTCTGCGCCGCCCTGGCGCTCGGCGCCTTCGCCGCCGCCTCGAGCGCCGGCGCAGTCGAAATGCGCCTCTTCGAACCGGTCCTCTCGCTGACCGGCGACTGCTCGGTCTCTGCGGTCGACGAAGTCCCCGACCCCGGCTGCCCCGCCGGCCCCAACCCGGCCTCTTCCTTCGTCAGGCCCCGGGCAATTGCCACCGACCCCCACGGCGACGTCTACGTCGCCACCTACGGGGCGGCGGCAGAAGGAGAAGAAGGCGTGGTCGACGTCTTCGACAGCGGCGGCCATTTCATCACCGAAGTCCCCGACCCGCAGGGGCCGATCTCGGTCGCGGTCGACAGCAAGGGCTACCTCTACGTCTTCGACCGCCATGCCGGTTACGAAGCCGTCCATCGCTATGACCCCGAACCCTACGAACCCGAAGCCGACCCGCCGCAGATCGCCTACCCGGATCCGCCGACGGCGGTGTCGGAAAACTTCGCGGGTGAGACCAACCTGGCGGTGAACCCCGAAGACCACCTGTTCATCGGCGACGGGGGGTACGTGGAAGAGTTGACCTCCGCCGAGGAAGGCAACGCCTTCGTCGAAAAGATCGGCCAGGGGGAAATTAACGGCAACGGCGTGGGCCTGGCGATCGACGCCGCCCACAACCGCCTCTACGTCAACGGCACGGAAGAAGGGACCAACAAACCGCTGATCCTGGCCTTTGAACTGGAAGCTCCCCATGCCCTGGTCCTGACGTTGGACGGCTCGACGACCCCGGCGACCAAATGGCACGGAGACTCGACCGTCGCCGTAGAAGAAGCGAGCGGCGACTTCTTCGTCTTCGACGGCGGGGAAAGATCGACCGAAAAGGTCTATGAGTTCGAAGCCGACGGGACCTACCTGCGGGAGATCGAAAACAGGGGGGTCAAAAACAGCAACTTGGCGGCCAAGCTCACCGTCGACAACGGTGCCGCGAGCCCCAACCGCGGCTATCTGTACGTGCCTTTGGGCCAGTCAGGGATTGGCCACTCGCTGGCCTTCGCGCTCAGCAGCAAGTGCGCCCCCCAGGTGAAGTCCCTCGCCGCGGCCCGCCTCACCGACACCGAGGCCCATCTGCGCGCGACCGTCAACCCGTGCGGCGACGAGACCGCATGGCGGATCGAATACACGACCGAGGCGAGCTTCGGGGCCCACGGCTTCGAAGGCGCCCAACTGGCCGGCGCGGGCACCCTGGCGGCCTCCAAGGTCGACCAGCCGATCGCCGCCAGCCTCTCGGGCCTCGCCCCGGGGGGCGCCTACCGCTACCGCGTGGCGGTGAGCAACTCGGTCGCCGGGGCCGAAGCCGAAGGCCGCTTCACCACCTACCCGTCCCCGGTTCCCTGGGCGCCCTGCGCCAACGACGCCCTGCGCACCGGCCCCTCCGCGGCGCTGCCCGACTGCCGCGCTTATGAGCTCGTCACCCCGACGGACACCAACGGCCACTCCCCGCTGGGCCTCGGCAGGCTCGGCCTCTACTTTCTGAGCACCCAGAGCTCCCCCGACGGCGAAAGGGTCTCCTTCCAGGTCCAGGGCGGCGCGCTCCCCGGATTCGAAGGCGCCGGCTGGCTCGCCGGGGACTCCTACCTGGCAAGCCGCGATCCGCAGGGCTGGAGCACCGCTCTCACCGGCCCCACGGGCGCGCAGTCGTCCGAACCGCTGCCCGGAAGCCCGTCCGCCGACCAGGGCTACTCGTACTGGGAGGCGCAGGGCGAAGGCAGCGCCGTGATCGGGGGCGAAGAAACCCGCTACGTGCGCTACCCCGACGGCCACTCGGCCCTCGCCGGGCGCGGCAGCCTCGGCGTCGACCCCCAGGCCAATGTCAAGCTGCTCGCGGAGGACGGCGCCCATATCGTCTTCGTCACCAACCACGGCTCCACCCATCCCGCCCCGCCGATCCAGTTGGAGCCGAACGCGCCGCCCGAAGGCACCGCGGCTATCTACGACCGCACCCCCGCCGAAGTCACCCACGTGGTCTCGCTGCTCCCGGGGAACGTCACCCCGGCCGCCGGCCAGGACGCCTACTACCAGGGCGCCTCCCTCGACGGGCGCGGCGTCACCTTCAAGCTCGGAGAAAACGGTCATCCGGACCCGCCGCTCTACCTCCGCTACAACGACGAAGAAACCTACGAGGTCGCCGATGAAGGGACCTTCGCCGGAGTCGCCGAAGGCGGCGCCAGGGTCTTTTACCTCAGAGCAGGCGATCTCTACGCCTTCGACGTCAAATCGGGAGAAACGATTCGGTTCACCGAATCGGGCGACGCGGTCGTCGTCGACGTCGCCGCCTCCGGCCGGGTCGTCTATTTCCTCTCCCCCTCGGTCCTCACCGCCGCGCCCAACCCGCGAGGGTCGCTCGCCGCGCCGGGCGCAGAGAACCTCTACCGCTCCGCCGAAGGGCAGATCTCTTTTGTGGCGACCGTCACTAAAGAAGACGTCGAAGGCAACCCAGGAGAAGTCGACCCGGTCATCCTGGGGCGCTGGATCGGCGACGTGAGCGAAGGGAAGCTCGGCTACGACCCCTCGCGCACGACCCCCGACGGGCAGGTTCTGCTCTTCCAGTCGCGGGCGAACCTGACCGGCTATGACCCCGAAGGCCACGTCGAGATCTACCGCTACAGCGCCCCGGAGGGGAGCCTCTCCTGTCTCTCCTGCAACCCGACGGGGTCCCCGGCCCAGGGGGACGCCAGCCTGCAGTCGATCCCTTCCGGGCCCTTTTCCCCGGAGCCGCTGAACGGCTATGACCTGGCGGGCAACCTGCGCTCGGGCGGCGATCGCGCCTTCTTCCAGAGCCCCGACCCACTCGTGCTCGGCGACACCGACGGCGTGCAGGACGTCTATGAGTGGGAGGCCCCGGGACTCGGCAGCTGCGAGGCCCCCGGCGGCTGCGTCTACCTGATCTCCTCGGGCCAGAGCGCCCACCCGAACTACCTCTTCGCGACCAGCGCCGATGGCCGCGACGTCTTCATCCGCGCCCCAGACCTACTGGTCCCGGCGCTCGACCCCGACGAAACGCCCTCGATCTATGACGCGCGCATCGAAGGCGGCTTTCCGCCGCCGCCCGCCCCCGCGGCGGAGTGCCTGGGCGAAGCCTGCCAGCCGGCTGCGCGCGCGCCGGGGGCCTCGACCCCCGCCAGCGCCGCCTTCCAGGGCCCCGGCAACGCCGCCGCCCTCCGCAAGCGCTGCCCGCGCGGCAAGCGGCGGGTAAAGCGCCACGGCCGCGCCGTGTGCCGCAGGCGCCACCACCACCGCAAGCGCCACCGCCGCCACCGCCACCGGAGCCGCAGAGCCCACCACCGAGGGAGGAGCCACCGATGAAACGAGCTACGAGCATCGCCACCATCCTGATCGCCCTCGCCGCCCTCCCCCCGGCCGCGGGCGCAGCCGAATTCGACAAGTACGCGATCGCCGACGCCTCGGTCTCGCTCTCCGATACCCAGGCGGGCGCCCACCCGGACCTGACCCTCGTCTTCGACCTGAGCGAAAACGCCGCAGGCGAACCCTACGCCAAGGCCCGCGACGTCGAGCTGAGGACCCCGGCGGGCTTCATCGGCAACCCGACCGCCGTGCCCGAGTGCACGGCGCTGCAGTTCGGCGCCATCCCCGACGACAACGAATGCCCGCAGGACTCCCAGATAGGCTCGATCGACATCAAGGTCGTCGGCGCCCCCAGCGGCACCTTCGCCGATGAGCCGATCTACAACATGGCGCCCCTGGGCAGCCAGGAGGCGGCGCGCTTTGGCTTCTTCGCTGCCCTCTACCCGGTGTTCGTCAACGTGCGCCTGGACCCCGAGACCCACGAGCTGGTGGAGAGCGTCGAAGCCGCCCCCACCGCCTCGGCGCTGGTGCGCTCGACCATCCGCGTCTGGGGGGTGCCGGGCGACAGCTCCCACGACCCCGAACGGATCACCCCCGAGGAGGCCGTCAGCGAAGAAGCCCCGCCCGGCGGCCGCGAATCGGGGCTCCCAGACACCCCCTTCCTGACCAATCCGACGAGCTGCGAAGCCGGTCGGCAGGTGAGCATCCTCACCGACAGCTACCAGGAACCCTCCGTGCCGCGGATTGCGGTCGTCCCCTTTCCGCAGATCAGCGGCTGCGGGCTGGTCGGCTTCAATCCCGCGACCTCGCTGAAGCCGACCACCACCCAGGCCTCGAGCGCCACCGGCCTGGACTACGAGTTGAGCCTGCCGGCCAAGGGCCTCGAACACGCCAACCTGCTCTATGACTCAGAGCTCGAGCGCGCCCAGGTGACGCTGCCCGAAGGGCTGACGGTCAATCCCTCGGAGGCCTCAGGGCTCGGCGTGTGCTCGCAAGCCGACCTGGCGCGCGAGACCTATGACTCAGCGCCAAACGTCGGCTGCCCGGAGAGCTCGAAGATCGGCAACCTCAGCGCGACCAGCCCAGTGCTCGATCGCAGCGTCGAAGGCTCCCTGTATCTGGCAAAGCCCTACGAGAACCCCTTCGGCTCCCTGCTCGCCCTCTACATGGTGATGAAGGTCCCCGACCGCGGCGTGCTGGTGAAGCTCTCGGGCGAAGTGAGGCCAGACCCGGCGAGCGGGCAGCTCCTCGTCACCTTCGACGACGTCCCACAGCTGCCGGTGGCCGACTTTCACCTGCACTTCCGGGAAGGCTCCAGGGCGCCGCTGATCACCCCCCGCACCTGCGGCTCCTACACCACCGCCTCCACCTTCACTCCCTGGGCTTCGCCCGCCAGCTCGCTGACGAGGCTGAACGCCTTCCAGGTCGAATCGGGCCCCGACCACGGCCCCTGCCCGGCGGGGGGGACGCCGCCGTTTGAGCCGGGCTTCCAAGCGGGCACCGAGAGCAACGCCGCGGGGTCCTTCTCGCCGGTCGACATGCGGCTGACCCGCCGCGACGGCGACCAGGACATCACCCGCTTCTCCGCCACCCTGCCCGAGGGGCTCGCCGGCGTCCTCGCCGGCCTCACCCAGTGCCCGGACTCGGCGATCGCCCAGGCGCGCGGCCGCACCGGTCAAAACGGCGGCCACGAAGAGCTGGCGAACCCCTCCTGCCCGGCCTCCTCTGAGCTCGGACACGTCCTGGCGGGCGCGGGTGTCGGCGACGTGCTCACCTGGGCCGAAGGCAAGATCTACCTGGCCGGCCCCTACAACGGCGCCCCCCTGAGCGTCGTCGCGATCGTCCCCGCGGTCGCCGGGCCCTTCGACGTCGGCACCGTGGTCACCCGCGAGGCATTGCGCGTGGACCCGCGCACGGCGCAGGTCGAGGTCGACGGCTCGGCTTCCGATCCGATCCCCCACATCCTCGCCGGCATCCCGCTGACCGTGCGCGACCTGCGCGTCCATGTCGACCGCCCCCGCTTCACCTACAACCCCACGAGCTGTGAGCCGCTGTCGGTCGAAGCGACCGCCTGGGGAGGCGGCAGCAACGTCTTCAGCTCCCTCGACGACTCCCCCCACGGCCTTTCGGAACGCTTCCAGGCCGCCGACTGCGCCGCCCTGGGCTTCAAGCCGCGTCTGGGCCTGACCCTGAAGGGCGGCGGCACCCGCCGCGGCGGCCACCCCGCGCTCACCGGCGTCTACCGCCCGCGCAAGGGCAACGCCAACCTGAAGAAGCTCGTCCTGCGCCTGCCGCATTCGGCCTTCCTCGACCAGGCCCACATAAGGACGATCTGCACCAGGGTGCAGTTCGCCGCCGGGGCGGGCAACGGCGCCGATTGCCCCAAGGGCGCGGTCTACGGCCACGTCACCGTCTTCACCCCGGTGCTCGACGAACCGCTGAAGGGCTCGGTCTACCTGCGCTCCTCCAACCACAACCTGCCGGACTTCGTAGCGGCCGTGCACGGCCTGGTCGACATCGAAGTCGTCGCCCGCATCGACTCGGTGCACGGCGGCATCCGCGCCACCTTCACCAACCTCCCCGACGCCCCGCTGAGCAAGGTCGTCGTCCGCATGCAGGGCGGCAAGAAGGGGCTGATAATCAACTCCAAGAACCTCTGCTTCAAGGCGAAGCGCAACCGCGCCAACGCGGCCTTCGAAGGCCACAACGGGCGCCGCCACGCGATCAAGCCCGTGGTGCGGGCGGTGGGGTGCGGGAAGGCGCACCGGCGGCACCGCGGGCGAGTCCCCCGCTAGGGGGTGGCCTCGAGCAGCTCGGCCTCGAACTCGGGCACGCCCTGCCGGTTAGCCCTTCCCCGCCCGAGGAAGGTCGCCTCTGGCCGCCGCTGCGACTGTGCTGGTGCCGGACTTTGATCGCCGGGCCGTGGGGCCGGTTCGATCAAGTAGCCCCGAGGGGCAGCGCATCTGCGTGGCAGTTTGAACGGACCTCGGAGATGACCGATTCCTGCGCTCGCGCCGCCGTCGACCCCCTGGCGCAACCGCAGCCGTCGTCTGCGAGACCTTCTGTCTACAATCTGTCATCATGTACCGCATGGATTGGACTGACGGCCGTCTCCAGGAGCGCTTCGACTCGATTGATCACCGATTCGATGACGTCAATCGTCGTTTCAACCAGGTCGATCGCCGCTTCGACAAGGTCGACACGAAGCTTCAGCGCGTCAACGACCGGCTCGACGGGCTCCATCGTGTCCTCATGCAGATCGGTGGCGGGATCTTCGTCGCGCTGCTTGGCCTGATCGCTACACAGCTCTGATCGGCATCTGGCCGGACTCAGGCGGTATCGCCTGGCTCGACCGGTGCCACGAAGGTGCGGGTACCCACCCGCACTCCGATCGCCCGCGTCCGCGAGAGGTCCAAGGCTGCGCTGAGCACCGCGTCGGAGTCATCGCCCCAGCGGTAGCGGAAGGAGCCGGCCGATTGGCGGAGGCCGTTTGGCCCGCGGACGAAGACGCGGCAGAGGGTGCCCGAGGGGGCTCCCTTCACGTACATGTGGATCTCGGTGCCGAAGGCGTGCGGCTCCAGGGTGGCGGATATGTGCAGGCCGGGGGGTAGGGATCGGAAGGCGACCTGCTGCTCCGGGGTGGAGCTGCCGCCGCCGGGCAGGATGAATAGCGCCAGCGCCGTCGCGGCCAGGGCGGCGGTCGCACCGCCGAAGGCGAAGCCCAGGCGCCGGCGCCGCTTTTGTTGCGCGCGCCGCTCGGTGCGGATCGTCGCCACCACGCGATCGGCCAGGGACGGGGGCGCCGCCGGCGCGGTGTCGAAGTGCGCCGGGTCGGCAAGTGGCAGCAGCCGCGCGACGCCGCCCAGCGACTCGAGCTCGGCGCGGCACTCGGGGCAGCCTTCGAGGTGCGCCTCGAGCGCCGCGCGTTCCTCCTCCGGCAGTTGTCCCAGCGCGTGCGCGCCGAGCGAGATGCGCCACTCCCTGCAGTTCTCAGTCGTCATAGCCGATCTCCTCCAGCGCGACCCGCAGTGCCCGCAGTCCGTAGTAGACGCGGCTCTTGATCGTGCCCTCGGGCACGCCCAATTCGGTCGCCACCTCGGCGTAGGGACGCCCCTTGTAATAGGTCTCGACCAGGACCTGGCGGTGCTGGTCCCCGATCCGCCGCATCGCCTCCTCGACCTGCCAGGAGAGCAGCGCCTCGTCGAGCGGCTCGACGGTCGGCTCGATTCCGCCCTCGGCGACCGTCGGCCGAGAGGCACGCGCCCGGCTGAGGTCGATCACGACGTTGCGCAGGATCGCGAACAGCCACGTGCGCAGCGAGCCGATCTGCGGGTCGAAGCGGGCGCCCGCCCGCCAGGCACGCACGAACGTCTCCTGCACGGCCTCCTCGGCCAGGCCCGCGTCTCCCAGCGAGCGCACGGCGAAGCCGTACAGCTCGCCGGCATGCGCGGAGTAGGCCTCGCGCACGCCACGCTCGTCGCTGAGCGCGCCGGGCGGCATTCAGGCGGAGCCTTCGGCTTGCTGGGCGTTCACACTTCGGTGTACTTGCATACGCCCTCGCTGGTTCAGTTCAGGCACGAAGCGTAGGCAGAAGATTCTAATTCCGCGCACAACTCGCGCGAGGTGTTCTGTCTACGCTTGTGCCATCATTTATCGCATGGGCTGGACCGACGAGCGAATGGACGATTTTCGCGACGGTGTCGAACGGCGCTTCGACGCCGTCGATCGGCACCTTGACCGGCTTGACGATCGCTTCGATTCGCTGCAAAGGACACTCATCCTCACCGGCGGCGGCATCATCGCCACCCTCATCGCGGGAATCGTCAGCGTGTTCGTGACGCAGCTGTGAAGGCGGCGCCCCGACGGCGCCGCCTCACCGCCTATTCGAGTTTGCCGATCTTGAAGATTTTGGTGCCGCAGTCGGGGCAGGTGCCTTGAATCGCCGGGCGACCGTTTTTCATCGTCACCTGTTTGGCGTCTTTGATCTCGACCTTCTTGCGCTCCTTGACGCAGTAACCCTCTGGCATGGGGTCTCCTTTCGTTGCCGCTCCGGGCAAGACTCGCGTTGGGCGCGAGGTGGATTGCGGCGAATGTAACGCAGGCGGGGGACGGCTACAGGCACAAACGTGCCAAATGCCACAAAGGCGTCATTCGCTTGCTTCCGCTTTTTCTTTGGCCTGCTGGAGCAGTTCCTGCAGCTGGGCGCTGCTTGCCGCGCCGCCGGTCGCCCCGGGCGGGATGCCGGGGACGGTCCCCGTGGTGCCTCCCCCTGCGCCGTTGCTCGATCCGCCGTCGGTCGATCCACTGCCGCCGTGGCCCTTGCCACCGCTTTCCGATCCGGGCGTCTGTCCTTCGGGGGCCGGCGCCGCTTCCGCTTCCGGTTCGGCTTCCACCGGCGGCGTCGTCGCGCCGGCCGAGACTTCGTCGATCCGCGTTTCGAGCTTTTCCTGCAGCGCCCGCACGTCGCTTTCGCTGACCGAGCTTTCGCGCGCGTCGATCGCCAGGTAGATCGCCGCCCCGCCGAGCCCGATCGCGATCAGGGCGAGGACGAGGAAGACGCGCGTGCGCTTGCCGAGCTTGCGCTCCACCTCCCCGATCCATGCCCGCAATCCCTCCAGCGACATCGCCCTAACTTAATCGAGAATCGCGCCGGAGAGCCGGGTCAAATACCCTGCGGGCCGCACTTCCCACCCCGAATCAAGGAGAGTCCCCGCATGCCCGAGGCAGTCATAGTCGACACCATCCGCACGCCGATCGGCCGTGCCTTCAAGGGCTCGCTGGCCCAGCTGCGCCCCGACGAGATGGGGGCCTACGTCGTCGACGAGCTGCTCTCGCGCAACCCTGAGGTCGACCCGGCCTCGGTCGAAGACCTCTTCTGCGGCTGCGGCATGCCGCAGGGCCTGCAGGCCTTCAACATCGGCCGCATCGTCAGCCTGCTCTCCGAGAAGCTGCCGCAAGAGGTCAACGGCGTCACGGTCTCCCGCTACTGCTCCTCCAGCCTCGACGCGATCCGCCATGCCGGCAACGCGATCAAGGCCGGCGAGGGCGACGTCTACATCGCCGCCGGGGTCGAGTGGGTGAGCCGCTACAACGAGCGCACCGAGCCCGCCGGCGCCGCCGACCAGAACGAGAACCTGCAGGGCAACGACGGCCAGCCCAACGCCTACATCGAGATGGGCAAGACCGCGGTCAACGTCGCCGAAAAATACGAGGTCAGCCGCGCCGACATGGACAAGTTCGCGCAGCGCTCGCAGGAACTGGCCGTGCAGTCCCAAGAGGACGGCTTCTTCGACCGCGAGATCGTCCCGGTGAAGCTGCCCGACGGCAGCGAGGTCGCCAAGGACGACGGCCCGCGCGCCAGCTCGACCCTGGAGAAGCTCTCCCAACTGGAGGAGTCCTTCGGCGGCGGCGGCGTCACCGCCGGCAACTCCTGCCCGCTCAACGACGGCGCCGCCGCGGTCCTGCTGATGAGCGACACGAAGGCGAAGGAGCTGGGGCTGACCCCGCGCGCCCGCATCGTCACCGCCGCCACCTACGGCAACGAGCCCGAGTACATGGGCGTCGCCCCGATCGGCGCGGTGAAGAAGGTGCTCGAGCGCTCCGGGATGACGATGGACGACGTCGACGTGGTCGAGCTCAACGAGGCCTTCGCCGCCCAGGTGATCCCGATCATGGACGAGTGCGACATCCCGCTGGAGAAGCTCAACACCCACGGCGGCGCGATCGCCCTCGGCCATCCCTTCGGCATGACCGGTGCCCGCATCATGGGCACCCTGCTCAACGTGATGGAGACCGACGACCACCAGGTCGGCATCGAGACCATGTGCGTCGCCGGGGGTCAGGGCAAGGCGATGCTCATAGAAAGGGTCTGAGAGCCTCGCCGGTCCGCTCGTGGAGACGCTCACCTACGAAACGACCGGCCGGGTCGCGCGCATAACGCTTGACCGGCCCGAGCGGGGCAACGGGATCGTGCCGCGGATGCCGGTCGAGATCGCGGCCTGCGTCGAGCGCGCCAACCTCGATCCGGAGGTCCACGTCATCGCCCTCGCCGGCAACGGCACCGGCTTCTGCGGCGGCTACGACCTCGTCGCCTCGGCCGAGGGCGACATGAGCGACCTCGGAGAGGGGCTCGAGGCGCCGCCCGGCTCGCCGCTGGACCCGGCGACGATCGGCGCCAACCACATGCCGGAGTCCGATTGGGACCCGGTTACCGACTTCCAGTTCATGTGGCGCAACGTGCGCGGCTTCATGTCGCTCTTCCATTCCGAGAAGCCGGTGATCTGCAAGGTGCACGGCTACTGCGTCGCCGGCGGCACCGATATGGCGCTCTGCTCGGATTTGCTGGTGATCGGTGCCGACGCCAAGATCGGCTACCCGCCGGCCCGCGTCTGGGGCTCGCCGACGACGGCGCTGTGGGCGGCGCGGCTGGGGCCGATGCGGGCCAAGCGCCTGCTGTTGACCGGCGACTCGCTCAGCGGCGAGCAGGCCGAGGAGTGGGGGCTGGCGACCGAGTCGGCTCCGCCGGAGGAGCTCGACGCTCGCTTCGAGTCGCTGGTCGAGCGCGTCGCCCGCCTGCCGATCAACCAGCTGGTGATGATGAAGATGCTGGTCAACCAGTCGCTCTACTCGCAGGGGCTGCAGCAGACCCAGCTGCTCGGCACCTTCTTCGACGGGATCGCCCGCCACACCGCCGAGGGCCACGAGTTCGTCCGCCGCGCCGCGGAGGGCGGCTTCAAGCAGGCGGTGCGGCAGCGCGACGAGCCCTTCGGCGACTACGGCCTCGGCGGCGCCGGCGTGAAGTAGGGTCGTCCGCGATGAGCGACGACGCGCCGCACCCGAGCTCGCGAATCACCCCGGACACCGCTCGCGCCTTCCTGCCCGGCAGCTTTCCCGGCGACCTCGGGATCGAGCCGCTCGAGATCGAGGACACGCACGCACGCGGGCGGATCGTCGTCGACAAGCGGCACCTGCACCCCGGCGGCTTCGTCCACGGCGGCGTCTGGACCGCGCTCGGCGACACCGTCGCCGCCTGGTCGACCTTCCGCAGCATCCCGTCGGGTTACAACTTCACCACGATCGAGCTGAAGCTGAACGTCTTCGCTGCCGGCGTACTCGGCGACGAGATCGTCGCCGTCGGCGAGCCGCTGCACGCGGGCAAGAGCACGGTCGTGATCGAGGTGCGGATGGAGCGCCGTCGCGAGGGCACCGAGCCGCGCTTGGCGGCCAACCTGATCGTCAGCCAGTTCGTCCTGCCGCCGGCTTGATCGACTACGTCTTCGGCTACGCCTCGCTGGTCGCGCTTGCGGATGAGAAGGCTGCGCTGGGTCGCCTGCGTGGCTTTCGGCGTAGCTGGGGCGTGGCGATGAACAACTGGGAGGGAGGGGCCCGGGTCAAGCACTGGCTCGACCGGGTTAGCGGCGAGCGGCCGCGCATTCGCGTTGCCTACCTCGACATATATGAGGACGCCGATTGCGCCGTGAACGGGCTCGCGCTTCCGATCGATGCCGAGCGGCTGCCGGCTCTCGACGCGCGCGAGATCAACTACCGGCGCGTGGACGTCACCGCAGCTTTTGAGGGAGATGCCACCGGACAGGTCTTCACTTATGTCGGCCTAGACGCCGCCCGCGAGCGCTATCGCCAAGGCATCGACGAAGGCAACACCTTCGTCAGCCGCAGCTACCTCTCCGAAGTGCGCCGCGCCTTCGAGCGACTCAGCCCTGAGGAGCTACCTGAATTCGACCGCACCACCGACCCGCTCCCGCTCCCCGCAAGGGACCTTCTGAGAGTGGACGTGGAGGGCCGATCCCGGTAGGGGTGAAACGTCTTGTACTTTTTCGTTCAGCCCCTCGGGCGTCAGCTGTAATCCAAACCACCGAAAAAGTTAAGTGGAACCCCTACCGGGATCGGTCCTCGGCAACCGGTTCGGCCCCGGCAACCGGTTCATACCCCGGCGCTTCGAGCCCTTCTATGTAGGGCAGCCGCCAGAGCAGACTCGCGATGGTGAGGCCCACCGCCGAGCAGAGCAGCGCCAGGAACCACTGGCTCGCGCTGAGCAGGGTCATTTCGAAGAAGTCGCGCACCGGGGCGGCGGCGAGGATCAGCGCGAAGAGCGCGCCGAGCCCGGCGACCATCGCCAGCATGTAGCTCTGGATCGCGATGTGCTCGCGGCCGGGGCCGCGCTCGAGCAGGAGGACGAAGGCGAGGCCGAGCACGATCAGCGTCGTCGTCGCCGCGGTCCGGCCCTCGGCGAGCGAGCCGCCGAAGACGGTGTCGACGAAGAAGAAGCAGAGGATCGAGCCGAGCGCCGTAGCCAGGCCGGCCGGCACGGCGAAGGCGGCCAGCGCGCGCAGCAGCCGGCCGCGGTAGAGCGGCCCGTCCGAGGGGGCGAGGGCGAGGACGAAGGAGGGCACGCCGATCGTCAGGAAGGCGGCCAGGGTGAGGTGGCGGGGCAGGAAAGGGAAGGCGAAGCCTGGCGCGGCGACGAGCACGATCAGCGCCGCCGCATAGACGCTCTTGGTCAGGTAGAGGCGGCCGAGGCGGTGGATGTTGCGGGCGATCCGCCGCCCCTCGGCGACCGCTTCCGGCAGCCGGGAGAACCGGTCCTCGAGCAGGACGACGTCGGCGATCCCCTTGGTGACCTGGGCGCCGGAGCCCATCGCGACCGCGAGTCGCGCCTGCTTCAGCGCCGGCACGTCGTTGACCCCGTCGCCGATCATCGCCGTGTAGCGCCCCGAGGCACGCAGCGCCTCGACCAGCGCCTTCTTCTGCTCGGGCGCGATCCGGCAGAAGATCGTGTTGCGCTCGGCGGCGGCGGCGAGGCCCTCCGGGTCCTCGGGCAGCTCGGAGCCCTCGATCACGCCCGCGTCATTGGGCACTCCAACCGCGTAGGCGACCGCGGTCACCGTCGCCCGCGCGTCGCCGGAGATCAGCTTCAGGTCGACTTCGGCCTCGCGCATGATCGCGATCGTCTCCGCCGCGTCAGCGCGCAGCGTCTCCTCCAGCACGACCAGGGCGACGGCGGCGAGTAGCGGCGGCGGGGCATGCGCCGGGTCGTCGGGAAGCGACTCGCTCGCCTGGGCGAAGGCGACGACCCGCCGCCCCGCCGCGGTTTCCTCGTCCAGCTTGCGCGCCAGCCCGGGCGGCAGCGTCAGCGCCCCCCCGGCGGCGAGGACGTCGGGTGCGCCGAGCACGTAGCTCGTGCCGCCGAAGCGCAGGCCGCTCCACTTCCATTTCGAGGAGAAGGCGACTTCGCCGTCGACTCGCTGCGGCTGCGCCGGGAACGCCTCGGCGACCGTCTCCAGCGTGCGGTTGCGGTCACCGGCGCTGGCGGCGAAGCGGCCGAGGGCCGCGCGGGCCTCGTCGGGATCGACCCCCTCCGCCACCTCGACCCCGAGCAGGCGCAGCTGCCCATCGGTGAGCGTGCCGGTCTTGTCGACGCAGATCGTGTCGACCGCGGCGAGGCTCTCGGTGGCGCTCATCTGCTGCACGAGCGTGTCTTTGCGCGCCAGCCGCACCGCGGCGACCGCGAAGGTGACGCTCATCAACAGCACCATCCCCTCGGGGATCAGGGTCACCAGGCCGGCGGTCGCCGTCTGCGCCGCTTCGACCAGGTCGGTGCTGCGCAGCTGGAAGGTGAGCAGCAGCAGGCCGGCGAGCGGCAGCATCGCCCAGGTGCAGGCGACGATCACCCGGTTGACCTCGCTCTGCAGCGGCGAGGGCGGGTGGCGAAAGGCTTTCGCCTCGCCCGCGAGCTTGCCGGCGTAGCTCTCCTCGCGCACCGCGTCGACCCGGTAGCGACCGGAGCCCGAGATCGCGAAGGAGCCGGAGAGGACCCGCTCGCCGACGTCCTTCGGCACGCCGTCGGCCTCGCCGGTCAGCATCGACTCGTCGAGCGTCATGCCGCGGCTGGCGATCGCTTCGCCGTCGGCGACGAGCTGGTCGCCGGGCTCGATCGCGATCACGTCGCCCGGGACGATCTCCTCGGCCAGCAGGCTGACCACGCTTCCGTCGCGCACGACTTTGGCGTGGGGGGCGACCAGCACCGCCAGCTCGTCGAGGGTCCGCTTCGCCTTCAGCTCCTGGCGGATGCCGATGTAGGAGTTGACGATCGCGATCAGGCCGAAGACGGCGTCGGCGATCAGCCCCAGCGAGAGGATCAGCACGAAGAAGATCCCGATGATCAGGTTGAAGAGGGTGAAGACGTTGCCGGCGACGATGCTCGAGGTCGACCGCGAGGAGGTGTCCGGCGGCGGGCCGAGCTTGCGCAGCCGCTCGGCCGCCTCGGCGGCGCTGAGGCCGTGCTCGGCGGCTTGCGGCTGGTCGGGGACGGTGGCGGCCATAAGGGGACATTCAATAGGGTTCCCGGCGGATGTCCTTGAAACTCGGACTCAATCTCGGCTACTGGGGCATCGGGCCCGCGGGAGAGGACGCCGTCGAGGTCGTGCAGGCGGCCGAGGCGGCCGGCTTCGAGTCGGTCTGGGCGGCCGAGTCCTATGGCTCAGACGTGGTCAGCGTGCTCGCCTGGCTGGCCCCGCAGACCAAGACGATCAACCTCGGAGCGGCGATCCTGCAGGTGCCGGCGCGTCCACCCGCGGCGGCGGCGATGGCCGGCGCGACGATCGACAAATTGTCAGGCGGGCGGTTCCTCTTCGGCTTCGGGCCGTCGGGCCCGCAGGTCTCCGAAGGCTGGTACGGCGTGCCCTACGCGAAGCCGTGGGGCCGCACCCGCGAGTACATCGAAGTCGTGCGTGAGATCGTCGCCCGCGAGGGCAAGCTCGACCATCAGGGCGAGCACTACCAGCTGCCGCTGCCAGGCGGCGAGGGCAAGCCGCTGAAGCTCAACTTCCACCCCGAGCGCTCCCGGATCCCCGTCTTCGTCGGCGCTATCGGGCGCAAATCGGTCGAGATGGCGGCCGAGATCTGCGACGGCTGGATCCCGATCTTCTTCTCGGTCGATGCCTTCGAGCAGACCTGGGGCGAGCACCTGGAGGCCGGTTTCGCCAAGGGCGGGCGGCAGCGCTCCGACCTCGAGGTCAGCCCCTCGCTGCAGGTGGCGATCGACGGCGATCTGGAGGCGGCCAAGAACGTGGTCAAGGCCGGCCTCGTCCTCTACTTCGGTGGCATGGGCAGCCGCAAGACCAACTTCTACGTCGACCTGGCGCATCGCTTCGGCTTCGGCGACGTCGCCGACGAGGTCCAGCGCCGCTTCCAGGAGGGCGACAAAGGCGGCGCCTTCGAGGCGATGCCCGACGAGATCGTCGAGGCGACCTCGCTCGTCGGCAGCGAGGCCGAGGTGGCCGAGCGGATCGAGCGATTCCGCGGCGCCGGGATCGACCGCCTGATCGTCTCGCCGGTCCACACCGAGCGCGCCGAGCAGCTGAATACGATCGACCGCCTGGCTGCCCTGGTGGGCGGCTGACCCCTCCGGCCCTCATCCCATAATCTTCCGCGCCGCGTGAAAATCGGAGTGCCGAAAGAGACCGCCGATGGGGAGCGCCGGGTCGCGCTCGTCCCTGACATCGTCAGATCGCTGAAGAAGAACGAGCACGTCGACGTGCTCGTCGAGCGCGGCGCGGGCGACGCCGCCGGCCATCCCGACTCCCAGTACGAGGACGCCGGAGCCGAGGTCGTCGATCCCGACGTCGCCTGGGGCGCCGACGTCGTCCTTCGCGTCGCCGCCCCCGCCGCCGAGCAGATCGGCAAGCTCAACTCCAACCAGCTCCTGATCGGCCACCTCTCGCCCTGGACCGCGGCCGAGACCAACAAGGCGCTTGCCGCCGCCGGCGTGACCAGCTTCGCGATGGAGGCGGTTCCGCGGACGACCCGCGCCCAGGCGATGGACGCGCTCTCCTCGCAGGCCGCCGCCGGCGGTTACGCGGCGATGCTGATCGCCGCTCGCGAGTCGGGCCGCTTCTTCGGGATGATGACCACCGCCGCCGGCACCGTGCCGCCGGCCAAGGTCCTCGTCCTCGGCGCTGGCGTCGCCGGGCTGCAGGCCGTCGCCACGGCGAAGCGCCTGGGCGCAATCGTCACCGGCTTCGACATCCGCCGCGCCGCCTGGGAGCAGATCGCCTCGCTCGGCGGCCGTCCGCTCGAACTCGACTTCATCCCCGACGCCGAAGGCGAGGGGGGCTACGCGCGGCCGCTGACCGACGAGGAGAACGCTCAGGTGGTCGAGGCGATCGGCGAGAACGCCGCCAAGCAGGACGTGATCGTCACCACCGCAGCGATTCCCGGCCGGCCGGCGCCGCTGCTGATCACCGCCGAGGCGGTGCGCAACATGGAACCGGGCTCGGTGATCGTCGACCTCGCCGCGGAGACCGGCGGCAACTGCGAGCTGACCGAGGCGGGGCAGATCGTCGAGGAGGGTGGGGTCCGGGTGATCGGCCCGCGCAACCTGGCCAGTGAGATGCCGGTTCCGGCCTCTCAGCTCTACGCCAAGAACCTGGAGAACCTGCTCGGCCTGTTGATCGACGAGGAGGGCAAGCTGAACGTCGACTTCGAGGACGACATCGTCGCCGCCGCCTGCATCACCCACGGCGGCGAGATCCGCAACGAGAGGGCGGCCAAGTAGATGAGCCTGTTCACCGAGATCACGATCTTCGTGCTCGCCGTCTTCGTCGGCTTCGAGGTGATCTCGAAGGTGCCGACGACGCTGCACACGCCGCTGATGTCGCAGACCAACGCGATCCACGGCATCGTCATGCTCGGCGGGCTGATCGTCGTCGGCTACGCCAACGATCCGCTCGAGTACGTGATCGGCACGATCGCCATCGCCTTCGGCACGATCAACGTCGTCGGCGGGTTCATGGTCACCGACCGGATGCTCGGCATGTTCGCGAGGAAGCCGAAACCAAAGGCCGACGACAAGGGCGGGGCGGGCAAATGATCGAGGCCGTGCTCAAGCCGGGCGGCGACGCCGCGACGGCGCTCTACATCGTCGCCTTCTCGCTCTTCATCATCGGGATCAAACGCGGCACCCACCCGACGACGGCCAAGCAGGGCAACCTGATCGCCGCCGCCGGCATGGCGGTCGCGGTCGTCACCACCCTGCTGCTCGACGGGATCGGCAACTGGGGCCTGATCGCGATCGGGCTCGGGGTCGGCGCCGCGATCGGCGTGATCGCCTCGGTGCGCGTGCAGATGACCCAGATGCCGCAGATGGTCGCCCTCTACAACGGCGTCGGCGGTGGCGCGGTGGCGCTGATCGCCTGGTCGGAGATCCGCCACGGGATCTCGCTCGGCGAGGACATCCCGCTCGACACGCTGATCCCGGTCCTCTTCGCCGGGGTGGTGGGCTCGATCTCCTTCTGGGGCTCGAACATCGCCTTCGCCAAGCTCCAGGACCTGATCCCGACCCGGCCGCTCGCCGTTCCCGGCCAGCAGGTGATCAACGCCGTGCTGCTGATCGGCATCGTCGCCGCCTGCGTCGACATCGCGCTCAACAACGGCGACCCCTCGCAGGGCCTCTTCATCGCGATCCTGATCGCCGCGGCGCTGCTCGGCAACCTCGTCGTGCTGCCGATCGGCGGCGCCGACATGCCTGTCGTGATCTCGCTGCTCAACGCCTTCACCGGCCTCTCCGCGGCGGCGGCCGGCTTCGCGCTCGACAACGTCGCGCTGATCGTCGCCGGCACGCTGGTCGGCTCCTCGGGAACGATCCTGACGATGGAGATGGCGACGGCGATGAATCGCTCGGTGGCGAACATCCTCTTCGCGGGCTTCGGCGGCGCGCCGGCCGGTGGCGGGGGCGGGGACGGCGAGGAACGCCCGCACACCGCGATCGGCGCCCAGGACGCGGCGATCAAGCTCGCCTACGCCGACACGGTCACGATCGTCCCCGGCTACGGCCTCGCGGTCGCCCAGGCCCAGCACGCGATCAAGGAGGTCGCCGACGAGCTGGAGAAGCGCGGCGTCACGGTCAACTACGCGATCCACCCCGTGGCCGGCCGCATGCCCGGCCACATGAACGTGCTGCTCGCCGAGGCCGACGTGCCCTACGAGCAGCTCCGGGAGATGGAGGAGATCAACCCGGAAATGCCGCGCACCGACGTTGCCGTGGTGGTCGGCGCCAACGACGTCACCAACCCGGCGGCGAAGAACGATCCCGACAGCCCGATCGCCGGCATGCCGATCATCGAAGTCTCCGAGGCCCAGCAGGTGATCGTGATCAAGCGCTCGCTCAGCCCGGGCTTCGCCGGCATCGACAACGACCTCTTCTACGAACCGAACACCTCGATGCTCTTCGCCGACGCCAAAGCCGCCGCCGGCGAAATAGCCGCCGAGATCGGCGAGCTCTAAGCGCTCTTCGCAGTTTGCGGCCCGGGCGGGGAGATTTTCCCTTCCCCCGGGCTTAGAGATGTGTGAACGAGCGCGGGCAGGGGACGGTGGAGTTCGTCGGACTGCTCGGCGTGCTGGCGCTGCTGTTCGTCGCGCTCCTCGCCGCCGGGGTGCAGGTGCCGGGGACGGGGTTGGCGCGGGCGGTGGCGTCGCGGATGCTCTGCGCCGTCGCGATGGCCGACGGGTGCGGGGACGAGCCGACGCTGATCGCCGCCTACGGCGATGAAGTCGGCCGGCTGGTGCGGCGGCACATGCCGACGATCATGCTCGAGCGCGGCTCGCGGGCGCTGCCGGTCGACTTCAGGCGTTGCAGGGAGACCGCCTGCGGCGACGGGACGCCCCGCGGCCTCGTCCACCGGACCGATCGCGGCGAGCACGTCACCGCCTTCGTCCACGTGCTCGATCGGCGCGACGAGTCCGGTGGGGGCTACCTGTACCTGCAGTACTGGCTCTACTACGCGGACTCGGCCACCCTGCGCGGCATCCCCATCGTGGGGAACGAGGGCTATCACCACGACGATTGGGAAAGCGTGCAGATCCGGATCGGCGCTGACGGCGAAGTGGACGAGCGGGCTTCGTCCCACCACGGCTACAACTACGCCCAGAGCATCGCCAACGCCGGCTCCGACCTCGGCTCGGATCCGCTGCGCGAAGCGGCCGAAGACCTCGGCGCGCGACCGCACGGCGGCTGGGGGCCGGAGACCAGACTTCTGTTCGTCTCCGGCGGCAGCCACGCGGGCAACGCCGAAGGCTTCCTCGGCAACGTCGATCGGATCGTTTCCGGCCGTCGCGTCCACCTCGTCCCGCTCGAGCCGATCGCCGCGGCCGAAGGGGACGCCTACCGCTTCGTCGTCACCCCGCCCTGGCGGAAGCGCGTCTGGCGGGACCCGGAGGCGGCCGGCACTGACTGAGCGCGCGCCGATGGAGGCCTTTGGGGGTCCATAGACCCCCAAAGGCCTCCATCGTCACTTCGGCGGCATGCGCAGCGCCCCGTCGAGGCGGATCGTCTCGCCGTTGAGCATCGGGTTGGCGACGATCTGCTCGACCAGCTGCGCGTATTCCGCCGGGCGGCCGAGGCGCGAGGGGAAGGGGATGCCGGCGCCGAGCGCCTCGCGCGCCTCCCCGGGCAGCGCCGCCAATAGCGGGGTGTCGAAGAGCCCGGGGGCGATCGTCATCACCCGTACTCCGCGCGAGGCCATGTCGCGCGCCGCCGGCAGGGTCATGCCGACGATCCCGCCCTTGGAGGCCGAGTAGGCGATCTGGCCGATCTGCCCGTCGTAAGCGGCGATCGAGGCGGTGTTAACGCAGACGCCGCGCTCGCCTTCGGCGTCGGGCTCGTTCCCGCTCATCGCCGCCGCGGCCAGGCGCAGCACGTTGAAGGTTCCGATCAGGTTGACCTTGACCACGTTGGAGAAGAATTCGAGGTTGTGGGGCCCGCCCTTGTGGGCGACGCGCTCCGCCCAGCCGATCCCCGCGCAGCAGACCGACACCCGCAGCCCGTCCTCGCCCGCGGCCGTCGCCCGCTCGACAGCCGTCGCCACGGCCGCCTCGTCGGTCACGTCCGCGGAGAGGAAGCTCGCCCCCTCGCCGAGCTCCGCCGCGAGCGCCTCGCCCTTCTCGGCATTGAGGTCGGCGATGACGACTCGAGCGCCCGCGGCGGCCAGCATCCGTGCCGTCGCCTCGCCCAAGCCCGACGCCCCACCAGCAACCAGCGCTCCTTTTCCCGCCACCCGCATGGACCAGGTTTTATCGTTTCGTGCGCATCTGGCGCGCCGACATCGTTACTGTGTGCCCATCGCCACCGAGGTGACGGCACAGTCCAAGTCCAAGGAAGCGATCGCGGACCGGCTCTCCGAGGCGCGGACGCGCACCTACGAGCTGATCGAGCCGCTCGACGACGCTCAGCTCAATCGCGTCTATTCGCCGCTGCTCAGCCCGTTGGCCTGGGACCTCGGCCACATCGCCAACTTCGAGGAGCTCTGGCTGGTGCAGACGATCGGCGAGCGCGAGCCTCTGCGCGGCGAGCTCGGCCGTTTCTACGACGCGATCGAGAACCCGCGGAGGGAGCGCAACGAGCTCCCCATCCTGCGCGACGCCGAGCTGCGCTCCTACCTCGCCGACGTGCGCGAGCGCACCCTCGAGGTGCTTGCCGAGGTTGACGTCTCCGCCGACGCGGAGGACCCGCTGCTGCGCGAAGGCTTCGTCTACGAGATGCTGATCGCGCACGAGCAGCAGCACAACGAGACGATGCTGCAGCTGCTGCAGATGGTCGAGGGCTACGAGCTCCCGGCGGGCTTCCGTGCGCCCGGCAGCACGGGGCATCTCTCGCCCGGACAAGCGTCGGGCCAATTGGCCCGACGCTTTGAGTATCCGCCCGTTCGAGAGATGCCCCGCGCTGCCTACGAAATCGGCGCCCCCGACCGCGGATTCGCCTACGACAACGAGCGGGCACGGCACGTGGTTGAGCTGGCGGCGTTCGAGATCGATCGAACTCCTGTGACCAACGGCGCGTACATCGCTTACATGGAGGCGACCGGGGCCGAGCCACCGCTGTATTGGGAGCGCGGGGGGGATGGGTGGATCCACACGGCGATGGGGCGTCGCGGCCCGCTCGAGCCTGACGACCCGGTCATGCACGTCTCCTGGGAGGAGGCCGACGCCTTCGCCCGCTGGGCCGGCAAGCGGTTGCCTACCGAGCATGAGTGGGAGGCCGCCAGGCCTGAGTTGGAGGCCGTCGGCCAGGTCTGGGAGTGGACCTCCTCCGACTTCCTCGCCTATCCCGGCTTCGAGGCCTTCCCCTACCGGGAGTACTCGCAGGCCTTCTTCGGCGACGAGTACAAGGTGCTGCGCGGTGGCTCCTGGGCCACCCATCCCGACCTGATGCGGCCCAGCTTCCGCAACTGGGACCTGCCGCAGCGCCGCCAGATCTTCTCCGGCTTTCGCTGTGCGAGGGACGGCCGATGACGCCCGGGGCCGCTGCCGAGGAGATCGAGATCGATGTGCACCTACGCGCCGACGGCGGCCTGGCGATGGCGCGGGACATCAGGCTCGGATTGACCGCCAAACCGAAGGAGCTCGCGCCCAAGTACTTCTACGACGAGCGCGGTTCGCAGCTCTTCGAGCGCATCACCGAGCTCGACGAGTACTACCCGACCCGGGCCGAGCGCGAGATCCTCGCCCACCGCTCGGCCGAGATCGTCGCCGCCGCGGGCGAGCCGGGCACCCTGGTCGAGCTCGGCTCCGGCTCGGCGAGCAAGACGCGCCACCTGCTCAGCGCGATGCGCGACGCCGGCTGCCTGGCCACCTACGTGCCGGTCGACATCTCCGAGGAGATCACCCGCGAAACGGCGGAAGCGCTGGTCGAGGAGTACCCCGGCCTGACGATCCATGGCCTCGTCTGCGATTTCGAGCATGACCTCGAGCGAATTCCCGACGGCGGCGACGGTCGCCTCGTCGCCTTCCTCGGGGGCACGATCGGGAACCTCTATCCCGAAGCCCGCAGTGACTTCCTCGCCCGCATCGTCGCCCTGCTCGAGCCGGGGGATCGGATTCTGCTCGGCACCGACTTGGTCAAGAGCGCCGACCGGCTCGAGGCCGCCTATGACGATTCCCTGGGCGTCACCGCCGAATTCAACAAGAACGTCCTCAGCGTCCTCAACCGCGAGTACGGCGGCGACTTCGACCTCGACTCCTTTGCCCACGTCGCCCGCTACGACGCCGCCGCGGCGCGCATGGACATACGCCTGCGCTCGCTCGCCGAGCAGGCGGTACGGCTCGACGGGCTCGACCTGACGGTGCGCTTCGCCGCCGGGGAGGAGATGCGCACCGAGATCTCGTCCAAGTTCACCCGCGAGCGGCTCGACGAGGTCTACCGCGAGGCCGGGCTGCGGCTGGACGGTTGGTTCACCGACTCCGCTGGGGATTATGCGCTCAGCCTAGCTTCGGTTTAAAGTCCTGGACCGTGAATACCCGGAGGAAGATCGAGGAGGACCAAATTGAGCCTTGACGTCTACCTGTACGGGGAACGTGTCGGCACCTTGTTCCCCGCGGGTGACAACGACTACAGACTTGCCTACGACCCGGAGGTGGTGGAGAGGGTCGGACCCGGCCGGGCTCTGCTCAGCAACTCGCTGCCCGCCCGCCCCGAGCCCTACAGCGCCGAGGCCACGCGCGCTTATGTCGAAGGCCTGCTCCCGGAAGGCTCGCGCCGCGCCCGGCTCGGTCGCGAGCTCGAGATCGATGCCTCCGACGGGTACCTCTTGCTGGAGGAGCTTGGACAGGATTGCGTCGGCGCGGTCAGCTTCCTGCCCGCCGGGGAGACCGCCGGCGCGGGCGAGCCCGATTCGCTTGCCTGGCTCGAGGAGGACACGCTTGCCGAAGCGGTGAAGCGACCGGCGCCGGTGCTGGGGGAGGGGGATCGGGAGCATCACAACCACTTCGTGCTGCCGGGCCAGCGCCACAAGCTGGCCCTGGTCCGCGCCGAGCGCGGCGACCGCTGGGCCTGGCCCGACGCGGGGACCCCGAGTACGCACGTGATCAAGCCCGAGACCGGCGAATATCCGGAATACGTCGCCAACGAGATGTTCTGCATGACCGTCTGCCGTCAGGTCGGGCTGCCGGTGGCCAAAGCGACCGTCGAGCAGGTCGGTGGGCGCCGCTGCCTGGTCTCGCCCCGCTACGACCGCCTCATCGGCGAGGCCGCGACGGAGGCGAGGCGGCTGCACTGCGAGTCCTTCTCGCAGGCGCTGGGCATCCTGCCCGGCACGCCGATCGCCGGCGGTGACGAGAAAGGCGAAGCGCCGGGCTGGGCGGAAGCGCGTGGCCTGTTGAGCGCTGTCAGCCGCCCCGACGAAGTGGTCAACCTGCTGACCGCCGCCTTCTGCAACTACATCCTCGGCAACGGCGACGCCCACGGCAACAACTTCGTCCTGATCTCCCGCGAAGCCACCTCGCTCTCCGCGCCGGAGGTGAAGTGGCGCCTGGCGCCCCTGACCGACCTCACCTCGACCGTGGTCTACGACGACCCGATCCACCACGGCATGGTCATCTCGGAGGAATACCAGGAAACGTCCTATCTGCTCGAGCTGGCCGAAGTCTGCGAAGAATGCGAGTTCGACTTCGAAGTCCTGCGTGGCCTGGCATCGACGACGGCGACCCGCGTCGGCATGGCGGTGGAGACGATCGCCACTCGCTCCAAGAAGGAAGGCTGGCACGAGCCGATCGTCGACAAAATCGTCGAACTCGCCGCCGACCGCTCCTTCGGTTTAGGGGCGGAGGTCGAGTACTGAGGACGCTTATGGGGCCAGGGCGTCGATCGTCTCGCCGAGCTTGTCGGGGGTGACGATCGGGGTGAGGATCGGCAGGGTGACGCCGCCGGCGACGAAGGCATCGAGGCGCTCGCGCATCTGCTCGGGGGTGCCGAAGACGAACATGTCCTCGATCAGCTCCCAGGGCGCCGCCGCGGCCGCCCCCTGACGGTCGCCCGACTCCCAGGCGGCGATCATCGGGTCGATCTGCTCGCCGTAGCCGAGCCAGCGGTAGAAGGCCGCGTAGACCGGAACGGTGATGTAGGAGGAGAACATGAAGCGCGCGAGGGGCTCGACCGCCTCGCGCTCGCCCGGCAGGCAGAAGAAGCGGCAGAGCAGCTCGAAGCCCTCGGGTGCGCCCTGCAGCTGCGCTGCCACCTTCGGCAGCCCGCCGAGCGGCAGGAAGTTGGTGAAGGCGCCGTCGGCCCGTTGCATCGCCAGCTCGAGCATCTTGCCGCGCAGCGCCGCGAGCACGATCGGCACCCGCTGTGCCGGAGCGGCCTCGAGCTTGAAGCCACTCCCGGTGCGCTCACCGGCCAGCGCCGTCTGCAGGAACTCGAGCGTCTCGCGCACTTTGCTCAGCGGTCGCTCGAAGGGGATGCCGTTCCAGCCTTCGACGATGCGATCCGAGGAGGAGCCGATGCCGAGCACGAAGCGCCCGTCGGAGGCGTCGGCGAGCGCCGCCGCCTCCTGCGCGAGGAGCGCCGGGCCACGCTGGAAGACGCCGACGATGCCGGTCCCGAGTCGCGCCCGCTCCGTCCAGGCGGCGCTCAGGGTGAGCGGCGTGAAGCCGTCCGGCCCGTTGGTCTCACCGCTCCAGAGGTCGGTGAACCCCGACCCCTCGGCGCGCTTCACGTGCTCTTCGTGATCCACCAGGCGCGTGCCCGGCAGCGGCAACGTGAGTCCCCACCTTTGAGCCATGCGGCGACCTTATAGGGTGCTGCCTCGATGAGCGAGGCCTCGCCGCAGAAACCGGATCGCAACCTCGCGCTGGAGCTCGTCCGCGTCACCGAGGCGGCCGCCCTGGCCGCCGCCCGCTGGGTCGGGCGCGGCGACAAGATCGCCGCCGACCAGGCTGCGGTCGACGCGATGCGCTTCGTGCTCGACTCGGTCTCGATGGACGGCGTCGTCGTGATCGGCGAGGGCGAGAAGGACGAGGCGCCGATGCTCTACAACGGCGAGCAGATCGGCGACGGATCCCCCCCCGTGGTCGACATCGCGGTCGACCCGCTGGAGGGCACGCGGCTCTGCGCGCTCGGGATGCCGAGCGCGCTCGCCGTGATCGCGCTCGCCGAGCGCGGCACGATGTTCGACCCGGGCCCCTGCGTCTACATGGAAAAGATGGCCGGCGGCGAGGAGATCGCCGACCTGCTCGACCTCGACCGGCCGCTGCCGGAGACGCTGAAGCTGATCGCCGAGCGCAAGGGGAGCAGCATCGGCGACGTCACTGTCGTGATGCTCGACCGTCCCCGTCACGAGGAGGCGGTGAGGGAAGTGCGTGAGGCCGGCGGGCGCATCCGCCTGATCACCGACGGCGACGTCTCCGCGGCCCTGCTGGCGGTCAGCGACCGCTCCCCGGTCGACCTGCTCTGGGGAATCGGCGGCACGCCGGAGGGGGTGCTCTCCGCCGCGGCGCTGAAGTCGATGGGCGGCCAGCTTCTGGGGCGGCTCTGGCCGCGCAACGACGAGGAGCGCAGCGCCGCCGTCGACGCCGGCTACGACCTCGACCGCATCCTCACCGCCGACGACCTCTGCTCGGGCGAGGAGGTCTTCTTCTCCGCCAGCGGCGTCACCGACGGCGACGTCCTGCAGGGCGTGCGCTACCGCGGCGCCGGAGCCAGCACCGAATCGCTGGTGATGCGCTCGCGCTCGGGCACGGTGCGCCGCGTCCACGCCCGTCACGACCGGGCGAAGCTGCGTGGCATCATTGGCGAGCGTTACGGCTGAGTCGACTTCATCCCAAGAGGAGGCGCGCATGGACCTTGGCATCGGACTTCCCAACGCCGTCCCCGGCGCCGCCGGGTCCGAGCTGACGGAGTGGGCGCGCCGCGCCGACGCGCGCGGGTTCTCCAGCCTCGGCACGATCGACCGCATCGCCTACGACAACTACGAGCCGCTGACCGCGCTGGCAGCCGCGGCGGCGGTGACCGAGCGCATCGGCCTCGCGACGACCGTCCTGCTGGCGCCGCTGCGCACCAACCCGGTGGAGCTCGCCAAGCAGGCGCTGAGCGTCAACGCGCTCTCCGGCGGCCGCCTCACGCTCGGCCTCGGCCTCGGCGGCCGCGAGGACGACTACGAGATCAGCGGCCTCGAGACGAAGGGGCGCGGCAAGCGCTTCGACGAGATGCTGGAGCGGATCGGGGGGATATGGGCCGGCGACGAGGTAGGACCGGCGCGTGAGGGCGCTCCGCGGCTGATCCTCGGCGGCAGCATCGAGACCTCCTTTGCCCGCGCCGCCCGCCACGCCGCCGGCTGGATCGCCGCCGGCTCGGGGCCCGAAGAATTCGCCAAGATGGCCGCGCAGGTGCGTGCCGCCTGGGGCGACGCGGCCCGCGACGGCGAGCCGCACCTCATGGCGCTCGCATACTTCGCCCTCGGCGACAGCGCCGAGGAGGACGCCCGCGCGTACCTGATGGACTACTACGCCTGGCTCGGCGACGAAGTCGCGGGCATGATCGTCGGCGGCGCCGCCAAGGATGCCGAGACGGTCAAGCAGTACATGGCCGCCTACGAGGAGGCCGGCTGCGACGAGCTGGTCTTCTGCCCCAGCTCCAGCGACCCCGCCCAGGTCGACTTGCTCGCCGACGCCGCCGGCTTGTAGGGTCGGCAGGGCCCTGTCTCCTCCTCCTCCAGAACGGAGCGTCTCCGCATGGCCCATGAGATGAAGATCCGCGGCACCGAGTCCGAGGTCAAGGTTCGCAGCCCCTGGGCGGCGGCCCTGCTGCCACTGATCACGCTCGGCATCTACCACCTGGTCTGGTGGTACCGGATCAACCGCGAGTTGCGCGACTACGGGCAGGCCAAGGGCTACGACCTCGGCCGGAACCCGACCAACTCGCTGCTGGCCCTCTTTCCCGGCGGGCTGATCGTCGTCCCGGCGCTGATCACCTACTGGCGCGGCACCAAGCGGGTCATGCAGGCGTCGGGGCTGGCCGGCAAGGAGCCGCTCAACGGCTGGATCGCGATCATCCTCTACCTGCTGCTCGCGCCGGCGCTCTGGGCCTACATCCAGGTCTCGCTCAACGACGTCTGGCGCCAGGAAGCCGAAGCGCTGCCCGGTCAGGACCCGCCACCGGCCCCGTCGCCCGAGATGCCCCCGCCCTTGCCGCCCGAGGAGCAGACGCCGCCGGCCGCCCCGTAGCCACCCGCTACGCTCGGGGCGTGGATCGCGCCCTGTTGACCCAGACGCTCGCCGACGCGGGCGAGCCGTCCTATCGCGTCTCCCAGGTCTGGGAGTGGGTGGCGCGCGGGGCGCGCTCCTACGACGAGATGACCAACCTGCCGGCCGCTCTGCGCGAGCGGCTGGGGGAGGCGGTGCCGCTCTCCACCCTCGCCCTGCGCACCGAGGCGAAGTCCGACGACGGCACGGTCAAGGCGCTCTTCCACACCGCCGACGGGCGGCCGCTCGAGGCGGTGTTGATGCGCTACCGCGACGGTCGCCGCTCGGCCTGCCTCTCCTCGCAGTCGGGCTGTCCGCTGACCTGCACCTTCTGCGCCACCGGGCAGATGAAATTCGGCCGCAACCTGACCGCCGACGAGATTCTCGACCAGGCGCTGCACTTCCGTCGCAGCGAAGCGATCGACCACGTCGTCTTCATGGGCATGGGGGAGCCGACGATGAACCTCGACGCTGTGCTGGCCGCCTGCGAGCGGCTGCCGGACCTCGGCGTCACCCATCGCCGCACGGCGATCTCGACCGTCGGCTGGGTGCCGGGGATCGACCGCCTGACCGAATGCGAGATGCCGCTGAGCCTGGCGCTGTCCCTGCATGCCCCCAACGACGGACTGCGCTCGCAGCTGATGCCGGTCAACGACCGCTACCCGCTACGGGAGGTGCTCGCCGCCTGCGAGCGCTACCTCGGGCGTCGCCGGCGCAAGGTCTTCGTCGAGTACGTGATGCTCGACGACGTCAACGACCTCCCCGAGCACGCGCGCGAGCTCGCCGCCCTGCTCGACCGCCGCGCCTACAAGGTCAACCTGATCCCCTACAACCCGACCGGCGCCTACGACGGCTCCTCGCCGGAGCGAATCGAGCGCTTTCGCGCGATCCTCGCCGAGCACGGCCTCGGCGCCACCGTGCGCCTCACCCGCGGCCGCGACATCGAGGCCGCCTGTGGCCAGCTCGCCGCAACGGCATCGTCCTGACGAGCGCCGTAGAGGTTTGAACCGGATAGCGGTTCAAACCTCTACGGCGCTCCTTGGCCGGTCAGCCAGCTAGGATCGTCGGCGATGCCAGTCGACACCGCAGCGCAGGTCTCCAAGCCGCCGCAGATGTCGGATAACCCGGTCCGCCGGGTGGCCGAAGACCTGCGGGCAGAGTGGCGGGGGAGGGGCAAGTTCCCGCCCGGGCCGGGCGACTTCAGCCTCGCCCGCACCCACCGGATCGCCCACGACCCGTTGCCTCTGCTGCTCTCCAACTACGAAGAGCACGGTCCGATCTTCAGCATGCGCCTGCTGCACACCAAGGTGATCTTCATGCTCGGGCCCGAAGCGAACAACTTCATCACCGTCGCCCATCCGGAGAACTTCCACTGGCGGGAGTCGAGCTTCGGCGACCTGATCCCGTTGCTCGGCGACGGCCTGCTGACGATCGACGACGACTACCACGATCGCGCCCGGGCGATCATGATGCCGGCCTTCCACCGGCGCCAGCTGACCGCGTCGGTCGAGGCGATGGCGACCGAGGCCGAGGCCGGAATCGCCAGCCTGAGCCCCGGCAGCGTCGTCGACGTCTATGCCTGGATGCGCCAGCTGGCGATGCGGATCGCGATGCGGGCGCTGCTCGGCCTCGACCCCGACGAGTCGGGCAAGGGCGCCGCCGCCGCCGAGCACTTCGAGCGGGCGCTCGGCTTCTACGGAATCGACTACCCGCTGCGCCTCCTGCGCGGCCCGGGCTCCCCCTGGCGCAAGCTGGTCGCCTCGCGCCAGGTGCTCGACGAGATCGTCTTCGGCGAGATCGAGAAGCGGCGAGCGGCGCCCGACGAGGGGCGTCAGGACATCCTCAGCCTGCTGCTCGGCGCCCGCGGCGAGGCCGGCGAGGCGTTCACCGACCGCGAGGTGCGCGACCAGGTGATGACCCTGATGTTCGCCGGCCACGACACCTCGACCTCGACCCTGAGCTTCATGATGCACGAGCTCGCGCGCCATCCGGACGTGATCGGGAAGCTCTGCGCGGAGCAGGACGAGGTGCTCGGCGGCGCCGCGCCCGACGTCGACTCCCTGGAGAAGATGCCCTACCTCGACATGGTCCTCGACGAGGTGCTGCGCCTCTACCCGCCCGCCTGGATCGGGCCGCGCCGCGCCGTGCGCGAGTTCGAGTTCGGCGGCTACCGCGTGCCCCGCGATGCCTACGTCAATTACTGCTCCTGGGCCAGCCACCGCATTCCCGCGGTCTTCCCCGAGCCGGAGGCGTTCATCCCGGAGCGCTTCTCGCCGCAGCGCAAGGCGGCGTTGCCGCGCGGGGCCTACGTCCCCTTCGGCGGCGGCCAGCGGGTCTGCATCGGCAAACGCTTCGGCCAGACCGAGGTGAAGCTGGTCGCGACGATGCTGCTGGCGCGGCTGCGCCTCGACGCGCTCCCCGGCCGCACGGTGACGGTGCGTCAGATGCCCACCCTCTCGCCTCGTGGGGGGCTGCGGATGCGGGTACTGTCCCGCGCTTGAGCGCGGCCCTCGTAATCTCAGACACCCACTTCGGTGCCTGGACCGGCCGCGACCTGCTGCGCGAGGACTTCTTCCTCGCCAGGTTGGCGCCGGCGCTGGAGGGGGTCGACGAGCTGATCTTCCTCGGCGACCTCTTCGACTTCCTCTTCGGCTCGGTCGCCGAAGCGGTCGACGCCTCCGATGGATTGCTGCGGCTGATCGCGGAGAAGCTGCCCGGCAAGCGCCTCGTCTTCCTGGCCGGCAACCACGACCACCACCTAGTCCATCGGGACGCCGAGAACCGGCTTGAGGCGGCGCTTGCCGCCGGCAGCGCGCCGCCCGACCTGGCCGAGGCCCACGGCCACGCCATGACCGGCGGCGACGATTCCGACCGGCCCGGCCCCGGCTTCTTCCGTTCCTTCCTCGCGCGCCGCGTGCCCGGGGTCGAGATCGAGATCGCCTACCCGACCTACAGCTTCGCGGGGGTCCTCTGCACGCACGGCCACTACCTCGACCCGCACGCCCGGCTCGCCGGCTCGCGGGGCGACCGCCTGCTGACCCGGACGCTGTGGGGAATCGCCACCGGCGGCCCGGAGCAGCCGAAGACGATCGAGGACTACGAGTCGGTGATCACCCTGCTCACCGAGTGGCTCTATATCGCCGCCCAGATGCCACACGGAACCCATGCCCAGCAGAACGTCTTCCGCGCGGTGCAGAGGGTGGGGCGGATCGGCGCGACCCTCGGCCTGCCGCTGCGCGGCGTCAAGCGCCTTGCCGCCGAGCTGCGCGACCGCGGAGTCGGCGAGGGCGGCCCGGCGCTGCCCAGCGAGGCGCACTTCGACGCCGTCGTCCGCGCCGAGACCGAGCGCCAGCGCCGCGAGCAGCCCTCGCCGGACGCCGCCTGGCTACGCCCCGCTTATCCTGCTGCCAGCGTGATCTCCCCCAGCGACCCCTCCGAGCGCGCGCTCGAGGCCTTCGCCCAGGTCGTCGCCAATCTCGGCTGGGCCGAGAGCAGCGAGCGGATCGTGTTCGCCCACACCCACCAGCCGCTCGCCTGCGTCAGCTCCGGCGTCGACTCGCGCACGCGTTACTGGAACACCGGCTCCTGGATCTACGAGCCGGACCTCGGCTCGCGCCAGGCCTACGCCCGCTACCTGCGCTACGCCTGGCCCGGCACGGCCGTCGTCATCGATGACGAAGAGCCGGAGCCGCGCCTGCTCGAGCTTCTCGCCGATCTCAATCCGCTCGCCGGCGGGGCCGGCCTGCCGAGTCGATGATCCCGCTCGCGACCGAGGCCTGGCCCGCCGTCTTCGGCGGCCTGATCCCGATCGTCGGCCTCCTCGCCGTCGGCTGGCTGATCGTCCACGCGGTCCGCGACAACGACGAAGACGACGAGTAGGGCACGCCCTACTTGATGAAGAGCATCTCCTCGTACTTCGGCAGCGGCCAGAGGTCATCGGCGACGATCTTCTCCAGCTTGTCGGCCGCCGCACGGACGCTGTCCATCGCCGCGAGCTGCTTGTCGCGGGCGTGGATCGCCATGTCCATCCCCTCGAGGCCGGGGTCGGCGTTGGCGGCGTCTAGCTCACCGAGAGCCGAAACCAGCTCGTCGACAAGGCTGCGCACCTCGTCCTCGATCGCGGAGACACCCGACTCGCCGATCAGCGCGAGGTGGCGCAGCGCCGCCGGCAGGATCATCGTCTTCGCCATCGAGAAGGTCGTCTCAGCCTCGATGTTGGCGCGGATCCAGTACTGCTCGACCCAGACCTCGTAGCGCGACTCGAGCTCCCGCCTGGAGAGCACGTTGTAGTTCTCGAAGGCGGCCACCGTCGCGTCGGCCAGCGTCTCGGGCAGCGCGTCCGGCGTCGTACGCAGGTTCTTCAGCCCGCGCCGCTCGGCCTCCGCGTGCCACTCCTCGGAGTAGTTGTCGCCGCTGAAGCAGACCCGTTTGTTGGCCAGGTAGGACTCTTTGACGATCTCGATCACGGCCTCCGGCATGCCGGTGCCGCTGGAGATCTTCGCCTTGAGCTTGCCGGCGAGCTCGTCGATCGCCTCGGCCGCGATCGTGTTGAGGACCGTGTTGGGGAAGGCGAGCGACATGCTCGATCCCAGCGCCCGGAACTCGAATTTATTGCCGGTGAAGGCGAAGGGCGAGGTGCGGTTGCGGTCGCCGCCGTGCATCGGCAGTTTCGGCAGCACCGTCGCGCCGAGCTCGAGGAAGGAGGCCGGCGTGTTGGGGTCGCCTTCGCCGGTCGCGATCGCCTCGAAGACCTTTTCCAGCTCGCCGCCGAGGAAGATCGAGATGATCGCCGGCGGCGCCTCGTTGGCGCCGAGCCGGTGGTCCTGGCCGATGTTGGCGACCGAGGCCCGCAGCAGCCCCTGGTGCTTGTTGACCGCCTGGATCACCGCGGCGCAGAAGAAGAGGAAATGGATGTTGTCTGCCGGCGTGTCGCCCGGGTCGAGCAGGTTGGAGCCGCCGTCGGTCCCCATCGACCAGTTGTTGTGCTTGCCCGAGCCGTTGACGCCGGCAAACGGCTTCTCGTGCAGCAGGCAGACGAAGCCGTAGCGGCGGGCGACGCTTTCCAGCGTCTGCATCAGCAGCTGCTGGTGGTCGGAGCCGACGTTGGAGTTCTCGAATATCGGCGCGATCTCGTACTGGGCCGGCGCGACCTCGTTGTGGCGGGTCTTGACCGGGATGCCGAGCTTGCGCATCTCCAGCTCGGACTCGAGCATGAAGGCGAGCACGCGCTCGGGGATCGAGCCGAAGTAATGGTCGTCGAGCTCATGACCCTTGGGCGGCTTGGCGCCGAACAGGGTGCGCCCGGTCGCGATCAGGTCGGGGCGCTCGAAGTAGTACTGCTCGTCGATCAGGAAGTACTCCTGCTCGGGCCCGACCGTGGTGAAGACGCGCTGGCTCTCCTCGTCGCCGAGCAGGCGCAGCGCTTTGATCGCCGAGCGCGAGAGCGCGTCCATGGAGCGCAGCAGCGGGATCTTGCCGTCGAGCGCCTCGCCGGTCCAGGATGCGAAGGCGGTCGGGATGCAGAGCAGCACGCCGTTGGGGTTCTCGAGGATGAAGGCGGGGGAGGTCGGGTCCCAGGCGGTGTAGCCGCGCGCCTCGAAGGTGGCGCGGACGCCGCCGGTCGGGAAGGAGGAGGCGTCTGGCTCGCCCTGGACCAGCTCCTTGCCGGAGAAGCCGGCCAGCGCCGTGCCTTCTCCCGCGGGCTCGAAGAAGGAGTCGTGCTTCTCCGCCGTGGAACCGGTCAGCGGCTGAAACATATGCGTGTAGTGGGTGGCGCCCTTCTCCAGCGCCCATTCCTTCATCGCCTCCGCGACCGCGTCGGCGAGGCTCGGGTCGAGTGCCTCGCCGCCGGCGAGGGTCGCCCGCAGCTTCTCGAAGACGTCGCCGGGCAGCCGTTCGCGCTGCACCGCGACCGAGAAGACGTTGGCGCCGAAAGGATTGTTCTCGGGCAGGGTCAGGTCGATCGCGCCGAGGGCCTCCCCGTTGGAGCTCCATTGCGCTGCGGTCACGTTCTGCTGGCGAATACGAGTCATCGCTGTGTCTGTCCCTCGCTTGCGGCGCGCCCGTCCACCGGGCACGATCGATTACCGGTCTAACTCCTCATCAAGAGCCAATGGAGGGTAATGGGAGTGCGGCGCAGATGCCTTTGTACGGCGGTACAAGGTCGGGCGAGCGGGCTTGTCCGCCCCGTCGCTGCGCGGGATCAGCCGAGCGGGCGCCTCAGCGTGCGCAGCAGGCGCTCGACCGCGTCCTGATCCGGCTGGACCGGCGTCGCGCGTCGGCGCACCGCCAGCCAGACCAGCGCCGTCGCGATCGCCGAGCCGCCGACCCCGAGGATCAGGAAGGCGGCCTCGCTGTCGATCCGGCCGACGAGCCAGCCGAAGTTCATCCCGAAGAAGCCGGTGAGGAAGGTCAGCGGCAGGAAGATCGTCGCCACGACCGTCAGCCAGTACATCGTCTCGTTCATCCGCAGGTCCATCAGCTTGGCCATCGAGTCCGCTGCCGCGTCTATCCCGTCCACGACCCGGTTGAGCTGCTCGAAGACGCGTTCGAAGTAGCGCTCGTTGTCTTTGACGAGACCCTCGACCTGGCCGATCTCCTCGCCGATCCGCTCGAAGATGCCCCGCTGCGGGCCCAGCTGGCGCCGCATCGTCGTCAGGCGCAGGTTGATCGCCCGCAGGGTGCCCATTCGCACGCCCGCGTTGGCGCCGTCGGTGGTCTGGACCTGTATCGCCTCCAGGGCGAGCTCGGTGTCGCTGAGCGCGTCGAAGGCGGTCGCCACCATCGCGTCGAGCACGGCGTAGACGACGTACTGCTCGCTGCGCCCCTCGGCGCTGTACTCGGGCAGCAGGGAGGGCAGCGAGACCGCCTCGCGGTGAGCGGTCAGCAGGTAGTCGCCGTGGACGAGCACGTTGACCTCGATCGCGCGCAGACCCGGCGCGTCCGCACCGTCGGCGGCGCCCTCGACATAGCAGTGGAGGGGGAAGACGACCTGTTGGCGGTTGGCGCTGAAGCGGCGCGAAGGTCGCTCGCCGCGCTCGACGTCCAGCAACGGGCGCAGCGCCCGCGCTGGGATGCCGAGCGCGGCTTCGAGCTCCGCGGCGCCGAGATCGGCGATGCAGAGGTCGATCCAGAAGAAGCGCCCCTGCGAGCGCAGCTCGGCGATCCGCTCGCGCTCGCTCCCACCCAGGCCCTCGACGATCTCGCTCATCGACGAACGAGGCTAGAGCGGGGCGTGGACGGCTCGTGGATGCATTTGGGGGTCCAGGGGGCACCCAATGCTTCAACGAACGACTCGAAGCAATAGCCTCCGCACCCCATTTCCACGCCCTAATCCGGAGGACTCACCCGAATGTTCGTCTCGAAGGCCGCCGTCGTCGGCGGCGGCACCATGGGGGGCGAGATCGCGCAGGCGATCGCCGCCTCCGACATCCCCGTCGTCGTCAAGGACATCGACCAGAAGTTCGTCGACGCCGCGGTGGAGAAGGCCCGCGCCGTCACCGAGGGCCAGCTCGCCCGCCTGGTCAAGAAGGAGAAGCTGACCCAGGAGCAGGCCGATGCCCGCCTCGCCGAGGTGATGGGCTTGATCGTGGGCACGACCAGCTACGCCGACTTCGGCGACGTCGACTTCGTGGTCGAGGCCGTGCCCGAGCGGATGGAGATCAAGCAGGCGGTCTTCCGCGAGCTCGACGCCGCCACCCCCGGCCACGCGATCCTCTCCTCCAACACCTCCTCGCTGTCGATCACCGAGATCGGCGCAGCGACGCTGCGGCCGGACAAGGTCGTCGGCTTCCACTTCTTCTACCCGGCCTCGGTGATGCCGCTGGTCGAGATCATCGCCAGCGAAGACAGCTCCGAGGAGGCCGTCACCGCCGCCTACAACTTCGCCCAGGCGATCAAGAAGCAGCCGATCGTCTGCGGCGAGGTGCCCGGCTTCGTCGTCAACCGCGTGCTGATGGCGACGATGGGCGAGATCTGGCGCGCCCAGGAGGAGCAGGGCCTCTCCCTGAAGGCGATCGACGAGGCGATCGCGGCGGCCAAAGCGGCGCCGATGGGCCCGTTCTTCCTCACCGACCTGCTCGGGCTCGACACGGTTCTGCACGTCGCCGAGCACCTCAACGCTTCCTACGGCGAGAGCTTCTACGTCCACAAGGGGCTGCAGGGCCTCGTCGCCGACGGCAAGCTCGGCGCCAAGAGCGGTGGCGAGGGCTTCTTCAAGGAGGGCGAGCAGAACGTTCCGGGAGAGGCCGAGCCCGACGCCGAGGAGCTGGTCGCGATGTTCACCGGCCGCGCCCTGATCGAGGCCTGCCAGCTGGTCGAGGAGGGCGTCTGCTCGGTCCGCGACATCGACCTCGGGATGATGGCCGGCGCCGGCCTGGATCCCCGCAAAGGCCTCTTCCCGCCGTTCTGGAAAGCCGACCTGGAGGGCCTCGACACGATCCTCGAGCGGATCGAGCAGCTCGAGGAGAAGCACGGCGAGCGCTTCGCGCCGCCGGTGACGCTGAAGCGCCTCGTCGCCCAGGGCCGCCTTGGGCTCAAATCGGGTCAGGGCTTCTATCCCTACGCACAGCCCGACGAGGGCGATCAGCCCGAGACGGTCAAGCTGGAGACCCGCGGCGACGTCGCGATCGCCTGGCTGGCCAACGCGCCGATGAACGCGATCTCGCCCGACGTGATCCGCGACTTGGGCAAGGTCTGGGAGAAGGTCAAGGGCTCTGACGGGATCGGCGCGATGGTCGTCGCCTCCTCGATCCCGGTCGTCTTCTCGGCCGGCGCCGACATCAAGGCGTTCACCCAGATGGACGAGGGCGGCGGCGAGGAGCTGCTGCACACCGCGCACGCCTTGCTGCGCGAGCTCGGCACCGACAGCGTCGCGACGATCGCCGCGGTCAACTCGATCGCCTTCGGCGGCGGCTGCGAGCTGGCGATGGCCTGCGACGTGCGGATCGCCGCCGAGGCCGCCGTCTTCGGCCAGCCGGAGATCAAGCTGGGGATCGTTCCCGGCTTCGGCGGCACCCAGCGCCTGCCGCGCCTGGTCGGCCCCAACAAGGCATTGGAGATGAACCTGATCGGCGATGCCGTGCTCGCCGGCGAGGCGCTCGACTCGGGCCTCGTCAACCGGGTGGTGCCCGACCACGAGCTGTTCGAGACGGCGCTGATGTGGGCGCGCAAGCTGGCCGGCCAGGCTCCGATCGCACGCGAGCAGATCAAGGCCGCCTCGCACAAGGGCGACCTCGACGAGGGCATCGAGGCCGAGAAGCAGGCCTTCGCGACGGCCTTCGGCAGCGAGGACGCCAAGGAGGGCATCGCCGCCTTCCTGGGCAAGCGCACCCCCAAGTGGAGCGGCAGGTAGCCACAAAAAGCGGCCGACTCGCCGAGTTGGTGCGGGGGTCGGGATGCACCGTTGCGTTGACGGGGGCCGGGGTGTCGGTGCCGTCGGGCATCCCGGACTTCCGCACGCCGGAGACGGGGCTGTGGGCGAACGTCGACCCGATGGAGGTCGCCCACATCGACGTCTTCGAACGCGACCCGCAGCGCTTCTGGTCCTACTACCGGCCGCGCTTCCACTCGCTCGGCGACAAACGGCCCAACCGCGCCCACGAGGCGCTGGCCGAGCTCGAGCGGCGCGGCCTCCTCGCCGGCACGATCACGCAGAACATCGACCGCCTGCACCGCGCCGCGGGCTCGCAGAACGTGGTCGAGGTTCACGGCTCGATCGAAACCTCGACCTGCCGCGCTTGTGGCGCCTCCTACGGCCTGGGCGAGGTCGACGAGCTCTTCGACGGCGACGGCATCGCGATCTGCGCCTCCTGCGACGGCGCCGTCAAGCCCGACGTGGTCCTCTTCGGCGAGATGTTGTCCGAGGCCGCGATGCGCCAGGCACAGGCGCTCGCCGCGGAAGCCGACCTGATGCTCTGCATCGGCAGCTCGCTCGTCGTCCACCCGGTGGCCGCCCTGCCCGAGTTAACCCTCTCGGCCGGCGGCAAGCTCGCGATCGTCACCAAGGGCCCGACCCCTTACGACACCGCCGCCGCGCTGAAGCTCGACGGCGAGGTCGACGAGGAGCTCAGCGCGCTGCTCGTCGCGCTGGCTTAGGAGGGCCTGGCGCTCAGCCGAGGCCCTGCGCCCTGGACTTCGCCGCGGCGGCGATTTCCCCCTGCGTCACGACTACCCCCGCCTCGTCGCACTTCGCCTCGATCGTGTGGGAGCGGGGGTTGTCGTAGTTGGCGCTGCGGGCACAGATCGCCTTGGCCTCCTCACCGCAGCCGTTGACCGGTTCGCCGCCCACGCGTCCCGCGACCACGGCCGAGATGCAGCCTGCAGCCGGTTGGGGCCGATTGTCCCCCGCGGTAGCTAGGATCAGCGTCAGGATCGCGCCGATCGTGACCAGCGTGCCCGCGAGGACGACGTTGCGCTCGCGCCTCGCCAGCCTTCGCAGCGGGGTGTGGACCCGTCGATAGTGCCCTTCCAGCGGCATCGGGGCCACCTTAGCGCCCGCCCGCCTGCCCATTTTCTCCATTTGGGAGAAGCATCTCGGCCGATCTTTAGACGCTCGTACGTAGAGGACGCCTCCGGATCGCGGCAGGGTGGTGCAACCGCCGCTGGCTCGTGACGTCAATTGGAGAGCGCTCCGGATGACTCCCGATGGATTGGCGGCCCCCATCCAAGAAAGGAACACCGGATCGATGGACTTGTTGGCGACGTTGGACACGGGCAACAACTCGTGGCAGATGACTGCCGCGACGTTGGTGGGCCTGATGAGCATTCCGGGACTGGTCGTGCTCTACGGGGGCGTCATGCAGAAACGCTGGTCGGTGAACTCGATGATGATGGCCTTCGTCGCCTTTGCGATCGTGCTCATCCTCTGGTGCCTGTTCGCCTTCAAGATGGCGTTCGGAACCCCGACGCACATCCTCGCCGACAGCGGTTTCTTCGGAAACTTCTGGGGCAAGCCGGGCTCGATATTGAGCAGCGCGAGCCTGCTGGGCGAAGCGCACATCCCCGAGTACTCCGAACTGGAATTCACCTTCCCCGAGTCGACCCTGGCCTACTTCCAGATCGTCTTCGCGGGGATCACGCCGATCCTGATGTTGGGCTCGGTGCTGGGCCGGATCAACTTCAGGGCCTGGATGCCCTTCGTCGCGCTGTGGACGGTGTTCGTCTACACGATCAACGCCTTCTTGATCTGGGGCGGCGGCTTCTTTGCCCAGCACGGCGCCGTCGACTTCTCCGGCGGCTATGTCATCCACCTCGCGGCCGGAGTCTCGGGCTTCGTCGCGGCGGCGGTGATCGGGCCGCGCCTGCAGCGCGACCGCGAGGTCGACGCGCCGAACAACCTGGCGATGGTCGCGGTCGGCGCCGGTCTCCTCTGGATGGGTTGGAACGGCTTCAACGGCGGCGACTGGTACGAAGCCAGCGGGATCGCCTCGGCCGCGATCCTCAACACCAACCTCTGCACCGCGGTCGCCTTCTTGGTCTGGGTCGCCTTCGACTACCTGACCGGGCGCAAGCCGAGCCTGATCGGCAGCGTCAACGGCATGATCGTCGGCCTCGTCGCGATCACCCCGGGAGCCGGTTTCGTCAACGGCTGGGGAGCGATCGTGATCGGCGTCATCGCCTCGACGCTCGTCTACTTCGCGCTCAACTACCTGAGCCGGGTGCGTCCGTTCCGCAACGTTGACGACACCCTCGGGGTCGTCTACACCCACGGCTTCGCCGGGGTGGCGGGCGGCCTGCTGGTGGGGATCTTCGCCAACAGCTCGATGGCGGAAACCGTCCTCGCCGGGACGATCTCCGGCGGCGGCCTGCAGCTGCTCGGCTGGCAGGCCCTGACCGCCCTCTGGGTGATCGTCTTCTCGGCGGTCGGCACCTTCGTCCTGCTGAAGATCGTCGGCATCTTCGTGCCTCTGCGGATGACCGAGGAAGACATGGAGACCGGTGACGTCGCCGTCCACGGGCACGAGGTGTACCCATCGGACGTGCCGTCCCTGGGGTACCCCGACGGGGTGCCCCAGGCTCCGGCGGCGGCCCCTGGAGGAGCCCCCTACTGAGCGATACCGTTAACACTCCGCCAAGGAGGCGCCAGATGGCTCCGAAGATCATCGTTTCCTACGACGACACCGACAACGACCGCGACGCCCTCGCCCTAGGCAAGCTGTTCGAGGGCGCCGGCGGGGAGCTCGAGCTCGCCTACGTCCGCCACTCCTACGGCGAGTCGCTGGAGCAGAAGGAGGCCGAGGAGCTGCTCGCCCGGGGCGCCGCCGCGGCCGGCGCCCCGGAGATGCCGCGCCGGGTGATCGTCAACCCCAACACCAGCGTCGGCCTCTCCGAGCTGGCCGAAGCGGAGAACGCCGACGTGATCGTCTTCGGCTCCGAGTACCGCACGGCGGCCGGCATCGTCAAGCCCGGCATCTCCGCGCACAAACTCCTGCTCGGCGCTCCTGCGGCGATCGCCGTCGCCCCGGCCGGCCTGCGCGAGCGCCCGCGCGGCGTCAGCACGATCGGCGTCCGCGACGAGGGCGACGATGCCGCGCGGGCGACCGCGGAGAGCCTCGCCGCCGCGCTCGGCGCCACCGTCCTCGTATATGAGCGCGGTGCCGTCGACATGCTCGTGGTCGGCTCGCGGCCGGAGGCGCCGCAGGGGCGGGTCACGCTCAGCGCGGCCAGCGACTACGTGGTCGAGGCTGCGACCTTTCCGGTGATCGTGGTGCCGCGCGGCGTCACGATCCGCTTCGACGCCGCGCCCGTGGCGCCGCGGTCATCGCAGCCGCCGTCGGAGCCCTCGGCGCCGCCGGTCGGCGCCTAGCTGACCCGCCCACACACGTTGTGAACGCCTGAAAGGCCATCCGGGCCCTCGCAGAGGCTTGGGGTGTCTACGCCTTACGCCCAAAGGAGGACCCGGATGAAGGTTCACGGTAACGCTGCTCTCGGACCAGCGGGACG
>DASSHI010000039.1:0-7595 GCA_035693025.1 Solirubrobacterales bacterium
CTTGGCGATGCCGAGCACATAGCCGATGGCCGTCGGCCCGAGCCCCGAGCCGGCTGCCGCCTGCCCGGCCACGGTGTTCGAGGAGGTGACGAACGGATAGGTGCCGTGGTCGAGATCGAGCAGCGCCCCCTGCGCGCCCTCGAAGAGGACCGATCGGCCGGCGTCGAGCGAGTCCCAGCAGAGCTTCGCCGTGTCGGCGATGTAGTGCTCGAGCCGGTGGCCGTAGGTGACGTACTCCTCGGTCATCGAGTGCAGATCGAGCTCCGGGTCCTTGGCGTGCGGGCGGAGGAGCTGCCGCTTCGGCTCCATCGCGGCCATGATCTTCTTGCGCAGGATCTTCTCGTCGAGCAGGTCCTGCACGCGGATGCCGAGCCGCAGGGCCTTGTCGGCGTAGCAGGGGCCGATGCCGCGGCGGGTGGTGCCGATCGAGAGCTTGCCCAGCTTGACCTCACCCGCCGTGTCGAGCAGCACGTGGTACGGCATGATCAGGTGGGCGTTGGCGGAGATGCGGAGATTGGCGACGTCGACGCCACGGCGCTTCAGGCCGTCGATCTCGCCGAGCAGGATGCGCGGGTCGAGGACGACGCCGTTGCCGATCATGCAGAGCTTGTCCGAGTAGAGGATCCCGGACGGGATCAGGTGGAACTTGAACTCCTCGCCGTCGCGGACGATCGTGTGGCCGGCGTTGTTGCCGCCCTGGAAGCGCACGATCGCATCGGCGCGCTCGGCCAGCAGGTCGACGACCTTGCCCTTGCCCTCATCGCCCCACTGGGCGCCGACTATGACGATTCCCGGCATACCGATCGGAGATTGTGCCGACTTCTAGGCGCCGACCGCGCGCGCCTGCTCGCGCCGGTCAGGGCCGAAGAGGGGCAGGGGGTCGTCGCAGATCTCGATCAGGCGCGAGACCGTGCGCGAGCCGATCTGCTCCTCGAGCTGGCTGCGCCCTTCCTCGACGTCCTGCCGGGCGTTGCTGGTGACCAGCATCGAGCGCTGGTTCTCGTAGCGCTCGTTGACCAGCGCGTAGAGCTGCTCGACCACCCAATCGGTGTGACGCTCGGAGCCGAGGTCGTCGATGTAGAGGAGGTCGACGGACGTCAGGCGCCGGAAGAAAGCGTCATAGGCGTCTTCGGAGTCGGTTGCCTGGTAGGTCTGGCGGATCTGGGTCAGCAGCTTCGGCGTGAAGTAGACAGCGACCGTGTGGCCGGCGGCCAGCGCTGCCTTGGCGACCAGCATGCCCAGCGTCGTCTTGCCGGTGCCGGTGTTCCCCATCAGCCACATCCCCCTTCCCGCGCCGAGGTTGCCGTCGAGGTCGTCGACAAATCCCTGAACCGCCGCGACGACGTGCCGGGTCGCCATGTCGCGGCTCATGTCGCTGACCGGTGGGCGGTCGAAGGAGACCCCGCGGTAGCGCGGCGGGATCGCCGAGGCGACGCCGCGAATGCGGCCTCGCTTGAGCCGGTCTTCCCGGCACTCGCAGGGACGGGCCACGTCCTCGGGGCCGAGGATCCAGCCGGAGCCGTCGCAGACGCCGAGCGGGCAGGCGCGCTCGGCAAAGGGCTCGCTGCGGGGCCGGGCCGGCATCAGAAGTCAGGTCCGGTAGCTGCCGCGTCGGCCATCGGCGGTCCTTCCCCCGCGGGTTGCTCGACCGGCGCCTCATGGCCGCTGTAGTCGGCGAATTTGGGGAAGCGATCGAGGAAGACCAGTTTCGGCGTGCCGATCGGCCCGTTCCTGTGCTTGGCGATGATCACTTCCGCCAAGCCATCCGGCTCGTCTTCGGGATCGCGGTAGTAATCCTCGCGGTAGAGGAAGGCGACGAGGTCGGCGTCCTGCTCGATCGATCCCGACTCGCGCAGGTCCGAGAGCATCGGCTTCGCCGGGCTGCGCTGCTCGGGAGCGCGGGAGAGCTGCGAGATCGCCAGCACGGGCACCTCGAGCTCGCGGGCAAGGATCTTCAGGCCGCGGCTCATCTGCCCGACCTGCTCGACCCGGTTGGCGCGCAGGTCGTCGGCGCGCATCAACTGCAGGTAGTCGACGATGACCAGGCCGAGGCCGCCCTGATCCTGGGTCTGCGCGTGCAGCCGCCGCGCCTTTGCCCGCAGGTCGAGCAGGCCGAGGTCGGAGGAGTCGTCGAACCACAGCGGCGCCTCCTCGAGCTCGTTGCAGGCTCTGATGACCTTCGGAAAGTCCTTTTTGACCTGCCCCTTGCGCAGCTTGTCGCCGGAGATCCGCGCCCGGCAGGCGATGAAGCGCTGCGCCAGCTCGACCTCCGACATCTCCAGGGAGAAGAAGGCGACCGGCTTGCCGCGCTTGACCGCGACGTTTTCGGCGATGTTGGCGACGATCGCACTCTTTCCCATCGCCGGGCGGGCGGCGAAGATGATCAGGTTGCCCGGCTGGAAGCCCCCCGTGATCGCGTCGATGTCGCGGAACCCGGAGGGCGTGCCGGTCAGCTCCAGCTCGCCGGTGGAAAGCTTCTCCAGGCGGTCGACCTCCTCGTGGAGCACCTCCGAGAGCATGCGGAAGTCGCTCGCCTGCTCTTTGTGGGCGACTTCGAAGAGCAGCCGCTCGGCCCGCTCGGAGAGCTCGCGCGGCTCGCCCTCCCGTTCGTGCACCCAGCCCTGGATCTCCTGGCCGGCGCCGAGCAGGCGCCGCAGCAGCGAGTTCTGCTGGACGATCTCCGCGTAGTGCTTCGCGTTGCCGGCGGCCGGCACCTTGGCCGCCAGCTCGGCGACGTAGTTGCGGCCCCCCGCCTCGTCGATCTCGTTGCGCTGCACCAGCGCCTCGGCGACGCTGAGCTCGTCGACCGGCTTTGAGGCGGCGTAGAGGTCGTGGACGGCGCGGAAGATCGCCGCGTGCTTCTCCAGGTAGAAGTCCTCGGCGTTGAGCTTGACCTCGTCGATCACCCGGCTCAGCGATTGCTCGGCGACCAGCATCGCGCCGAGCACCGATTCCTCGGCCTCGATGTTCTGCGGCGGGACGTGGGTTGCGGCTGGCTGCGGCATCTCTCTCAGTTTCCGGTCTCCTCCGGCGGCAGACCGGGATGGTCAAGGTAGCCAAGGCTGCAGGCCGGGGTGGGGGGGAACTCCGCGGTTTGCGGAGATTGCGGATGCCGATCGCCCGTCCGTCACAAACTTCTTGCACTGTGCGCGCCACCCGTGACACCGAAACCTTTACGGTGCAATCATGGAGGCGATGACGACAGGAGGAGGACCGCCGATGGGGGAGAGATGGACCGACGACCGGATGGACGACCTCGGCGCGAAAGTAGATCGTGTCGATGCCGATGTGCGCGGCTTGCGGGTCGAGATGAAGACCGAGTTTGCTGCAGTGCGAGGCGACATGAAAGACGAATTCACAACTGTGCGGGGCGAGATGCGGGAGGGCTTCGAAGCGATCGAGAGGCGCTTCGACAAGATCGACGAACGCTTCGAGAAGGTCGACGAACGCTTCGAAAAGCAGTACCAGCGGATCGACGACCGTTTTCAGGCGATGGGCGAGCGCCTGCTCGACACCTATCGGATGATGATGGGGTTCTGCGGCTTGATGTTCGCTGCGCTCATCGGACTGATCGCGACGCAGATCTAGGTGCCGGCGAGCCAGGCAGTTGTCCGGCTGCCTCCCTCTGCCGCTCGCCGCGGCGCAGCATGCGCCGGGTGAGGATCGCGATGCTGAGGATCGCGGTCGCCCCGAGCGAGAGCTGGACGCTGAGCAGGCCCTCTCTGGTCCAGTAGACGTCGCGCAGGTCGAGCAGCAGCGCCGCCTCGTCGAAGGTCAGCCCCATGCCGACGCCCATCGCGATCGCCAGGCGGTCTTCCAGCATTTCGTCGTCGGTCAGCAACGCCGTGGTGCCCGAGCCGAAGGCGAGCAGGATCCCCGGCACAAAGTGGTGGATGTGGCGGCCGCCGACGCTGACGTTCGCGAATGGCCACCAGCGATCGCGGATCCCCCAGGTCGAGACGCGCACCACGGCGAAGGCGGCGAGGAAGCCGGCCAGCAGGTTGAAGAGCACGACCTCGCTGCGCGGCGTCGCTTCGTAGCCGCTGACCGCGACGCCCACCGTGTCCAGCGCAGCCGCCGGCGCCGCTTCGACCAGCGGCTCGCTGCCGTCTACCTCCTGCCGGCGGCGCCGCAGCATGCGGCCGAACTGCCCGGCCAGCACCGCTCCCGCACCGCCCAGCGCCACCGTCGCCAACCCGACCGTGGCCCGCTCGGATCGGGCCCAGCCGAGACGAGTCCGCGCGCGGGCGCGGCGGGTCAGGCGGGTGGGAGGGCTGAGCGAGGCCACCGGCAGCGTCGCCGTGGCCTCAGGACTCCTCGGCGACGATCGTCTTCACCGCGGCGACCGTGCCGTCGGCGAGCTCGATCTCCACCATGTGGGTGCCGATCTCGCGGATCGGCTGCTCGAGGCGAACTTTGCGTTTGTCGATCCGCAGGTCACGCGCCTCGCGGATCGCGTCGACGATCTCCTTGGGCCCGACCGAGCCGAAGAGCTTGCCGCCGTCGTCGGCACGCTGCTGGATCGTCAGCACGGTTTTGGAGAGCAGCGAGGCTGCCTGCACTTCGCGCTCGGCCCGCAGGCGTTCGGCCTTTTCGGTCGCTGCTTGGCGCTGCTGGGCCTGCTCGAGCGCTCCGGGGGTCGCGGGGGCGGCAAGCTTGCGCGGGATCAGGTAGTTGCGCAGGTAGCCGGGGGCGACGTCGATCGGTTCGCCGCGCTGGCCGAGGGCCTCGACGTCCTCGAGCAGGATCGCCTGTGCCATCAACGCTCTCCGACGTAGGGCAGCAGGGCGATCTCACGCGCCCGCTTCACTGCTACCGAGAGCTGCCGCTGGTGCTTGCGCGAGAGCCCGGTCACCCGGCGGCCACGCGTCTTCCCCTTGTCGGAGAGAAAGCGTCGCAGCAGGTTGAGGTCCTTGTAGTCGACCGCCTCGGAGTTGATCCGCGTGTATTTACGCGGCCTTACGCGGTCGGCCCCACGTCGTCCACGGCGGGGGGAAGAGGTTCCGTTGTCTCTATCTCTAGGCATAAGCGATCGGGGATGCTACAGACACGGCACTGACGAGGCACTGACGAGGCACTGATGGGGACAAGCAAGGACGCAGGGAGCGTGGCGTGCTTCGCACGCGAGCGACCGAGGACGCCGCATGGCCCCATCAGGGGCCGTCAGAACGGAATGTCGTCGTCACTGCCTCCACCACCGCCGGCCGGAGCCGCGTCGTAGTCGGAGGTGTCGGCCGGCGTGTCGCTCTGCGGGGTGAAGCCGTTTCCGTTGCCGCCACCGCCGTCGCGCGAGCCGAGGAACTGGACCGAGTTGGCGACGATCTGCACTGCCTGGCGTTTGCCGCTGCCGTCTTTGGCGTCCCACTCGCGCCAGTCGAGGCGGCCTTCGATCGCCACCGGCCGTCCCTTGGAGAGGTAGTTGGCGCAGTTATCGCCCTGGGCGCCGAAGACCACGACGTTGAAGTAGTTGGGCTTGTCCTCCCATTCGCCCGTCTGGCCGTTTTTGCGCCGGCTGTTGACCGCCACGCGCAGCTCGCAGACGGACGTCCCGCCGCCGGTGCTGCGCAGCTCGGGGTCCTTGGTCAGGTTCCCGGTGATGACCACCACGTTGATGTTCGAAGCCGCCACGGCTCTCACTCCTCGAGATCGTTTATCGAGACATCAGTCTAAGAGCGCAGGCGGCGCGACTCTCCCCCTCGAAGCCGGAATCTGGGCGAAAAAGCCGCTAGGCGGCGGAGTCGCCGGGCTCGCCCTCGGCCGGGTCCTCGGTGGGCTCCGGCTCGGGGGTGGGCTCGGGAGAAGCCGCCTCGGCCTCGGGGGCCTCCGCGGCGGGCTCCGGCGTCGTGGCCTCGGCCGGCGGATCGGCGACAGCGGTTGGAGCGGACGCTTCGGTGGCTGCCGGGGCAGTAGCCTCGGCCGGGGGAGCCGCAGCGGGCGCGCCCTGCGCCGGTCGCTCGCGCGACGCCCCGGGGCCCGGAGCGCTGGTCGCGGGCGGCGCCATCACGGGCGTGTCGGCATCGACTTTGAAGATCCGGAAGCGCAGCACGCCGTCGGCGATCTTGAGGTTGTGGTCGAGCTCGCCGAGCAACTCCGTAGGAGCCTCGAAGCGGAGCCAGCGATAGTCGGCCTCGTTGCGGCCGTCGATCTCGTAAGCCATCTTGCGCAGGCCCCAGGCGTTCTCGTGCTTCAACGTCCCGGCGGCCTCGATCTGCTTCTTCGTCTCGTCGAGGACAGCATCGCGGGCCGGGGCGTCCTGCCCCGGGTCCAGCATCAAGACCAGCTCGTATTCACGTTGTGCCGCCAAAACGGCGACGCACTATAGCCAGGTCGCTAGTGCGGAGCGAACTCGGCGGAGCCGTCCCCCGATGGTTCGGGCGGTGGCAGAGGGTCGACTGGAACAGGTTCTGGCGCTGGCGGCGGCGGCTCTGGCGCAGGGACGATGGTTTCGGCGGGCGGGTCCTGTCGCGGGGTGGGGGTGTCCGGGCGAGGCTGGGTTTTTCGCCCTCGAGGTTGTGGCCGTCCGAGATCCTCGCTGGGGCGAAAAACGCGACGCCGCCCCGCCCGGACACCCCCACCCCGCACCACCCGCCCGAGGTGCCGTTTGACCCGATGCTTGGGATCCTCCAGCGGCTGCGCCTGTATCCGCGGAAGTCCTACGTCGGCCGGCAGCGGCTCGGGTGTTGGAGGCTTCAGTAGCTGAGGTGCCAGTTGCAGGGCTACGAAGCCGGCGACCGAGGCCGCGGCGCCTTTGGCCACCGGCTCCCAGCGAACGCGAAGTCCCATACAGCTTCTAAGTGCTCAGCGATCGAGATTCGCCCCCTGAAGCTGTCGTGAAGGACGATCCCGTCGCCTACGCCATGGCCTCGCGCAGCTCGGCGATGTCCTTCAGCTGCTCGTCGACCCAGTCGCCCGGATTGCGCGAGTAGATGATCTCCTTGAGGTGCTGGGCGCGCAATTTTCGCTCCTCGGCGTCCATCGTCAGCGCCCGGTGGATCGCGTCGGCCTGCTCCTGGATGTCGAACGGGTTGACCGAGAGCACGCAGTCGGCGAGCTCCTCGTGCGAGCCGGTGTTCTCGGAGAGCATCAGCACGCCGTCGCGGGTGTTGACGGCCGGCGCCTCCTTGGCGACCAGGTTCATCCCGTCGAAGATCGAGTTGACCATCAAGAGGTCGAAGTGCTTGTAGCGGGCGACCGCCTCGGGGAAGTTCTCGTAGATCTTGAGGTCGATCGGCATCCAATCGGTCGTGCCGTGGCGATGGTTGACCACTGCCACCAGCGCCTCGATTTTCTCCAGGTACTCGGCGTACTCGGGCACGTCCTGGCGCGAGGGCTGCAGGTGGGCGATGAAGGTCACTTTTTCCTGGAACTCCGGGTGCTGGGTGAGGAAGGTGTCGAAGGCGGTGAAGCCGCGCAGCACGTTCTTGGAGAGATCGGCCCGGTCGACGCGGATGATGAGGTGCTTGCGTCGCCGCTCGAGCACTTCCCGCTCGGCCTCGGCCACCTCGGGCGACTCCGCGGCGCGGCGCAGGCGTTCGGCGTCGATCGAGAGCGGGTAGGCGCGGCACAGCGTCTGGCCGCCCCCGTGGCGCACGACG
>DASSHI010000040.1:0-80218 GCA_035693025.1 Solirubrobacterales bacterium
GTCGACCTCAAGGACGCCGACGGCAACCGGACCCCCGGGTTCACCGTCTCGCGGACGCTCGAGAAGCTCGGGATGCACGCCTCCGACACCGCCGAGCTGATCTTTGAGGACGTCCGCGTGCCGGCCGAGAACCTGATCGGCCAGGAGGGCAAGGGCTTCTACCACATCTCCTGGGAGCTCCAGGGCGAGCGGCTGGTCGGCGCCATCGGCTGCGTCGCCGGCGCCGAGCGGGTCTTCGAGAAGACCCTCGAGTACGCCACCGAGCGACAGGCGTTCGGCCGCCCGATCGGCAAGTTCCAGGCGATCCGCCACAAGTTCGCCGAGATGGCGACCAAGACCGAGGCGGCGAAGCAGTTCACCTACGCCACGGCCTGGCGCTTCGCCAACGGCGAGTACCCGGTGCGGGAGATCACGATGGCCAAGCTCTTCGCCTCCCGCGTCGGCTGCGAGGTCGCCGACGAGTGCATCCAGATCCTCGGCGGCTACGGCTATATGAAGGAGTACGAGATCGAGCGCGCCTACCGCGACGTCCGCCTCAACCGGATCGGCGCCGGCACCGACGAGGTCATGCTCGACGTGATCGGCCGCAGCTACGGCCTGTAGGACAGGCGTACATGCTCCCCGGTCGTTGGGTTTGAAAGTCAGGTATTGGTGACGATGACCGTGGCGATGGTTGCGATGATCCCGAGCATCGTCGTGCCCCAGAGTTGGAACATGAGGATTCGCAGGTCACGAATGTCTCGATCGATCCGATCGAGGGTCCTATCCAGGCCATCGAATCTGTCGGTGAGCCGCTCGTCAGTCCACATCGTTCGCTCCATGACAACGACGCTAAGGGGCGCAGACGCGCATGTGACGCGTTGTCTGCAAAAAGAGTGTAACGCCTTCGCGATCGAACGATGACCGTCGTCAAGGACAGCGGGGCTCGCGCCACCCTCCCGCCGTTCGGCACAGAGCACGAGGAGCTGCGTGAGACCGTCAGCCGCTTCGTCAAGAAGGAGATCGCGCCCAACGTCGACGAGTGGGAGGCGGCGCGTGAATTCCCCCGCGACCTCTACAAGCGCTGCGCCGAGCTCGGCTTCCTCGGGCTGAAGTTCCCGGAGGCCTACGGCGGCCAGGGCGGCACCCATCTGCACGACGCGATCTGGGTCGAGGAGCTGGCCCGCTCCGGGGGCTCGGGCGGCGTCGCCGCCGGGCTCAATGCCCACACCTCGATCGCGATGCCGCCGATCTTCAACTTCGGCACCGAGGAGCAGAAGCAGCGCTGGCTCGTGCCGGGGATCGCGGGCAAGAAGATCGGCGCGCTGGGGATCACCGAGCCTGGTGCGGGCTCCGACGTCGCCGGCATCTCGACCTTCGCCGAGCGGGTCGACGGCGGCTACGTCGTCAACGGCTCGAAGACCTTCATCACCAACGGCGTCCGCGCCGACTTCCTCGTCTGCGCCTGCAAGACGACCCGGGAGGGCGGCCACCACGGCATCTCCTTCCTCGTGCTCGAGCGCGAGATGCCCGGCTACGAGGTCGCGCAGAAGCTGGAGAAGATGGGCTGGCACTCCTCCGACACCGGAGAGCTGGCCTTCACCGACGTCGAGGTGCCCGAGGAGAACCTGCTCGGCGAGGAGAACGAGGGCTTCAAATTGATCATGTTCAACTTCGCCTGGGAGCGGCTGCTGATGGCGATCGGCGCGGTCGGCGCGATGCAGCGCCTGATCGAGCGCACCGTCGAGTACGCCCTCGACCGCGAAGCCTTCGGCCGCCCGATCGGCAAGTTCCAGGCGATCCGCCACCACGTCGCCGAGATGGCGACCAAGGCCGAAGCCTCCCGCGCCCTCACCTACAACGCCCTGCGCCTCTTCCATGAAGGCCACGACTGCATCAAGGACGTGACCATGGCCAAGCTGGTCACCCAGCGTGCCGTCCTGGAGATAGCCGACCAGTCCCTGCAGATCCATGGCGGTTACGGCTACATGCGCGAGTACGGCATCGAGCGCGCCGTCCGCGACGCCCGCCTCGGCCCGATCGGCGGCGGCACCGACGAGGTGATGAAGGAGATCCTCGGCAAATTGATCGGGCTGTGAGCGGCGGATGAAGCAGCGCGTCAACGTGATCACGCTCGGCGTCTCCGACCTCGGTCGGGCGCGGCAGTTCTACGAGGCGCTCGGCTGGACGACGCGGGCGGCGGCGGATGACGACGTCGTCTTCTTCCAGGCCGGAGAGATGTTGGTCTCGCTTTGGGACCGCGACAGGCTTGCCGAAGACAGCTGCGTCGAGGACCCCGGCGGCTGGGGCGGCGTGACGCTTGCGCTCAACGTCGGCTCGCCGGATGAGGTGGACGACATCACCGAGCAGGCGCGAGCCGCCGGCGCGAGGATCGGACGCGAGCCCGCTGAGACCTTCTGGGGCGGCTACAGCTCTCTCGTCGTCGATCCCGACGACCATCCGTGGGAGATCGCCCACAACCCGCACTGGACGATCACGGCTGAGGGTGGGGTCAGGCTCGCCGGGTCCTAGGCGTCGCGGGAGGCTTCGCGGAAGAGCAGGTGACGACCGAGGGCCAGGGGCGCCGGACGATGGTAGGGCGGCGCTGCGAGCGGGTAGCGTGTCGGCCATGGACGAGCTCTTCGAGGGCGTCTTCCACTGGAAGGCAATGCACCCCGGCATCCACGCCGAGGTCGACTGTCATTTCGTCGCCGGCTCGGGCACGGCGGTCGACCCGCTGCTGCCGGAGGGGGGCATCGAGTGGTTCGACGGGCGCGAAGTCGAGCGGGTCGTCCTCTCCAACCGCCACCACCTGCGCGACGCCGCGCAGATCGCCGAGCGCTTCGACTGCCCAATCCTCTGCCACGAGGCGGGCCTGCACGAGTTCGAGGACGGACCGGCGGTCGACGGCTTCGCCTTCGGCGAGCGCATCGCCTCCGATGTGGTCGCCCTCGAGATGGACTCGATCTGCCCGGAGGACACGGTGCTGCGGATCGAATCCGGCGGCGGCGCCCTGCTCTTCGCCGACAGCGTGATGAACCACGGCGGGCTGGGCTTCGTCTCCGACCAGCACCTCGGCGATGATCCGGAGGCGATCAAGCACAAGATCCGCGCCCATTGCTCGGCCCTGCTGGAAGAGGATTTCGAGCACCTCCTCTTCGCCCATGGCGAGCCACTATTAGGCGACGGGCCCGCCGCCCTCCGCGAGCTCGCCAAGGTTGATCTCGAACCTGGCGAAGACAGCCGGGGTCCTGCCGCTGCTGCTCGCCGTGGCTGCGTTCCCGGCCGCGTCGGCTTCGGAGACCGCGTCTACGCAACAGCTCCGTCCCCAGATCACCCGCTGGCCGATCCCCTTCGGGCCGAAGCGCAAGCGGCAGATGGCCGCTTACTCCGAGCGGCACTACGGCGAACGCACCTGGCGGCTGCGCCATCCCCACGTGATCGTCGAGCACGTCTCCGAGACGAGCAGCGCCGCCGCCGTCTACAACACCTTCGCGCCCGACGTCTCCGACCCGGAGCTGCACGAGCTTCCAAACGTCTGCTCCCACTTCGTCGTCTCCGCGTCGGGGAGGATCTTCCAGCTGGTCAACCTGCGCACGCGCTGCCGCCACACGGTCGGTCTCAACTGGACCGCGATCGGGATCGAGCACGCCGGCTACACCGACGGAGACGTGCTCGGCAACCGCGCTCAGCTGAACGCCTCGCTGGCACTGACGCACTACCTGCAGTGCCGCTTCCGGATCCGCCTGCGCAACGTGATCGGCCACGCCGAGAGCCTCAGCTCCCCCTACCATCGAGAGCGTGTCCCCAGCCTGCGCCACCAGACCCACAGCGACTGGCAGCACAGCTCGATGCGGATCTATCGCCACAAGCTGAGCAAGCTCGGCCCATGCCCATGATCGACGGCGCCGCTCACCTTAATCTGGTCGACAGCTCGCGACAGCTGTTCGAGCTCGACCCCGGCGCGGAGATCGACGACGGCGACGGCTGGGTGTTCGGCGCGGGCCGCTCCTCTCATCCTGTCATCTCGAATGCCGCCTTCCGCGTCGACGACGCGCTCGACCCAGCCGAGCTGATCGCGCGGGCGCGCGACTTCTTCCGCGTTCGCGAGCGCGGCTTCACCGTCTGGGCCCGAACGATCCCGGCGGATCGGGACCTGGTCGAGGCCGCCGCTGCCGCCGGCCTGGAGGAGGTCTATGCGATGCCCGAGATGGTGCTCGACAGGAGGGCCGAAGAGCGTCCTCCCGGCGCGGGCGTCGAGCTGCGGCGGATCGCGTCCGCCACCGAGGCCGGAGAGTATTGGCAGGTGGCCGCCGCCGCCTACGCAAGCCTCGGCTTCCCGCCGGAGATCTTCGCCTTCTATGAGCGCCATGACGGCCTCCTCGCCAACAACACTGCGACCTTCCTCGCCCATCTCGACGGCCGCCCGGCGGCGATCGCGATGACCATCGTCACCCGCGGGATCGCCGGCATCTACTGGGTCGGCGCCATCGAGGAGGCACGTGGGCGGGGGCTCGGATGGACGCTGACCGCGACCGCGGTGAACGCCGGCTTCGACCTCGGCGCCGAAGTCGCCTCGCTACAGGCCTCCTCGATGGGCAAGCCGGTCTACGAGCGCATGGGATTCGAGACGATCTTCGACTACCGACTGCTCCTCTGCCCAGCCCCGGAGGAAGGTCGGTGAGGCGGCGATGATCTACCTGCTGCGACACGGCGAGGCCGAGCGAGGCGGCGAAGACGACGCGGCACGGCGGCTGACGGGGAAGGGCGAGCGCCAGTCCCTGCTCGCCGGCCGGGCGCTGGCCGCCCTCGGGGCGCGGATCGACGTCTGCCTGACCAGTCCCAAGGTGCGCGCCGCCGACACCGCCCGCCTGGCCTGCGAGGCGCTCGGACTCCAGCCCGAGACGGTCGGGGATCTCGCCGAAGGCGGCTTCGACTCCCTCGACCTCGCGGCGGGACGCGGGGTCGCGATGCTGGTCGGCCACGAGCCGGACTTCTCGAACGAGATCGCCCGCCTCACCGGGGCCAAGGCGAAGCTGCGCAAGGGCGGCCTGGCTGTCGTCGACGGCAACACCCTGCTCGCGCTGCTGAGACCCGACGAGCTGGCCGCGATAGCCGCCTCGGGAGGCCGGGCACACGGCTGAGCCGGCCGGACGGGGAATCGATGCCCCGGCCGCTCATGGGAGGTGAAGCAGCCGGGGCACACCTGTCGCGGACGACTACTGGCGTTCGCAGTGTGTTGTCTATCAGACGACTACGCCCGTGCCAAATCACCTGGCCAAGCCGCTCATGTCGGACTGGCCGCTCAGCCAGGGCAGCCGCTTTCCTTGTAGCCTCCCGGCCGACTTCACGACCGATAAGGAGAACGCAAGACCGATGGGACTTCTTGATGGGAAAGCGGCGATCGTCACCGGCTCCGCCCGGGGGATCGGACGCGCCACCGCGGAGCTGTTCGCCGGCGAGGGCGCCAAGGTTCTGATCAACGACCTCGACGCCGACGTGGCCGAGCAGGCCGCCGGCGAGATCGACGGCGAAACGGCCGTCCACGCCGGCGACCTGACCAAGCCCGACGCACCCGACCAGCTGGTCGCGGCCGCCGTCGACGCCTTCGGCTCGGTCGACATCGTCGTCAACAACGCCGGCTACACCTGGGACGGGGTCGCCCACCGGATGACCGACGAGCAGTTCCAGGCGATGCTCGACATCCACACCGTCGTCCCCTTCCGCGTGGCCCGGGCGCTCGCGCCGCACTGGCGCGAGGCGGCCAAGGCCGAGAAGGGCGAGGGCACGGAGGTCTTCCGCAAGCTGATCAACGTCTCCTCGACCTCGGGCACGATGGGCAACGCCGGCCAGATCAACTACTCGGCGGCGAAGATGGCGGTCGTCGGCATGACCAAAACGCTGGCCAAGGAGTGGGGCCAGTTCAAGATCAACGTCAACGCGGTCGCCTTCGGCTTCGTCGAAACGCGGCTCACCGCCGCCAAGGAGGCGGGCGAGGAGATGACCGCCCCCGGCGGCGAGAAGATCGAGCTCGGCATCCCCGAGCAGATGCGGGCGATGGCCTCGGCGATCATCCCGCTCGGGCGTCCGGCCACCCCCGAGGAGGCCTCCGGCCCGGTCCTCTTCCTCGCCTCCCCCCTGGCCAACTACGTGCACGGCCAGGTGCTCAACGTGACCGGCGGGATGTTCGGGGGGATGTACACCTGAGCCCCGCGGCGACAGAGGGCAGGCGCCCGCCCCGCTACCTCGACGTGGCGGACCGGATCTGGCCTGTCCTCGGTCGCGCCGCCGGCGTCCATACCTGGCTGTACCGGGCGAGCGGCGGGCGGATCGGGCACGACATACCCGGGGTCCGCGGCAAGATGCTGCTGCTCGACCACGTCGGGGCGAAGAGCGGCACCAGGCGCACGACGCCCCTGCTCTACGTGCCCGACGGCGAGGACGTGGTGATCGTCGCCTCCAAAGGCGGCTACCCCAAGCATCCCGCCTGGCTCCACAACCTCAAAGCCAACCCGGACACCACGGTGCAGATCGGCAGTGAGCGCCGGTCCGTGCACGCCCGCGTGGCGACGCCAGAGGAGCGCGAGCGCCTCTGGCCCGAGGCGGTGCGTATGTACGGCGGCTATGAGGACTACGCAGCGCGCAGCAAGGGCCGCGAGATACCGCTGGTCATCCTCGAGCCGCGCGAGTAGCCACCGAGGTCACTTCGGGCGACGCTCCTCCGCAAGGGGCTCGCCCCCCTCGGCGATCGCCTCCGGCGGCCAGGGACCGGCCCAGTTGTCGCGGGCCCCGTCGATCGTGATCGTCGTGCCGGAGAAGAAGTCCCCCGCGGGCGAGGCGAGGTAGGCGACGAGCCAGGCCATCTCCTCAGCCCGCCCGGCGCGGCCGATCGGGATCGAGCGCTCGAGGTTGTCGACGACGGCCTGCGGATACTTGGTCAGCAGAGTCTCGGTGGCGAACTGGCCGGCGGCGAGGGCGCAGGTCTTGATCCCGAAGCGCGCCCACTCGACCGCCAGCGTGCGCATCATGTTCTCGACCGCCGCCCGCGCTGCGCCGGAGTGGACCATCCCCGGCATGCCGTTGTGGGGCGAGAGGGTGACGCTGAGCACCTTGCCCCCACCCTGGGGGATGAAGGCCTTGGTCGCCGCCGCGTGGGTCATCAGCCAGGTTCCCTCGACGTTCAGCTCGATTACGGTGCGAAAGCCTTTGGGAGTGATCGACTCGGCCGGGGCGAGGAACTGGCCGCCGGCGTTGTTGACGAGGACGTCGAGCCGGCCGTGGCGCTCGAGCAGCCCGTCGACCAGCCGCTCCACGGCAACCTCGTCGCGGATGTCGAGCGTCTCGTGCTCGAAGGAGCCCGCGAGGTCGCTCGCAAGCTCCGCCGTCTCCACCAGCGGCTCCTCGCGACGCCCACAGCCGACCACCGCGGCGCCGAGGCGGGCCAGCTCGAGCGCGGTCTCGCGACCGAGGCCGCTGCCGGCGCCGGAGACGAGGCAGACCTGACCCTCGAGCAGGCCCTCCCTGAAGATGCGCGAATCGCTGCTTTCACTCATCGGCACCACCCTATAGGCGACCGAAACGCGGGTAATGTGGCTCGGCGTGAAGGTCCACGTCGAGGCGAAACCCCTGCACGAGCCGCTCGCCGGCGGCACGCCCGGCGCCTCGGTCAGCGTCGAGCCGCTGATTGCCGGCCACGTCACCTGGCCGCTGCCGATGATGGAGCGGCCGGGCGGACGCCTGGAGACGCTGACGCTGCTGCGCGCCCTGCTCAGCGGCCGGCCGCCGACCGTCGTGCCCTGCCCCGCCTTCCTCATTCGCCATCCCAGCGCCGGAGCGATCCTCGTCGACACCGGCCTGCACCCCTCGATCGCGACCGATGACAAGGAGAACTTCGGCGGCCTCGGCGCCCGCTTCGGCAAGCCCTCGCTGGAGCCGGGCGAAGACGTGCCGGCGCAGCTGCGCGCGCGCAAGCTCGACCCCGGTGAGATCCCGCTCGTCGTGATGACCCACATGCACATCGACCACACCTCGGCGATCTCGGAGTTCCCTAACTCGACCTTCCTCGTCAGCGAGGTCGAGTGGGAGGCCGCGACGACGGGGCCGAAACCGCTCGCCAACGGCTACCGGCGAGCCCACTACGACTATGCCTTCGACTACCGCATGGTCGACTTCGACCGCGGCGGGATCGACTCATACGCCAGCTTCGCCCGCTGCTTCGATCTCTTCGGCGACGGCTCGGTCCGGCTCGCCTACACGCCCGGCCACAGCGCCGGCCACATGTCGGTCATCGCCCACCTGGCCGAGCGCGACTTCGTGATCGGCGGCGACGTCGTCTACACCGTCGGCCAGCTCGACGGGGAAGCGCCGCTGGCACCGCGCCCCTTCGACCGGCACAACTACCGGCGCTCGATCCAGGAGCTGCGTCTGTTCCGCAAGGAGTACCCCGACGCGATCGTCACGCCGGGGCACGATCCGGACTTTTACGAGAAGCTCGGCGAGCGCTACTCCTAGCCAGCTCCTCGTACATCTCCCGCACCCGGCCGAAGATCTCCTGTGCGACCTCGTGCTGACGCTCGCGGCTGGGCGAGCGCTCCGGGGGAAAGTGGAGCGGCTCGCCGTACTGGACGGTGACCTTCGGGAAGGTGAGCCGCTTCCAACGCCGCACCTTGTTCGAGCCGTGGATCGAGACCGGGACGACCGGGGCCCCCGATTCGAGCGCGAGGCGGCCGACCCCCCGTTTCGGCTCGCCCAGCTCACCGCTGCGCGAGCGGCCGCCCTCGGCGTAGATCAGCAGCATCTCCCCCTGGCCGAGAACCTCGAAGGCGGTCTCGAACGCCTTCTCGTCGTTGTGGCCGCGGCGAACCGGGATCACGCCGCCGTGCTTGTAGACGTAGGTGAGAACGGGCGGCCCGAACATCTGCGATTTGGCCATGAAGCGGATCTTCCGCCGCAGATAGATGCCGACGAAGAAGTGATCCATCTGGCTGAAGTGGTTGGGGGCGAGGATCAGCGGGCCGTCCTTGGGGACGTTCTCGCGGCCAATCGTGCGCACCCGGTAGATCAACAGCGTGGGCAGCGTGACGAGGAGGCGGGCCAGGGTGTAGGTCCAGCCCGCGCCCTTGCGCGCCGAGTCGTGGAACTGGTCGAAGTAGGACGCCGGGCGGTCGTCCTTGTAGACCTGTGGCTTCATGTCGGGCATAGACGGGACGACGGCCGCAGGCCGTCGTCCTGCCTACCCCCAGCGAGAGGAGCGGTTACGCACCCGTCGCGACGATCGACGCGATCACGCCGATCAGCGCCGCGATGACGCCCCCAAAGCAGACGAGCAGCGTCCTCTGCAGCGAGTCGAAGCGGTCATTCATCCCGTCGAAACGCCGATCGACTCCTTCGAAACGCCGGTCGATCCCGTCGAAACGCCGGTCGATCCCCTCGAAGCGTTCGTTCATCTCGCCTCGCAGCTCGCGGATCTCGGTCCTGGTCTCCGTTCGCAGGGCGAGGATGTCGGAGTCGACCTTCTTGAATCCCTCGTCGACCTTGTGGTTGAGGTCGTCGAGCCTGTCATCTGACCATGCCTCTTTCATCGCCACCTCCATGTTGACATGCTCGCAGACAAGATGTCGCGTGTGTGTGACAAATGAAAATCTTCTGCAACCTCTACGACATGGATTTGCCTGCCCAGCCGCGGCTGCGGTCGAGGGCGCGGTGCCACTCGCCGAGCAGCGACTCGCGCTCCTCGGCGTCCATGCGCGGCTCATACCGGGCCGCCTCGCGCCACATCTCGGCGACCTGGCCGGCGCTCCAGCGGCCGGTCGCGATCCCGGCCAGATATGCGGCGCCGAGCGCGGTCGTCTCGGCGATCTCCGGCACGAGGACCGGCACGCCGAGCACGTCGGCCTGGAACTGCATCAACCAGCCGTTGGCGACGGCCCCGCCATCGGCTTTCAGCTCGGAGAGGCGGCTCCCGGCCGCCGCCTCCTCGGCCCGCACCGCGTCGACCGTCTGGTAGGCGATCGCCTCCAGCGCCGCCCGTGCCAGATGAGCGCGGCCGCTGCCGCGGGTGAGGCCGACGATCGTGCCGCGTGCGTAGGGATCCCAGTGGGGTGAGCCGAGCCCGGTCAGGGCCGGGACGAAGTAGACGCCGTCGTTGCCGTCGAGCGAAGCGGCGAGCGCCTCGCTCTCCCCCGCCGCGCCGATGATCCCCAGCCCGTCGCGCAGCCACTGCACGGCGGCGCCGGTGACGAAGATCGAGGCCTCGAGCGCATAGGCCGCCCCCTCCCCGGACCCACAGGAGACCGTCGTAAGCAGGCCCTCGCTCGGCTCGGGCGCCTCGCTGCCGGCGTTGAGCAGGACGAAGCTGCCGGTGCCGTAGGTGTTCTTGGCGCTGCCCGCCCGCTGACAGGCCTGGCCGAACAGCGCCGCCTGCTGGTCGCCGGCGATCCCCGCGACCGGCACCTCGCCGCCGAACTCGGAGGTAACGCCGTATATGTGCGCCGAAGGGAGCGGTTCGGGCAGGCTCGCCGGACCGACGCCGAGCATCGCGCAGAGCTCCTCGTCCCAGGCGAGCTCGCGGATGTCGAAGAGCAGCGTGCGCGAGGCGTTCGTGTAATCGGTCGCGTGGCGGCCGGTGAGCTTGAACAGCAGCCAGGAATCGACCGTGCCAAAGACCGCCCGCTCGGCTCCCTCGACGTTGCGCAGCAGCCACTCGATCTTGGTGCCGGAGAAGTAGGGGTCGAGGACGAGCCCCGTGCGTTTCCGGACCAGCTCCTCGCGCCCTTCTGAGCGCAGCTCCTCGCAGCGCGCGGCCGTGCGCCGGTCCTGCCAGACCAGCGCCCGGTGCAGCGGCTCGCCGGTCGCCGGGTCCCAGGCGACGACGGTCTCGCGCTGGTTGGCGATCCCGATCCCGTCCAGCTCGGCCCCCTCGATGCCGGCGGCGGCGATTGCCTGAGCCGCGACCCCCCGCGTCACCTCCCAGATCTCGAGCGCGTCGTGCTCGACCCAGCCGGGACGGGGGAAGTGCTGCTCGAACTCCGAGTAGGCGCGCCCGGCGACGCGGCCGTCGGCATCGAAGACGAGGCAGGTCGTTCCGGTGGTGCCCTGGTCGATCGCGAGGATCATCGTTTGTCTGGAGACAACAGCGGGTGTACCGTCAGTGGCGCAGGGGTCAAATCCTATGGAAGGAACCCCAAATGGCAGCAGCTGAAGTCAAGAAGTTCGACTCGCCCGACGAGGTCCGCCGGTTCGAGGGCAACGGTCAGGCGGAGGTGGTGAAGCTCGCCGGCCACGCGGTTGCGAAGGGAACCTTCGAGCCGGGTTGGAAATGGTCGGAGAACGTGAAACCGATCGCCGGGACCGACTCCTGCCAGACCGCCCATTTCGCCTACGTGCTGTCCGGCAGCATGCGCGTCTACATGGACGACGGCTCGGAAATCGAGGTCAATGCGGGCGACGTCGTTGCGATTCCGCCTGGCCACGACGCGGAGGTACCCGGCACCGAGGCCTGCGTGATGGTCGATTTCGGCGAGATCGGCGACTACGCGAAGCGCGGTTAGCGCTCAGCCAGCCGACGACGCGACCGGTAGACCCGCCCAAAGTCGGCGAGCTGGCGGGCGCGGTGAGCGAAGCCGGCGGGAGAGCGGCCGGTGACCCGGTGGGAGAGATCGAGCTCGTATTCGCGCAGGCGGTAGCCGGCCCGCACGGCGTCGATCGTCATCCCGATCTCCATGCCATAGCCGCGGGCGAAGGGCAGCGCGGCGCGCAGCGCCTCGACCCGCAGCGCCCGCTGGCCGGAGATCGGCGCGTCCGCCAGGACGCCGCAACGGCGGCGGATTGCCCAGCGGGCAAAGCCGAGCGCGAGGCCGAAGCCGCCGCCGGCGCGATCGGCGAACGCGCCGACGGCGAGGTCGCACTCGTCGCGCACGACCGCTTCCACCAACGGCGCCAGCTCGGCCGCCGAGGCGCCGAGGTCGCCGTCGCAGAGCAGCACCAGCCCCGGCGCGGGCTCGGCGCTCAGCGCCGCCTCAACCGCCGCGCTCACGTTGGCGCCCTTGCCATGCGGACGCCCGCGGCTGACCACCTGCGCGCCCGCCACCATCGCGACCTCCGCCGTCCCGTCAGTCGACGCGTCGTCAGCGACCCAGAGCGCCGCCCCGGGCAGCGTCGTGCGCAGCGCAGCCAGCGTCGCGCCGATCCGGTCGGCCTCGTTGCGCGCGGCGACGATCACGGCAAGGTCGGGCACGCCGGATATTCTCCCGGCCCATGGCGGACATCGAGGCTCACATAACCGGGAACGTCTGGAAAATCGAGGTCGCGGTCGGCGACGAGGTCTCCGACGGCGACACCGTCGTCATCCTCGAGTCGATGAAGATGGAGATCCCCGTCGAGGCCGAGGACGACGGGGCCGTGAAGGAGATCCGCTGCGAGGAGGGCCAGTCGGTCAGCGAAGGCGACGTCCTCGTAGTGCTCGAGTGAACGAGCAGCTCGCCGACGGCAAGCTCGTCCTCGACTCACCGGCCGAGGCCGTCGTCCGCATCCGCATCTCCAACCCCGAGCGCCGCAACGCACTCGATCACGAGATCCTCGACACGCTCGCCGAAACGCTGCCACGGCTCAACCGCGGGATCGAGACCCGCTGCGTGATGATCACCGGTGCGCCGCCCGCCTTCTCCGCCGGCTACGACCTCGCCTCGATTCCGCGTGAGACATTCGAGCGCGACGCCGAGGCGCTCGTCGCGCATCCCTTCCACGACGCGATGGAGGCGCTCGCCTCGCATCCCTGGCCGACCGTCGCCGCGATCAACGGCCACTGCCTCGGCGGCGGCCTCGAGCTGGCGATGACCTGCGACCTGCGGATCTGCACCGCGGAAGCCAAACTCGGCATGCCGCCGGCCAAACTCGGCCTCGTCTACGGCCACACCGGGCTGCGCAAGTTCCTCTACACGCTCGGCCTGGCACGGACCAAGGAGCTGTTCCTCACCGGGCGCAACTTCAGCGCCGAGCGCGCCGAGCAGATCGGCCTCGTCCACGAGGTGATCGAGGACGAGCAGTTCGAAGCGGCCTCGATCGCGCTCGCCGAGGGAATCGCCGCCAATGCGCCGCTCTCGATGCGCGGCAACAAGCGCGCGATCGAAGTGCTCAACTCGAACCCCGTCCTCAGCGAGCAGCAGGAGGCCGGCCTGATCGCTCTACGCGAATCGTGCTTCGCCTCGGAGGACCTGCGCGAGGGCGTCGAAGCCTTCGCCGAGAAGCGCAAGCCGCGCTGGAAGGGTCAGTGAGCAAGAGGGGCGCGAAGGCGCGCGCCGCGCTCGCCGCCGCCGACCCGGCGATGGCGGCGCTGATCGAGCGAGTCGGCGAGATCGATCTGGAGACGCGGCTGCGCAGGCGCAGCGAGGAGAAACCGGCCGATGCCTATGGGGCGTTGCTGCGGGCGATCGTCGGGCAACAGCTCTCGACCAAAGCGGCGCGGACGATCCACGGGCGCGTCCTCGATCTCTTCGGCGGAACAACCCCCTCGCCCGAGCAACTGCTCGAAGCGAGCGAGGAGGAGCTGCGCGCCTGCGGCCTCTCCGGCCGCAAGGTCGAGTACGTGCGCGACCTCGCCGCCCACGTGCTCAGCGGCGAACTGGAGCTCGACCGGCTCGGCGAGCTCGCCGACGAGGAGGTGATCGCCGAGATCGTCGCCGTGCGCGGGCTCGGCCAGTGGACCGCGGAGATGTTCCTGCTCTTCCACCTGGAACGCCCCGACGTGCTCTCCGGCGGGGACCTCGGCATCCGCAAGGCCGTCCAGATCGAGTACGAGCTGGACGAGATGCCGCCGCCGGCGAAGGTGTTGGAGATCGGCGAGGTCTGGCGCCCCCATCGCAGTCTCGCTTCGCTCTACCTCTGGGAGTCCCTCGCAAGCGTTCCTGCCGATTAGGGCAAGGGGGCGCGAATCGCCGAAAACAAGAACATGCGCCTTCGCTTCTGGCTTGGATACGCCGTCGTCATCGCGCTCGCCGTGGGCTCGGTGGCGCTGGCGCTGGTCGTCCACGATCGCGAAGCGGATAACTTCGAGCGGACGCAGCACGGCGAGGCGGTGCGATCGGCGCGCCAGACCGAAGCGCTCGCCGCGCTCTCGGTCGGCCAGCTCTCCAGCGCCGTCGCTTTCTACGAGGCGGTCGACCGGCTCGACCGGCACAAGTTCGAAGTGATCGCCCACTCGCTGCTGCAGGCCGGCGCGCTTTCCGGAACGGGGTTGATCCTTGCGGTCCCGGCCTCGCACAGGGACCGATTCCAACGGGCCCACGGCTATCCGATCACCGAACGCAACGGGCTCGGGTTCCGCCCCGAGCGGCCGCGCCACCAGTACTTCCCGCTCGTCTACGGAGAGTCGTCCAACGGCCTCACGCCGCCGCTCGGGTATGACCTGGGCTCCGACCGGTCCCGCGCCCCCTACATGCTCGAAGCGCGCGACAGCGGCCGGGCGACCGCGACCACGGTGATGCACCTGCCGATCGGCGGCACCGGGATCAACGTCTTCCGGCCCGTCTACCGGGATGGCGCGCCGATCGCCACGACGGCAGAGCGCCGCGCCGCTCTGGTCGGCTTTGCGATCGGCTCCTTCCACGTGCCCGACCTGACCGCGGCCGCGACCTCGGCCCTGGCCGGCAACGTCGCGGTGGAGCTGGTCGAGGAAGGCAGGAGCGTCGCCGGCCGGCATCTGGCTCGGGACGAATCGAGCACCGCCGGCCTGCGCATCGCCGACCGCACCTGGCTGCTGGTCGTCCGCGACCCCAACCGGCCAGGTGTCAGCCTGCCGATCCTGATCGCCGTGGTCGGCATCTGCCTCGCCGCCCTGCTCGGCATTCTGGTCCTGATCTGGAGCCGCACCGAGCGAATGCAGGAACTGCGGCTGCAGGCCAGCCAGGATCCCCTGACCGGGCTGAAGAACCGGCGTCGCTTCGGAGAGGACCTGCGCGGCGAGCTGGCGCGCAGTCGGCGCGAGGCCACGGTCGGCGCGGTGCTGATGCTCGACCTCGACAACTTCAAGCAGGTCAACGACACGCTCGGCCATCCCACCGGGGACCGGGTGATCGCCGACATCGCCGGGGTGCTGCGGGGGCGGATGCGCTCGACGGACGTCGTCGCCCGCTTGGGCGGCGACGAGTTCGCGGTCGCCCTGCCGCGCTGCGAGCTCGACGAGGCGGAGGAGCTAGCCGACGCGATCGGCAAGGCGATTCGCATGTACACGCCGCCCGGCGAGGCGGCGCCACCGATCACCGCCAGCATCGGGGTCGCGACCTTCGGGCCGCGGACAGAGAGCTATGACGCGGTGCTCTCGGCGGCGGACACGGCGATGTATGAGGCCAAGCGGGCGGGGCGCGACACGGTGCGCGTGGCGGGACAGGCGGTGGCCGCGGGGGATTCCGGCAGGGCCTCCACTTAACTTTTTCGAAGAGGCGGGCTGCTGCTGTCGCCCGCTGCACTCGACGAAAAAGTACAAGACGTTTCGGCCCTGCCGGAATCCCCCGTTGCGAAGCGTCGTTTAGCCATCCGCAGCGAGTCGATGGCGGAGCTTCAGGACGCGGGTCGCCGAGTCTTCGAAGGAGCTTCTGGAGAGGGCGCCTGATTTGAGGCCCCGGACGAGGGCGCGGTGGGCTTGGGTGGCTTCTGCGGGGTCGGTGTAGAGGAGGAGGTCGGCGCCGGCGGTGACGGCGGCGCGAGCGACCTTCGGGGTGCTGCCGAACGCGTGGACGGCGACCGTGTCGAGGGCGTCGGTGATCGAGACGCCTTCGAAGCCCAGGCGACGGCGCAGCTCGCCGGTCGCGATCGCGCCGGAGAAGGCGGCCGGGCGGTTCGAGAAGGCCGGGTAGATAGCGGTGCTGAGCATGACCAGGGCGCCGCCGGCTTCGACGTAGGGACGGTAGGGCGCCTCGTCGACCCGACGCAGCGTCCGCTTCGAAAGGCCGATCCGCTGCACCGCGTCGTCGGTGTTGAGGCGAGCCGAGCCGAGGCCGGGGAAGTGCTTGCCGGTCGCGGCGACGCCCCCTTCGCCCAGTCCCGCCGCGAAGGGCACGGCGGCCGCCGAGACCTGCGCCGCGGTCGAGCCGAAGCCGCGTTCGGTTTCGGCGATCGTGCCGCCGGGGCGGGCGACGTCGAGCACCGGGGCGAGATCGGCGTTGACCCCCAGATTGAGCAGATTGGCCGCAGCGCGGAAGCCCTGGGCGTGACTGAAAGCGGCGCCGCGGGCGCCCATAGCCTGCGCGGAGGCGGTCGGGGCGCCGCCGATCCGCTTCACCAGACCGCCCTCCTGGTCGATCATCGCCAGCAGCGGATCGCGCAACCCCGGTGGGCGCGGGATCGCCTGCAGGCCACGGATAAGACGCTGCCCGACCGCCCGGCTGGGCAGGTTGTCGGAGAAGAGCACGACGCCCGCCGCCTCGCCGGCCCGGATCATCCGCTTGACCTCGGCCGGTGGGCTCGCGCCCGGGAAGCCCAGCACGATCCGCTCCCCGGCCAGCTGGCTCGGCGTCAGCACGCTGGCCGCGCTGGGGCGCGACTCGGCGCCGTCGCCGAGCGTCACGCCGAAGGCGAAAGCGCCCACCGCGAGGCCGCACGCCGCTGCCGCCGCAAGCCGCCGACGCCTGATCGTCACCGCTGCCACACCGACGGACCATAGGCGTCCGGGACGACTCCTAGCCTTGCGCCCGAATGCCCCCCCTGATCGACTTCGAGGAAGCGCTGGCGCTCGGCGAGCTGAGCGACCACGAGGAGATCGGCGGGCTGGTCGAGCGCGCCTGGGCCGTGCGCCGGGAGAACTTCGGCGATTCGACCGACATGTGCTCGCTGGTCAACGCCAAGTCGGGCGGCTGCGCCGAGGACTGCGGCTTCTGCGCCCAGTCCCGCTACGCCGAGGCCGACACGCCGATGCACGCGATGATGGAGCCGGAGCAGATTCTCGAGCACGCGCGGGCCGCCGAGGCGGCGGGGGCGCACCGCTTCTGCATGGTCACCCAGGGCCAGGGGCTTTCGAAGAAAGACTTCAAGAAGATCCTCGAGGGCGCGAAGCTGGTCGCCGAGAACACCAACCTGAAGCGCTGCGCCTCGATCGGCCACATGTCGGCCGAACGCGCCAAGCAGCTGCGCGAGGCCGGCATCCAGCGCGTCCACCACAACGTCGAGTCCTCGCGCTCCTACTATCCGGAGGTCTCGACCACGGTCCGCTACGAGGGCCGGCTGCGGACGATCGACGCGGTCAAGGAGGCCGGCCTGGAGACCTGCGTCGGCGGCATCCTCAACCTCGGCGAGTCGCCGCGACAGCGGGTCGAGATGGCCTTCGAGCTCTCCGAGCTCGAGCCGACCTCGGTGCCGATCAACCTGCTCAACCCGCGCGACGGCACCAAGTTCGGCGACCGCCCGTTGATGGACCCGTGGGAGGTCGTCAAGTGGGTGGCGATCTTCCGCCTGATCATCCCCGGCGCCCTCTTCCGCCTCTGCGGCGGGCGGGTCGAGAACCTCGGCGAGCTGCAGCCGCTGGCCGTCAAGGCGGGGCTCAACGGGGTGATGATGGGCAACTTCCTGACCACGCTCGGCGCCGAGCCCGAGGACGACCGGGCGATGTTCGAGGAGCTCGGGCTGAACGTGGCCCGACAACCCGACAACGGCGCCGACCCGCGGCCAGACAACCGCTCCGGCTGGCTCGAGGGCGAGACGCCGGCGACGCCGATCGACGAGCTGATCGACAAGCAGGACGAAGCCAGCTTCTGGGACCCCTCGACCCAGCTGCGGGTGATCAAGAAGACCAAGAAGCCCCCGCCCTACCCGGCGCGCCAGACAGCCGCATGAGCGACCTCGCGGAGCGGCTGGAGGAGCTTCGCGCGAGCGGGCTCCACCGCCGGCTGCGCCTGATCGAAGGGGCGCAGGGGCCGCGGGTCCAGCTCGACGGCGAGCCGGTGCTGTTGCTCTGCTCGAACGACTACCTCGGCCTGGCCGGCCACCCGCGGGTGCGCGAAGCCGCTGCCGAGGCGGCGCTCCGCTGGGGCGCCGGCGCCGGCGCCTCGCGGCTGATCTCCGGCAACATGGCGTCGCACCATAGGCTGGAGCGGCGACTGGCCGAGTTCAAGGGCTACGAGGCGGCGCTGCTCTTCGGCTCGGGCTACCTGGCTAACGTCGGCGCGATCTCCGCCCTGGCCGGGCGCGACAGCGTCGTCTTCTCCGACGAGCTCAACCACGCCAGCATCGTCGACGGCTGCCGCCTCGCGCGAGCCGAGACCTTCGTCTACCGACACGGCGACGCCGAGCACCTCGCCTGGGGATTGCGCGAGGCGGCGGGGCGGGGCTCGCTGATCGTCAGCGACGGCGTCTTCTCGATGGACGGCGACGTCGCCCCGCTCGAGGACCTGGCGCGGCTGGCGCGCGAGCACGGCTGCCGGCTGATGATCGACGAGGCGCACGCGACCGGGGCGCTCGGGCCGGGCGGCCGCGGTTCGGTCGCCGCGGCAGGCCTCGGCGAGGAGGTCGACCTGGTGGTCGGCACGCTCGGCAAGGCGCTCGGCTCCTACGGCGCCTACGTCTGCGCAAGCGTCGAGCTGCGCGAATACCTGCTCAACACGGCGCGTTCCTTCATCTTCTCGACGGCGCTGCCACCGCCGGTGCCGGCGGCGGCGCTGGCCGCGCTGGAGATCCTCGAAGCGGAGCCGCAGCGGGTGCGGCGCCTCGGCGCCAACGCGGCCGCGCTGCGCGAGGCGCTTCGGGCGGAGGGCCTTGCCGCCGGCGGGGGGACTAGCCAGATCGTGCCGCTCGAGGTCGGCGAGGCCGAGCCGACGATGGCGCTCTGCGAGCGCCTGCTCGAGCGCGGCGTCTTCGCGCAGGGCATCCGCCCGCCCACCGTCCCCCCCGGCTCCTCGCGCCTGCGCTTCAGCGTGATGGCGACTCACGAGGAGGCGGAGCTGCGCGAGGCGGCACGGCTGACGGGAGACGCTGCGCGCGAGGTGGGCATCGGCGCTTCGATCCCCCTGGCTGCTTGAGGGGCTTCTTCGTCACCGGGACCGGGACGGAGGTCGGCAAGACCATCGTCGCCGCCGCGATCGCCCGCACGCTGGCCGGCGAAGGGCAGCGCGTCGCGGTCTTCAAGCCTGCGGTGACCGGCCTCGAGGAGGAGGGTGAGCCCGACCACACCCTGCTGCGCCGCGCGGCGGGCTCGGAGCAGAGCGACGCGGAGATCGCGCCCTATCGCTACGGCCCGCCGATGTCGCCGCACCTGGCCGCACCGCTGGCGGGCGAGGAGATCTCGCGCGAGCGGCTGCTCGAAGGCGCCCGTGCCGCCGGGGCGGATGCCGACGCGCTCGTCTGCGAGGGCGTCGGCGGGCTGCTGGTCCCGCTTGCCGCCGGCTACCTCGTTCGCGACCTCGCCGGCGACCTCGGCCTGCCGCTCGTCATCGCCGCTTCGCCCGGCCTGGGGACGATCAACCACACCCTGTTGACGATCGAGGCGGCGCGCTCGGCCGGGCTCGACGTCGCCGTCGTCGTCTTCACCCCCTGGCCGCAGGAGCCGTCGGCGGTCGAGCAATCCAACCGCGAGACGATCGGCGCGCTCGGCGAAGTCGAGGTCGAGACGCTGCCGCGCCTCGACCTCTCCTCGCCTACGACCTGGCCGCGGCTAGCTCCGCCTCCTCGGCGGCAAGCCCGGAGCCGCCTGGGTTGACGGCGGCCTCGGCCGCCTCGGAGCTGACCTCTTTCGGCCTGGCGTTGATCGAGACCGCGGCGATCACGGCGCCGACGGCGACAACGGCAGCCGAGATCCACATCGCGTTGCTCAGCCCGTCGACGAACTGCTGGGGGGTGGCGGTCTCGAAGCTGCTGCCCGCCGCGGCCTGGAAGATCGCGCCGCTGACGGCGATGCCGAGGCTGCCGCCGACCATGCGAAACATCGAGAGCACGCCCGAGGCGATGCCGGCTTTCTGCACCGAGACGGCATTCATCGCCGCGCTCGTCATCGGTGACATCGTCAGTGCGATGCCGATGCCGAGCAGCATGAAGCCCGTCAGCAGATCGAGGTATCCCGAGTCGACCGCGATCCCGGTGAACGTGTAGAGGGAGGCCGTGAGGATCGTCAGCCCGGCGACGATCAGCCAGCGTGGCCCGAAGCGGTCGGCGAGCCGTCCGGCCACCGGCGCGACGCCGACGATCATCAGGGTCGAGGGCAGGAAGCGCACGCCCGCCTCCAGCGGCGAATAGCGGAGGATGTCCTGCATGTAGAGGGCGAGGAAGAAGAAGACGCCCATCATCGCGAAGGTGATGATCAGCGCCACCACCACCGCGCCGAGGAAGTTGCGGTCCTTGAAGAAGCGGAATTCGACCATCGGCACCTTGACGCGAAGCTCGACCTGGACGAAGGCGATCGCCCCGATCACCGCGCCGGCCAGCAGCCCGACGATCGCGGGCGAGTTCCAGCCCCAGCTGTTGCCCTCGACCAAAGCCAGCACCAGGGCGGTGAGGCTCGCAGTCAGCGTCGCCACGCCGAGGTAGTCGACGTCGCGACCGACCGTGGTGTCGCGCGACTCGCGCACGGCGAAGACCGTCGCCGTGACGGCCCCGATCGCCACCGGGATGTTGAGGTAGAAGATCGCGCGCCAGCTGACGTGCTCGGTGAGGAAGCCGCCGAGCACCGGGCCGACGGCCAGGGCGAGGGCGGAGACCCCGGCCCAGGTGCCCATCGCCTTGCCGCGCTCGTGGGCTGGGAACGCGTCGGTGATGATCGACAACGTGCCCGGCATCATCAGCGCCGCGCCGACGCCCTGCACGACCCGGCTGATCACCAGGTCGGTGGCGCCCTGGGCGAAGCCCGCGGTGGCCGAGGAGAGGGCGAAGATGACGACGCCGAAGAGGAACATGCGGCGGCGGCCGAAGATGTCTCCGAGGCGCCCGCCGGTCGCCAGCAGCACGGCGAACGACAGCGTGTAGCCGTTGATCGTCCACTCGAGGCCGGAGATGGAGGCGCCGAGATCGCGCTGGATCGACGGCAGGGCGACGTTCACGACCGTGTTGTCGAGCATGATCATGAACAGTGCGAAGCACATCGCACCGAGCGTCCACCACTTGCGGTTTTCGTCGGTGATCAGGTGGCTGTAACGGGTCAAGCGTTGACTCCCTTCAAATGCTCATAGGTCTTGGAGATGTCCTCCCGGTCCATCAGCGCCTCGATCGCCGCGTCGAGCTTGCGACGCTGCGTTGCGCTGAGGCTCTCGGCGAAGGCCTCGAGGCCCGCCTGGCGGACGACGAGCAGCGTGTCGACCAGCTCCTTGCCCTTGTCGGTGATCGCGACCCGGCGCACGCGCCGGTCCTCGGGGTCCTCGACTCGGGTGGCGAGCCCTTCACAAACGAGGGCGTCCACCGCCCTGCTCATCGAGGGGACCGAGACGCTGAACGTCTCGGCGAGTTCGCTCACCTGCCGGGGCTGGTTCCCCTCTCCGATCCCGCCCAGCTCGAGCAGCGCCTTGCACTGCGTCATCGAGAGGCCGGACTCCTCGATCACCCGCAGCTGGTTGCCGCGGTCGTAGAGGAAGACGTGCCGCATCAGCGCGCTCAACCGGGCCGCGGTGTCCTGCGCCCCCGCGCTCACGTCGGCTTTCTCGGTCATCGCTGCGATTTCGCTCGCTTGCATGCGAACGATGGTTGCAACAGAACAACTATTTCTCAAGCGCAATAGTTGCTTGAGTGATCTATATCACGCAGGCTCGTGCTCCTCGGCCCGGTAGGGGCCCGGCTTCTCGCGCTGGTGGCCGCCCGGGAAGGCGAGCCGGAGGATGGTCCGCTGCACCATGCCCAGCTGCTGGCTGAACGGGCCGCTGTTGTAGGGGAGCTCGTAGCGCTCGCAGATCTCCTTCACCTGGGGCGCGATCTCGGCGTAGCGGGTGCTCGGCAGGTCGGGGAAGAGATGGTGCTCGACCTGGTAGCCGAGGTTGCCGCTGGCGACGTGGAACAGCGGGCTGCCCTCGATGTTGGCGGCACCGACGAGCTGGCGCACATACCAGCCGCCGCGGCTCTCGTCCTCGACCTCCTCCGGGCTGAAGGTGTAGGTCTGGTCGGGGAAGTGGCCGCAGAAGATGATCGCGTAGGCCCAGACGTTGCGAATCACGTTTGCGGTGGCGTCGGCCGAGACGGTCGAGCGGTAGGCCTCCGCGCCGGCACGCGCGGCGGAGCCGAGGACGTCGGCGAGGCCGCCGCGGCGCCCACGGCCGCCGCGGCGCCCACGGCGCCCACGGCGCCCTTCGAGCGCGGCCTCGGCCGCCGCGGTCGCCAGCGCGCTCAGCAACGGCCAGGCGATGTAGTCCTTGACCACCTGGCTCTTCGCCTTTTCCTTGATCCCGGCCAGCTCGCGCTTGACCTGGGCCTTCGTTTTCTTGCCCGTGCGGATCGCCTCGAAATCGAGGTCGTGGAACGCCACCCCCCACTCGAAGAACGCCGCCAGCACCAGGTTGTAGAGCGGCTGGAGGAGATAGACCGGATGCCACTTCTGCTGCGGGTCGATCCGCATGATCTCGTAGCCGAGGTCCTTGTCCTTGCCGAGGATGTTGGTGAAGGTGTGGTGGACGTAGTTGTGCGAGTGCTTCCACGCCTCCGCCGTCGAGGCGGTGTCCCAGTCCCAGGTCGAGGAGTTGATCTGGGGGTCGTTCATCCAGTCCCACTGGCCGTGCAGGACGTTGTGGCCGATCTCCATGTTCTCGAGGATCTTGGCCATCGAAAGCGCGGCCGTTCCCGCGATCCACGCCGGCCGCGAACGCGAGCCGAGCAGCAGCGCGCGCCCGCTCACGGCGAGGCGGCGCTGCATCGCGATCATGCTCTCGATGTAGCGGCGATCGCGGGCGCCGAGGTCGGCGAAGACCCGGTCTTTGATCGCGTCGAACTCGCGTCCCAGCTCGTCGAGCTGGTCGCTGGAGAGGTGGCTGAGTGGACTGGCGGTCTCGGTGCTCGTTGCGGTCATCGTCTGCCTTTCGGTTGTCTCAAAGCGCTATCTCGATCGGGCCCTCGGGCGCGTTGACGCAGGTGCGGATCATTTCCCCGTGCTTGCCATGGACTTCCCCGGTTCGCAGGTCGCGAACCTCTCCCGAGCAGAGCCTGCCCACGCAGGTGTGGCAGATGCCCATCCGGCAGCCGAAGGGAAGGACGGCGCCGGCCTCCTCGCCGGCGACGAGGATCGGCGTGGCGCCGTCGCACTCCGCCTCGACTCCGCTCTTGGCGAACCGCACGCTGCCGCCCTCCCCCCCGCCGGGGTCGCCGCCGATCATCGGCTGGAAGCGCTCGATGCTGAGCATCTCCGCGACTCCCTCCCCCTCCCAGTGCTCGCTCATCGCATCGAGCATCTCGCCGGGCCCCGAGATGAAGGTGTGGCGGGTGCGCCAGTCGGGACAGAGATCGTCGAGGTCGCCCGGGCCGATGCGTCCCTGCTCGCCGCTGATCCTCAGCCGCAGGCGATAGCCGGGATGGGCCTCGTCGATCTCGCGCAGGCGCTCGGCGAAGATCACGTCGCTCGCGGTGCGGGCGGAGTGGATGTGAGCCACGTCGTCGACCGCCTCGGCGTGGTGGAGGCTGCGCAGCATGCTCATGATCGGCGTGATGCCGCTGCCGGCGCTGATGAAGAGCAGCTTCTCGGGAGCCGGATCGGGAAGGACGAAGGTGCCTTCCACCCCGCCGAGCCGGACGACGTCCCCCGGCCTGGCCTGGCGCACCAGGTAGGGCGAGACCTTGCCCGTGTCGACGAGCTTCGGCGTGATGCTGATGCAGCCGTCCGGGCGGCCGGGCTCGGAGGTGAGCGAATAGGCGCGCCAGTGGTGCACGCCGTCGATCACGACTCCGATCCTCAGATACTGGCCCGGCAGGTGGCCCGGCCATTCGTAGCCGGGGCGGATCAGCACGGTCACGGTGTCGGCCGTCTCTTCCTCGATCCGCTCGATCCGGCCGCGCAGCTCGCGCGTCGACCAGAGCGGATTGATCAGTTCCAGGTAGTCGTCGGGCAGCAACGGGCTGAAGAGGGCGCGGACCGCCCGCAGCGCGCGACGCCGAACGGGGGAAACCTTTGGGATCGCTCCACGCTCAGCCATCGGAGGGAACGTTACATCGTTTGATGTAAAAGTCTGTGAAGTGCCGCACGTTGGCATGACAGTTACCCGCCGCCGCCAGGACTATGTTGGAAGCGGCGATGTCGGTGGACCACGCTCAGCTCGATCGGGATCATCTCTGGCACCCGTTCACCCAGCAACAGGGCTGGGTCGAGGAAGCGCCGCTGATGATCGAGCGGGCCGAGGGGGCGCAGCTGATCGACAGCGAGGGCCGTCGCTACATCGACGGCGTCTCCTCGCTGTGGTGCAACGTCCATGGGCATCGCCACCCCGGCATCGACGCGGCGGTGCGCGAGCAGCTCGAGCGGGTCGCGCACTCGACGATGCTCGGCCTCTCACACCCCGGCGCGGCCGAGCTGGCGGGAAAGCTGGTCGAGATCGCGCCGCCGGGGCTGACCCGCGTCTTCTACTCCGAAGCGGGCGCGACCGCGACCGAGATCGCGCTGAAGATGGCCTTCCAGTTCCAGCAGCAGCGCGGCGGCCAGCACCGGCAGCGGACCTCCTTCGTCCACATGCGCGACGCCTACCACGGCGACACGATCGGCTCGGTTTCGGTCGGCGGCATCGACCTCTTCCACTCGACCTACCGGCCGCTGCTCTTCCCCACCCACGCGGCCGAGCCGGGCGACTCGGCGGACCTCGAGCGCGTCCTCGCCTGCCACGAGGAAGAGATCGCGGCGCTGATCGTCGAGCCGCTGGTCCAGGGCGCCGCCGGCATGCTCGTCCACCCGCCCGGCTATCTGCGCGACGCGCGCGAGCTCTGCGATCGCTACGGCGTGCTCTTGATCTGCGACGAGGTGGCGACCGGCTTCGGCCGCACCGGGACGATGTTCGCCTGCGAGCAGGAGGACGTCGCGCCCGACCTGCTTTGCCTCGCCAAGGGCCTCACCGGCGGCTACCTGCCGCTGGCTGCGACCCTGGCCACCGAGCGGATCTACGACGGCTTCCTCGGTGCCCCGGAGGAGCAGCGCACCTTCTTCCACGGCCACACCTACACCGGCAACCCGCTCGCCTGCGCGGCCGCGATCGCCAGCCTCGAGGCCTTCGAGCGGGAGCGCACGCTGGAGCGCCTGCAGCCGAAGATCGAGCTGCTGGGCGAGCTGCTCGAGCCGCTCGCGACGATGCCGGGGGTCTGCGAGGTACGCCGGCGCGGCGTGATGACCGGCATCGACCTCGGCGAGCACGACCCGGCCCTGCGCATGGGCCACCGGGTGACGCTGGAGGCGCGCAGGCGCGGGGCGATCGTGCGGCCGCTCAGCGACGTCGTCGTCCTCATGCCTCCCCTCTCGATCTCCGAGCAGGAGCTGCGCCAGCTGGTCGCGATCGTCGCCGGGTCGATCGAGGCGGCCTGCGAGACGCCCGCCCCGCGGGTGGCGGATACGCTGGCTGCGTGACGGAGAGGAGAAGGGGGCCGGCCGAGGCCCCCAACCTGGGCGAGCCCGCGACGCCGAGGCCGTCGGCTTCGGTCGTGCTGCTGAGGCGAGGCGGCAAGCATGGGGGTCGGGCGTTGGAGGTGCTGTTGCTGAAGCGGGCCGAGAGCGCCAAGTTCATGCCGGGGGTCTGGGTGTTCCCCGGCGGAGGCGTGGATCCGCAGGACGGCGAGGGCGAGGGCGGCCACCGCGCCTGCGCGCTGCGCGAGCTCGAGGAGGAGGCCGGGATTGCGCTTCCTGCCGACGACGAGCTGGTGCTGTTCTCGCGCTGGATCACTCCCGAGGTCGTCTCGCGCCGCTTCGACGCGTGGTTCTTCCTCGCCCTGGCGCCCGCCCACACACCGCCCGAGCCCGACGGGGTCGAGACGACCGAGGCCGGCTGGTTCAAGCCGCGGGCGGCACTGGAGGCGCAGCACGCCGGCGAGTTGAACCTCGCCTTCCCGACGGTCCAGCAGCTCAAGTCGCTGCTGCCGTACCGGACGGCCGGGGAGGCGCTTGCAGCCCACCGCGGCAAAGCGGTCGAGCCGATCCTGCCCAAGGTGATCGGCTCCCCGGAGCAGCACCGGGTCGTCCTCCCGGGCGACCCGGACTATCCGGCCTGAGCGCCGCCCTCACCGGGAAACGGCGCCAGCCCGGCATGCCAGGGCCCTGGCGGATAGGTGTGCAGGCCGCTCTCTTCCATCTCCCCCTGTAGGCGCTTGAACAGCTGACCGGCGTTCTTCAAGGCGGATTTCAGCTCTTCCTCGCTGCGCTCGCGCAGGCGCCAGAGGAACCAGAGCTGGCGGTCGTTGATGCCGAAGTCGACCTCGCCCGTCATCGTCGTCGTCCAGGCGAGGAAGCCGGGGCTGAAGAGCTCGCGCAGCTTGACCGGGTCGTACTCGCTGGGCACGGTGGCCTGGAAGCGCTTGTTGAAGTCGATCGACTCGAACTCGACCTTGCGGGCGAAGCGCTTGGTGAGGACCTCCTGACGCTCGATCGACTCGACGTTGAAGGCGGGCACGACTTCGGCGAGGTCGGGCATGTGCGCCTTGGCCAGGAGCGCCGTCGGCAGCAGCGCCTTGTCGAAGAGGCCGCCGACCTCCTTTTCGTCGGCATCGCAAGACGATCCCCAGAAGCCCTCGGCGAGCCGGCCGGTGAGCCGGTTGGAGCCGCCGACGCATAGCGCCACCGGCCCGTCCTTTGGGTTGATGCCGCCGACCGGCTCGTAGGCGAGCTCGTGCCGCGTGCCGTAGCGCCGCACGATCTCCGCCCACTCCGTCGCTTCCTGCTTCGCGCCCATCTCGCGATCCTACGTCCGCGGAGCGGGTTGGAGGTAGGATGCGGGCATGGTGATCGTTCTGATCGTCGTCGTCGCGATCGTCGTGATCGGCGTCCTCTACTTCATCGGCAAGCGCAACGCGATCATCGCATCGCGCAACCGGGTCGACGAGTCGTGGAGCGGGATCGACGTCCAGCTCAAGCGCCGGCACGACCTCGTGCCCAACCTGGTCGAGACCGTGAAGGGCTACGCCGCGCACGAGAGCCAGACGTTCGAGAAAGTGACCCAGGCGCGGGCCGACGCGATGTCCGCCGAAGGGGTCGCCGACACGGCCAAGGCCGAGCAGGGGCTGACCGGCGCACTCGCCGGATTGCGCGCGGTCGCCGAGAACTACCCGACCCTGCGCGCAACCGAGAACTTCCAGCAGCTCAGCCGCAACCTCTCCGAGCTGGAGGACGAAATCCAGGCCTCGCGGCGGATCTACAACTCCAACGTGCAGTCCTACAACACCTCGATTCAGCAGTTCCCGGGCTCGATCATCGCCAACCAGGGCGGCTTCGCCCCGCGCGAGTACTTCGAGATCGAAGACAAAGCCGATCGCGAGCCGGTCGCGGTCAGCTTCGACAAATAACGCCGGTCTTCTAAGCTTCGACTATGAGCGCGACGACCGAGGCAACGCAGTGGATCTGCGAGAGCTGCGGCTTCATCTACGACCCGACGGTGGGCGACCCAGACGGCGGCATTCCGCCCGGAACCGCCTTCGAGGACATTCCCAGCGACTGGTTCTGTCCCGTCTGCGGGGCGCGGACGTCGGACTTCCGCCCGCTCGAGCCGGGCGAGGCTTAGGCGCGCGGGACAACCGGCCGTGAGCTACGACTACGACTGGATCGTCGTCGGCTCGGGGTTCGGCGGCTCGGTCTCGGCCCTGCGCCTTGCCGAAAAGGGCTACGACGTGGCCGTGCTCGAGTGCGGCAAGCGCTTCGGCGATGACGACTTCGCCAGCTCGACCGCGGACAGCCGCCGCTACTTCTGGGCGCCGCGGATCGGGATGAAGGGGATCTTCCGACTGAGCATCTTCAAGGACGTCGCCGTGGTCAGCGGCTGCGGCGTCGGCGGCGGCAGCCTCGGCTACGCCAACACGCTCTACGTTCCCCCCAGCCGGTTCTTCGAGGACCCGCAGTGGGCCGACCTCGACGACTGGGAGGCACGACTGGCGCCGCACTACGAGACCGCGCAGCGGATGCTCGGCGTCGTCGTCCACGAACGCGACGACCCGGCCGACCAGCTGCTGCGCGAGCTGGGCGAGGAGCTCGGCGTCGGCGACACCTATGGCAAGACGCCGATCGGCGTCTACCTCGGCAACCCCGGCGAGACCGTTCCGGACCCCTTCTTCGAAGGCGAGGGGCCGGAGCGGACCGGCTGCATGCAGTGCGGCCGCTGCATGGTCGGCTGTCCGCACGGGGCGAAGAACACGCTGGTCAAGAACTACCTATGGCTGGCCGAGCACCGCGGGGTCGAGGTGCAGGCGGAGCGCACCGTGACCGACATCCGCCCGCTCGGCGCCGCCGACGGCAGCGACGGCTACGCGGTGACGAGCGAGCGCTCCGGCCTCTTGCGGGGGCGCAGGCAGCGCACGCTGAAGGCACGCGGCGTGATCGTCGCCGCGGGTCCGCTCGGCACCAACAAGCTGCTGCAGCGCTGCCGCCTCGGTGGCTCGCTGCCGCGGATCTCCCCCCGCCTGGGCGAGCTGGTCCGCACCAACAGCGAGAGCATCCTCGGCGTCCGCGTGCCCGACGACTACCCCGCCGACCTGGCCAGCCGCGTCGCGATCACCTCGAGCATCTACCCCGACCCCTACACCCACATCGAGACCGTCACCTACGGCGAGGCGGGCGACTCGATGAGCCTGCTCAACACGCTGCTGGTCGGCGACGGCACGCGGGTCACCCGGCCACTGAAGCTGCTCGGCCAGATCCTCCGCCACCCGCGCAACTTCGCCAAGATCCTCTGGCCGCGCGGCAGCTCGCGCCGCTCGATCATCCTCCTGGTGATGCAGACGCTCGACAACGCGATCGCGCTGCGGCCGAAGCTGAAGCGCAACGGCGAAGTGCGGCTGCAGACCGAGCAGGACCCCGAGCGGCCGATCCCCACCTTCATCCCGGCGGCGAACGCGGCAGCGGAATGGATGGCCGAGCGGACCGGCGGGGTCGCCACCAGCTCGATCACCGAGGCCGCCTTCAACATCCCGACCACGGCCCACATCCTCGGCGGCGCGGCGATCGGCCACGGCCCCGAGGACGGCGTCGTCGACTCGCGCCAGCGCGTTTTCGGCTACGAGAACCTGATGGTCTGCGACGGCGCCGCGATCCCGGCCAACGTCGGCGTCAACCCGAGCCTGACGATCGCCGCCCTGGCCGAGCACGCGCTGAGCGAGGTGCCGCCGAAGGAGGGCGCCGCGCCGCGCGACCTGCCGAAGGCCGCGCGGCCCGCTGCCGTCGCCTAGCCCCTAGGCGGCGCCGGCGAGGCGCTGGGCGACGTAGTCCCAGTTGACGACGTTCCAGAAGGCGTCGAGATATTCCGGGCGCTTGTTCTGGTACTTGAGGTAGTAAGCGTGCTCCCAGACGTCGCAGCCGAGCAACGGGATGCTGCCGTCGGTCACCGGCGAGTCCTGGTTCGGCGTCGAGACGACCGCGAGGCCGCTGCTGTCTTTGACCAGCCACGCCCAGCCCGAGCCGAAGCGACCGAGGCCGGCTTTTTTGAACTCTTCCTTGAAGGAGTCGAAGGAGCCGAAGGTCTCGTCGATCGCGCTCGCCAGCTCGCCGCTCGGCGCGCCGCCGCCGTCGGGGCTCATCATCTGCCAGAAGAGCGAGTGGTTGAAGTGGCCGCCGCCGTTGTTGCGAACCGGAGTCTGCTTGTCGCCGGGCAGGCTGGAGAGATTGCGCAGCACGTCCTCGACCTCGCGGTCGGCCCACTCGGTCCCCTCCAGGGCTTCGTTGGCTTTGTCGACGTAGGCCTGATGGTGCTTGTCGTGGTGGACCCGCATCGTCGCCTCGTCGATGTGCGGCTCGAGCGCGTCGTACTCGTAGGGAAGATCGGGAACCGTGAAAGCCATTGCTTCTCCTTGTGTCTCGATTGGGGTTTCCAGGCAGCCTAACCGGATTGAACCGCCTGCCAGGCGGGTAGCGCAAATGCCGGGATGAGCTCGGGCGAGGGCAAGGGTGAAGCGGCGCGGCGGGACCAGTACGCTCCCAATGAGTAGTAAGTGCCGCACGGCCTGCTGAGGCTCGAGGGCGGTGGCGCCGGGAGCGTCAGCTCGAGGCCGTCGAACATCAGAGCCAGATGGCAGCAGATGGGCAAAGAGAGGATGCGCAGAACGTGCCGGCCGGCGGCGCGGGATCGCCGCTTGCCCGCGAAGAGGAGCTGTGGCAACGCTTCGCGAAGGAACGCGACCCGGCGATCCGCGAGGAGCTGGTGCGGCGAAACATGCCCTTCGCCAAAAGGCTGGCCCTGCGCTATCGCGGCGCCAGCGAGTCCTTCGACGACCTCCTGCAGGTCGCCAACCTGGGCCTGCTGAACGCGGTCGACCGCTTCGATCCCGAGCGCGGCATCCCCTTCACGGCGTTCGCATCCCCGACCATCCTCGGCGAGCTCAAACGACACTTTCGCGACCGGGTCTGGACCGTGCGGGTGCCGCGCGGCCTGCACGACCGCATGGCCGAAGTCGACAAAGCGATCACCGACCTGACCAAGGAGCTGCAGCGCTCGCCCTCGGTCGGCGAGATCGCCGAGCGGCTCGAGGTCGAGCAGACCGACGTGCTCGAGGTGATGGAGGCGAACCACAACCGGCGGCCGCTCTCGCTCGACCGCCCGGCGGGTTCCGATGACTCCGAGGAGTCTTCGCCGGCAGAGTGGATCGGCACCGAGGACGAGGCCTTCGAGCTGGTCGAGGGCCGGATCGCGCTCGACTCAGCCCTCCCCTACCTCGATGACCGCGAGCGGCTGGTCCTGCGCCTGCGCTTCGCCGAGGACATGACGCAGTCGCAGATCGCCGAGCGCATCGGCCACTCGCAGATGCACGTCTCCCGCATCCTGCGCCGCGCCCTGGCGCGCATCCGCGACCAGATCAGGGAGCAGCGGCAAAGCGAATAACCAGATACTCACCGTCGTCCGACTCTTCGACGGTGAGCTCGTCGGCCAGCTTCTCCAGCGAGCCGCCGACGTCGGGCACTTCGAGGTCCTCGCGGATGTGCGCGGCGGCTCCAGGATCCATCGGGCCCAGACGCAGGTCGATTCCACCCGCCCGCTCGTCGAGCCCGAGCCGCACACGCCCGTTGGAGAACCGACGCGGTGCCGCACTGGCGATGGCGTCGGTGACGAGGAGGGTGTCGGAGACGCGGTCGATGGAGAGGTCGCGGCGGGCGGCGAGGGCAGCGACGACCCGTGCCAGGACCGGCGCGAGCAACTCGGGCCGGGCGATGACCAGCTCCGTGCGATCGCTCGTCTGGGGCTTGATCGCGGCGGTACCGTCCTTGCCGTCCGCGCCGCCGCCCTGCAGCGGCACGCGCATCATGATCTCGGTGCCATGATCGATGCCGCCGGAGATCGAGAAGCTGCTCGAGAGCGCGGCGATCAGCGAGAGGCCAAGCCGCAGGCTGTCGCGTTCGGTGTCGGCCTGCGGGCGAATTCCGCCGCCCTCGTCGCGGACGATGACGGTGAGCCCGTCGGGGTCGGCCTCCGCCTCGACGTTGAGCGGCCCCGGCTCGCCGTCGTAGGCGTGAAGGACGACGTTCATACAGGCCTCGGTGACGACAGTCTTCAGGTCCGCCAGGCCCGGTTCGTCCATTCCGATCTCCTCCGCCAGGCCGGCTAGAGCGTGGCGGATGACGGCAACGTTCTCGGATTTGGCGGGCAACATGATCTGCAACCCCCTGGGCCTTTCATCGCTTGCCGAAGTGTGGGAGATTGACCGCATCCTTGTCGCCGAGGGAGGAGTCCCGCGACCACGAGCATAATCGTCGAGCTGCTGAAATCCCCGGCTACCCCCGTCGCTACGCGGTCAAACCCTGGGCCGGCGGGGCGAAAATAGGCCTTCCGCTGATGTAGGATCGGTAGGTGAACTTGGTCCCCTTCGAGGTACACCGCGAAGAGCTGGAGGACGGCATCCGCACTTTCACCGTCCGCGGTGAGCTGGACATGAACACCGCTCCCGACCTGGCTCGAGGACTCGAGGAGGCGCTCGAGGAGTCCGGCGGCTCGATCATGCTCGACCTCTCGGCCTGCGAGTTCATCGACTCGACCGGGATCGCCCTGATCGTGCGCACTTGGCAACGTTTGGGCAACGGCGATGGCGGCCGGCTGGCCCTATGCTGCAGCAACCATCAGGTTCGCCGCCTGCTCAAGATCACCGGGGTTGAAGCGTCGATCCCGATGCATGAGCAGCGCGACGACGCGCTGGCCGAGCTGCGCGGCTGAAGGCGGCTCCGGCCGCGAGGCCGGCGATGACACCGATCGCCAGCAGCGTTGCCGAGCGCATCGGTTCCCTTCTCAGCTTCGAAGCAGCCCCGTGCGCGGTGTGCCGCACCGTCGTCTTGGCAGCCCGGCGCGCAACCGCCCTCTTCAGTGGAACCTTCATATCGCTCCCGCCATTACCCACCGCGTGGAGCGCTTGAACGTGGGGCAGCCGGGTAACAGTCCGACGATGCCCGCGCCGCGCAGGAGGATGCATCGTGAGCTGTTCGAGACCCGCAGCCACTCCTGGCATGCCGTAGGCCTCGGCGAAGAGCTCGAATCGGGCACGCCGAAGCGGGCTCTCGGTGGCCTGCTGATCGCCCTGGGGGCGATCGCCGCGACGATGGTCGTCTACTACAACCGCCAGGTGTGGCTGCCGGGCTATGGCGCATGGGTCAAGACCGCCACGGCGGCGATCCTCGTGATCGTCGGCTCGATCGCCGTCCATTGGCTGGTACGGGCGGCCTCGCCGCGCCTCTTCCGCCGCCTCGACCCGGCCACCGCCGGCACCCTCGGCTTCCTCATCCGCCTCTTCGCGATGTCGGTCGTCGTGATCCTCGCCCTGCGCGTCGCCGGGATCACGGCGAGCACGCTCGCCCTCGGTGGGACGATCACCGCCGTGGTCCTCGGCCTTGCCGCGCAGCAATCGCTCGGCGGCATCTTCGCCGGCGTCGTGCTGCAGAGTACGCGGCCGTTCCGGGTCGGCGAACGGGTCCGCCTGGTCGGCGGCTTCCTGGCCGGCTCGCTCGAAGGGACGGTCAGCTCGCTCGGCCTCTTCTATACGACCCTCGCCCAGGGTGCCGACCGCATCCAGGTGCCGAACAGCGTGATGATCAACCTCGCCGTCGTGCCCTTGCGCGAGCCCGACAAAGTCGACCTGCGGGCGCGTTTCTCCAGCGGGGCGAGCCCGCGCAGGGTCGAGCGCCGCCTGCTCGACACGGTCGACACCCCCACCCGCTACGCCCCCAGCGTCGCGCTCGAGGAAATCGACGAGCAGGGAGTCGTGCTGCGGATCAGCGCCACGCCGCTGCGCCCCGGCGACGGCTCGCAGCTCGCCGAGGAAGTGCTCGAAGCGTTGCGTGGACCGCTCGCCGCCGCGGACGAAGCGGTGGCATACGGCTAAGGCGCCTCGGTCATGCCGATGCCCGCAAAGCGCTCCGAGGCCTGCTCGGGATCGGGAAAGACCTCGCCGCGGACGAAAAGCCCGTCACGGACCTGCCAGATCCAGGCGATGGGGACGTCGCGGATGCCGAGCTCGCGACTGCGGGCGTAGACGCGACCGCGCACGAGCAGGGCCTGACCGCGAGCCTCGACCTCGCTCGGCGTTATCTGCAGCTCTTCCCAGACCTTGGCGACGTCAGCCAGGTAGTCGCGCAGGCCCCCGCGGCCGCCATAGGGGGCATCGCGACCGACGGCCTCGGCGGTGACCACGGGAAAGAACTCCATCGCCTCGTCGCAGAGCTCGAGGATGCACTCCTCCTCGCGACGGTTGAAGCAGTCATAGAGGCGCTTGATCAGCGCCAGGTGCGACGGGGGCATCAGTACGGGCCGATTTGCATGGGGGCTGAAGGGGGCGGCTGGACCAACAGCTCGGCGGCATCGGACATGCGCTCGTAGGAGGCTCGGGCGATCGCCAACATCGCCACGTCGTCGTCCAGCCTGCCATCGGTGAAGGAGTGCAGCGATCCCTCCAGCCGCTGTATGGCGAGAGCGGGGTTGCTTACGCCGCTGAGGTGAGCGCGCAGGCGCGTCTCGCCGAAACGCCCCTCGCGCCCCTGGGCCTCGGTGATTCCGTCGGTGACCACGACCAGTTGCTGGCCGAGCTCGACCTCGGCGCGCGCGATCTCCCACTCGGCGTCGGGAAAAGCGCCGAGCACCGGGTCGGCGCCGGCGATCTCGGTGACGACGTCGCCGTCGACCAGCAGCGGCGGCGGATGACCGGCGACCGCCAGGCGCACCGGTTCGAAACGATCTTCGCTGAGGGTGATCGCCGCCAGGCTGCAGAGCGCGGCGTCGCCGCGGGCGAGCAGGGCGCGATTGAGCGTGCGCAGGCCGACCAGGGGATCGTCATTCAAAGCCGCGGCGGTGCGCAACGTGTAGCGGGCGACCGCGGTGACCGATGCGGCGTGGGCGCCGCGGCCGGTCACGTCGCCGATCACGAGCATCCAGCCGCCGGCCACGCGAAAGAGGTCGTAGAAATCGCCACCGACTTCGTTCTCGGCACCGGCCGGCCGGTACATCGCCGCGATCGACCAGCCGGGAATGTGGGGCAGCGGCGAGGGCAGCAGCCCCCGCTGCAGGGTCTCGGCGATCTCCGAGCGCGCCCGCTCGGCCCGCTCCAGGCCGGCGAAGAGGCCGGAGTTGTCGAGGGTCAGGGCGACTCGGCCAGAGAGGATCCAGGCGAAGCGCGCGTCGTCGCGCCGGTAGCGGCGCCCAGTCCAGGCGACGGCGATCGTCAGCGCTCCCGTGATTTCTCCGCGCGCTTGCAGGGCCACGGTGATCGCCGAACGCATGCCGAGGCCGCGCAAGAACTCGAAGTCCTCCGGGTCGTGGGAGAGCCCCCGCAGGTCGTCATCGGATATGCGCTCATAGAAGCGCGGCTCGGACGATGTGGGGCGGCCGGCGATCATGCGGGGCGGCATCGAGGGCATTCGTTCGCCCAAGCCACGCTCGAGCCCGTCGGGTCCGTCCGCGGAGACGCGCACCGCCGCCCGCCGCGGCACGCGGTCCTCGCCGATCACGTCGATCACGCAGAAGTCAGCGATCTGCGGCACGAGGATCGCGCAGATCGCGTCGAAGGTCTCCTCCAACGAGCCGCCGGCATCGGACACGGCGGCGATCTCGGCGAGAATCTGGAAGCGCCGCCTGGCCAGGCGCTCGCGACGCACCGTGACGACCAGGACGACGAGCGTCACGAGAACAGCCAAAGCCGCTACGGCTATCGCGATCCAGTCGATCCTCTACCTCCGTCGATTGCAAGCCTTACTGAAAAGACAGTAACCCGGCTGCGCCAAGTTGTCCACATGCGGACCAGCGACCCTCCACGGGGGAAAGAGCGAGACCAGGCGAGCGGTTTTTGCCTTTTCAGAGCGGGTACTCACTCGCCATGATCGACACGAAGTCGATTCCCCAACCCGGCGAGCGCTGGCTCAGCCGCCCGCCATACCTCTTGATCGCGCATGTGCGACGCGTCGACGAGATCTCCGATCCGCCGGTCGTCAGCTATGAGCTGCAGGACGAAGAAGGTTTCCTGCTTGAAACCATCGAGCACGCCGTGCTCGACGATGGCTGGTGGAAGAGCTTCCAGCCGATGAACCGTCGCGTCGGCTGATACCCGCCTGCGGGGATCGGGGAGAATCTCGCTTCGATGCTCGGCTCGGGACCTAGGCAGGCGATCTGGCTCCTCGCAACCTGCTTGACCGTGCTCGGGTTGTTCGGCTGCGGGCAGGCGAAGGAAGCCCCCACTCTGGTCGCCGAAGTCCCGCCGCCCCGGGGACACAGCCGGATCGCAGAAGAGCAGCCGCCGCACCCGCAGCCTCCCTACGACGTCGCGCCGGAGCCGGCCGCCCACCCCCAGCGGGCCCCGGAACCGAAGCCGGCAGCCGAGCCGGAGACGGCGCCAGAAGCCGAAGCCGGCAGCGACGAAGCCTCCTCGATTCCCCCCGCGTCGGCCGGCAGCAACGGGTCTTTCACGCCGCCGCCCGCGGGCGAACGGGAAGAGATCACGCCGCGCACGATGGAAAAGCTCGCAAGGCAGACCGAATCGCAGAGCGCCGTTCTCTTGAACGGCGTCGCGCTCGCGCCGCCCGGCGCCCCGCAGAGGATCAAGGCGGCGATCAGCGCCGCCAATCAGATCATCGGCCGCCCGTACATATGGGGCGGCGGCCACGACTCGTGGTATTCGCGCGGCTACGACTGCTCGGGGGCGGTCAGCTATGCCCTGGCTGGGGGCGGCTTCCTCTCCACTCCCCTCGATTCGAGCCGACTGATGTCGTGGGGCGCGCCGGGCCGCGGCCGCTGGCTGACCGTATACGCCAATGCCGGCCACGCCTACGCGGTGATCGCCGGCCTGCGCTGGGACACGGTCGGCGACGCAAGGGGCTCGGGGCCACGCTGGCATCCCGCCCTGCCCTATCCGGAAGGCTTCGTCGCCCGGCACCCTCCCGGGTACTGAGGCAGCCGTTCGGACCGTCGCCCTGCGCGACTTATCTCGCAACTAGCGGGTTCGATCCCGCAGCTGGCGCGATCTCGTCCACTCGAGTGTGTTTCATTTGATGCAGGATGGGTATCGACCCTTTCCCGATGAGTACGGAATTGCGGAGGAAGCTCCTTGCCGAAGGGGACGTTCATCCCCGTCGCTGGCCCGAGGGTCCCTCGCAGCTTCACGCCGAGTGCCTGATCGAGGGAGCGAATCCGCAGATCGAGGTCAAGGTGCGTTTCGTCCAAGCCGTCGAGCGACAGGTCCTCGATGCGACCGGAAATCCCGTCGACGAGCTGATCGTCACCGGGCGCCGATATCGCAGCGGCGAAGAACTGGAGGAGCACGAGGTGAGGCTCGGCGATCTGCCCAACCGCACCGCCGAGATCAGGACCGCAGGAAGCAGGCGCGCGGAGATGAGCGAAAACGGAGCGCCGGCCGGAGCGGTCGTCTGGAGCTGGGAGCCCCTTCACAGCACGGTCGAAGCATGGGTCGACGAGATCGGCGAGGGCCTGCGCCGCGTCCGCGTGGAGATCGCAAACCGCCTCGAATGGGACGGTGCGCCGGCAGAGCGGGAGCGACTGCGCGCCCTGCACGCGACCCACCTCCTGATGCACAGCCCCGACGGGGCCTTCGTCTCCCTCGCCCACCCCCCCGCCCACCTGCGTCGGTACACCGCCCAATGCCACAACGAGGGGCTCTGGCCCGCCCCGGTCGGCGAGGCAGGGGATCGCCGCACCGTCCTCGCCGCCCCGGTCCGCCTCGACGATTACCCCAAGGTCGACGGCAAGGCATACGCGCGCGTCGCCGCATGAGATAATCGCCCGCATCGGGGCGTGGCGCAGCCTGGTAGCGCGCACCGTTCGGGTCGGTGAGGTCCCCGGTTCAAATCCGGGCGCCCCGATATTCGATCGCCCGTGCGGCCGGCAGTTCAAGCCTGGTCGAACTTGGCGATGCTCCACGGCTCTCTGTGCGCATCCTCAACCCGATCGAGCTCTACGCCGTACGTTTGAAAGCGCGAGGCGACCGACCAGGACGAGTAGCTCTTGTTCCCGAATACCAGCGTCACCCGCTCATGGCACGGCCTACCAGATCGTCAACGACTGCGGGCGATCATGGTCGCGGATTGACCGATCCTTGGTCACGAGGCCGAGCCCGTGCTCAATCGCGGTTGCGTAGATCAACCGATCGGCGGGGTCGCCTGGAAACGAAGAGGGGAGGGCCGCTGCGGTGTCGGCTATCGCCGGATTCATGCCGATCGTTCGAAGCTGCGCGGCGAGGCCCTGCAGCCAGGATCGGATCGGAATGTTGACGGCGATCCGCTCGTGCTTCGCCAGCCAAACCAGCTCGTACCAGGAGATCGCCGCCACGACATGTTCATCCGCCTTTTCTAGTGCGTTGCGTGCCGGTTTGCTGACTCGTTTAGGCTCAGCCGACCACCAGTGGACCACGTGGGTATCTAGCAGAATCGCAGCCACGCCTACGAGGCGTTCCAGGCCTCGCCGGTGGAGAACAACTGCTCCTCCTCGGCTGTGGTCATTGCCACACCCTCGAATGAGCCCTCGAGAGAGCGCGCGCCAGATGCGGGAACGAGACGGGCGACCGGACGGCCGTGCCTGGTGATCTCGATCTCCTCACCGGCTGCGGCATCGTCCAAGAGGCGGAGGATCGTCGCCTTTGCATCAGTAGCGGTCACTTGTTTGGCCATATAGGCAGTATAACGGTCAGATTGATCTAGCGTGCGAGCCGCCGATCGCGATCTTCACGGCGAGCTCCCTAAGGTTCTTCACGGGGCGAGGCGCTCGACGCGCCAGTCGCCACCTTCCTCGCAGCGGAAGCGGAGGCGGTCGTGGAGGCGGTTGGGGCGGCCCTGCCAGAACTCGACCGTCTCCGGGACCAGGCGCAGTCCGCCCCAGTGCTCCGGACGGGGAATGTCGCCGTCGGGCGGATAGCGGCTTTCCAGCTCCTCGCGCGCCGATTCCAGCGTCGAGCGGTCGGGGATCGGCTGGGACTGGGGGCTGGCGAGAGCGCCGATACGGGCGCCGTAGGGGCGAGAGGCGAAGTAGGCATCGGCTTCCTCGCCGGCGACCGGCTCGAGCTCCCCGGAGACGATCACCTGGCGCTCGATCGGATGCCAGGGGAAGACGACACAGCCCCGCGGGTTCTCCGTCGCCGCCTGCCCCTTGCGCGAACGCAGGTTGGTGTAGAGAACCAGGCCGCGCTCGTCGATCGCCTTGAGCAGCACGGTGCGGGCCGTCGGGCGTCCATCCGAGCCGGCGGTGGCGAAGACCATGGCGTTGGGCTCGACGATCTCGGCGTTTGCCCTGGCCTCGTCGAACCAGAGCGTGAACTGCTCGAGCCAGGTCGCCGCCAGCCAACCCTCGTCGAGCTCGGCGCGCCGATAGTCGCGACGCATCTCGCCCAGGTTCTCGACCGAGTCGGCGATCTCCACCTCGCTCGCCTCGCCCGTCTCGAGGTCGAAGATCATCGCTTGCACCTCGACCCCGTCGGGCAGGAGGGTCGAGCTGCGCACGGCATGGAAGTCGCGGGTCAGCGCCGCGAGCGGCTCGCCGATCGTCAGGAAGTCGATCTCCGGCTGCGGCCCCGACGGCAGCAACTCGCGGATCTGCTCCTCGCTGTGCTTCGCCATCGCGCAGTCGGTGTGGTGCATGACGATCACCCGTTCGGTCCCCATCGCGCAGGAGGCGGCGAGTCCTCGCATCACGTCCTCGGTCACCCGCCCCCCCGCCGTGCGGAGCACGTGCACCACCTCCGAAAACGGATCGAAGAACTGGAACGCATCGAGCCGCGCGTCCATGCAGGTGACGATCGCGGTCTGTGGCCGGTCGGGACTCATCGCCGCGCATCCTAGGACCAAACCTCGCCGAGGAGGCGAATGCCCTGCTCGATCGCGGGCTCGGAGAGGGAGGCGAAGCCGAGGACGAGGCCGGGCGGGCCGGTGGACTCGTAGCGATGCAGGGCCAGGCCCTCGAGCCCGACGCCGCGGCCGGCTGCCGCGGCGATCAGCGCCGCCTCGTCGGTCCCCTCGGGCAGCTGGACCAGCTCGTAGAGCCCGGCCGCGGCCGCCGAGGGGCGGGCCGAAGGCAGATGCGATGCGAGTGCCTCGAGCAGGGCCTCCCGCCGCCGCCCGTAGCGGACGCGCATACGGCGGATGTGCCGATCGAGCTCGCCGCGGACGATGAAATCGTGCAGGGCGAGCTGCCCGATCGCCTCCGAGCCGCTGTCCTCGACCGCCTTCGCCTGGATCAACGGCCAGGCCAGCCACGAGGGCAGGAGGGCCCAGCCGAGCCGCATCCCCGGAGTCAGCCGCTTGCTCGCCGAGCCGATGTATGCCACGCGTTCGGGCGCCAGCCCCTGCAAGGCGCCGAGGCCGCTGCCGTCATAGCGGTACTCGGCATCGAAGTCGTCCTCGACGATCAGCCGCTCCCCCTCCTCGGCCCACTCGACCAGCGCGGCGCGGCGCTCGCGGCTGAGCACGACGCCGGTCGGGAACTGATGGGCGGGCGTGACGACGACGGCGCTCGCCCCCGTACGCGCCAAGAGGTCGACCTGGATGCCCTCGGCGTCGACCGGCACAGGCGCCACCTCCAGCCCGGCCTGCTCGACGATCAGCCGATGTGGGTGCCATCCCGGGTCCTCGAGCGCCACCCGCCCGACGCCATGGTCGGCAAGCCGGCGGCAGAGCAATGAGAAGGCCTGGGCGAAGCCGGTGCAGACCAGCGTCTGATCCGGCTCGGCGGCAGCCCCCCGCACGCGGCCGAGGTACTCGGCGAGGGCCTCCCGCAGGGCGGGGACGCCGCGCGGGTCCGGGTATCCGACGGCAGCGAGCGGGGCCTGCCGCCAAGCCGCGCGCAACGAGCGCAGCCAGCGGTCGCGGGGGAAGCCGGCCAGGTCCGGCAGGCCGGGATGGAAGTGGTAGGGGAAGTCCGGCAGGAGCGAGTGAGCCGGTGGACGGGTGCCCGCGGCGCGCACGGCCCGCGCCACCTGCACCGGCGCGCCCTGGCGGCTCAGCAGGTAGCCCTCCGCGGCCAGCTGGCCGTAGGCCTCCGTGACGACCCCGCGTGAGACGCCCAGCTCCGCCGCGAGCGCGCGGCTCGACGGCAGACGCGCCCCGGGGGCGAGGCGGCCCGCCTGGATGGCCTCGCGGAGCGATCGCTCGATCTGCTCGTGCAGCGGCAGCTCGGCGTCACGCTCGAGCTCGACCAAGACGCCGGGGCCGCCAACTGGACCTTTGAATGCGGTCACTACTGGAACTGTATATCGGGCCAGTGGACCCCTAGAGTCCGTCTCCCACGGCCCAGGAGGCGTCATGCGCACGAACGAGCACAACGGCAACAGCGGCACGGTCACGATCGTCGGCGGCGGTCTCGCCGGCCTCACCGCGGCGATCGCCTGCGCCGAAGGCGGCAGCAGGGTCCGACTGCTCGAGGCTCACGAGGAGCTCGGCGGTCGCGCTCGCAGCAAGAGCGGCCCGTATAAGGCGAACCTCGGCCCGCACGTCATCTACAAGGACGGTCCGTTCTGGGCCTGGCTGGCCGAGCGCGAGCTGCTGCCCGCCTATGCCGGCCCACCGCTGTCGGGCATCCGCTTCCGCTGGCAGGGCAAGGTGCGTCGCACGCCGCCGCTCGGAACGATCCCCGCCGTGCTGCGACTGCGCGGGCGCGAAGCCCCGGCCGACGTCGACTTCCGCAGCTGGGCTGCCGCCCACAGCGACACGCGCACCGCCGAGATGCTCTCGGCGGCGGCGGGCGTCTACACCTTCCATCACGATCCCGGCGAGCTTTCGGCCGACTTCGTCTGGCGACACTCGGTGCGGGTGCTGCTCAGCCCCCCGCCCACCGCGCGCTATCTGATCGGCGGCTGGAACGCGCTGATCTCCTCGCTGGAGGGGCGCGTACGGCAGCTCGGCGTGCAAATCGAGACCGGCCGCCGCCTCGACGCCCTTCCCGACGGCGGCCCGACGATCGTCGCCACCGAGCTCCCCCAAGCACGCGAGCTGCTCGGCGACGACTCGCTCGCCTGGCCCGCCGGGAACACGGTCTGCGTCGACCTCGGGCTCCGTCGGCGCCGCGGCGATCCCTTCATCGTCTCCGACCTCGACGAGGCCGGCTGGGTCGAGCGCTTCAGCGCGCCCGACCCCTCACTTGCTCCCGACGGCGAGGAGCTGGTCCAGGCGCAGCTCCCCGTCCGTCCCGGCGAGAGCAGCGAGGCGACCGCCCTGCGACTCGACCGCCTGCTCGACGCCGCGCTGCCGGACTGGCGCGAGCGTGAGACCTGGCGGCGGCGCCAGGCGATGGACGCGCGCAGCGGGCCGCTCGACTACCCGGGCTCCAGCTGGCGCGACCGCCCGGCGATCGACCGCGGCGACGGCGTCTACCTCGCCGGCGACATGGTTGCCGCACCGGGCCTGCTTTCGGAGGTCTCCTGGGCGAGCGCGGTCGAGGCGAGCCGCCTCGCGCTCAGCTCACCGCTTCGATCGCCTGTTCGAGTTCGCTGAGCGTCGGGCCGTCCTGCACGGTGCGGGTGCCGCCCGGGCCGGTGAGGATCGCCGCCATTTCGGTGCGGATGCCCAGCTTGGTGCCGAGTTCTTCGTCGGCTTCCAGCTTCTTCGCTATCTCGCCTTCCGAGCCCCCCTGGCTATCGAGGTACTTCTGCCATTCCGGCACGTCGAGCTCGCCGATCGAGCCGGCGATCGAGGCCATGAACTCGTTGTCGATGCCGAAGCGCTTCGCCTCTTCCTGGTTGCGGAAGAAGAGGTAGGTGTACTGCCAGCCATAGCCCTGCTGCGCGGCGGCTTCGGCGCCGAAGAAGCCGAGCTCGAGCGGGTTTTCGGCGACCGAGTAGTGGCGCATCAGCAGCTTTACGTCGCCCGAGCGGACCTGGGCATCGACCAGCGGCGGGATGGTCTGGAGGAAGTCTTCGCGGCAATTGCCGCACTGCAGGTCGTTGAAGACCTGGATCGAGACCGGGGCGTCCGAGGAGCCCAGCCGGTCTTCTTCCTGCGGCACGCCGCCGAAGATTTCCTGGGCGTTGGCGATGCCCTCGATGTGGACCGTGTCGCGAGCCGCCGGGTGGGTCGAGATCTGGACGACCGCATAGCCGAGCCCGAAGAGCGCCAGGCCGAGGAGGAGGATCACCCAGAGCCTGCCGCGGCGGGGGATTGGAGTTGCCGCTGCTTCGGACATCCGCTCGATTATCGCGGTTGACACGTCCGGCCTCCCGGGGTAAGACTGCTCATACCCGATTTCAACTACCTGGGAGGTCCGCCGTGGCCAATCACCTCACCCCGTCCGAGCTTGCCGACGAGCTGCGCATGAAACGGCAGGAGGTGATCGGCAAATGCGTGGAGATGAACGTGCCGATCTTCCACGGGCGCATCGACAAGTCGCTCTTCCAGACCTCGCTGCGGCAGATCGAGCGACGCGGCCGGCGGCGCGCCTCGACCATCTAGCTGGGGAGCACGGCTGCGCGGCCGGGCGCCGCGAGATCGTCCATTAGACTCCCCGCCGTGGAGGAGCGGGGAACCAACTCGACCACCCTCGCGGACCTGCTGCCGCGTGCGGCGCAGCTGTACGGCGACGCCCCGGCGGTGATGCACAAGGAAGGCGAGGGGTGGGCGAAACGCAGCTTCGTCGAGGTCGAGGAGACCGTCCGCGCCCTCGCCCTCGGTCTGGTCGAGCTGGGGGTCGCCAAGGGCGACAAAGTCTCGATTCTCGCCAACACGCGCCCCGAGTGGACCTACTGCGACTTCGCCGCGCTCTCGATCGGCGCCACCGTCGTGCCGATCTACCAGACCAACTCCCCCGAGGAGTGCCAGTACGTGCTGGAGAACTCCGACGCGAAGGTCGTCGTCGTCGAGGACGACGAGCAGATGGAGAAGATCCGCGCGGTGCGCGACCGGCTGCCCCTGCTCGAGCAGGTAGTCCGCATGACCGGCGCCAGCGAGGACGCGATCTCACTCGACGATCTCGCCGCGCGCGGCGCCGGCCGCGACGCCGCCGAGTGGGAGCAGCGCTGGCGGGCCGTGACCCCGGAGGACATCTGCACCTTCATCTACACCTCGGGCACCACCGGGCCGCCGAAGGGCTGCGTGATCAGCCACGGCAACTACCGGGCGATGCTCGACATGGTCAATGAGAACAGCGTCATCGAGCGCGAAGACGTCACCTACCTCTACCTCCCCCTCGCCCACTCCTTCGCTCTGCTGATCCAGCTCGGCAGCTTCGACCTCGGCGCCACCCTCGCCTACTGGGAGCGCGACCCGCTGAAGATCATGCCCAACCTGGCCGAGGTAGAACCGACCTACTTCCCCTCGGTGCCGCGCATCTTCGAGAAGATCTACACCCTCGCCACCAGCAGCATGGAAAAAGAGGGCGGTCTGAAAAAGACGGTCTTCGACTGGTCGATCCGCGTCGGCGGCAAGGTGCGGGCCCTGGAGCGAGAAGGCCGCAAGCCCGGCTTCCTGCTGCGCAAGCAATACGAGTTCGCCGACAAGCAGGTCCTCTCGAAAATCCGCGGCCTGTTCGGCGGCAAGCTGCGCCTCGCGGTCTCCGGCGCGGCGCCGATCAGCCCCGACATCCTGCGCTTCTTCGACGCCGCCGGGGTGCTGGTGCTGGAGGGCTGGGGCATGACCGAGACCTCCACCGCGGCGACGATCTCCACCCCCGAGGAATTCAAGATCGGCACGATCGGCAAGCCCTTCCCCGGCTGCGAGGTAAAGATCGCCGAGGACGGCGAGATCCTGGTCAAGGGCCCCAACGTCTTCCAGGGCTACTACAAGAACGACGAGGCGACCCGGGAGACGATCGTGGACGGCTGGCTGCACACCGGCGACCTCGGCTCGATCGACGCCGACGGCTTCATCACGATCACCGGCCGCAAAAAGGACATCATCATCACCGCCGGCGGCAAGAACATCACCCCGGCCAACCTCGAGAGCGAGATCAAGCAGCATCCGCTGGTCTCGCAGTGCGTGGTCGTCGGCGATCGCCGTCCCTACCTGGTGGGGCTCGTCACCCTCGACCCCGAAGAAGCCGTCGCTTACGCCAAGGAGCACCAGTTGCCGGAGGACCCGGCGCAGCTTGCCGCCAACGGCGCGGTGCGCGAGGCGATCGAGGCTCACCTGGCGAAGGTCAACGAGAAGTTCGCCCGTGTGGAGCAGGTGAAGAAGATCGCCATCCTCCCCGAGGACCTCTCGCAGGAGAGCGGTGAGCTGACGCCGACGCTGAAGGTCAAGCGGGCCGTCGTCACCGAGAAGCACCAGGGCGAGATCGAGCAGCTCTACGGCAGCTGAGGCGCCGTTCGTTGCTCAGGACGCTTCGCCGGACTGGGGCAAAAGCGTCGAGGTGGTCTGCTCGAGCACGCGGCGCCAGGCCGAATTCTGCTCTGGCTCCTCTTCGGAGGCACGCTCCACGGCGCGACGGACGCGGCGCTCGGAGATTTCGAGGCCATGGCGCTCGGCGATCTCCTTGTAGCGGTCGTAGTCCTTGGCGAGGGTTGCGGTGACCGCCTCGAAGCCGTGACGGGCGATCTGCAGCCGCCGAGAGTAGTCCATGATCGGCGTGCCGAACATCAACTCGTCGGTGGGCTCGGGCTCGACCAGGATGATGTCCACGCCCGGGTATTTCTCCTCCCACCGCGCCACGGCCTCGTGCAGACGGGCGTGAGCGATCAGGCGGAAAGTCTGGTTGGCGATCGCCGGCAGGCCCATGTCTGAGACACGCCGCACGCGCGTGCCGAACACCGTCGGGATCGTCTGCTCGAAGTCGTTGACGTAGGGGACCAGCGGGTTCACCACGACGATGAACTTCGCGCCCTTTTCGACCGCGATGTCGACGTTGGTGGTAGAGCGGATGCCGCCGTCGACGAGCTGGCGGCCTTTCAGGTCGACCGGCTTGTAGACGATCGGCAGCGCGGTCGAGCACTCGACCGCCTTGGAGATCGGCACGTCGTCCCAGCCGGGCTCCCCGAAGACGAGGCGCTCGCAGGTGTCGAGATCGGTGGCGGTCAGGTAGAGCTCGTGGTCGAGCAGGCGAAAGTCGTCGACGCGACCGGCGTCACTGAGCGACTGCTGGACGTAGTCGGAGATCCCGGCGTTCGAGTAGAGCCCGGTCGGCAGCGCCTCGGCGAGGCCGACGCCGATGTCGATCGCCGAGAAATCGCCCATCTGGATCAACCGGCGCACCAGCTCGGCCGAACGCAGCGGCAACATCGCCGCCTTCTGCAGGAAGCCGAGGTAGTTGAACCTCAAGACCTTGCCGAGGTCGAGATCCTCGAACTCCGACGGCTCGCGCTTGTTGATCACCTGCATCATCTCGTCGGGCGTGACGCCGTTGGCGAGCATCGTCGCGACGAAGGAGCCGGCGCTGGTGCCGACGTAGACGTCGAAGTTGTTGACCGTGCTGTTTACCGCCAGCAGGTCGAGCGCCCGCAGCGCGCCGATCTCGTAGACGCCGCCGGTGAAACCGCCGCCACCGAGCACCAGAGCCGTCTTTGAAGGCCGTTTGCGACCCTTGCGGCGTTTGCGGCGGGTGGGTGCCTCGATATCGACGACCTTTCCCATAAACACGGATTATCCCAGACGCGCCGGGCGGGGCCGCTACCTTGCCTGATCCACGTGTTGCAACTGGCGATGAAACGAGCTGCGGCCGGCCTGGCCATCCTCCTTGCCCTGCTCCTCCCGGCGGCGGCGAATGCCGCGGGCGGAAGCTGTCAGGAAATGAAGCGACGCCTGGTCTACGGCGGTGGGGCGGCGAGCGGGCTGTTCGTGCTCGATGCGGAAACCGGGAAGCCCGTCTGCGCGCTGGCGGCGAAGCGGCCGCGGACGCTGGCCTCGAACACGAAGCTCTTCACGACGTCGACCGCGCTGATGCGCTTCGGACCCAGCTACCGCATCGTCACCAAGCTGCTCACCGACGGCACGGTCGACGCGCGCGGCGTGCTGCACGGCAGCCTCTGGCTGCAGGGCGGCGGCGACCCGACGCTGGGGGTCCCTTCCTTCTATGACCGCTACGGCGGCGGCCTCGGCACCGATCTGCTCGCGCTCGCGCGACAGTTGCGGGTCGACGGCGTGCACCGCGTCACCGGCCGGCTCTACGACGACGACAGCGTCTTCGACCGCTTGCGCGGCGTCGCCGACTCGGGCTACGCCACCAGCCCCTACATCGGGCCGCTGTCCGGCCTCTCCTTCGACTCCGGCTACCGCGGCTCGATCAGCCAGGGCTTCTCCGCCGATCCGGCCAAGCTCGCCGCCACCAAGCTGGCGATGGCCCTGCAGGCCGGCGGCATCTCGATCCGCACGCCCGTGGCCCACGGCATCGCTCCTCCGGGGGCGCAGAGGCTCGCCAGCCTGCACTCGCCGACGATGTCCCAGCTCGTCGCCGCGACCGACGTCTATTCGAACAACTTCTTCGCCGAGATGCTGGCGAAGCTGCTGGGAGCTCACTTCGGCGCGGCCGGCACCACCGCCGCCGGCACCAATGTGGTCGAACGCTTCGCCCGCGCTCACGGCTCCGGCATCCACGCCGTCGACGGCTCCGGCCTGACCCGCGGCAACCGCGCCTCCCCACTTCAGGTCGTGACCCTCCTGCAGGCGATACGCCAGTCCTCGATCGGCGACGAATTCATCGGCGACCTGGCGCTCGTCGGCCACAGCGGCACGGTCGCCGAGCGCATGCACGGCACCGCCGCCGACGGTCGCTGCCACACCAAGACCGGGACCCTGACCGGCGTCAGCGCCCTCTCCGGCGTCTGCTTCAACCGCGATGGGCGCACGATGATCTTCTCGATCCTGATGAACGGCGTCGGCGACCTCGGTCTCGCCCACTACGAGCAGGACAAGATCGCCGGGGCTGTGGCGTCCTACTGACCTAGAATCGACGCGGTGCGCGTGCTGCTGACCAATGACGACGGGATCTCGGCTCCGGGGCTGCAGGCTGCCCGCAGGGCATTGCGCGAGCTCGACGGAGTCGAAGTGGACGTGATCGCGCCGGACTCGAATCGGAGCGCGACGGCGCGCAGCATCACGACGCGTTCGCCGCTGAGCGTCGAGGAGGTCGAGTTCGGCGACGGGGACCGGGGGTTCGCGACCGACGGCACCCCGGTCGACTGCGTCCGCTTCGCCGAGCTGGGCTTGGTCGGCGAGCGGCCCGACCTGATCGTCTCGGGGATCAACCACGGCGCCAACCTCGGCGACGACATCACTTATTCGGGCACGGTCGCGGCGGCCTTCGAGGGGATCGTTCTCGGCATCCCGGCCGTGGCGATCTCCCAGCAGTCCTCCGGCGGCGGCATGGGCTACGTCAGCGGCCGCTTCGATTTCTCGGTTGCCGCGCCCTTCCTCGCTCAGCTCGTCGCCGCGCTGATCGACGAGCCGGTCCCGCCGAAGACCCTGATCAACGTCAACTGCCCCGCCGGCGAGCCGAGCGGGATCGAGGTGACCAAGCTCGGCAAACGCATCTACAACGACGAGCTGAAGCTCGTCTCCGAGGACGGGGACGGCCGTCGTCGCTACGAGATCTACGGCTGGCAGCCGGGCTTCGAGGAGCTCGACGGAACGGATCTGATGGCGGTCTCCCGAGGCCGGATCGCGGTCACGCCGATCCATTTCGACCTCACCGACCACGGCGAGCTCGACCGCCTGCGTGGCTGGCCGCTGGAGCAGATGGTGACGGCGAGCACGCCCTCCTCGGTGTGAGCGCGGCAGCCGACGAGCAGCGGGCGGCGGAGCTGCGCCGCGAGCTGGCGGCGCACAACCATCGCTATTACGTCCTCGACGACCCGACGATCGGCGACGACGAGTACGACGAGCTGCTCGACGAGCTGCGCGACATCGAGGCCTCCCACCCCGAGCTGCGCACCCCCGACTCGCCCACGCAGCGGGTCGGAGCCCCGCCGCTGGACCGCTTCGAGCAGGTCGAGCACCGCGAGCAGATGCTCTCGCTGGCCAACGCGCGCAGCGAGGAGGAGCTGCGCGCCTGGGAGACGCGCGTGCGCAACCACCTCAAACGGCTCGACATCAGCGCCACGGAGTTCAGCTACACGACCGAGCCGAAGATCGACGGCCTGGCGATCACGCTGACCTACGAGAACGGAGTCCTCGCCCGCGGCGCGACCCGCGGCGACGGCCGCATCGGCGAGGACGTGACGCGCAACCTGCGCACGATCGGCGCAATCCCGCTGAGCATCGACGACGCCCCCGAGCTGATCGAAGTGCGGGGCGAGGTCTACCTGCCGATCGCCGACTTCAAAGCGCTGAACGAACGCCGTGCCGAGGCGGGCGAAGCGGCCTTCGCCAACCCGCGCAACTCGGCGGCCGGCTCGATCCGTCAGCTCGACCCGACGCTGGCAGCCGAACGGCCGCTCTCGATCTGGTGCTACGGCCTCGGCGCGATGCGCGGGCTCGACCCGGCCACGCACGGCGAGGAGATCGCCTGGCTGCGCGAACGCGGCTTCAAGGTCAACCCGGACACCGAGCATCACGAGGAGATCGAGTCGGTGGTCGAGCGCTGCCGCTGGTGGGAGGAGAGGCGCGAGCAGCTCGACTACGAGATCGACGGCGTCGTCGTCAAGATCGACGAGCGGGCGATGTGGCGCGAGCTGGGCGTCGTCGGCCGCGAGCCGCGCTGGGCGATCGCCTGGAAGTTCGCGCCGACGACGGCGACGACGAAATTGCTCGACGTCGTCTGGAACGTCGGCCGCACCGGCCACCTGGTCCCCTTTGCGATGCTCGAGCCCGTCCATGTCGGCGGCGTCACCGTCTCGACCGCGACGCTGCACAACGAGGAGGACCTGGCGCGCAAGGACGTGCGGGTCGGCGACGAGGTCGTGGTGATGCGCGCGGGCGACGTGATCCCCCAGGTCGTCGCCCCGTTGCCCCAGCGGCGCAAGAAGGGCGCCCGCAAACCGAAGCCGCCGAAGAAATGCCCCGCCTGCGGCACGCCCACCGTCAAGCCCGAGGACGCCGTCTTCACGATCTGTCCCAACCGCTCCGGCTGCCCGGGCCAATCGTTCCAGCACGTCAAGCACTTCGTCAGCCGCGGCGCGATGGACATCGACGGGCTCGGCGAGAAGCAGGCGCTGCGCTTCCTCGAGGAAAGGCTGATCGAGGACGTCGCCGACGTCTACGAGCTCGACGAGCAGCGCCTGGCCGAGCTCGAGGGCTTCGGCGAGGTCTCGGCGCGCAACCTGGTTGCGGCGATCGAGGCCTCGCGGGCGCGGCCGTTCAAGCGCGTCCTCTACGCGCTCGGCCTGCCCGGCGTCGGCAACGTGACCGCCGAGGCGCTGGCTGACCATTTCGGCTCCATCGACGCGCTGCACGAGGCCGATCCGGAGCTGATCGAGGAGGTCGAGGGAGTGGGACCGATCATGGCCGTGCAGGTCGCCGACTCGCTTGCCGACGAGGCCACCTGGACGCTTGTGGAGAAGCTGCGTGCGAAGGGGCTGCGGCTCGAGCAGGATGCCTCCGAACGGCGCGCGGAGGGCGGCCCGCTGGACGGCAAGACCCTCGTCCTCACCGGCACGCTGGCCGACCTGACCCGCGAGGAGGCGGCGGCGCTGATCAAAGCGGCGGGCGGCAAGGTCGTCAACTCGGTCTCGAAGAAAACCGACTACGTCGTCGCCGGCGAGAGCCCGGGGTCGAAGCTGGCCAAGGCGGAGAAATTCGGGATCGAGATCCTCGACGAGGCGGGCCTGCGCGCGTTGCTCGCGTGACCACCGTCCGGCTGGACATCGAATACGACGGGAGCGGCTTCAAGGGGTGGGCGGCGCAGCCCCGGCTGCGCACGGTGCAGGGCGAGCTGGAGGCGGGGCTGGCCACCGTGCTGCGCGAGCCGGTGCAGCTGACGGTCGCGGGCCGGACCGACAGCGGCGTGCACGCGCTGGGACAGGTGGCGAGCTTCGTCACCGGGGCCGAAGTCGGGGACGACTTGGCACGGCGACTCAACGGCATCGGGCCGGATGACGCCGCCGTCACCGCTGCGGCTGTCGTCGAGGATGGGTTCGACGCGCGCCGCAGCGCCAGTTCCCGCAGCTACCTCTACCGGGTCCTGGCCCGCCGGACGCCGAGCCCGTTCGAGCAGGGGCGGGCACTCTGGTGGCCCCACCGGATCGACCTCGAGGCGCTTGAGGCCTGCGCCGCCGCGCTGCCAGGCACCCACGACTTCACCGCCTTCACCCCCACCCAGACCGACCACGTCCGCTTCGACCGCGACATCCTCGCCGCCGATTGGACGCGCGAAGGCGACATCCTCGCCTTCCGCATCACCGCCGACGCCTTCATGCGCAACATGGTCCGCGTCCTGGTGGGAACCATGCTCGAGATAGGCGGCGGTCGCCGAAGCATCGAGAACTTCGGACAGCTTCTAAAGGGCGCAACCCGCACCGAGGCCGGCGACACCGCCCCACCCCACGGCCTCTACCTAGAGTCGGTCAGCTACGCGTATCCGACTTTGACCCACTCCTAGTGTGGTCAATCTCGGATACGCGCTACTCAGCTATCGAGAGAGCTTGGCCCAGCTCTGAACGGGGAGGGGCAGGGTGTGTCCTCGACGCAGCGGCGTCCGTTTTTCGCCCCAATAGCGATCTCGGCCGGCCGCAAAGCTCCTCAGGCGAAAAACCCAGCAAGGCGAGGACACACCCTGCCCCTCCCCACTAACAGCTAAACCAGCTCGAGATAGACCATCTCGGTGCTGTCCGACCGGCGCGGGCCGAGCTTGACGATCCGCGTGTAGCCGCCGGGGCGCTCCGTGTAGCGCGGCGCGACCTCCTCGAACAGCTTGTGCACGACGAACTTGTCGTTGTGCAGGGTGGCGAGCGCCTGCCGCCGGGCGTGGAGGTCGCCGCGCTTGGCGAGCGTGATCAACTGCTCGACCTCGGGCTTGACGGCCTTGGCCTTGGCCTGGCTGGTCTTGATCCGCTCATGCTCGATCAGCTGCTTGGAGAGGTTGGAGAGCAGCGACTCCCGATGCGACGCGTCGCGACTGAGTTTGTTTCGCTTCTTGCGGTGGCGCATCGGGGTCTCCGGTCTCGCTCTGCTCGGCTAGTCCTGGCTCAGATCGAGGCCGCGCGCCTGCAGGGTCTCGATCACTTCCTCGATCGACTTGGATCCGAAGTTGGGGATCGCGTTCAGCTCGGAGCGGGTCTTGCGGACAAGGTCGCCGACCGTCTGCACGCCCGCGCGCTTGAGGCAGTTGTAAGAGCGCACGCCGAGCTCGAGCTCCTCGATCAGGATCTCGTCGAGGCCGTTGCTGGCGGCCGCGCCGCCGCCGTTGCCGACCGCGGAGAGCCCGTCGCCGCCCGAAAGCGGCGGTGCGATCGCCTCACGAGCGGTCAACTCCTCGACCCGCTCGGCGTCGGTGAAGATCGCCAGGGTCTTGATCAGGATCTCGGAGGCCTCCCGCAGCGCGGCGGCCGGCTCGATCGAGCCGTCGGTCTCGAGGTCCAGGGTCAGTTTGTCGAAATCGGTCCGCTGGCCGACGCGGGCGGTGGCGACCGCGTAGGAGGCGCGGCGGATCGGCGAGAAGATCGAGTCGATCGGAATCACGCCGATCGGCTGCTCGTCGGACTTGTTCTCCTCTGCCGGGGAGTAGCCGCGGCCGCGGCCGATCGTCAGGTAGACCTCGAGTTTCGTTTTCTTCTCGAGGGTCGCGATCGGTGCCTCGGGATTGAGAATCTCGACCCCGGACGGCAGGTCGATGTCCTTGGCCTTGACCTCGCCGGGTCCGGTGGCGACCAGCGGCGCCTCGACCTCGTCGGCGTCGGTGTGCATGCGCACGACGAGGTCCTTCAGGTTGAGAACGATGTCGGTGACGTCCTCTTTGACGCCGGGCACGCTGGAGAACTCGTGCGAGACGCCCTCGATCCGCACGCTGGTGACTGCGGCGCCGCCCAGCGAAGAGAGCAGGACGCGGCGGAGGCTGTTGCCGAAGGTGTAGCCGAAGCCCTTGTCGAGCGGCTCGATCGTGAACGTGCCACGACGGTCATCGGCGTTGTCTACGGTGATACGAGGGACCTGAAAGTCAGTGGTCATGAGTTCCTTGCGTATGGTGTTTCAGAAATCGGTCCGGATTACTTGGAGTACAGCTCGACGATCAGCTGCTCCTGCACCGGCGCCGAGATCTCCGCGCGCTCTGGATAGCGCAGGACCTTGGCGGTGAGCGAATCGTGGTCGGCCTGCAGCCAGGCCGGCACGGTCGAGACGAGCTCGGTCGCTTTGCGAATCGTTTCGGTGGCCGCCGAGCCTGACTTGATCGAGATCACGTCCTCGGGGCGCACCTGGTAGGAGGGGACGTCGACGCGGCGGCCGTTGACCATCCAGTGCCCGTGACGGACGAGCTGGCGGGCCTGGCGCCGCGAGGCGGCGAAGCCGAGGCGCACGAGGACGTTGTCGAGGCGGGACTCCAGCAAGCGCAGGAGGTTCTCGCCGGTGACGCCGTCCTGGCGCGAGGCCTTGTCGTAGTAGGCGCGGAACTGGCTCTCGAGCACCTGGTAGTAACGGCGCGTCTTCTGCTTCTCGCGCAGCTGCACTCGGTACTCGGACTGGCGCATGCGCCCGCGGCCGTGCTCCCCGGGCGGGTAGGAGCGGCGCTCGACGCCGCACTTGTCGGTGAAGCAGCGCTCGCCCTTGAGGAAGAGCTTCTGGCCCTCGCGGCGGCACTGCTTGCACTGAGCGGAGGTGTCGCGGGCCATTTAGACGCGCCTCCGCTTCTTCGGCCGGCAGCCGTTGTGGGCCTGCGGCGAGACGTCCTTGACGGTGGTCACGTCGAGCCCGGCGGCCTGCAACGAGCGGATCGCCGTCTCCCGGCCCGAGCCCGCGCCCTTGGCGAACACCTCGACTTTTTCGAGTCCGTGTTCCATCCCCTTCTTGGCCGCCGCGTCGGCGGTGACCTGAGCGGCGAAGGGAGTCGACTTGCGCGAGCCTTTGAAGCCCGCCGAGCCGGCCGACTCCCAGGCGATCACGTTGCCCTGGGTATCGGTCAGGGTGACGATCGTGTTGTTGAACGAAGTCTTGATGTGCGCCTGGCCATAGGCGATGTTCTTTTTCACCCGGCGGCGGGTGCGGCCTTTGGCCGGTTTTTTGGCTGCCATCTCTCTCCCTATACCTTGCGCTTGCCGGCGACGCTCATCCGGCGCGGGCCCTTGCGGCCGCGCGCGTTGGTCTTGGTCCGCTGACCCCGCACGGGCAGGCCGCGGCGATGACGCAGCCCCCGGTAGGAGCCGATCTCCATCAGTCGTTTGACGTCCTGGGAGCGCTCGCGCCGCAGGTCGCCCTCGACCTCACGCCGCTCGACCGCCTCGCGCAGCTTCACCACCTCTTCCTCGGTCAGGTCCTTGACCGAGGTGTTCGGGTCGATCTTGGTCTCGGCGAGGATGTCCTGCGCCGTGGAGCGGCCGATGCCGAAGATGTAGGTGAGGCCGATCTCGACCCGCTTGTTGACCGGGATGTTGATCCCCGCGATGCGCGCCATCGACTAGATGCCTGCCTTCCTGGCCAAGTGCGCCTGGGGGCCCGACTGGTCGAGCAGATCAAGGACGCAGGGTGCAGCCTTTGCTGGTTGCAAAGGCAAACCCGAGGACGCAGAGATGCGAAGTGCCAGGCGGGTCATCCGGGTGTGCTTGGTCGGGGAGGCAGGCATCTAACCCTGCCGCTGCTTGTGGCGCGGGTTCTGGCAGATCACTAGGACCGCCCCGTTACGGCGGATCACCTTGCACTTTTCGCACATCGGCTTTACGGAAGCTCGTACCTTCATCGCTCCGGCGTTGTCTCGACTACAGGACTCCTGCCCGGCCCATGAATCGGACAGGCAGGCACAAACGGCCCTCAGGGCCGACCGGGAAAGATAGCAGGGGACGCGCTTTGGGACTCCTCTGGCGGGCCGGATCCTCGAAGCGCTGAAGGGAGCTGGAAGGGACGAGGGCGTCAGGCGACGTTCGCGGCTTCGATCCAGTTCGAGAACTCGCAGGCGAGATGCCACTTATGAGCCCGCACCAGACGAGCTGGGGCTGCGGCGGGAAACTCGCCGGTGAGCCGAACCCTGAACCCGTTCGGATGGTCTGCGAACTGATGGCGAATCGCGCCGGAGGGCGGGCCTCCCTGGCGAACGCGACCAACCGAGACCCACTGGGTCGAAAATTCCGGATCCGCACGCGTAGTGACCGACGCGGTGTCGCTTTCGTCGAGGAAGATCCGCGCCGCAAACGGCGAGCCGCCGGTCGTCTCGATTACCTGCTGGACGCCCTCGGCTCCTTCGCAGAGGACGTAGTGGTCGGGCGAGGCGGCGAGCAGAGCCGCCTCGTCCCCGGTCTCCATCGCGGTCTTGTAGTAGCCCGGCATCGCCTCGGCCGAACCGCCCGAACCGCTCAGCTCGATCGTGCAGAGGCGCCGTCGGCCGCGCGCGAGAGCGGCCATCGCACGGCCTGCGTGGGCAGAGAGGCGCAGCTCGCGGGCGAGCAGCCGCTCGAGCCCGTCATGGCCGAGTTCGAGCTTGCGGGCGACCAGGACATCTCGCCGGGCGAGGACGTCGGCAGGCACGGCGATGCCGAGCTTCTCGCAGACCTTGGCCGCTCGGCGCGCCTCCCACTCGAGCACCTCGTCGCGAGACACGCGACGGCCATCGATCTCGGCGACGATGTCCAGCTACTCGTCCTCGTGCCAGGGGGTCAAGATGCGCGGGCCGTCGGCGGTGACGGCGATCGTGAACTCGAAGTGGGCGGCCAGGGAGCCGTCCTGGGAGTAGACGGCCCAGCCGTCGTCGCCCATGCGGACGAGGGGGCCGCCGGCGTTGACCATCGGCTCGATCGCGAGCACCGTGCCCTCCTCCAATTCGGGCCCCTTGCCCGGCTCGCCGAAGTTCGGCACCTGCGGGTCTTCGTGCATGTCGCGGCCGATCCCGTGGCCGACCAGGGTGCGGATGATCGAGAGGCCTTCGATCTCGACCGCACGCTGGATCGCCGCCGAGACGTCGCCCAGGTGGTTGCCCGGCTGCATCTGCTCTTCGCCGGCGAAGAGCGCCGCCTTGGTCACGTCCAGCAGCTTGCGCGCCTCCGCGGAGACTGTCCCGATCGGCACCGTCATCGCCGCGTCGGAGACCCAGCCGTCCTTGACCACGCCGACGTCGATCGAGAGCACGTCGCCGCGCTTCAGCTCATTGGGGCCGGGGATGCCGTGGACGACCATCGAGTTGGGCGACGCGCAGATCGATCCCGGGAAGCCGCGGTAGCCCTTGAAGGCGGGCTCGGCGCCCTGTGAGCGGATGAACTTCTCGGCCGCCGTGTCGAGCTCTTGGGTGGTCACGCCGGGCCGCGCCTTCGCCGCCAGCATCCGCAGGCAACGGACCAGGATCTGGCCCGAGGCGGCCATCTTGTCGACCTGCTCGGGGGTCTTGCGGATGATCATCCTGTACACGCTAGCCGCCTGCTCGAAGGAGCCTAGATCGACTCGTCCGCTTCCAGCTTCAGCGTCGCCAGCAGCCGGCGCAGCTGATCTGCGACGGCGTCCGGGGTCGCGCCGCCGTCGATCCTCCGCAGGACGCTCTGATCGTCGTAGAACTCGATCAGCGGCTCCGTCTTCTCGTGGTAGGTCTCGAGCCGGTGGCGGATCACCTCGGGCTTGTCGTCCTCGCGGACGGTCAGCTCGCTGCCGTCGACGTCGCAGACGCCCTCCTTCTCGGGCGGGTTGAAATCGACGTGGAAGACGTGGCCGTTCGCGGCGCAGGTGCGACGGCCGCCAAGGCGACGCATCACCTCCTCGTCGCCGGCATCGATCAAGAGCGCGGCTGTCAGGTTGCGGCCCAGCTCGTCGAGCTTCGCCGACAACGCCTCGGCCTGCGGGACGGTGCGGGGGAAGCCGTCGAGGATGAAGCCGTCGGCCGCCTCCTCGGAATCGATCCGCTCGGCGATCGCGCCGACGATCACCTCGTCGGGCACGAGGTCGCCGCGGTCCATGTACTCCTTGGCCGCCCTGCCGAGCTCGGTGCCGTCGCGGACCGCGGCGCGCAGGATGTCACCGGTCGCCCAGTAGGGCAGCTGCAGGTCTTCCTGCAACCGCTCCCCCTGGGTGCCCTTGCCACTGCCCGGCGGGCCGAGAAGGACGAGGTTGAGTTCTATTTGAGGAACCCCTCGTAATTACGCATCATCAGCTGGGCCTCGAGCTGCTTGACGGTGTCGAGCGCGACGCCGATCACGATCAGGATCGAGGTGCCGCCGAAGAAGAAGTTGGCCGAGGTCTGGCTGATCAGGATCGTCGGCAACGCCGCTACCGCGCCCAGGTAGAGGGCGCCGGGGAAGGTCAGGCGCGAGAGGATCCGGTCGAGGTATTCCGCGGTCGGCCGCCCCGGACGAACCCCGGGTATGAAGCCGCCGTATTTCTTCAGGTTGTCCGCCTGGTCGACCGGGTTGAACGTGACCGCGGTGTAGAAGTAGGTGAAGATGACGATGAAGAACACCTCGCCGACCACGTAAGCCCAGCCGTTGGGGCTGAAGAAGGCGGCAAAGTCGAGTGCGGCCGGGGTGTTCAGCAGCTGGCCGATCGTCGGCGGGAAGGCCATGATCGAAGCGGCGAAGATGACCGGGATCACGCCCGCCATGTTGACCCGCAGCGGCAGGTAGGTCGAGCCGCCGGAGGTCATTTTCCGACCGACCATCCGTTTCGCGTACTGGACCGGGATGCGCCGCTGGCCCTCCTGGACGAAGACGATCGCGACGATCACCGCCAGCGCGATGAAGGGCATCATCACGACGAAGACCTGGTCGGGGTTGGTCCACCAGGCGGTGATCCCGTTGGGGATCCGCGAGACGATCGAGGCGAAGATCATCAGCGAGATGCCGTTGCCGATGCCGCGCTGGGTGATCAGCTCGCCCAGCCACATCAGCAGCGTGCAGCCCGCAGTCAGGCAGATCACGATCAAGAGGATCTTGGGCCCGCTGAGCGTGCCGAGGAAGTTGTTGCCCGCTTCGCTGCCGAAGGAGCGAAAGAGGAAGACGTAGCCGAAGGACTGGGCGAAGGCGAGCCCGACGGTGAGGTAACGGGTGTACTGGGTGATCTTCTGCTGCCCGACCTCGCCCTCTTTCTGCAGTTTCTCCAGCGAGGGGACGACCACGGTGAGGAGCTGCAGGATGATCGAGGCGGTGATGTAGGGCATGATCCCCAGCGCGAACAGCGATAGGCGCGAGAGGCCGCCGCCGGAGAAGAGGTTGAGGAAGCCGAGGATGTTGCTGCCGGCGAAGTTTTCCGAGAGTTCCTTGACCGCGCTGGCGTCGACCCCCGGTGCCGGGATATAGGCGCCCAGCCGGTACAGCAGCAGCATCGCCGCGGTGAAGGCGAGTTTCTTGCGGATGTCCGCGACGCTGAAAGCGTTCGCAATAGTCCTGAGCATTAGGGCTCCAGAGTGTGACAGGAACCGCCGGCTGCCTCGATCTTCTCCTTGGCAGCTGCGCTGAAGGCATGCGCATGCACGTCGAGCTTCTTCGAGATCTCCCCACGCGCGAGGACCTTGACCGGATCGGAGCGCTTGGCCAGGCCCTTCTCCTTCAACGTCTCGAGGTTGACCTCGGCGCCGGCGTCGAAGCGCTCCTCGAGGTCGGCGACGTTGACCGGCTGAGTCGAGGTGCGGAAGTTCTCGAACGGCATCGACTGCTTTTTGTGCGGACCGCGGAGCTTTCGCATCCGCATGTGGATCGGGTTCTGACCGCCCTCGCGGGCGGCATTCTTCTTCGATCCCGAGCGCGAGCCGTAGCCCTTCTGCCCACGACCGGAGGTCTTCCCCAGCCCGCTGCCCTCGCCGCGCCCAAGCCGCTTGCGCGGCCGTTTCGAGCCGGGCTTGGGCCGCAGATTGTGCAGCCCGATCTCCTCCGAGCGCGGCGTCTCCTTCTCAGCCACCGTCGACCTCCACCAAGTGCGAGACCACCTTCAGCTGCCCCTGCAGCTGCGGCGAGTCCTTCCGCTCCACAGCCCGGCCGATCTTCCCAAGCCCAAGCGCAGCCAACGTGGCTTTCTGACTCGGATTGGTCCCCGCAAGGGAACGAACCTGCTTGACCTTGACCGAGCTCACGAAGCACCCTCAGCTTTCGGCTCCTCAGCCGCCGGCGCGGTCGCCTCATCGGCCGGAGCCTCAGGCGAGTCAGCCTCAGACGTATCTCCGGCGGGTGGCGTCGTAGGGGGGACCGCCTCCGAGGACGCTTTAGCGACCGCAGGAGGCGGTGGGTCCCCTGCGGCGACAGGACCCGCCGGTTGAGACGCCTCATCCTGAGCCGTGTCAGCCACAACGCTGCCGTTCGACGACTTCTGCACCCCAAGCACCTGCGCAACCGTCAGCCCCCGCAGCTCAGCAACCTCCTCAGGCCGCCGAAGCCGCACCAGCCCGTCCATCGTCGCCTTGACGAGGTTGATCGGATTCTGCGTCCCGATGCTCTTCGTAAGCACGTCGCGCACCCCTCCGAGCTCGAGCACTGCCCGCACGCCGCCGCCGGCGATCACGCCGGTACCGGGGCTGGCCGGGCGCAGGACGACGTGGCCGGCGCCGTAGCGGCCGATGATCTTGTGGGTCAGCGTCTGCCCGTATTTGGGCACGCGGATGAGGCTCTTGCGGGCGTTCTCGACCGCCTTCTGGATCGCCAGCGGAACCTCGCGGGCCTTGCCGTAGCCGATCCCGACCACGCCCTCTTCGTCGCCGACGGCGACCAGCGCGGTGAAGGAGAAGCGGCGGCCGCCCTTGACCACCTTGGCGACGCGGTTGATCTCGATCACCCGCTCCTGGAGATCCAGTCCCCGAGGGGAGACGGTCTCGACGTTGGTCATGTCCATGCCCTTCATCGGACCGGACACCGTAGCTGACTGGACGACGCGCGGCGCGCCATCAGAACTTCAGCCCCTTCTCGCGGGCGCCTTCGGCGAGCGCCTTGACGCGACCGTGGAACTTGTAGCCGCCGCGGTCGAAGACGCAGGTCTCGATTCCGGCCGACTTGGCTCGCTCGGCAAGCAGCTCGCCGGCCCGCTTCGCCTGCTCTGAGGCCGTCAGCTTGCGCAGCTCCGACTCGGTCCAGTTGACCGCGGCCAGGGTATGGCCGGAGGCGTCGTCGACCAGCTGGGCGAAGACGCCGCGGTTGGAGCGATAGACGGAGAGGCGCGGCCGCTCGGCGTTGCCGACGATGCGGGCGCGCACCCGGCGACGCCGGCGCAGACGCTGCTGGCGCTTGGTCATGACGGTCATGCGCGCTTACCGACCTTCCTCGCGACGTGCTCGTCGCGGTAGCGAATCCCCTTGCCCTTGTAGGGCTCCGGCGGGCGGCGCTTGCGGATGTCCGCCGCGACCTGACCGACGAGCTGCTTGTCGATCCCGCGCACGATCACCTCGGTGGGCTGGGGCACCTCGAACTCGATCCCCTCCGGCGCCTCGATCGAGACGGGGTGCGAGTAGCCGAGCGCCAGCTCCAGGCCCTTGCCTTTGAGCTGGGCGCGATAGCCGACGCCCTGGATCTCCAGCCGCTTCTCGAAGCCGTCGACGACGCCCTCGACCATGTTGGCGATCAGACTGCGGGTGAGGCCGTGCAGGGCGCGATGCTCGCCGCGGTCGGTCGGTCGGCTGACCGTCACGGTGCCGTCCTCCTGCTCGACTTTCATGTCGATCGCAAGCGCCTGCGCCAGCTCCCCCTTCGGCCCCTTGACGGCGACCCGCCCAGGGGCGAGCTCGACCGTGACGGACTCGGGGATGGAGATGGGCTTTCTTCCGATTCTGCTCATCGAAGCTCTCTCACCAGACGTAGGCGACGACCTCGCCGCCGATGCCCCTCTGCTTGGCCTCGTGGCCGGTCATCACCCCGGTCGACGTGCTGATGATCGCCGTGCCGGTGCCGCCGTCGACGCGCGGCACTTCGGTGTGGTCGACGTAGCGCCGCCGCCCGGGCCGGGAGATCCGCTCCAGCCCGGCGATCACCGGGCGGCGGTCCTCCGTGTACTTGAGTCGGATCTCGATCGCCTCGCCGACCTCGGCGGGCTTACGGACGAAGTCGACGATGTAGCCCTGCTCCTTGAGGATGCGGCTCATCTCCTCCTTCAGGCGAGAGGCGGGGATCTGCACGTCGTCGTGGCCGGAGCCGAGCGCGTTGCGGATCCGGGTCAGGTAATCGGCTATCGGGTCGTTCAGCATCGTTCAGTCGTCCTGTCTCGCTCTACCAGCTCGACTTGGTCATTCCGGGCACGTAGCCCTCGTGCGCAGCCTCGCGCAGGCAGATCCTGCAGAGGCCGAACTTACGGTAGTAGCCGCGCGGCCGCCCACAGCGCCGGCAACGGTTGTACTCGCGCGACTTGAACTTGGCCTTGCGGCCCTGCTTCACCTTCATCGAAGTCTTAGCCATTCTCAGAATCCTCCTCGCCGGCAGAGCCGTCGGCTTCCTCGCTCTCGCCCTCCGCGGCGCCCTCGCCCTCCTCGGCTGCGGGCTCCGGCGTCGCGTAGGCGTCGGGGTTCTCCTCTTTCAACTGTTCCAGCGCCGCCTGCTCGGCCTCGGCCCGCTGGCGGGCCTCCTCCTTGCGCTGCTCCTCTGCGGCCTCGGCTTCCGCCTCGCCGGCGGCGCCCGGGCGGCCCTCTTTGGCAAAGGGCATGCCCAACCCGAGCAGCAGCTCGAAGGCTTCCTCGTCGGACGGCGCGGAGGTGGCGATCGTGACGTCGAGGCCGCGCACCTCGTCGATCGAGTCGTAGTCGATTTCCGGGAAGATCAGCTGCTCCTTGACGCCCATCGAGTAATTGCCGCGGCCGTCGAAGGAGCGCGGGTTGAGGCCGCGGAAGTCGCGGATGCGCGGCACGGCGATCGAGGTCAGGCGGTCGAGGAACTCCCACATCCGCGCCCGGCGCAGGGTCACCGAGAGGCCGACGGGCATCCCCTCGCGCACCTTGAAGGAAGCGATCGACTTGCGCGCGCGGCGGACGTTCGGATGCTGGCCGGCGATCGTCGCCAGCTGCTCCTGCGCCGCCTCGAGCATTTTCGCGTTCTGCCTGGCCTCGCCGACGCCCATGTTGAGGACGATCTTCTGCAGGCGCGGCACCTGCATCGCCGAGGAGTAGCCGAATTTCTGCGTCAGCGCCGGCACGACCTCCTGCTCGTAGCGCTCGCGCAGGCGCGGCGGGGGTGCGGCCTGGGACTGCGGCGTCGTCGCGGCCTCCATCAGATGCTCACCCCGCTCCGCTTGGCGTAGCGCTCGCGCTTGCCGCCTTTGTCGCGGCGCACGCCGATCCGGGTCCGCTTGTTGTCTTTGGGGTCGAGCAGCATCACGTTGGAGACGTGAATCGGCCCCTCCTTGTCGACGATCCCGCCCATCTGCTGGCTGGCTTTCTGCACGTCCTGGACCGGCCGGGCTTTTTCATGGCGTTTGACCATGTTGAGGCCCTCGACGTAGACGAAGCTGCGCTTCGGGTCGGTGCGCAGGACGCGGCCGGTCTTGCCCGAGTCCTTGCCGCCGATCACCTCGACCATGTCGTCGGTGCGGATCTTCATCGAACCGCCCATCGCTACAGCACCTCCGGCGCCAGCGAGACGATTTTCATGAAGTTGCGCTCACGCAGCTCGCGGGCCACCGGCCCGAAGATGCGGGTGCCGCGCGGGTTGTTGCTGGCCGGGTCGATCAGCACGGCGGCGTTTTCGTCGAAGGAGATGTAGGTGCCGTCGGAGCGGCCGAGCTGCTTCTTCGTTCGCACGACCACGGCCTGCACGACCTCGCCCTTGCGCACGCCGCCCTGCGGGCTGGCCTGTTTGACCGTCGCCGTGATCACGTCGCCGACCCCGGCGTAGCGCCGGTGCGAGCCGCCTTTGACCCGGATGCAGAGGATCTCCCGCGCGCCGGAGTTATCGGCGACTTTGAGTCTTGACTCCTGCTGGATCATCTTCTACTTCGCCTTCTCCAGGATCTCGACCAGGCGCCAGCGCTTGGTCTTGGACATCGGCCGGGTCTCGATCACGCGGACCGTGTCGCCCTCACCTGCCTCGTTGCGCTCGTCGTGGGCGTGCAGCGTGCGCGAGCGGCGGATCACCTTCTCGTAAGTCGGGTGGCGACGGACGATGTCGACCCGCACCGTGATCGATTTCTGCCCCTTGTCGGAGACGACGATCCCCTGCCGCACCTTGGCGGCGTTGGAGTCCTTCTCGGCCGGCGGCGTCCCGGTCCCAGCAGTCTTCTTGGCTTTGAGCGCGGCCCGTTCCTTGCGCCGTGCCGCCCCCCGCTTCTTGCGCTCCGCAACCCGCTCCGCCTTGCGCTCCTCGGGACTCTGCTGCGGCTTGGCCTTGTGCGCCTGGCGAGATTTCGCCAGCCTGCGCCGCTCCTTCCAAGGAAGCTCATCTTCCGGATTCGGCTCGGCCTCGGCAGACTCCTCTGACGCGGGTGGCGCGGAGGAGGCATCCGGCGAGGCAGCGGCGTCCGTTCCTCGCCCCTCAGACTCCTCAGCCCCAGCCGCAGACTCCTCAGGCGAGGAACCCAGCTCCTCGCCGGATGCCTCCTCCGCGACAGGACCCGCGTCCTGAGTGGCCTCGTCCTGCTCAGTCGTCTCGTCTTTTTTCGTCTCGTCCTCAGCCATCATTTCCTCAGCTCTCGATCGACGTCGATCCCGCGCTCCTTGGCCACCGTCAGCAGGCGCGCGATGTCCCGCTTGGCCTGCCCCAGCCGGGCCGTGTTCTCGAGCTCGCCGGTGGCGTGGCGGAAGCGCAGGTTGAACGACTCCTGCTTGGCGTCGATCAATTTTGCCACCAGCTCGTCGTCTTTCAGGTTGTGGGCCTCGGCCGCCTTCATCAGGACTCGGCCCCCTCGCGCATGACGAATTTGGTCTTGATCGGAAGCTTGTGCCCGGCCAGCCGCAGCGCCTCGCGCGCCAGGTCCTCGGGAACGCCGGCCAGCTCGAACATGACTTTGCCCGGCTTGACCACCGCGACCCAGCCCTCCGGATTGCCCTTGCCCGAGCCCATCCGCGTCTCCGCGGGCTTCTTGGTGTACGGCTTGTCGGGGAAGACGTTGATCCAGACCTTGCCGCCGCGTTTGATCTTGCGGGTCATTGCCACGCGGGCGGCCTCGATCTGGCGGTTGGTGATCCAGCCGCGGTCGAGCGCCTTGAGCCCGTACTCGCCGAAAGCGACATGGCTGCCGCCCTTGGTGTAGCCGCGCATCCGGCCGCGCATCTGTTTGCGGTGCTTGACCCTTTTCGGCATCAACATCAGCGACCGCCCCCTTCGCGCCGGCCGCCGCCGCGTCCGCGTCCGCCGGCAGGAGGGCCCTGCGGCTCGCCGTCGCCGGGGATCTGGTCGGAGCGGAAGCCCTCGGGCATGACTTCGCCCTTGTTGATCCAGCATTTGACGCCGATCCGCCCCGCGGTCGTGCGCGCCTCGAAGAAGCCGTAGTCGATGTTGGCGCGCAGCGTGTGCAACGGCACGCGCCCGTCGGAATAGCTTTCGGTCCGCGCCATCTCCGAGCCGCCGAGACGGCCCGACACCTGCAGCTTCACGCCCTTGGCGCCGGAGCGCATCGCCGAGGTCAGAGCGCGTTTCATCGCGCGACGGAAGGCGACGCGGTTCTGCAGCTGCTCGGCGATCGATTGGGCAACCAGTTTGGCGTCGAGCTCGGGGCGCTTGACCTCGCGGATGTTCACTTTCACGGGCTTGCCGGTGAGCTTGTGGAGCTCCTTGCGCAGGGCGTCGACTTCGCTGCCCGACTTGCCGATGACGATCCCAGGGCGGGCGGTGTGGATGTCCACCGAGACTTCGCCGCGGCGCTCGATCGTGATGCTGGAGAGGCCGGCGTGGGCGAGTTTGCCTTCGATGTGGTCGCGGATCGCCAAATCCTCCGCGAGCACGTCGGCGAAGCCCTTCTCGTCGAACCAGTTGGATTTCCAGTCCTGGATGTAGCCGACGCGAAAGCCGCCGGGATGGATCTTCTGTCCCATGGTCTTAGCTGTCCTCTTCCGGGCTCAAGGCCACGGCGATGTGGCTGGTTCGCTTGTTGATCGGGGTGGCCCGACCCAGCGCCCGCGGCCGGAAACGGCGCAGCGTCGGGCCTTCGTCGACGGTGATCTCGGCCACCCGCATCTCGTCGGCGACGAGATCGTGGTTGTTCTCGGCGTTGGCCGCCGCCGACTCGATCAGCTTGCCGATGTCGTGCGCGGCGCCGCGGGGCGAGAACTGCAGCAGAGCCCGGGCCCGGTCGATCTGCAGGCCGCGTACCTGGTCGGCGACGAGGCGGGCCTTGCGCGGCGCCACCCGCACGTAGCGGGAGCTGGCGCGGACCAGGAGCGGCGCCGGCTTGGCTTTCGGTTTCTCTGCTTTCGGAGCGGTTTTTTTCGCAGTGGCTTTTTTCGCGCCCGCTTTTTTCGGCGCTTTTTTGCCAGCCTCTTTTTTCCCGGCTTTGGCTTTTTTCGTCGAGTCTTTTTTGGCAGCCGTTTTCTTGGCGGCGGCTTTTTCGCCCGACGCTTTGCCCGTATCGGCTTTCTTCGTAGTTTTTTTCTTCTCGTCAGCCATCGCTATTCGCCCTTACCGGTGCCGGAGTGCGCGCGGAAGGTCCGCGTCGGCGCGAACTCTCCGAGCTTGTGGCCGACCATCGACTCCGAGATGAAGACCGGCACGTGCTTCTTGCCGTCGTGGACGGCGATCGTGTGGCCGACCATCTCAGGAAAGATCGTCGAGGTCCGCGACCACGTTTTGACCATCTGCTTCTGGCCGGAGTCGTTCATCGCCGAGATCCGCTTCATCAGCGCCGCTTCCACCCACGGCCCCTTTTTGGTCGAGCGTCCCATCCCTTACCTCTTCTTCTTCCCGCGGCGCCGGCCGCGCACGATGTAGCGGTCGGACCGCTTGCCCTTCTTGCGGGTGCGGTAGCCGAGCGTCGGCTTGCCCCACGGCGTCACCGGGTGGCCGCCGGGCGTGTGATGCGCCTCGCCGCCGCCATGCGGGTGGTCGACGGGGTTCATCGCCACGCCGCGCGTCTGCGGACGCTTGCCCTTGTGCCTGTTGCGCCCCGCCTTGCCGACCGTCATGTTCTGGTGCTCGGCGTTGGAGAGCTGGCCGACCGTGGCGCGGCACTCGGCGCGCACCATCCTCATCTCGGTCGAGGGCAGGCGGAGGGTGACCATCTCGCCCTCCTTGGCGACCAGCTGGATCGCGGTTCCGGCCGCGCGACCCATCTTGCCCCCCTGGCCTGCGGTCAGCTCGACGTTGTGGACGATCGTGCCGGTCGGCATCTCGCCCAGCGCCAGCGCGTGGCCCGGTTTGATGTCGGCGCCCTCGCCCGACTGGACGGTGTCGCCGTCCTTGAGCCCGGCCGGGGCGAGGATGTAGCTCTTCTCGCCGTCGGCGTAATGGATCAGGGCGATGTAGCAGCTGCGGTTGGGGTCGTACTCGATGCTGGCGACCTTGGCCGGCACGCCGTCCTTGCGCCGCTTGAAGTCGATCTTGCGGTAGCGCCGCTTGGCGCCGCCGCCGCGGTGGCGCGCGGTGACGCGGCCGTTGGCGTTGCGCCCGCCGCTCTTGCGCAGACCCTCGGTCAGCTTGCGCTCCGGCTCGGTCGCGGTCAGCTGCTCGCGCAGCGGGTAGGTCGCAAAGCGGCGCCCGGGGCTCGTCGGTTTGGTTTTCCGGTTCGGCATCTCTCTCCCTATGCAGTCTCGGCGCCTTCGAACAGCTCGATCCGCTCGCCCGGCATCAGCTGGACGATCGCCTTCTTCCAGGCGCGCGTCCGCCCTTTGCTCAAGCCGCGGCGCTTCGGCTTGGCCCGCACCTTCGAGGTGCGCACCTCGGCCACGGCCACGCCGAAGATCTCTTCGACCGCCTTGGCGATCTGCGTCTTGTGGGCGCGATCGTTGACGCGGAACGTGTACTTGCCTTCGCCGATCAGCGCGTAGCTCTTCTCGGAGACGACCGGGCGGACGATCACGTTGCGAGCATCCATCAGGAGAGCCTCCCCTTCAGTGTCTCCAGCGCCTTCTCGGATATGACGAGCGAGGCGGCGCCGATCACGTCGGCGACGCCGATCGCGCCGACCTCGACGACCGTGACGCGGGCGATGTTGCGGAAGCTCTTCAGCGCGCCGGTCTCCTCGCCGTCGATCACGAGCAGGGTCGGACGCTTGGCGCCCCATTTCTCCAGCGCCTGCGCGGCGGCCTTGGTCGAAGGCGTCTCGAACGAGGCAACGTCGAGCATCGCGACGCTGTCGCGTTCGGCGTGGACCGAGAGCGCGGCGCGCATCGCCTTGCGACGGGCCTTGCGGTTGACCTTGACCGTGTAGTGGCGTGGCTTGGGGCCGAAGGCGACACCGCCGCCGAAGCGGTTGGGCACGCCGAGCGTGCCGGCGCGGGCGCGGCCGGTGCCCTTCTGCCGCCAGGCCTTGGCGGTGGTGAAGGCGACCTCGCCGCGGGTCAGCGTCGAAGCGGTGCCACGGCGGCGCGAAGCGAGGTCGGCACGCGCCGTCTCGTGCACCAGCGAGTGATGGAAGGGCTCGCTGAAGAGCTCCTGCGGCAGGTCGGCCTTCGTGGATTTGCCGAGCACGGTCGCTTTAGCCATCGGTCCTCACCTCGATCAGAGCATTGCGAGAGCCGGGAACCGAGCCCCTGAGCAGCAGCAGGTTGCGCTCGGCGTCCACCTCGGCGACTTCGAGGCCGCGCTGGGTGGTGCGCTTGTTGCCCATCTGCCCGGGCATCCGCTGGCCTTTGAAGACGCGGCCGGGGAAAGCGCTGGCGCCGATCGAGCCGGGCGCCCTGACGTTGTGGGAGCCGTGGCTGACCGGGCCGCGACTGAAGTTGTGGCGCTTGATCCCGCCCTGGAAGCCCTTGCCGATCGAGGTGCCGGAGACTTTCACCCGCTGGCCGGCCTCGAAAGCGGCGACGGTGACGTCGTCCCCGACCTTGGGGCCCTCGCCATCCTCGGCGCCGAGATCCTCGTCGCGGAACTCGACCAGGTGGCGCATCGGCGGCGCGCCCGCCTTCTTCAGGTGGCCGAGCTCGGGCTTGCTCAGCTTGCCCTCCTTGACCTCGTCGAAAGCGAGCTGCACGGCGGCGTAGCCGTCGCGCTCGGCGTCGCGGACCGCGGTCACCTTGCAGGGGCCGGCCTCGATCACCGTCACCGGCACGACCTCGCCGCCCTCGCGGAAGACCTGGGTCATGCCGAGCTTCTTGCCGAGGATCGCCGCCATACCAGTCCTAGAGGCGGATCTCGATGTCGACGCCGGCCGGCAGCGAGTCGAGCCGCTGCAGCGAGTCGACCGTTTTCGGGGAAGGCTGGAGGATGTCGATCAGCCGCTTGTGGGTGCGGATCTCGAAGTGCTCGCGCGAGTCCTTGTCCTTGAACGGGGACTTGATCACGCAGTAGACGTTTTTCTCGGTTGGGAGCGGCACCGGGCCGGACACGCTGGCGCCGGTGCGCTCCGCCGTCTCGACGATCTCGCGGGCAGCCCGATCTATGGCGTCGTGGTCGTACGCCTTGAGTCGGATTCGGATTTTTTGAGCCGCGATAGTCGCCACGGTGCCTGTTTCTTCCTTTTTCTTCTGCGCGTTCTTACCGCGCCGAAGGGGCGCCGCCCCTTGGTGGTGGGGCGCCGCCCCCGGTCGTATGTCTCTTTGAATTTCCTCGCCGCGAGAGCGACGAAAGCGGGCGGAGCCCGCCCTTTTGTCGGGCTACTCGATGATCTCCGCCACGACGCCCGAGCCGACGGTGCGGCCACCCTCGCGGATGGCGAAACGCAGGCCCTGGTCCATCGCGATCGGCTGGATCAACTCGATCGTCATCTCGACGTTGTCGCCCGGCATCACCATCTCGGTCCCCTCGGGGAGGTTGGCGATCCCGGTCACGTCGGTCGTGCGGAAGTAGAACTGAGGCCGGTAGCCGGAGAAGAACGGGGTGTGACGACCACCCTCCTCCTTCTTCAGGCAGTAGACCTCGGCTTTGAACTTGGTGTGCGGAGTGATCGACCCGGGCTTGCAGAGCACCTGGCCACGCTCGATCTCCTCGCGCTTGGTGCCGCGCAACAGGGCGCCGATGTTGTCCCCGGCCTGACCCTGGTCGAGCAGCTTGCGGAACATCTCGACCCCGGTGACGACCGTGGTCGTGGTGTCCGTGATGCCGACGATCTCGACCTCGTCGCCGGTGTTGACGATGCCCTGCTCGACGCGGCCGGTGGCGACCGTGCCGCGGCCGGTGATCGAGAAGATGTCCTCGATCGGCATCAGGAAGGGCTTGTCGAGCTCGCGCACCGGCTCCGGGATGTAGGAGTCGAGCGCGTCGGCAAGTTCGAAGATCGCCTTCTGGGCATCTTCGTCGCCCTCCAGCGCCTTCAGCGCCGAGCCTTTGACGATCGGCGTGTCGTCGCCGGGGAAGTCGTACTCGTCGAGGAGTTCCTTGACCTCCTCCTCGACCAGCTCGATCAGTTCGTCGTCGTCGACCTGGTCGACCTTGTTGAGGAAGACGACCACGTGCGGGACGTTGACCTGACGGGCGAGCAGGATGTGCTCGCGGGTCTGCGGCATGACGCCGTCGGCGGCCGAGACGACCAGGATCGCGCCGTCCATCTGCGCGGCGCCGGTGATCATGTTCTTGACGTAGTCGGCGTGGCCCGGGCAGTCGACGTGGGCGTAGTGGCGGTTCTCGGTCTCGTACTCGACGTGCGAGGTCGCGATCGTGATTCCGCGCTCTTTCTCCTCCGGGGCGTTGTCGATCTCCGCGAAGCTCTTCGCTTCGGTCTCGCCTTTGCCGGAGAGCGTGGTGGTGATCGCGGCCGTCAGCGTCGTCTTGCCGTGGTCGATGTGACCGATCGTGCCGACGTTCACGTGCGGCTTATCGCGCTCGAACTTCTCCTTTGACATCTGCTCTCCGTTCTACCTTTCTAAGTTGGGAACTTGCTTCTTTTATCTGCGGGCGAACCTGGAAAATATAGCCAGATTCACGAGCTGGCTCCGACCGGGTCGCCCGAGCGGTGCTCGACGATCTCCTCGGCGATGTTGGACGGGACCTCCTCGTAGCGCTCGAACTGCATGGTGTAGGTCGCACGACCTTGAGTGGAGGAACGCAGATCGGTGGCGTAGCCGAACATCTCGCCGAGCGGGACGAAGGCCTGAACCGCAAGCGCATTGCCGCGCTGCTCCTGGCCCTGGACTTTGCCGCGCCGGCGCGAGAGATCGCCGATCACGTCGCCGAGGAAGTCCTCGGGCGTGACGACCTCGACCGCCATCACCGGCTCCAGCAGGACCGGGTCGGCCTTGCGGGCGGCCTCCTGGATCGCCATCGAGCCGGCGATTTTGAAGGCCATCTCGGAAGAGTCGACGTCGTGGAAGGAGCCGTCGACCAGTTCGACCTTGACGTCGACCATCGGGTAGCCGGCCTTGACGCCGTTCTCGAGCGCCTCTTTCATCCCCTGTTCGGCCGGGCCGATGTATTCGCCCGGGATGGCGCCGCCCTTGATTTTGTTGAGGAACTCGAAGCCCTCGCCCGGCGCCGGCTCGAGGTTGATCACGACGTGGCCGAACTGGCCGCGGCCGCCGGTCTGGCGGACGAAGCGCGCCTCGACCTTGTTGACTTCCTTGCGGATCGTCTCGCGGTAGGCGACCTGCGGTTTGCCGACGTTGGCGTCGACTTTGAACTCGCGCAGCATGCGGTCGACGATCACCTCGAGGTGGAGCTCGCCCATCCCGTGGATCAGGGTCTGGCCGGTCTCCTCGTCGGATTCGATCCGGAAGGTCGGGTCCTCCTCGCCGAGGCGCTGCAGGGCGGTCCCCATCTTCTCCTGGTCGGCTTTCGTCTTCGGCTCGATCGCGACCGCGATCACCGTCTCGGGAAATTCGATGCTCTCCAGCGCGATCGGCGCATCGGGCGCGGCGAGCGTGTCGCCGGTGCCCGTTTCCTTGAGGCCGACCCCGGCGCAGATGTCGCCCGAATAGACCTCCTCGATCTCCTCGCGGCTATTGGCGTGCATCATCAACAGCCGGCCGATCCGCTCGGTCTTGCCGGTTTTGACGTTGAGCACGCGACCGCCCGCCTCGAGCTTGCCCGAGTAGACGCGGAAGTAGGTCAGCTTGCCCACATAAGGGTCGGTCATGATCTTGAAGGCGAGCGCCGAGAAGGGGCCGCTGTCGTCGGCGGGACGCTCAGCCTCGGTCGGCTCGTCCTCGCCCTTGCCGGCCGGGACGAGCCCGGTGACCGGCGGGACCTCGAGCGGCGAGGGCAGCAGCTCGACGACCGCGTCGAGCAGCGGCTGCACCCCCTTGTTCTTGAACGAGGAGCCACAGAGGACCGGGGTCACCTTGGTGTCGAGGCAGGCGTGATGGAGGGACTTCGCGATCCGCTCGTGGGGGATCTCCTCCTCGCCGAGGTAGGCCTCCATCAGCTCGTCGTCGTAGTCGGCGCAGGCCTCGATCAGCTGGGTGCGGTATTCCTCCGCCTGCTCGACGAGGTCGGCGGGGATCTCGACGGTCTCGAACTCGGTGCCGAGCTCGTCTTTCCAGACCAGCGCCACCATCTCGATCAGGTCGACGACGCCGATGAAGTCGCCCTCGCTGCCGATCGGCAGCTGGATCGGCAGCGGATTTGCTCCCAGCCGATCCTTCATCGTCTCCACGGCATTGAAGAAGTCGGCGCCGGTGCGGTCCATCTTGTTGATGTAGGCGAAGCGCGGCACCTTGTACTTGTCGGCCTGGCGCCAGACGGTCTCCGACTGGGGCTCCACCCCGGCGACGGCGTCGAAGACGGCGATCGCGCCGTCGAGGACGCGCAGGCTGCGCTCGACCTCGACCGTGAAGTCGACGTGGCCGGGCGTGTCGATGATGTTGATCCGGTGCCCGTTCCACTCGCAGGCGGTCGCGGCGGACGTGATCGTGATGCCGCGCTCCTGCTCCTGTTCCATCCAGTCCATCACCGCGGCGCCCTCGTGAACCTCGCCGATTTTGTGCGTGCGGCCCGTGTAGTAGAGGATGCGCTCGGTCGTCGTCGTCTTACCGGCGTCGATGTGCGCCATGATCCCGATGTTGCGGGTTTTCTCTAGAGGGAAGTTGCGTGGCATGGTCTCAAGTGTGGGGGTTGCGCTGTGAAGTGGGAACGAGACAAATCTAAGAGGTCGAGGCCTTCCCGCGAAAGCCGCCGGGATCGGCGCATGAAAAAGGCCCTGGCGGGCCCGGCGAAGCGAACTGCAAAAGAGAAGCCTGAGCGACGCGCGATGATAGCAGCGGTTGGGCCTCGCATCAGGAAGGCGACCGCCAGGTTGGACCGTGGGGCCGATCGGGCGCTGCAGCGCGCGGCGGGGCCGCTCGTGCGAGCAGGCCGCACTGCCGCCAGGGCGGGCGTTCGGGCCGTCGCTCGCCTGCGACCGCTGGCCGTGCTGCTCTTCCGCGGCCTCTTCCTGGTCGAACGCCTGCTGCTGCGCACTCTCGCCGCAAGCGTGCGGCTCGCGACCCGGCTCAGCGCCGTGCTCACCCCGAGGCGGGCGATCTGCCTGGCCATCGTCGCCGCTGCGGGCTGTCTGGTCGCCGCCCAGTTCGTCGACTACCGCGCGATCGAGATCGGCCAGGAAGGCTATGCCGGGCTGCCGGCTGCGAGCGCCCCCACGGTGGCCGCCGAAACGGCCGGCCAGGCACACACCTACCTGCTGATCCCCGTGGCGCTGCTCGCAGCGATCCTCGCTGTGGTCGCGGCGCGCAACGAGCGCCGCCGCGGGCTGGGGCGGGTCATCCTCGCCCTGGGCCTGCTCAGCCTCGCGGTGATCCTCCTCGTCGATCGTCCGGCGGGGCTCGACGTCGGCTCCGAAGCGTCGCGCTTCTCCGCCGCGAAGGCCGTGCTCGACGACGGCTTCTACGCCGAGGTCGCCGCCGCGGCCGGCCTGATCCTGGGGGGAGCGCTGCTCGTTGCAGCCCCAAAGGCGGCGGCCCGCTACCATGCGCGGCCGTGCCGAACACGAACCAACTCATTCGCAAGGGCCGCAAGCGCCCTAAGAAGAAGACGACGACGCCGGGCCTCAAGTCGGGCCAAGGGAACAAGAAGAGGGTCGCGGCGCCGCAACGGCGCGGTGTCTGCACCCGCGTCGCCACGGTGACGCCGAAGAAGCCGAACTCGGCTCTGCGCAAGATCGCCCGTGTACGCCTCACCAACGGGATGGAGGTCACCACCTACATCCCCGGCGAGGGCCACAACCTGCAGGAGCACTCGGTGGTCCTGGTTCGCGGCGGCCGGGTCAAGGATCTGCCGGGCGTCCGCTACAAGGTCGTCCGCGGCACGCTCGACGCAGCCGGGGTCTCCGACCGCAAGCAGGCCCGTTCCCGCTACGGCGTCAAGGCCTCCTGAGCAGATGCCGCGCCGCTCCGCCGCAACCATCCGTCCGGTCGAACCCGACGCCCGCTTCCGCAACCGACTCGTCCAGCAGCTGATCAACAAGGTGATGAGCGACGGCAAGAAGTCGCTCGCCGAGCGGATCGTCTACGACGCGCTGGCGATCGTCGCCGAGCGCTCCAACGAGGACCCGGTCGAGACGCTCGAGGCGGCGATCAAACAGCTGACGCCCGTGCTCGAGGTGCGCTCCCGCCGCGTCGGTGGCGCCACCTACCAGGTCCCGGTCGAGGTTCCCGCCCGCCGCGCCCGCACGCTTGCCGTCCGTTGGCTGATCGACTTCGCCCGCAACCGCCGCGAGTACTCGATGTCGGAGCGCCTGGCCAGTGAAATCCTCGACTCCGTGCAGCAGCAGGGCGGGGCCTGGAAGCGCAAGGACGACATCTACCGCATGGCCCAGGCCAACAAGGCGTTTGCGCATTACCGTTGGTAGCTAGCCTGGCTGCATGAGCCGGCCGATCCTCGCCGTCGACGTCGACGGCGTCATCTCCCTCTTCGGCTTCGACGAGCCACCGGACAAATCGGAGGCCAGGTTCGAGCTGGTTGACGGGATGGTGCATTGCATCTCGCTCACGGCGGGAGAGCGGTTGAAGCGCTTGGGCGAGGCCTACGACCTGGTCTGGGCGACGGGCTGGGAGGACAAAGCGAACGACTACCTGCCCAACATGCTCGGCATCCCCGAGCTGCCCTTTCTCAGCTTCGACGGGGCCGCCCGCTTCGGCTCCGCCCACTGGAAGCTGGGGCCGCTCGACGAGTACGGCGAGGGGCGGGCGCTGGCCTGGATCGACGACAGCTTCGACGAGAGCTGCTACGAGTGGGCCAGGCAGCGTGAAGAGCCCACCCTGCTGGTCCCGACCGAGTCCCACCTCGGCCTCGAGGAGGTTCAGGTGGAAGCCCTGACGGTCTGGGCTCAGGGGCTCTGACCGGCAAGTAGCCCTTTACACTGGTTCACGATGGACGGCCTCCTGCCAATCTTCTTCCTGCTGGTCGTACTGAAGATCCCGGTGCTCGGCGCCCTCTGGCTGGTCTGGTGGGCAAGCAGGGAACCTGAGACCGAAGACGACAGCGCAGAGGACACGGGCAACGGCTTCAACCGCTGGCGCCCCCAGCCTCGCCCGCGCGGTCCCCATCATCTGCCCGGTGGCGGCGCGGCGAGCAGGGGTCGGGGTGTCCCCCCGCCGGAACCCGCGCCGGCACTTTCTCAAGGGCGCCAACGTGGTGCTGCTCACAAGTTCCGTCGGAGGGACACCCCGACCCCTGCCACCAGGCGACCCTGAGCGGCGGCTCAGGCCGCTTGCCGAGTTCGCTTACGCTCGCGACGAAGGCCGCGCATGTACGGGTGGGAGTCGACCTCGATCGTGTGTCGCTTAGAGCTTACGAAGCGCTTGTGCAGCCAGCGATCGTAGGCGGCGATCTCCTGTCGCATCTCCGATGCCGGAGGTAAAGCTGCCTCGTGTGTGAGTAGGTCGGCGACCCATTCGGCCTGGGCCTCCGCGAGCGGCATGATCGGTCCCAGTGGCTGGATGAAGCCGATGAAGTAGAGGCCGGGGCGCTCGGCGGCGACGACGCGCCTGAAGAGCGGCATGCGGTTGTCGCGCGCGGCGAACACCTGGGGGTCGAGGAAGGGGAATTCGATCCTGTAGCCAGTGCAGTAGACGACGAGGTCGATCTCCTCCTCGCTGCCGTCGGCGAACCGGACGGTGCGCCCTCCGACGAACCGATCGAGATTTGGCTTGACGGCGATATCGCCGTGGCCGATCCGCGGCAGCAACTCCGAGGAGACCGTCGGGTGCGCCTCGAACAGCTTGTGGTCGGGCTTCGGCAGCCCATAGTCGGTCATGTCGCCAACCGACATCTTCAGCAGCCGAGCGGCGAAGAAGCGCTGCACCCCCAGCGGCAGGTAGCTGAGAAACGGCGGCATCGATTCGTCGATCGGCTTGCCCCCGAGGAACTTGGGCAGGACCCATGCGCCGCGACGCATGGCAAGGAAGGTCTTGTCAGCGATCCGCGAGGACTCCACGGCGACGTCCACAGCCGAGTTGCCGATGCCGAGCACCAGCACCCGCTTGCCGACGAGCACGTCGGGCTCCCGGTAGTAGTGGACGTGCATCTGCTCGCCCGCGAAGTCCTCGACACCGGGAAAGGGCGGTTCGGGCCAGCGCGGCTGCCAGTGGTGCCCGTTGGCGACGAGAACCGCTCGGTAGCGCTCGCTGCGCCGCCGGCCGTCGGGCCCCTCAACCGTCACCTCCCACGGCGCCGTAGAGGTTTGGTTCGGATAGCGGCTCAAACCTCTACGGCGCTCGTTGTCGTCTACCGGTTCGGCGCTGACCACCTCGGTATTGAAGGTGATCTTCTCGGTCAGCCCGAAGCGCTCTGCGTAGTCGTCGAAGTAGCGGGCCACCTGCTCGTGGCTCGGATAGTCGGGGTAGTCCTCCGGCATCGGAAAGGCCCGGTAGGACATGAGCTTGCGAGCGCTGTTGATGTGCAGCGACTTGTAAGCCGACGAGGTCCCGTTGTCGTTCCCGTAGCGCCAGTTGCCGCCGATCATCGACCCCTTCTCGAAGCAGTCGAACGGAATCCCCCGCGCCGCCAGCACCTGGCAAGCGGTCAGCCCGGAGCTACCGGCACCAATGACGCAAACCTTGGACGAGCTGGCCACGCAGCCAATCTACCCAAGTGGCCGCGCAAGGGATATGGAGGCTTTGTGGGGCCTATAAGGCACACAAAGCTTCATTCGGGAAGGCGCCGTATGTGAGGAGGGGCCGGGTGCCCCTCCAGCGGAACTTGTGAGCGAGCGCAGCGAGCGGGTTCCGTCGGAGGGGCACCCGGCCCCTCCCCCCTTACGACGCTTTGCCGTCCTCGCCGCTAGTCGACTCGATCTCCTGCGCCAGCTCCTCGAGCTCCTCCGCAAACGAGGGCCCGAAGCTCTCGACCGGAGTGTCGTCGCCATTGACGCCCAGCTCCGCGGCCAGCTCGTCTTCGTCGAGCAGATCCTCGTCCGAGGGCGGCTCGATCGCCACGGCCGGTTCGACCGCGAGCGTGCGGTAGTGCTTGAGGCCGGTCGCGGCGGGGATCAGCTTGCCGATGATGACGTTCTCCTTGAGGCCGACGAGCTTGTCCCGTTTGCCCTCGAGCGCCGCATCGGTGAGCACCTTGGTGGTCTCCTGGAAGGAGGCCGCCGAGAGGAACGACTCGGTCGCCAGCGAGGCCTTGGTGATGCCGAGGATGACCTCCTCGCCTTTGGCCGGCGTGCCGCCGTCTTCCTTGATCCGCTTGTTGAGCCGTTTGAGCGCACCGCGATCCTCGAGCTGGCCCGGCAGCAGGCTGGTCGAGCCCTTCGACTCGATTTTGACCTTCTTCAGCATCTGCCGCGCGATCAGCTCGATGTGCTTGTCGTTGATGTCGACGCCCTGGGCCCGGTAGACCTTCTGCACCTCGGCGACGAGGTAGAGCTCGACGTCGGTGCGGCCGCGAATCGCCAGCAGGTCGGCGGGGTACAGCGAGCCCTCGTTGAGCTGCTGTCCGACCTCGACCTTGTCGCCGTCGGCGACGTGCAACCGGGTGCGCGGCGGGAAGCTGTAGCTGTGCTCCTCGCCGCTGGACTCGGTGACGATCGCTTTCAGCGCTTTGTCGGTCTCCTCGACCGAGACCTTGCCGGCCTCTTCGGCCATCTGCGCCAGGCCCTTCGGTTTGCGCGCCTCGAAGAGCTCGACGATGCGCGGCAGGCCCTGGGTGATGTCCTGGCCCGCGACGCCGCCGGTGTGGAAGGTGCGCATGGTCAGCTGGGTGCCCGGCTCGCCGATCGACTGGGCGGCGATGATCCCCACCGCATCGCCGATGTCGACCGTGGAGCCGGTCGCAGGAGCGACGCCGTAGCAGGCACGGCAAACGCCGGACTCGGCCTCGCACTTGAGGGTCGAGCGGACGGGCACCGTGATCTCCTCGTCGCCGAAGGCCTCGGCGATCTGCTCGACGTCGGGGAGGGTGATCTCCTGGTTGCGCTTGAGCAGCTCGCGGCCACGCTTCGTTTCGAGCTTCTTCGCCGCCAGGCGGCCGAGGAGGTTGTCGTTGAGCGAGCCGTCGTCCTTGCGCAGCGCCATCTCGATGTGTTCTTTGGTCTTGCAGTCCTCGTCGCGGACGATCACGTCCTGGGCGACGTCGACCAGGCGGCGGGTCAGGTAGCCCGAGTCCGCCGTGCGCAGCGCCGTGTCGGCGAGGCCCTTTCGGGCGCCGTGGGTGGAGATGAAGTACTCCAGCACCGAGAGGCCCTCCATGAAGTTGGCCTTGATCGGCCGCTCGATGATTTCGCCTTTCGGATTGGCCATCAGGCCGCGCATGCCGGCCAGCTGGCGGATCTGTTTGAACGAGCCGCGGGCGCCCGAGTTGGCCATCATGAAAATCGGGTTGAGCTCGTCGAGGTTGTCCTCCATCGCCTGGGCGACCTCGTCGGTGGCTTTGTTCCACTGCGCGGTAATCGCCTCGTGGCGCTCCTCGGCGGTGATGTAGCCATCGTCGTACTGGCCCTGGATCTCAGAGGTCAGCTTCTCGTAGCGGTCGAGGATCTCCGCCTTGGTGGGCGGTGAGACGACGTTGTTCTTGGCGACGGTGATGCCCGCCTGGCTGGCGTAGTGGAAGCCGAGATCCTTGAAGGCGTCGAGCACCCGCGAGACGGCGGGGGCCCCGTAGGCCTCGACCAGCTCGAACACCATCTCGTTGATGTCGCGCTTCTTCAACGCCCGGTTGGCGAAGACGAAGCCATCGGGATCGAACTCCTCGCCGAGCGCGTCGGCGAGGGCGCGCTCGATCTTTTCGTTGAAGATGATCCGCCCGACCGTGGTCAGGAAGTGCTCGTGCCCGGCCCGGCGGTACTCGGCCAGGTCGTGCAGCTTGCAGCCGCCGTTCTCGTAGACGAGCTCGGCCTCCTGCGCGGAGCGGAAGACCTTCGGCGCCGAGCCGTTCTGCGCTCCGCCCTTGCCGGACTTCAGCTCTTCGTCGCGCTTGAGCAGATCCTCGGCGGAGGGGCCGTAGGTGAGGTAATAGATGCCGAGCACCATGTCCTGCGTCGGCGTCGCCAGCGGCGCGCCGTGGGCCGGCGAGAGGATGTTGTTGGCCGACAGCATCAGCACCCGCGCCTCGGCCTGGGCCTCGGCGGAGAGCGGCACGTGGACCGCCATCTGGTCGCCGTCGAAGTCGGCGTTGAAGGCGTGGCAGACGAGGGGATGGACCTGGATCGCCTTGCCCTCGACCAGGATCGGTTCGAAGGCCTGGATGCCGAGGCGGTGCAGGGTCGGTGCGCGGTTGAGCAGCACCGGGTGCTCGTGGATGACTTCCTCGAGCACGTCCCAGACCTCGGGCACCATCGACTCGACCATCTTCTTGGCCGCCTTGATGTTCTGCACCGCTTTGCGCTCGACCAGCTGGGCCATGATGAACGGCTTGAAGAGCTCCAGCGCCATGAGCTTGGGCAGGCCGCACTGCTGCAGCTGCAGGCTCGGGCCGGAGACGATCACCGAACGGCCGGAGTAATCGACGCGCTTGCCGAGCAGGTTCTGACGGAAACGGCCCTGCTTGCCCTTGAGCATGTCGGAGAGCGACTTCAGCGGGCGGTTGCCCGGCCCGGTGACCGGGCGGCCGCGCCGGCCGTTGTCGAACAGCGCGTCGACGGCCTCCTGCAGCATCCGCTTCTCGTTGTTGACGATGATCTCGGGCGCGCCGAGGTCGAGCAGCCTTTTCAGCCGGTTGTTGCGGTTGATCACGCGCCGGTAGAGGTCGTTGAGGTCCGACGTCGCGAAGCGGCCGCCGTCGAGCTGCACCATCGGGCGCAGCTCCGGCGGGATCACCGGCACGCAGTCGAGGATCATCCAGTCCGGCTTGTTCTCGGAGTTGAGAAAGGCGGAGGCGACTTTGAGCCGCTTGACCGCGCGGGCCTGTTTCTGGCCTTTGGAGCTGTTGATGACCTGCTCCAGCTCCTCGCATTCGGCGGCGAGGTCGACCTGTTCGAGCAGGTCGCGCACCGCTTCGGCGCCCATGCCGCCGCGGAAGTACTCGCCCCAGCCGAAGGGCGAGCCGAAGCGGTCCTTGAGCTCGCGGAAGACGGTCTCGTCGTTGACGACGTCCTTCGGCTTCATCTCGGTGAAGATCTTCCAGACTTCGTCCATCCGCTCGATTGCCTCTTCGATGTAGGCCTCGGTGTCGGAGATCTCCGCCTCGAAGGTTTTGCGCAGTTCTTTGATCATTTTGGCGCGCTCGTCGTCCTTCAACTTGCGCAGCTGCGCAGCGGTCAGTTTCAGCGAGTCGGCCCAGATGTGGTCGTCGTCGTCGAACTTTTCCTGGCCGCCCTCTTCGAGGTAGGCGACCCGCCGCTCGAGCGACTCGGCCAGCTCCTGCGTGCGTTTCTGCTGTTCGGCGGCGTAGCCGTCGGTGACTTTTTTGACTTCTTTCTCGAGTTTGCCGAGATCTTTGTCGCGCGCCTCGACGTCGACCCAGGTGATCATCGAGGCGGCGAAGTAGAGGACCTTCTCCAGCTCTTTGGGAGCCATGTCGATCAGGTAGCCGATGCGGCTGGGGACGCCCTTGAAGAACCAGATGTGGGAGACCGGCGAGGCCAGGTCGACGTGGCCCATGCGCTCGCGCCGCACCTTGGAACGCGTCACCTCGACGCCGCAGCGCTCGCAGACGATGCCCTTGTAGCGGACCCGCTTGTACTTGCCGCAGTAGCACTCCCAGTCCTTGGTCGGGCCGAAGATGCGCTCGCAGAAGAGGCCGTCTTTCTCCGGCTTCAGCGTGCGGTAGTTGATCGTCTCGGGCTTGGTTACCTCGCCCCAGCTCCAGGACCGGATCTTCTTAGAGGACGCGAGGCCGATCTCGATCGCGTCGAAGTTGTTGATGTCGATCATCAGTCCTCCACCTTCGTCTCTTCCTTGGCCTCGACGGGGGCCTCGTCGGCCTCCGCTCCATCGCCGTTGCTTGCGTCGTCTCCGGTGCCCGCTTCGCCCTCGGCGACCACCTGCTCCTCCTTCTCGTCGGCGGCGCCGTTGGCCCCGTCGGCGCGCACGCCGGTGAGGTCCATGCCGAGCTCCTCCGCCGCTTTCAGCAGATCGTCGTCCTCCTCGGAGATTTCGACGTCGCCGCCTTCGGAGACGACGTTGGCGTCGAGCGAAAGGCTCTGGATCTCCTTGAGCAGCACTTTGAACGACTCCGGGATCGAGGGCTCGGGGATGTTCTCGCCCTTGACGATCGCCTCGTAGGCCTTGACCCGTCCGACCGTGTCGTCGGACTTGACGGTGAGCATCTCCTGCAGCGTGTAGGCGGCGCCGTAGGCCTCCAGGGCCCAGACCTCCATCTCGCCGAAGCGCTGGCCGCCGAACTGCGCCTTGCCGCCCAGCGGCTGCTGGGTGACGAGCGAGTAGGGGCCGGT
>DASSHI010000041.1:0-15425 GCA_035693025.1 Solirubrobacterales bacterium
GCGCTTTACGGCGTAGATCCAGAGCGCCCCGGCAACCATCATCCCGAGGCTCTCGAGCTGTGCGGAGGTCAGCCCCCAGGCCACCAACTCGTTGCGGCGGAGGAACTCCACCAGGAAGCGCTCGGCACCTGCGTAGAGCAGATAGATCGCGAACAGGACGCCAAGGCGGAAGCGGTCGCGCAGCTGCCAGAGCATCCAAGCGCCAAGGCCCATGGCCAGCGTCTCATAGACCGGGGTCGGATGAACGGTGCGCTCGGTGGGAACCGTGCCGTCCGGATAGGCCATCGCCCAGGGCCCGTCCCACGCCTTGCCGTAATCCCCGTCACCTGAGAGCTGGCAGCCACAGCGCCCGATCGCGTAGCCGAGCGCAAGGGCCGGGGCGATCAGGTCAAGCAGCTGGAGGCCGAGAAAGTCTCGGTACCAGGCCCAGGCCAGGACCGCGAGTGCGCCACCGATCAGCCCTCCGTACCAAACGAGGCCGGCACCGGAGAAGAGGTTGCCGAGCAGGTCGTCCTTGACGTCGCTGTAGTTCTGGACCAGGAAGTAGACGCGGGAGCCGACGATTCCGCCGGCAAGCGCGGCGAAGGCCATCTCATAGGCCCAGTCGACCGGCTTTCCGAGCTCCCCCAGGCGCCGCCAGATCAACGCCCCGGCGGCGAGGAAGGCGAAGGCAAACATCAGGCCGAAGGTCTGCAGCGTCAGCGGGCCGAGGTGAATTTCGGGGTACATGCCCTACTCGACCAGCAGCGTGTGCAGGAGCGCCTTCTGCGTGTGCAGCCGGTTCTCGGCCTGGTCCCAGACGGCGGATTGCGGCCCGTAGAGGACGTCGGCGGCGATCTCTTCCCCAGGATGGGCGGGCAGGCAGTGCAGGACGATCGCGTCATCGGCGGCGGCGCCGAGCAGGTCGGCGTCGACCCGGAAAGGCGTCAGGTCGGCACGGCGGCGCTCGGCCTCCTCCTCGTCGCCCATGCTGACCCAGACGTCGGTGTAGATCGCATCGGCGCCGGAGACGGCCATGCGCGGGTCCTCGGTCAGCTTCACCCCGTGGCCCTCCTCGAGCTGGTAGCCCTGCGGCGCGGCGACGACCAGCTCGACGTCGGTGAGCTCACAGGCGATCGCCAGCGAGCGTGCGACGTTGTTGCCGTCCCCGACGTAGGCGAGGCGCAGGTCGCGCAGGTCGCCGCGACGCTCGCGCAGGGTGAGCAGGTCGGCGAGCGCCTGGCAAGGATGATGCAGCGGCGTCAGCGCGTTGACGACCGGCACTTCGGCCGCGGCCGCCAGCTCGGCCACCGACTCGTGCGAGCCGGAGCGGATCGCGATCGCGTCGAGGAAGCGGGAGAGCACCCGACCGGTGTCGCCGGGCGACTCGCCGCGCGAGAGCTGCATTTCGTCGCCGCGCAGGACGATCGGCGTCGCGCCGAGCTCGGCCACCCCGACCTCGAAGGAGATCCGGGTCCGCGTCGAGGGCTTCTCGAAGACGAGGCCGATGCTGCGCCCCGCCAGGTCGCCGCGGCCGGCGCCCTCGCGGCGGCCGGCTTTCAGCTCGGCGGCGAGGTCGAGCAGCTGGGAGAGCTCGAAGGCCCCGAGCTCTTCGCCGGTGAGGAAGTCGCGCTTTGCCAAGCCGCGGATACTACGACCCATGCAGCTCACGGCCCTCTCCTGGAACCTCTTCCACGGCCGCGACTTCCCGCCCGACGCGGCGCTCTTCAGCTGGCGCTCGCGCCTGCTGGGGACTAGCGAGCGGGGCGCCACCCACGTCCAGGTCAACCGCGACCTGCTGCCCGAGTTCTCCCGCCTGCTGGCCGGCGCCGAGTGGGACGTGGCGCTGCTGCAGGAGTGCCCGCCGCGCTGGTGGGCGGCGCTGGCCGCGGCCTGCGACGCCGAGGCGCACGGCGTGCTCACCTCGCGCAACACGCTCGCCGCCCTGCGCGCATGGGCAGCCCGCCGCAACCCCGACCTGATCGCCTCCGGCGAGGGCGGCTCGAACCTGACCCTGGTCCACAACGCGTTCCGAGGGGTCGCGGAGAGGCGCGAGCTGGAGATCCACACCGGGCGGCCGGAGCGGCGGGCGATGGCCTTCACGCGCCTTGCCGGGGACGGGACGCAGCTCTGCGTCGCCAACCTGCACGCGACCAACGACCGGCCCGAGCTCGCCGCCGCGGACGTCCTGCGCGCCGCCGCGGCCGCAACCGAGTGGGCGGGCGACGCGCCGCTGGTCTTCGGCGGCGACCTCAACCTGCGCCCGGCCGAGGACCCCGCCGTCTTCGACGAGCTGCGCGATCGCTTCGGCCTCGCCGCGCCGACCGGCCCGCGGGCGATCGACCATCTGCTCGTCCGCGACCTCGAGGCGATCGAGCCGCCGCGCCCGTGGCCGGCCGAGCGGCGCGAGCTGCCCGCGGACGGCCTCGCCCTGCGGCTCTCCGATCACGCGCCGGTCGAGGCACGTTTCGCGACTCCGGGGTCGCGGGGATGAGATAGTCAGTCCAACTTCATCCCAGTCAACCGCAGCGAGACAGGAGGCAACTGAACATGGCCGCGAAAAAACAGTCGTCCGGCAAAGCGACGAAAAAAGCGAAAGCCGGGACGCGCGCCAAAAAAGCGTCCGCTCGCAAACCGGCGAAAAAAGCGAAACCGAAAGCCAAAGCGAAACCGGCAGGGCTCGACAAGAGCGTCGAGCAGTTCCGCGAGAGCCTCGAACAGAGCGTCACGCTGAGCCGCGACCGCCTGCAGGAGGTCGTCGACGACGCGGTCAAGCGCGGGCGGATGACCCACGGCGACGCCGAGAAGATGGTCTCCGACCTGATCAAGCGCGGGCGGCGGCAGACCGACGGGCTGCTGAGGGAGCTCGAACGGCTGGTCAGCCAAGCGCGTAAAGAGGTCGGCGGCCGGACCGCGCCGGTGCGCAAACAGGCCACCCAGGCAGCCCGCCGCGCGCGCCGGAAACTCGGCTAGCGGCAGCGGGGGCTGCCCGGTTAGATGGCACCGGTAACGCCCCCCGAGGCAACCTCCCGGCCACGCAAAGGCGAGTCGATCGAGGCTGAGATCGACTCGCTCGCCTTCGGCGGGCGCGGCGTCGCCCGAATCGGCGGCTACGTCGTCTTCGTCTCCGGGGGGCTGCCCGGCGACCTGGTCAGGGCCGAGGTCACCAAGCCGAAGAAGCGCTTCGCCGAGGCCCGCACGGTCGAGCTGCTGCGGCCCGGCGCCGACCGCGTCCCGAACAGCTGCGAGCACGAAGGCGAGCCCTGCCCGGGAGCACCGTGGCAAGGCCTCGACTACGAGCGACAGCTGGTCGAGAAGCGCAACCAGGTCGACGAGGCGCTGCGGCGGATCGGCGACCTCGAGGGCTTCGAGCTGGAGGCGATCGAGCCGGCGCAGGAGCAGTGGCGCTACCGCAACAAGCTCGAATACTCCTTCGGTCCGGGCGAGGACGGCGCCGTGCTCGGCTTCCACGCCAGCGGTCGCTGGGACCTGGTGATCGGCGTCGAGGACTGCCTGCTGGCCTCAGAGCGCGGCAACGCCGCCCGCAACGCGGTGCGCGAATGGGCGCGCGCCGAAGCCGTCGCTCCCTACGACCGCCGTGCCGGAACGGGCGTGCTCTGCAACCTCGCCGTCCGCGAAGGCCGCCGCACGGGCCAGATCCAGACCCGCCTCGTCACCACACAGAAGCCGTTCCCCAAGCCCCCCGTCGACCTGCACACGGTGGTCGAGGACGGCTCGGGAAACGGCGACGGCCCGACAGGCGCGCTCGGCGAGGAACTGTTGCGCGAGCGGCTCTGCGGCCTCGACTTCGAGATGTCCCACAACGCCTTCTTCCAGACCAACACCGAGATGGCCGAGCGGCTCTACGCGATCGCGGCCGAGTACGCAGGGCTGAGCGGTGGCGAGCGGGTCTTCGACCTCTACTGCGGGATCGGCACGATCGGCCTGACGATGGCGGCGCGAGCGGGCGAGGTCTGGGGCGTCGAGCTCGTCCCCGAGGCGATCGCCGACGCGGAGCGCAACGCCGAGCGCAACGGGATCGAGAACGCCCGCTTCCGCGCCGGCAGCGCCCGGACCGGCGTGCGGCCGCTGCTCGAGGAGGCGGGAAAGCCCGACGTCGTCCTGCTCGACCCGCCCCGCGCGGGCCTGTCGCAGAAGATCGTCCGCCGCGTGCTCGAGTGCGAGGCGAAGCAGATCGTCTACGTCTCCTGCAACCCGACCACGCTGGCGCCCAACGCGGCGCAGCTGGTCGAGGCGGGCTATACCCTGCGCCGGGTGAAACCGGTCGACATGTTTCCCCAGACGCCGCACATCGAGTGCGTCGCCGAGTTCGACAGGGCAGGCGCCTGATGGGTCGAGGCTTCGGAGTCGCCGCCGGGCTCGACCGGGATGTTGCGCAACAGCTGGCGGCGCGCTGCGCCGAGCTCGGCTACGACTCGGTCTGGTCCAACGACCATCCCGGCGCCAAGGGGCTGGAGACGCTGGCCGAGTTCGCCGCCGCGGCCCCGGAGCTGGAGCTCGGCGTCGCCGTAATCGCCCTCGACCGCCAGTCCCCTGCCGAGATCGCCGCCGACATCGAGCGCCTCGGCCTCGACAAGGGAAAGCTCTGGCTCGGCGTAGGCGCCGGGTTCTCGAAGAAGCCGCTGACGCGGATGCGCGAGGCGCTGCCGGAGCTGCGCGAGGCGCTGCCCGGCGTCCGCCTCGTCCTCGCCGCGATGGGCCCGAAGATGTGCGCCCTCGCCGGGGCCGAGTTCGACGGCGCCTTCTTCAACTGGATGACCCCGGAGTTCGCCGCCCGCGCCCGCAGCCAGGTAGAGGCCGGCGCCGGCGAAGCCGGCCGCGAGTGCCCGCCGGTCTTCGGCTACGTCCGCACCGCCGTCGGCCCCGACGCCGCCGAGCGCCTCGCCAAGGAGGAGTCCTTCTACCGCGACCTGCACGCCGGCTACCGCAACCACTTCGACCGCCTCGGCGAGCCCGAGGGCACCGTCGGCGTAGCCGCCGCCGACGCCGACACAGCCAAGAAGCGCCTGGCCGCCTACACCGCCCTCGACACGGTCGTCGTTCGCGGCCTCGCGAGCGCCAAGGTCGAGCCGATGTCGGCGGTCGCCGAAGCCGCCGCGCCCTAGTACGGCGGCAGGTCCTCGTACCAGTCCCCGAGCACCTTGAAGGACTGCCAGAAGCGCTGCTTGGCGCCCTCTTCGTCGAGCGAGTCGTCGATGTCGGGCGTGTAGAGGGCGTCGATCGTCGGGGTGAAGGCCTGGATCTCGCCTTCGCGCGGCTCGACCTCGCGGGCAAGGGGGATGCGCAGCCGGTTGAGGACCCGCAGCGCCGGCTCGCCCATCACGACGACGATCTTCGGCTGCACGACCGCCAGCTCGGTGACCAGGCGCCGCACGCACTCTTCGGCGGCGAGGTCGGGCTCGGCGATCGGGCACTTGACGCAGAGCGTGCCGTAGACGACCAGCGGGTCGATCCCCAGCCGCTTGAAGCTTTTCATCAGCGCGTTTCCGGCCCGCCCGTAGAAGGCGACGCCCTCTTCGATCTCGGCGACTCCCGGCGCGTGCTTGACCATGAAGACGTCGGCCTGCGGATGGCCCGAGCCGAGCACCGGCATCAGCTTGCCGCGCGGGCAGTGCGGGCAGTCCTGCAGATCGTGGGTCAGCTGGTTGAGCTCGCGGATCGCGCGCTCCAGGTACTTCTCTCTGATCTCGTCGTCGGTCGCCGGCACGGTCGGCGATTTCTTTGACGGGCCGACCGCGCTTCCTTTCGCCCGCGTCTCATGCACCAGCTCTTGCCTCCTGCATCAGCTCTTGCTTGCCCGCCCGCCGACCGAGCGCCGTTTCTTGCGCGGCCGCCCGCCGCGCACCGGCTTGGCGTCGGGCACGCTGCGCTTCGCCGCCTTCGGCCGCCCGGTGGTCTGCAGCAGCTTCAGCGCCTGCACGTAGACGAGGTTCTTGTGCTTGCGGACGATGTCGGCGTCGCGCATCGCCTCGAGGAACTCGCCCGGGCCGTCGAATTCGTGGATCCGCACCCGCACGCTGCCCAGCCCCTGGGCGACGTGGCTGTCCGAGCCGGCGCCGGGGACGATCCGGTACTTGCGGGCGAAGCGCTCGGCCTCCTCGTTGAAGGCGGTCAGCGCGACGCGCGGGTTGAAGACCTCGAGGATGTCGACCTCCTCGACGATGTCGAGCAGGTGCTCGTAGTCGGGCACCGAGTGGAAGCGGTCGAAGGGGTGCGGGACGTAGACGAGCCCGTTCTGCTCGCGGATCGCGGCGATCGTCTCCGCCATCGTCATCCCCTTGGGGATCTTCTCCTCGAGGAAGAGGCCGATCACCTCGCCCTGCTCGGCGGTCTTCACCTCCTCGGCGACGATCACCTCGATGTCGCCCATCTGCTCGGCGACCCGCCGCGCCTCCAGGGCGCCGGAGACCTCGTTGTGGTCGGTGATCGCGATCGCGCCGAGCCCCCGGTCGCGCGCCGTCTCCAACAGCACCTCGACCGGGGTCGCGCAATCGGGCGAGTGGTCGGTGTGCATGTGCAGGTCGACCTCGATCAGCGGCCGCTCCGCGATCCGCGCCCGCACCTCGGGGTTGCCCGCGGGGTCGTGGCGCCGCGCCAGCAGGCGCCGGTAGGTCGCTTCGAGCTGGTCGGCGACCGCCGCCCAGTCGCGCCCCTCCCCAGCCGGCTCGACCAGCTCGTACGGCCCGGGGAAGTAGCGCTCGAGCAGCGCGCCGGTCGCCGGCGAGGTCACCGTTCGGGCGTCCAGCCGGCCGAAGAAGATCTCGACCAGCGGTCGCGCCACCTGGGTCGAGAGCACCCGCTCCTGCGGCTTGTGGAAGGTGGCGACGTTGAGCGAGTAGGAATGGCGCAGCGCCGCCGAGGAGACGCTCGGCGCAAACGGCTCGTGGACGTGGACGACGTCGAGCGAGCTCGCGCCCAGCAGCCGCTTCGCCGAGTCTCCCGCGAAGACCCGCAGCACCTCGTGGCCGCGCCGCTCGAGCTCCTCGGAGACCCGCCCGGCGAACTCGTTGACCGCGTTCGCGGTGCCCCGCCGGTGGGGCGTGACCTGGGCTATCGAGAGCGGCGCGCCCGGCACGGGCCGGTCAGCCCGCCGAGACCTTCGCCCCGCCCGCCGCCGGCGCCTTGCCGCGCGCGTGCTCGGCGATGAACTTCTCCGTGTGCTCGCGCGCCTCGTCGTCGGGCCGCTGGCTGTGCGGCGACTTCATCAGGTAGCTGGACGGTCCGTCGAGCTGCCCCGCGACGCCGTTGTTGAGCGCCAGCTTGATGATCCGCACGGCGTCGATCACGACTCCGGCCGAGTTGGGCGAGTCCCAGACCTCGAGCTTCAGCTCGACGTTGAGCGGCACGTCGCCGAACGATTTGCCCTCGAGGCGGATGTGCGCCCACTTGCGATCGGTCAGCCACGGGACGTAGTCGGAGGGGCCGACGTGGACGTCCTCGGCGGGCAGGTCGTGGCCCATGATCGAGGTGACCGCGTTGGTCTTCGAGATCTTCTTCGAGTCGAGCCGCTCGCGCTCGAGCATGTTGTAGAAGTCCATGTTGCCGCCGACGTTGAGCTGCGAGGTGCGCTCGACGCGCACGCCGCGGTCGTGGAAGAGGCGGGCGAGCTGGCGGTGGACGATCGTCGCCCCGACCTGGGACTTGATGTCGTCGCCGATGATCGGCAGGCCGGCCTCTTCGAAGCGCTTGCCCCAGTAGTCCTCACGGGCGATGAAGACCGGCAGGCAGTTGACGAAGCCGACCCCCGCCGCGAGCGCCTGCTCGACGTACCACTTGACCGCGTCCTCGGAGCCGACCGGCAGGTAGCAGACGAGCACGTCCGCCTTGCTCTGCTTGAGGATGCCGACGATGTCGGCGGTCTCCCCCGGCGCTTTCGTGATCTTCTCTTTGAGGTACTTGCCGAGCCCGTCGTGGGTCATGCCGCGCTCGACCTTGACGCCCAGCTCGGGGACCTCGGCGAACTTGATCGTGTTGTTCTGCCCCGACCAGATCGCCTCGGAGAGGTCCTTGCCGACCTTCTCGGAGTCGATGTCGAAGGCGGCGACGAACTCGACGTCGCGGACGTGGTAGCCGCCGAGGTCGACGTGCATCAGGCCCGGGACTTCGTCCGCCGGGTCGGCGTCCTTGTAGTACTGGACTCCCTGGATGAAGGAGTTGGCGCAATTGCCGACGCCGACGATCGCGACGCGCACCTTCTCGTCCGTGCGGGCGACGCCGTTGCCGCTTGCCTCGTTGCCGCTTGCTCCGTTGGTCTCACTCATGAAGCTCTAAGTTCCTCCTCGATCTGGCTGACTGGCAAAGCAAACCTGCGAGCGCGAGTGGTTACAGGCCCGGAGGCTCTGGGGCGTCGGTGGAGAGCTGTTTCTTGACGTGCCATACGCGCTGGATCGTCGTGACGATGGTCAGCGCCGCGATCACGTAGACCGCCGGGGCCAGGAGCTCGAAATCGGCGATCCCGGCGCCCTTGGCGAAGACCAAGCCGATGGAGAGTATGACTACCCGCACGGGACGCGTGGCCAACCCCACCTTGCACTCGAGCCCCAGCGCCTCGGCGCGGGCCCGCGTGTAGGAGACCATCAGCGAGCCGAGCACGGCGACGACGCACATCGCGGCGGCGAAGTCGTGGCCGGTGGCGGCGAAGTAGCCGGCCACCGCGGCGAGCACGATCCCCTCCTCGATCCGGTCCAGGGTCGAGTCGAGGAAGGCGCCGAAGAGAGTCCCCTTGCCCGACATACGCGAGTAGCGCCCGTCGAGCGTGTCCATCACCGAGCCGAGGACGAAGGCGACCCCGGCGAGGAAGAAGAGGCGCTGGGTCACGAGGAAGGCGGCGATCAGGTTGCCGACGAGGCCGGCGATCGAGATCGCGTTCGGGGTCAGGCGGGACTCGATCAGGCGGTCGCGCGCGTAGGCGCGCAGCTCCTGCCCGTTGCGGGCCTGGCGCCCATTTCGGCGGTTGCTCGGGGCGCTCGGGGGCGCCGGCGAATCCATTGACGTGAGGCTAGCGGGAAACGAGGCGCCGCTATGCCTCGATCTCCTGCGGAGAGAAGCGGCTTCGCCACGCCCAGGCATGGGGCCGTGCACGGGCGAGCAGCGCTTGGGCGATCAAGGCCGAGGCGATCGCGACCAGCCAGCCGAGGCCGACGTCGAACCAGTAGTGGTTGCCGGTGACGATCACGACCCAGGCGATCAGCAGCGGCCAGGCGGCCCAGAAGGCCTTCGGGATCCAGCTGCGGCAGACCTTGAAGCCGCTGCCGCCGATCATCAGGGCGAAGGCGCAGTGCATGCTCGGCACCGCCGCGTAGGGGTTGATGAAGATCTTCGCCAGGCTGGAATCGTGGTTGACGTTGGAGAAGTCGACGATCGTGTCGACGAAGCCGTGTTCGGGGAACATCCGCGGTGGGGCGGTGGGGTAGAGCGTGTAGCCGATCAGGGCGATTCCCATCGAGACGACGAACATGTTGCGGACGAAGTAGTAGGACTCGTTGCGGAAGAGGTAGAGCCAGATCAGGAAGCCCAGCGCGATCGAGAACTGAGCGTTGAGGTAGAGCTGGTTGGCGAGGTCGATCGTCCAGTGGGCGGGCAGGAACAAGGCCTGCAGGCTGGGCTCGAACAGGGTGTGGATCGAGCTCTCCAGGTCGATCACCTGCTGGCCGTGGGCGATCGCCTCCGAGCGCTGGCCGTCGGCGATCCCGCGCACGAGCTCGTAGGCGACGTCGACGCCGACCAGGATCGCCACCTGCCGTCCCGCATCGCCCCAGCCCTGGGGCAAGCGCGACCCGATCGCTGAAAGGGCACGAGACATCGTCCAATTGTAGTCGGGCGGTTAACGCCCACGAACCGGGCGGTTAGGGTCCCCGCCGATGAGCTGGAAGCGGCCACGTAGACAGCGGGTTCTGGCGATCAGGGACCGGCTGCGGGAGATGTACGGGCAACCGATCAACGAGCCGCACGGGCACCCGATCGCGGAGCTGGTCAAGACGGTGCTCTCCCAGCACACCAACGACCGCAACCGCGATCGCTCCTTCGCGCGGCTGCGCGAGCGCTACCCGACCTGGGAGGCAGTGCGCGACGCGCCGGTCGACGGGCTCGAGGAGGCGATCCGCCCAGGCGGGCTGGCGAAGCAGAAGGCGCCGCGGATCCAGGCGATCCTCGAGCGGCTCGGCGAGCATCCCGACCTCGACTGGACGAGGGACGCGCCGCGCGAGGAGTCGCTCGATTTCCTGCTCTCGCTGCCCGGGGTGGGCCGTAAAACGGCCGCCTGCGTGCTGATCTTCACCTGGGGCATCCCGGAGATCCCGGTCGACGTCCACATCCACCGCGTCGGCGGCCGGCTCGGCCTCTTCCCCGAAAAGGCCTCCTTCGAGCGCGCCCACGACGAGATGCTGGCGATCGTGCCGCCCGCGGACGCCTACGAGCTGCACATGAACCTGATTCGGCACGGCCGCGAGATCTGCCGTCCGAAGCCGCGTTGCGGGGAGTGCGCGCTGCGCCGGATGTGTCCCTGGTACCGTGCGCGCCGAAATGAGTAAGAAGACCTTCATCGTCTTCGGGCTGGTGGTCGTCGTCCTGGCCGCCGTGATCCCATGGCTCGTCTTCCGCGCCGACGGCGACGCGGCCAATGCCCGGCCGGTGGCGAGCGACCTGAAGGAAGGCCAGAGCCTCTTCCAGACCAACTGCGGCACCTGCCACACGCTCTATGCGGCGGGCACCGACGGCAACTACGCGCCGGACCTCGACGAACTGCTGGCGCCCAGCGGCCCGCCGGAAGGGCCGAACGCCGCCGACACGATCAAGGCGACCGAAGGCCGCGTCCTCAACGCGGTCGAAAACGGCGTCGACAGCAGCACCACGCCGGGTCGCATGCCCGCCGGCATCCTCAACTCGACGCAGGCCAAGCAGGTCGCCGCCTTCGTCGCCGCCTCCGCCGGCGAGGGCTAGACGCCCCCGCCGGCAACGGCGGATCGGCTCAGTGGGTTCGGAACCTCAGGGCGCTGAATAGGCCCGCGTGGTCTGAGTCCCAGAATCCGTTGACGGGCTGCAGGCCGGTCACGGAGGAGCTGCGCAGCAGGACTTCATCGGGGTTGCGGGTCATGATGTGGTCGACCTGATGGTCGAAGTCGGCTTCGCTGCCGCCGGCTCCTTCGGCCAGGAGGGTGGAGTTGAGGCAGCAGCCAAGCGGGTCGTCGGTGCTGCGCTCGACCATGCCCGCTTCCAGCAGGGTGCGGTAGGCCTGCTGATCGCCGGCCGACACCGTGTCGTCGTCGGAGTTGAGGTCGCCGACCAGGACAACTGGCAGTTTGCTCGTCGCCGGACCGCCGGGGGCGACCAGCTCAGCCGCCTGTTTGGCGCGGAAGCTCGGCACCAGCGACGCCGGGTCGAACGCCTCGAGGTGGGTGTTGACGAAGCGGAACCAGTGGCTGCCGCGGACCTTCGCGTCGGTGTCGACCCAGCCGCGCGTCACCGGAACCTGGTTGCCGAGGATTTCGACCGGCAGCAGGTTGGCGAAATGACCGGCGCTCGCGTTCGCCGTCTGCACACCGGCGCCATGACGGGCGAGGATCACGTCGCGCATCGTCAGCCGGCCGTTGACGTCGGCGCCATAGGGGCCGGTCGCCGGATTGCCGTCTTCGTCGGCGGGGGCCTCGAAGTCGAACTCCGGCTGGGAGATCACGACTTCGTAGTTGGTCCTCCCCTGGTTCAGCTCGCCGAGCAGTTCCTGCAGGTAGTCGTAGCGGACGGTCGTCGCGCTCGGCCCTTTCTGGAGGACTTCGAAATCGACCGGCCCGGTGCGCCATAGGGCCACCTCCTGCAGGCCGATCAGGTCGGGCTTCTTTTCGAGGATCTCGTCAGCCAGCCCCTTGGCCCGGACGGGGAAGTCGTTGGCGGTGACTTCGCGCAGGATCTGGCCGTTGGCGGCGACGAAGGCTTCCAGGCTGGGGGCCCCGATCGCCGGCGTCAGGTCCGCTCCGAGGTAGAGGTTGCGGGTCATCGTGTCGAACGCCTTGCCGCGCCCGTGGAAGTCGCCGTGCTGGTGGCCGTGGGCGCCGTGGCCGTGGGCCGAGGCCACGACGGGGAACAGCGCGAGGGCAAGGACTGCCGCGATCGCCGCGAGGAAGGTGCGGCGAGCCGGTGCGTGAGCGTGACTCAAGAGATTCCTCCTCTTTCCGTGATTGGTCGAGGCGCCTCCCCAGTGCCCGCTGTCACGGTGCGCAAACCAATATACGCAGATCGATTTGACATCCGCTGCAGATCTGCCACACTCCCACTTAGATTTTTAGAGTCCGCGTGGCGGCTCTCAACCAGTTGACGCAAAACCCCTGGACCTGGAGGTACTTCCGAAGTGGCAAAGACGATCGGCATCGACCTGGGCACGACCAACTCCTGCGTAGCCGTGATGGAGGGCGGTGAGCCGACCGTCCTCGAGAACTCCGAGGGCGGCCGCACGACGCCGTCGGTAGTGGCCTTCGCCGACTCCGGCGACCGCCTCGTCGGCACCGTCGCCAAACGCCAGGCGGTGATGAACCCCGAGAACACGATCTTCTCGATCAAGCGCTTCATGGGCCGCAAGGAGGCCGAAGTCAAAGAGGAGGAGACGATCGTCCCCTACAAGGTCGAGGCCGGCCCCAACGGCGACGTCCGCGTCGACGTGCGCGGCAAGCAGTACAGCCCGCCGGAGATCAGCGCGATGATCCTGCAGAAGCTGAAGACCGATGCCGAAGCCAAGCTCGGCGAAGCGGTCGACAGCGCCGTGATCACCGTCCCCGCCTACTTCAACGACGACCAGCGCCAGGCGACCAAGGACGCCGGCAAGATCGCCGGGCTCGACGTCAAGCGGATCATCAACGAGCCGACCGCCGCCTCGCTTGCCTACGGGCTGGAGAAGGAGGAGGCCGACCACACGATCCTCGTCTTCGACCTGGGTGGCGGCACCTTCGACGTCTCCGTGCTGGAAATCGGCGACGGCGTCTTCGAGGTCAAGTCGACCGCCGGCGACAACCACCTCGGCGGCGACAACTGGGACAAAGCGATCGTCGAGTGGCTCGTCGCCGAGTTCAAGAAAGACCAGGGCGTCGACCTCGCCGCTGACAAGAACTCGCTGCAACGCCTCTACGAGGCGGCGGAGAAGGCGAAGATCGAGCTCTCCTCGGCGCAGGAGACGCAGATCAACCTGCCCTTCATCACCGCGGTCGAGGGCCAGCCGAAGCACCTCGACATGAAGCTCAGCCGCTCGAAGCTGAACGAGCTGACCGGCGACCTGCTCGACCGCGTCGTCGGCCCGGTCAAACAGGCGCTCGGCGATGCCGACGCCTCGATCGACCACGTCGTCCTCGTCGGCGGCATGACCCGCATGCCGGCGGTGCGCGAGAAGGTCAAGGAGCTGACCGGCAAGGACCCGCACCAGGGCGTCAACCCGGACGAGGTCGTCGCCGTCGGCGCCGCGATCCAGGCCGGCGTGCTGGCCGGTGACGTCAAGGACGTGCTGCTGCTCGACGTCACCCCGCTGACCCTCGGCATCGAGACCAAAGGCGGCGTGATGACGAAGCTGATCGAGCGCAACACGACGATCCCGACGAAGAAGTCGGAGATCTTCTCCACCGCCGACGACAACCAGCCCTCGGTCGAGATCCACGTGCTGCAGGGCGAGCGTGAGATGGCCAGCGGCAATAAGAGCCTCGGCAAGTTCCAGCTGACCGGCATCCCGCCGGCGCCGCGCGGCCTGCCGCAGATCGAGGTCACGTTCGACATCGACGCCAACGGCATCATCCACGTCACCGCCAAGGACCTCGGCACGCAGAAAGAGCAGAAAATCGAGATCAAATCCGGCTCGGGACTGTCCGAGGAGGAGATCCAGAGCATGGTCTCCGACGCCGAGTCGCACGCCGAGGAGGACCAGAAACAGCGCGAGCTCGCCGAAGCCCGCAACATGGGTGAGAGCCTCGCCTACCAGTCCGAGAAACAGGTCGAGGAGCTGGGCGACAAAATCGACTCCGCCAACAAAGAGGAGATCGAGGCTGCGATCAAGGAGCTGCGCGAGGCGCTCGGCTCCGACAGCAAAGAGGAGATCGACTCCAAGACCGAGGCCCTGACCGCGGCGATGACCAAAGTGTCGGAGCAGATCTACGCGGCGGCGCAGGAGGAGGCGCAGGCGGCGTCTTCCGACGGGGCGTCGGAGGGGTCTTCCTCTGACGACGAGGAGGAGGTCGTCGATGCCGAGGTGGTCGATGAGGGCGACGACAAATGAAGGACGAGACCTCCCGGCCCGCGGGTCCTGTCGGCGCAGGGGACCCACCTCCCCCTCCGGTAGCTAAAGCTTCCTCGGGGGAGGTCCCCCCTACGCCGCCACCCGCGGGAGAGGAGCTTGAGCAGGACATCACCGCCCTTCTCACCGAAGCTGAACAGCAGCGGGATGAGTATCTGGATCTCGCGAAGCGGACGAAAGCTGATTTCGAGAACTTTCGTAAGCGGATGACGGCTGAGGTTCAGGCCGCCACCGGGCGCGGGAAAGCTGAAGTGCTTCGGGGCGTGCTGCCCGTCCTGGATGACCTGGAGAGGGCTATTCAGGCGGCCGGATTAGATCCCGAGGGGGACTCGGACGACGGACTGGCGCACGGGGTGCTGCTGGTGTTCCGCAGCCTGCGCGAGTCCTTGACGAAGCACGGGATCGAGGCCGTCGATCCGACCGGGGAGAAGTTCGACCCGAACCTGCACGAGGCGCTTTCCATGCAGGCTGTCGAGGGGACCGAGGCGGGGACCGTCGTCGAGACGATGCAGAAGGGCTACAGGCTCGGCGAGCAGCTGATCCGGCCGGCGCGCGTCGTGGTCGCGGAGTAGGAGGGCTCTTTGGCTGACGATCTCTACAAGGTGCTCGGGGTCTCGAAAGGGGCCTCCGAGGAGGAGATCAAGAAGGCGCACCGCAAGCTGGTGCGCAAATACCACCCGGACCGCAATCCGGGGGACGACGCGGCCGAGGAGAAGTTCAAGGAAGTCCAGGGCGCCTACGACACGCTCTCCGATCCCAAGAAGCGCAAGCAATATGACCAGGGCGGGATGTTCGGTGGCTTCGGCGGCGGCCAGGGCGGCCCCGGCGGCGGCCCGTTCGGCGCTGGGTTTCCAGGTGGCGGTGGCGCCGGGGGCGCGGACTTCGGCGACATCCTCTCCGGCATCTTCGGCCGCGGTGGCGGTGGCGGGCGCGGGCGTGCCGAGACCCAGCGCGGTCGCGACCTCGAGACCGAGCTCAGCCTCAGCTTCGACCAGGCGGTCAACGGCGCCCAGGTCAGCGTCAGCGTGCCCAAGGCGGAACGCTGCACGACCTGCCACGGCAGCGGCGCCAAGCCCGGCACCGCGCCGGTCACCTGCCCGCGCTGCGAAGGGCGCGGCGTCGACGCCGAAAGCCAGGGCTTCTTCTCGATCAGCCAGCCCTGCCC
>DASSHI010000042.1:0-42818 GCA_035693025.1 Solirubrobacterales bacterium
CGCCGGGCACGCGCTCGATGTCGGAGGTGGCGATCCCGCGGCCTTCGAGCAGCTCGAACTGCTCGGTGCCGAAGTCGTCGCCGACCGGTCCGACCGGCCGCACCTCGGTGAAGAAGCTCGCCGCGAGCGAGAAGTGGACGGCGGCGCCGCCGAGCATGCGCTCGCGCTCCCCGAACGGGGTCTTGACCGCGTCGAAGGCGATCGATCCGACGACCGTGAGCGACATGGAGCCGCAGGTTAAGGGGTCGGGACCCACCCCGGCGGAGCAACAGCGGGGAGGCTCCGCCGGGGTGGGTCCCGACCCCTTTTCCCGCAGGCCATATTGTTGGCGGCGTGAAAGCGATCCAGATCGAGGAGTTCGGAGGGCCGGAGAAGCTTCAGTACGTCGATCTGCCGGACCCTGAAGCCGGTGATGGGCAGGTCGTGATCGAGGTCGCGCGCAGCGGCATCAACTTCGCCGACACGCACGCGACGCAGAACGACTACCTGGCCGAGCAGCAGCTGCCGCTCGTGCCCGGAGCCGAGGTCAGCGGCCGCACCCCGGACGGACGGCGGGTCGCCGTGCTGCTCGGCAGCGGCGGCTACGCCGAGAAGGCGGTCGCGCCGGAGGCGTTGCTGATCCCGGTTCCCGACGCCGTCGACGACGACCGCGCGGCGGCGCTGTTGCTGCAGGGCCTGACCGCGATGGCGCTGGTGCGCCGCTGCGCCCAGATCGAGTCCGGCGAGACGCTCTTGGTCGAGGCAGCGGCGGGCGGCACCGGCGCGCTCGCCGTACAGCTCGGCAAGCGCGCCGGGGCGAAGGTGATCGGGCTCGCATCCAGCGAGGAGAAGCGGGCCCTGGTCGAGCGGCTCGGAGCCGACGCCACGGTCGATTCGCGCGCCGATGACCTGGCGGAGGCGATCCGCGAGGCCAACGGCGGCGAGAACGTCGACGCGGTCCTGCACATGAGCGGCGGGACGGCCTTCGACGCCGAGTTCTCGCTGCTCGCCCCGTTCGGTCGCATGGTCGTCTTCGGGATCGCCTCGCGCGAGCAGCGGGAGGTTTCGACCGGCGCCCTGCTGCAGGGCTCGAAGTCCGTCATCGGCTTCTGGCTGATCCATCTGCTGATGCGCCAGGCAGAGGTCGGCCCGATGATCGGCGAGCTCTTCGAGCTGGCCGCGGCGGGCGAGCTCGAGGTCAACGTCGGGGAGGTCTACCCGCTTTCGGAAGCCGCGCGCGCCCACGAAGACCTGATCGCCCGCCGCACCAGCGGCAAGCTGCTCCTGGACCCGTCGAAGTGATCCCCTTCAAAGACCTGGGGCTGGCGCCGGAGATCCAGCAGGCGCTGGACGAGCTCGGCTACGAGGAGCCCAGCCCGATCCAGGAGAAAGCGATCCCGGAGCTGCTCGCCGGCCACGACGTGATCGGCCAGGCGCAGACCGGGACCGGCAAGACCGCCGCCTTCGGCCTGCCCCTGCTGCAGTACGTCGACCCGAGCGATGACGAGGTGCAGGCAGTCGTCCTCACCCCGACCCGTGAGCTCTGCATCCAGGTGACCCAGGCGCTGCGCGCCTATGCCGAGCACCTCGACGTCGAGATCGTCGCCGTCTTCGGCGGCGCGCCGATCAAATCGCAGCAGGCGCAGCTGCGGGCCGGCGCCCACGTGGTCGTCGCCACCGTCGGGCGGATGATGGATCTGATGTCGCGCCGCTCGCTGGTCCTCACCGCGGCCCGCTACGTCGTCCTCGACGAGGCTGACGAGATGCTCGACCTGGGCTTCATCGAGGACGTCGAGAAGATCCTGCGGATGTGCCCGAGCGGGCGTCAGACGGCGCTCTTCTCGGCGACGATGCCGCCGCCGGTCAAACGGCTCGCCGAGAGCTACATGTATGACCCGTCGACGATCAAAATCACGCCGAAACAGCTCACCGTCGACGCGATCGCCCAGGCCTTCGTCGAGGTGCCCGCGAACGAGAAGTCAGCTCGCCTGGTCGAGCTTCTGAAGGTCGAGGAACCGGAGCAGGCGATCATCTTCTGCCGCACGAAGATCGGCGCATCGAAGCTGGAGAAGACGCTGAAGGACAAGGGCCTCGACGTGAAGGCGCTGCACGGCGACATGAGCCAGGGCTCGCGCGACGGGGTGATGATCGCCTTCAAGGATCACCGCGTGCGTCTGCTGGTGGCGACCGACATCGCTGCTCGCGGGCTCGACATCGAGCACGTCACCCACGTGATCAACTACGACGTGCCCGCCTCTTCGGAGGTCTATGTGCATCGCATCGGCCGCACCGGCCGGGTCGGCCGCACCGGCCGGGCGATCACCTTCGTCACGCCCGCCCAGCGCGATGAGATCGAGCGGATCGAGCGCGACGTGAAGACCTCGATCGGCGAGTGGGAGAGCCCCGAGGAGCGGATGGAACACGCGCCGCGACCGCGGCGTCGCGAGCGCTCCAAGCCGCGCGAGGCCGCCAAGGAGGTGGACGAGCCCGGCGAGACGGATGCTCCCGGGTCCGGGGAGACGGCCGAGGGCGGCAAGGGGGTCAAGCTCTTCGTCAACCGGGGCGAGCGCAGCGGCATCGACGAGGAGGACCTGCGCTGGGCCCTACGCGAGGGCGCCGTCCTCCCGGAGGAGGCGATCCACGAGATCCGGGTCCTGCACCGCTTCTCCTTCGTCGAGGTCGATCCCGATCAGGCCGACCGCACGGTCGAGTTCCTCGACGGGACCAAGCTGAAAGGCAAGGAGATCCGCCTGGAGATCGCCAAGAGCTGAGGACCGCTCAGGCGGTCAGCTCGACGATCTGGGCGAAGAGCTGGTCGAAGTCGATCGGCTTGCCGATGTAGCCGGCTATTCCCAGATCGGCGTGGTCGTCGCCGTTGCCGCCTTCGGTGTGGGCGCTGACGATGAGGGCGGGCGTTTCCATCCCTTCGCCGCGCAGCTCGCGCAGCGCGTCGATGCCGGACTTGCGCGGCATCATCGCGTCGAGCAGCAGGATGTCGTGCGGGGACGCGGCGCCGCGCACCGCGTCGACCACCTCCTGGCCGTTGACAGCGGTCTGCACCTCATGTCCCTCCATCTCGAGGCGGGTGCGGAGAAGCAGCAGGATCGTCTCGGAGTCGTCGGCGAGCAGGATCCGGGCCATCAGATCGCCCCGGCCCGGTCATCGGCCGTCACGGGCAGGCGAACGGTGAAGGTTGCTCCCTGTCCGGGAGCCGACGTGGCCCCGATGGTCCCCCCGTGCAGCTCGACCAGCGATTTCGAGATCGCCAGGCCGAGGCCGGTTCCGCCGACCCGCTGCGTCTCACCCGCGTCGCCGCGACTGAATCGCTCGAAGATCTGCTCCAGCTGCTCTCCGGGGATCCCGGGCCCGTCGTCGCTCACGTCGATCTCTACATCGGCGCCGGATCGCCGCACCTGCACCTCGATCGTCGCTCCCTGCGGGCAATACTCATTCGCGTTGGTAAGCAGATTCACCAATATTTGGCGAATCCGATCTCGATCGGCGTCGATTCGGGGCAGATCGGGCTCGATCTCGAGGCTCAGTCGCTGAGCGCGGCTGTCGAACTGGGCACGCATCGTCCGCACCGCCTCCTCGACCAGGTCGGCGGCGTCGGTCGGGATGGGCTTGATCGCCAGCCGTCCTGCGTCGCTGCGGGCGAGGTCGAGCAGGTCGTTGAGCAGGCGGACGAGGTGGCGCGTGTTGTCGAGGATCACCTCGACCGTCTCGGCCTGCCCCGGGCTGAGCTTCTCGCGCTCGAGCAGCAGCAGCTCGGCGAAGCCCTGAACCGACGTCAGGGGGCTGCGCAGCTCGTGCGAGGCGGTCAGCACGAACTCGTCTTTCATCCGGTCGAGCTGGTCGCGTTCGCCGGCCCGTCGTTGCAGCTCCTCCGCCATTTCGTTGAAGGCGCCGCCCAGGGTCGCCGTCTCCGAGAGGCCGCCGACCTGGACCCTGGCGTCGAGATCGCCGCCGGCGAGGCGTCCCGATGCGTCGACGAGGTCCTCGAGCGGGCGGCGCATCGAGGAGATCAGGCCGGTGAAGAGCAGCGCGGCGCCGGTGAGCCCGGCAATCAGTCCCGCCCCGACCAGCAGCGCGGTGTCGCGCGTCTCGCTCGAGATTTCGTCGCGCAGCGCCTGCCGCTCCTGTTGCTGGGAGATGACGTCCGCTCGGGCGGCGGCGGCGTGTTCTCCCCGGCCCAGCCGGTTGCGCGCCTCGATCTCGTGCTGGTAGGAGCGGGCGGTGGCGTTCTCGTAGTCCTGGCGCTGCTGGAGGAAACGGGCGACGCCGATCACCGCCAAGCCGGTGAGGATCGCGAAGGCGATCGCGAAGCCGATCGTCAGCCGGTTGGCGAGCGAGGGGCTGAGCCGAAATCGTCGTCGGGAATATGCTTGAGAGCCGATGGGCGACGAGGCTACAGGCACCCCCGACGGCAGCGCCGCGGCACCGGAGGGAATCGATCGAACGGGCGTCGAGGCCTGGTTCGAGCGGTCCGTAGAGGGGGTGGAGCTGCCACTCTCCTTCGAGCGCGTCTCCGGCGGGCACTCCAACCTCACCTACCGGGTGAGCGACGGCGCCGGGCGTCGCTGGGCACTGCGTCGCCCGCCGCTCGGCAAGCGGCTCGGCTCTGCCCACGACATGGGGCGCGAGCACAAGGTCGTGTCCGCGCTGGGGCCTACTCCGGTGCCCGTCGCCCCGGTGGTCGGGCTCTGTGACGACGAGAGCGTCAACGGTGCGCCCTTCTACGTGATGGAGTTCGTCGAGGGACCGATCCTGCGCGGGTTGGCGGAGGCGGAGGCCTTCCCCGAGCAGGCCGATCGCCGCGCGATCGGAGAGCGCGTCGCCGACACCCTGGTCGACATCCACGCGGTCGACCCCGACGCGGCCGGGCTCGGCGACCTCGGCCGCAAGGAGGACTACGTCGCCCGCCAGCTGCACCGCTGGCAGGGGCAGTGGGAGAAGTCGAAGACGCGCGAGCTGGCGGCGATCGACGCGGTGCACGAGCGACTCGAGGCTCGCATCCCCGAGCAGGGCCCGGCGACGATCGTCCACGGCGACTACCGCCTGGACAACATGATCCTCACGCCCGCCGGCGAGGTGGCCGCGGTCGTCGACTGGGAGCTCTGCACGCTCGGCGACCCGCTTGCCGACGTCGGCCTGCTGATGGTCTACTGGCCCGATCGCGGCGAGGACGGCGAGCAGCCGATCGCCCTCGGCCAGCCCGCCAACCTGGCGCCCGGCTTCCCGACCCGTGCGGAGCTGCGCGAGCGTTACGCCGAGCGCTCCGGCCGCGACCTCTCCCAGCTCGACTTCTTCGTCGCCCTCGGCTACTGGAAGCTGGCGATCATCCTCGAGGGCGTCTACGCCCGCTACGCGGCCGGCCAGTACGGCAAGGTCGATCCCGGCATCGAACACTTCGCCCGCCTGGTCGAGCGCCTGGCGGAGGCGGCCGACGCGGCCGAGCGGCGCGATTGAATCGCGCTCTGCGTCCGAGGTAGAGACCGGTTCAATCCTCTTGACGGGAGCAGCTCTACCTGGGAATGTCCCACCACCACCCACTGAGCCGGAAAGGCTCGTGCCCACGTCCGTCCACCCATCACTCAAGGAGAGGTCTCTTGAAGCAGATACGCAAGCGACTCACGTACGCGAACGTGATGTCGTCCATCGCCGTCTTCCTCGTCCTCGGCGGCGCCACGGCGCTTGCCGCAGGCGGTCTCGGCAAGAACACGGTCGGCACCAAGCAGCTGAAGAAGAACGCCGTCGTCTCGTCCAAAGTCAAGGATGGGTCCTTGAAAGCCGCTGACTTCGGTGGCGGTCAGCTGCCCGCCGGTCCCCAGGGTCCGAAGGGCGATAAAGGCGACACTGGACCGAAGGGCGATAAAGGCGAAAAGGGAGATCAAGGAGAACCGGGACCCTTCCCGGCCACTTTGCCGAGCGGTAAGACCATCTATGGCGCGTTCGAGATGGGCATCACCGCCACTGCAGGGGGTCAGGTCTTAGAGGGTCCGGTCAGCTACACGTATCTGGTGCCTGGACAAACTGCTATCTACGTGAAGCACGGTGAATCGAACGGGACCTGCACCGGAACCGTCGCCAACCCGACGGCGCCGCCCGGATTCACCTGTGTTTACGAGAAGACGGGTTCGAACCTCGAGGCCAGCAGGGGAATCAACTACCCCAGCGAAAACGCCGGGTTTGGCCTGTATTCCTTCTCGAATGCCGCGGGCCTCGCAGAGATGCAAGGCACTTGGGCCGCAACTGCGAAATAGCGATGAAGCGCGCGCGGCGGCCTTCGGGCCGCCGCGCGGTCGCTTGGGATGCTGGCTGGGTCAGGATGGCGGCCAGTGATTGGTATTAAGGACCTCAGGCTGATTTGGCACCGGCGACTGACCGCATGCGGACGAGCAGCGCGGCCGATGGGGTCACCTTGCCGGTGGCGTAAGTGGAGAGGCGAGAGGCGGAAGTGCCGATGTGAGAGGCGAACTCGGCGCGGGTGAGGCCGGATTCGTCGGTCAGGCGCACGACCTCGCCGGCGACGGCTTGCCGCTCGCTCGTCTCGGCCGCTTCTCGTGCCCGGGTGATGATGCGTTCCATCGCCTTCGCCACCCCATAGGGACGGCTGTACGTGAGCACCTCCTCGACCCGACGGGCAACCGGGCCCCACGGTTGGCCGCGGATTGCCTCGGCCAGTCGTCGCCAGTGAGAGAGGTCGCCGCGCTCCAGCGCGGCCTGAATCGCCTCCTGCGGCCACTGGGTGACCGGGTCCCCCGGCGAGGCGCCGACATTGCGGAAGGCCAGCGCCGTCATCGCTCGACCATCCGCGCCGCGACGCTACGGAGCACCTCGGTTACCGCGCCCCAGTCGCTCCAGCGCTTGCGCAGGCGGCGGTAGGACGGAAGCTGGTCGATGACCGAGCGATCGGCTGGGTGCGGCTCCGAGAGCTGGCGCACGAGTTGGGAGGCGACGCCCTCGCCGCCGTCATTCTGGTCTGCGTAGTACTTGTCGATGCTTGTGAGGATCTTGGCCGCGCGCTCGATGCCGATGTGGTCGGTGAGCGCGGCGAGGTCGAGGTAGTCGCGGGTCTGGTTGCGGCGCACGATCAGGAAGGCCTTGATCCGCAGCGTCTCCTCGACCGTCGGGACGGTCAGCGTCTCTCCTGATGGAAGGACGATCTCGGTGGCCTCCAAGGGGGTCTTGCGGATCATCTGACGAACCCCGGTTTCGACGCCGTCGAGATTGCCGAGGATCACCTTTCCCGGCGTCACCCGGTTGGTCGCCCACCCCTCGTCTTCCTCCACCGCTTCCAGCACCATCTCGAAGCGGTCCGCCAGGTCAGCGACGACGTGGTCGTGGTCGCGCGATTCGCGATGATCGGCGTAGAGGATCGCCGCCGAACCGCCCACCAGGACAGCACCGGGAACCAAGCGCTGCAGGTGGGACGCCGATTCCAGCAGGGCGATGAACTGAGGGGCACGCTCGTCGATGTCCTTGGCTGTGTCGGACATTCAACAATATTATCAGTTGTGATAACTCAAATCGGCCGCGGGGCGTGCTTGGGCTCGGGCTGCTCGCCCGACGCCTCCGCCTCGGCCCGCTTGGACCAGCGGTTGAGCTCGCGGCGGGCGAGGACCATCTTGTGGACCTCGTCGGGGCCGTCGGCGAGGCGCAGCATGCGGCTGAAACGCCAGAGGGCGGCGAGCGGGGTGTCGTCGGTCATGCCGAGCGAGCCGTGGATCTGGATCGCCCGGTCGAGCACTTCCATCACCATGTTGGCGGCGACGATCTTGATCGCCGAGATCGACTGGCGGGCGGCCCGCTTCCCCTCGGTGTCCATCTTCCAAGCCGCGTACATCGTCAGCAGGCGGGCCTGGTCGATTTCCATCCGTGAGCTGGCGATCGCCTCCTGGACGAACTGCTTGTCGGCCAGCGGCCCGCCGAAGGCCTGGCGCTCGTTGGCGCGGCGGCACATCATCTCGTGCGCGCGCTCGGCGGTGCCGATCGCCCGCATGCAGTGGTGGATGCGCCCCGGGCCGAGCCGGTCCTGGGCGATCGCGAAGCCCTGCCCCTCGCCGCCGAGCAGGTTGGCGACCGGCACGCGGCACTCTTCGTAGCGGATCTCGCAGTGGCCGGGGCCCTTGTCGTGCCCCATCACCGGGATCGGCCGCACCAGGTTGAAGCCGGGGTTGTCGGTCGGCACGCAGATCATCGAGGCGCGGCTGTAGGGGGGCGCATCGGGGTCGGTCACGACCATCGCGATCGCCAACTCGGCGCCGACGGCGCCGGAGGTGAACCACTTGTGGCCGGTGACGACCCACTCCTCGCCGTCACGCACCGCGCGCGCCTGCAGCAGGGTCGGGTCCGAGCCGGAGACCTCGGGCTCGGTCATCGAGAAGCAGGAACGGATCCGCCCCTCGAGCAGCGGCTCGAGCCAGCGCTCGCGCTGCTCCTCGGTCCCGTGCTCGGCGAGGATCTCCATGTTGCCGGTGTCGGGCGCCGAGCAGTTGAAGGCCATCGGCGCCGCCGCCGGACTGCGTCCCATCTCCTCGCAGAGCAGGCCGTACTCCCAGTTGGTCAGCCCCGGGCCGAAGCGCTCGTCGGGCATGAAGAGGTTCCACAGCCCTTCGGACTTGGCCTTCTCGCGGACCTCGACCAGCACCTTCGGGTAGGGCACACCGGTCTCCACCTCGGCGTCGAGCGCCTCCATGATCTCGCGCTCCCGCGGGTAGATCTCGGCATCCATGAAGTCGAGGATGCGCTCGCGCAGGGTTTCGACCTGTGGGCTTGGCTTGAAGTCCATGAGTGCTGCGTCCTCTCCTCGGTTTCCGGTGCGAGAAAGCTACCGGGGACGGCTATAGCGGGCGAAGAGCTCGTCGTCCTCCTCGAGCAGCCAGACGAGCTCGAGCGCGGTCACCTGCGGCAGCATGCCCTCGAGGATGCTCGGCGCGCCGCCGCCGGTCAGCTTCGGCGCGATCGTCAGGAAGAGCTCGTCGACCAGGTCCGCCGCTTGCAGTGCGCCGTGCAGCGTCGGCCCGCCCTCGCACAGCAGCGCTTCGACGCCTTCGCCGCGCAGCGAGCGCAGCAGGGCCGGCAGGTCGGCCGGCCCGTCGGGCCCGCTTTCGACCACGACGAGCCTTTTGTCGAGCCCGCTGTAGCGCTCGGCCCGCATCGTGCCGGCGCCGATCATCACCGCGTCGAAGCGGGTCCGCAACCCGCTCAGCATCGCGGTGTCGGTGTCGGACCCGATCGGTCCGGACACCCCCCCGATCGTTGCCCGGCCGTCTACCGTGGCGGCGAAGTTCATCGCCACGAAGGGCCGATCGTCATGCGCCTGCTTCCCCGGCTCATAGCCGGCGAGCTGCTCGTCGACCGTGGTCGGTCCGGGGTCGGGCAGTAGTCGCCGCACCCGCCGCACCCTAGTGCCGTAGAGGTTTGAACCGCATAGCGGTCCAAACCTCTACGGCGTTGCCCTCAGGAGTAGTCGTGCCAGCCGGCGAACTCGCGACCGGCGAACTCCTGCAGGCCGGCGACGTCGGCGCCGAAGCGCCCGCGCAGCGTCTCGAAAAGGTCATCCGGCAGCTTCGGCTTCGGCGCCGGCGGCTTCTCCGGATCGTGGACCACCTTCTCGACGATCCAGCGCAGCGACTCGGGCAGGCGGTCGAAGTTGCGGTCGAAGGAGCGCAGCCCGGGCAGTTTCACCAGCTTCTCCATCACCTGGTATTTGTCGCCTTGCTTGGCGCTTGACTTCTCCCACTCGCGGTCGAACTGCTCGGAGGTGAAGCTCTCGTCGACGCCGGCGAAGCGGAAGGCCTTGCGCATCGTCTCCTCGCGTTCTCCCTGCAGCTCCTCCTGGGTGATCACCTCGATCTGCGCGCGGTCGAACAGCTCCAGGTAGGGCTGCAGCTGCATCCAGTACAGCGAACGGTGAACGTAGGAGGAGTCGGGGGCGGAGAGGGTGGGGACGAGCTCGCGGGTCTCATAGCCTGCGCCGGTCGCGTGCACCCAGTGCGAGAGGATCCGCTTGATCGGGTCGCGCACCATGTAGAGCAGGCGGGCGTCGGGGCAGTTCTGCTTGATCCGCTGCGGCACGCCCTGGAAGCGGGGCAGGTTGGTGTAGTGCGGGGAGGACTCGCCGCGCACCTTGAAGCGGTCGTCGAAGCGGCTCGCGTACCAGTCGAGGCCGAGGTCCCAGTTCAGCTCGGAGACGAAGAAGTTGAGCTCCTTCGGCTTCGACATGTGGATTTCGGGATGCAGGCCGAGGTAATGGTGGATGCTGGTCGTGCCGCACTTGAGGCCGCCGATGATGATCAGGTTGGGCAGCTCGGCATGGCGTTTGCGGCGGCGCCGGAAGCGGCTGCCGCGGTCCCCCGTGAAGCGCTCGCGGGCGCGGTCGCACATCGCCGCGTCGGCGGGATCGTGAGGCGCCGTCGGGACGGCCTTGGTGGTCTCTGGCTCTGACACGAGCGGGCTAGTGTAACTGCGATGCCGACCGCCGACTTCGCAACGAGCGCCGAAGCCTTCGGGCGGGCGACGGCGCAATTCTTCGCGCACCTCTCCGATGTGCGCTGGACGCCGTTCGTCATCGCCCTCCTCTGTCTGGCGGCGATGCAGCTCGCCCGCGCCTGGGCCTGGCGCAACGTCTTGCGCGCCGCCTATCCCGGCGCCCGCATCCCGTTTCTACAGCTCGCCGCCGCCTACCTCGCCGGGGCGGGGATCAACGCGATCCTGCCGGCCCATGCGGGCGACGCGACCAAAGTCTTCCTCGTCAAGCGGCAGATCCCCGACTCCTCCTACCCGGCGGTCACCTCCTCGTTCCTCGTGCAGACCGTCTTCGACACCAGTGTCGGCGTGCTCGTCCTGCTCTATGCGGTCGGCCGGGGGCTGCTGCCCAAGCCCCCCAGCCTGCCCGACCTGCCCGCCTTCGAGATCTCCTTCTGGGCCGAACACCCGCGGATCTTCCTGACCACGGTCGGCGTCGTGCTGCTGGCGATCGCGATCGCGGTCTACCTGCTTGCGCACCGCGTGCGGGCCTTCTGGCAGCGGGTGCGGCAGGGGCTCACGATCCTCACGACCCCACGCCGCTATCTGCGCCAGGTCGCCGCCTGGCAGGGGGTCGGCTGGCTCCTGCGCTTCGCCGCCTTCTGGTTCTTCCTCGAGGCCTTCGGCATCGGCGGCTCGGTGGGCAACGTGATGCTGGTGATGAGCGTGCAGGCGATCGCCAACATCGTTCCCTTCACGCCCGGCGGGGCGGGCGCCCAGCAGGCGCTGCTGGTGGCGACCCTCTCCGGCCCGTCGCGCACGGCAGTGCTCTCCTTCTCGGTCGGTACCCAGATCGCGATGGCCGCCTGGTCGGTGATCCTCGGCTTCACCGCGATGCTGCTCGTCTTCCGGACGACTGACTGGCGCGGCCTGATCAAGCAGGCCGAAGAGGACCAGGGACGCGAGAGCGACGCCCCTGCCCAGGCGTAGCTCAGCTCGACCAGCCGGGGTAGATCCCCTGCACCCTCCAACGCCACGGCGGCTCTTCTCCTGCGGGGAAGTCGTATTGGTCGCGCCCGGGCAGGGTCTCGAGGGGCACCAGGTTCGGGTCGTCCTTCAGCAACACACGCACGCGGCGCGCGGCCTCGACCTGGGCTTGGCCGGCGCGCCGCACGATCCCTTCCCAGCCGAGGCCGGGGCGGTAGAGCCAGTAGGTCAGCTCGATCCAGCCGCGCTCGCGCCGCCGGTCCTCGAGCTGGGTGAAGGCGGTCACGCGACGGTTGGAAGCCGTGACATGGGGCCCGGCGGCGACGGCGCAGCTCTCGCGCCGGCAACGGCGGAAGTCGACCGGCATCAGCGGCAGGCCGGAGGGGCCGAGCTGGGCGGCCGGGGCCGGGGCGAGAGCACGGGCGAGCCGCGCCAGCGGCCAGCCGTAGGCCGGGACCAGCGGGTGGTGGCGGCAGGCCCCGGGGAGGCGGGGCGCGCAGGCGAGTCGCCGTGCGATCGTGTTGCCGATGCCGCCGCGCGGGTCGATTTCGCCGCCCCCCGCCAGGGCCGCGATCGCGGTCAGCAGGAGCAGGGCGATCAGAGCCACCAGGCCGGCCTGCTCGACGCTCGCCGTTCCCCTTTCGCCTTGCACGGCATCGACGCTAGGCGGCGCCGTCGCGCGGGTGGCGCGCGAAACGAAACGAGTTCGTGTCCTCGGCCCCGCGGTCTGCTTACATTCCCCCTGTGGAGGGCTTCAACCTCTTTGGCGACCCCGACGAGTTCCGCGCCCGCATGGAGGAGCTCAGCGAGCAGATGCAGTCCTCCCAGCGCGTCGCCTGGGCCGACAACGCGATCAAGCTCGCGGTCGAGCTGACGGTCGCCTCGATCGGCCAGATGGACCTCTCCGGCTCGAGCGACGAGCAGGCGATGCAGGCCCGTGACGCGATCCGGGTTCTCTTCCCGGAGGCAGTGACGCTCGTGCGCGAGGCGCGCGAAGGTCTCTCTTAGAGGAGCTCGAAGCGCAGGGCGACCGCGCCGCCGTGGCGTAGGGCGGCGGCGATCAGCTCCAGTGGGATCGCGACGAGCAGGGCCGGGATCGCGGTCACGACCGAGATCAGGCCGTCGAGGCGGCGCTGCCATTGCTTCTCGGCGGGAACGGCGGTGCTGCGCCCGAGCGCGCCGAGGGGAATGTTGCGGCCGAAGGTGAAGCCGTTGAGGATCGTCTGCCACATCGTTGCCACGCCCCTGCCGGGAGACCAGCGGCTGGATGCGACGATCTGGTCGCGGCGGGCGATCAGGCGGCGCACCGCCTCCGGCGTGAACATGTAGCGGCTGCCGCCCTCCAGGCCCGCCCAGCCGGCGCCGCCGATCCAGGCGGAGAAGCCCGCCCGGTTGTCGATCGTCACCGCCTGGCCCTCGCCGAACCTGTCGAGCTCTCGCAGCGCTTCCTCGGCGCTGCCGGAGTCGCCGACGACTCCCAGTCCGCAGCTCTCGCAGCGGCTGACGGGGCCGGCCAGGCCCGGCCGCCGGTCGATCCAGCCGAAGAGCGGCTCGCCGCATGCGGGGCAGGGCGGGTTGTCGGGGCCGGCGCCCGCCTCGAGCGGGACCACTTTTGGGTGCTGTGATCCGTCCATTTATGTCAAAGTTGAGAAACGGAAAATACTAATCTCAAGTTTGTATATATTTGAGGTTGCCGCACACAGATCGCAATTATGTCATTCCCCCTCTTTCATCCCGAAAGCCCCGCCCCCAGGCCGCTGGCGCTTCCGCACGCGGAGTTCGACCGAGCGTTTTCTCGGGAGGACCAGTATGTAGAGCGCAAGAGCGGCTTTGGAAGCCGAGCACTTCAAGAGGCAGTGGTCGGCTTCTCGAACTCCGAAGGCGGGGTGGTCCTGATCGGAGTCGATGACACTGGACGAGTGCTGGGTAAGCAGCTGACGCAAGGCATGGAAGAGTCGATACACCAAGCCGTCGCGACTATCCGGAATCCCGGACGCTACGAAATCAACCAGCTACTCGTCGATGAAACCCCCGTCGTCGTTCTTTCGGTGGAGCGGCGAATCCAGGGTTTTGCACAGACCGCAAGCGGCCGCGTCCTCGTTCGTCGTGGGGCGATGAACGCCGCCCTCTTCGACGCCGAGCTGTTCGAATTCATCTCCAGGCGGGCGTTGGAGCGGTTCGAGCTGGAAGACTCCGGCGCCTCCCTTACCGACGCCCATGCCGCCCTTGTCGCTGAGGTCGCCGGTGCGCTCGACCTGACGGAGGACTCCGAGATCGAGGAGCGCTTGCGCGAGCAGGGCTTGCTGCTTCCGACGGCCGATCGCCTCACGGTCGCCGGCGCCCTTTACCTGCTCCAGAGACCAGAGGAGGTTCTTGCGAAGGCATTCATTGAGCTGCGCCGCTATCCGGATGGCGAGAGCGTCGACCCGGACAAGCGCACTGAGGTCAGCGGTCCGATCCACCATCAGGTGGCGGAGGCGACTGAGCAGGTCATGCAGGAGCTGGGCTCGGAGGTCGTGGTTCTCGGGCTGAGGCGACACGATCTCCCGCGGTTGCCGCGCGTCGTGGTTCGCGAGGCGCTGGCGAACGCGGTCGTGCATCGTTCTTACGAGAGCAGTGGCGCCGGAATCAGAATTGATCTTCGGCCGGGCGCCGTCACTGTCTCCTCGCCTGGCTCGTTGCCGGCGCCAGTCACGGTTGACAACATCCGAGATGCTCAGTCCTCTCGCAACCCCAAGCTCATCGCTCTGATGCGACGCTTCCGACTCGCGGAGGACGCCGGGCGGGGAGTCGATGTCATGCAGGATTCAATGATGGAGGAGTTGCTCGACCCACCGACGTTCGTCGATTCCGGGCACTCGGTCGAGGTGGTCCTGCCCGTGCGGGGTGGCGTCACGGCGACCGAGCGGGCCTGGGTGCGTGAGATCGAGGCGCGAGGCGAGATAGAGCCTGTCGATCGGATCCTCCTTGTTCATGCGGCAAGGGGGGAGGAGCTAACCAACGCCCGGGTGAGGGAGATCGCACACGTAGATCGCTTTGCCGCAACTCAGGCGCTACGGCGGCTCCGAGACGCGGACTTCCTCAGTCAGCGGGGCAAACGCGGTGGCGCGGTATATGAGTTGCGAGGCGGCCTGGAACCTCCCGCCGGCCTCCGGCTGGACAGGGGCGAACTCAAAGACCTCATATACGAGATGGCCGGGGAGCAGTCGCTGCAGAACGCAGATGTACGTGCGAGGACGGGGTTGGACCGACTGGACGCACTCACTCTGCTTAACGAGCTCGTCGTGGAGGGTCGCTTGGCGCGGGTCGGTCAGCGCCGCGGTAGTCGCTATGTGAGGGTGGACGGTGACTTGGGGTGACACTGGCGCCGGCCCCCGGATACCGTAGGGGTGTGAAGCTCAGCGAGATCATGACCACCGGTGTCGTCACCGCTGCGCCGGAGGCGAGCGCGGTCTCGGTCGCCCGTCAGATGCGCGACAGGAGGGTCGGCTCGGTCGTCGTGGTCGACCCGGCCGGCACCCCGATCGCGATGATCACCGATCGCGATCTCGTCCTGCGCGTCTTCGCCGAGGGGGCCGATCCGGAGACGGCGGTGGGCGAGCACGCGTCGCGGCCGCTGATCTGCGGCGAGCCGGAGATGGAGCTCGACGAGGCGGCGGCGCTGATGGTCCAGCACCGCGTGCGCCGCCTGCCGGTGGTCGCAGGCGACGGCCTCGCGGGGATCGTCACGCTCGACGACATCGCCGTGCGGACCGGCAACCTCGAGGTCGCGCAGCGGATGACCGCCGAGGTGATCGAGGGCGCTTTGCCCCAGTTCTACTTCCACGAGCGGGGCTGAGCGGAGCTTGAACAGGGCGGCGATTCTCGGCTGGGAGCAGCGCTGGGCGCGGCCTGTCGCAGTGGTGACCCTTGCCTCGATCGTGCTGATCGTCGCTGCGATCGTCGTCGCAAGCCAGGGAGTCGGCGGTGGCGGTGGGGAATCGGAGCTGCTGCGCAACGTCCAGGCCCACCGCAGCGCCCAGTTGATCTCCAGCATCCTGCAGGCGATCGGCGTCAGCCTGCTTGCCGCGCCCCTCTACTACCTCTTCCGCGCCGCCAAGGCACGCAGCGAGCAGATGCGAGGGCAGCTCGTCGGCGTGGTCGTCGCTGCGCCGCTCTTCCTCGGCGTCCTGGCGATCCTCAGCGGCCTCTCGACCCTGCACGCGGCGTCGGAATTCGTCGGCAGCGAAATCCCCCACCTGACGGCGAAGGGCATCGCCCTGGGAAGCGACAAGGCCAACGAAGCCGCCAACGACGCGATCACCGAAGCGCCCCTGCGCCCGCTCGCCGCCGGCTTCGGCCTCGGCGGTCAGATCGGCTTTCTCGTCGGGATGATCTACACCGCCCTATACGCGATGCGGACCGGCCTGCTGACCCGCTTCTGGGGCTCTCTCGGCATCGCCCTCGGCGCCGTCTCCTTCATCTTCTTCCAGTTCACCCTGCTCTGGTTCATCTACCTGGCCTTCCTGTTCCTCGGCCTGATCCCCGGCGACAAACCCCCGGCTTGGCAGAGCGGCGAAGCCGAGCCCTGGCCGACGCCGGGAGAGAAAGCGGCCGCCACCCACTTCGGATCCGACGACCCGGAGGACCCGGCCGACTAGGGCCGGCCGGCCGCAGCCCGCTTGCGCTGCGTCCGGATCTCGCTGAGGATCCGCTCCAGGCGGGGCTCTCGGGAGCTGTCGACGTGCGTCATCGCCGAAGCGACCGCCGGATGCACTGCGGCGATCCGTTCGTGCATCGCCTGGGCGACGGCGCGGTAGGCGGGGTGCCCCTCGCGGCCGGAGCGCAGCTCGATCAGGTGCATCGCCTCGCGTGCGTTCAGGTCGAGCACGTAGCGGATGCGATAGGCGAGGCAGAGGGCGTAGTGCGCCTGCTCGGCGAGGCCGGTGTCGCGTAGGCGCTCGTACTCGCCGCGGGAGACCTCGAGCGCGCGTTCGAAATCCCCACCGACACCTGCTTCGCGAACCTCGTCGGGGACGCCGGCCCCGAGGTCGGGGCTCAGCCGCTGCCACTGGCAGGTGAGCATCCGGTGGCGCTGCAGGTCGCGGAAAGCGCCGTAGTCGGAGACGATCTCGAAGCGATAGCGCAGCGCCTCGAAACCGCGCCCGGGGCGGTGCCGCCGGTTGGGCCGCTCGCCGACGAGCGCTCCGAGCAGCTCGGCCCGCTCGTCGCGGTCGAGCACGTCGACGCGGTTGCGGATCTCGGTCTCCGAGATCGAGGCCGACTCGAACAAGCAGGCGGCGAGCAGGTCCTCTTCGCTGCCGTCGACGTGGACCAGCTCGACCGAGGGAGTGTCGCCGCCGCCGTCGCGCCGGTCGAGCCCGAGCCGGGCCACCCAGCTCTCAGTGGCCTCGCGTCGCTCCTCCAGATAGGAGATCCACTCGCCGCCGCGATCGGGTCGCTCGACCCGGGAGACGAAGCTCGGCATCGTCTGCTTCAGCTCGGCGAGGATCATTCCGCCGTACTCGCGTGCCTCTGGCAGGGGCGAGGACATCAGCCTCAGCAGCAGCTGCTCGTAGGCTTGGCCGGTGGCGTAGATGCCGACGTGGCTCAGCGTCGCGGCCGGCAGCAGACCGCGCAGGAGGTCGAGGGCCTTGGCGCGGATCGAGCGCCGCCATGGCCCCTCCGGCTCACCTTCGCCACGCGGCCAGCGCTCCGCCGCCCATTTCTCGACCTCGGTCAGCGAGCGCGAGTAGATCGCAAAGAGCTCGTCCATCGCCGTGGCGAACTCGGCTCCGAGCGCCGTGTCGTCGTAGTAGCGGTAGCCGCCGCCGGGCAGCGGTTTGTCGTAGGGGATGTAGCGGGTCGATTGCTCCAGGTACGCGGCGAGGCGCCCTCGCTGCAGGACCTTGGTGAGTACGTTGGAGACCCACTCGCAGGCGACGTGCGCGCCGCCGAGCTGGGCGATCGAGTCGTCGCCGTAGCCGGCGAAGATCCGCTCGTACAGTTCCGCCGCGCGCTTGCCCTCGTCCCCGTCGAAGGGCCGCGCTCCCTCCGGCAGGTCGCTCGCGAACTCATCGAGGAAGAGTCGTCGAACGGTTCCCGAATAGCGCGAATAGCGGGCAAAAAGCGCCCCTTTGACGGTCTCCGGCAAGTTGACCAGGGCGAACACAGGCCGATCGAGATTGGTGAAGTGGGGAGCCAGCAGCTGCCGCTCGGCGGCGGTGAAGTCCTCGACCGGGTAGCGCACCGGCGCATCGTAGAGGGCCGGGACGACAGGGCTCGGAGGCCGGGGTGTGACGGAAGTCGAATTCTTCGCTCTCGGGGTGTGAATTTTCCCGCGCAGGCGCTTGATCGTGCGTTCGGTTGCCGCTAGCTGTAAGCGAAAGCCGGCGGCTGGCGCCCGGCGCGAGGCAGGGAGAGACCATGGTCGTGAAGGCAGCGCTGGCGGTTGCTATCGCCGTAATCGTGTGTGGCGCGATGGCCGTAGGGGCAAGCGGGAATCCCGACTCGCAGCGGCCGGCGATCGTCGCGATGGGCGACAGCTTCATCTCCGGCGAGGGCGGCGGCGATTACGGCGACTCCGGAGGGGGCGGTTGCCACCGATCCTCGATGGCGCCGATTCGCAGCGCTCCGATCGCGGCGGTCCCGATCAACCTGGCCTGCACCGGTGCGCAGACCCGCAACCTCTGGCCGTCGTTCCTGGGTGGGGAGTGGCAGCGCGGCGAGCCGCCGCAGGCCGACCTGCTCGCGGCGGCGGCCCGGGACAACCTCGTGCGGCTCGTGGTCGTCACCGCCGGGGCCAACGACGTCGGCTTCGGCGGCATCGTCGCCAGGTGCGCGCTCGACTGGGCTCGCAGCGACGAGTCCGACCCCCGCTACTGCCGAGCCGATGCACAGGCCGAGATCGCCGCGGCGCTGCCGGCGATGCAGCGCGGCCTCGCCCGAGCCCTGCACGGCGTCCGCATGGCGATGGCCGCGTCCGGCTATCGCCGCGACGACTACCGGCTGCTGGTCATGGGCTACGCCTCGCCCTTTCCCCCGGGGCGCTCGATCCGATATCCCGAGGACGGATGGAGCAGGCTGCGAAAGGGAGGCTGCCCGCTCTGGAACCGCGACGCCGACTGGGCGGCGGGGGAGGCGACGCCGGAGATCGACGCCGCGATGCACCGGGTGGCGAGCGAAGCCGGCGCCGATTTCCTCGATCTGCGGCAAGCATTCGAGGGGCATCAGCTGTGCGACCGTCGAGCCGATCCCGCGAGCGCCGACGCGGCGAGCGCCGAGTGGGTGCGGCCGCTCGCTTTCGGCCCTGAGAGGACGCGCGAATCGCTGCACCCCAACGCCTTCGGCCAGCCCGCGATCGGGGCCTGCATCGCCCTCGTCTTCGACCGGCCGCGGGGCGACTACGCCTGCTCCGGCACGCCGGGTCGGGGCTACGAAGACGGCATGCGCCTGCTCAGCCAGGTTTGGGCGGGGACGCCATCAGCTCGACCAGATGACCGCCGGGGGCGACCGCCTTCGCCCGCGGCGCGCCCCAGTGCTCGCGGCCGGGCTGCACCTCGAACCCGCCCTCGCCCAGGCGCTCGACCGCTTGCCCGAAGTCATCGACGACGACCGCCACGTGCCCCTGCGGCGGGACGACCGGGGACTCGTTGCGTTCGAGGTGGATCTGGGTGCCCTCGCGTTCCATCCAGGTGAAGGTCCCTGCGAGCGCCGTAGGTGGCTGGACGCGCGCGAAGCCGAGCAGCTCCCAGAACTCGACCGAGCGAGGGATCTCCCCCGGTTCCACCTCGAGCGTCACATGTTGAAGCACATCTCGAGGATATGGGGCCAGGCAGCGGACGCGAAGCGGAGGAGGTGGCGGTTTAAGTCAGAGGAGCAGCGAGGCCATCGCCGCGACGACGACGATCGCGGTCGACCAGGTGACGGCCTCGGCGGTGATCTCCATGTCGAGGCCGTAGGCGTGGGCGACGACCATCGAGTTGATCCCCGAGGGCATGGCCGAGAGCAGGCGGTAGGGGGCGGGGAGGTGGATCAGCGGCGCCGCGAGCAGCGTCAGCAGCGCCGGGACGAGCAGCAGGCGGGTGCCGATCGCGAGCGCCACCGGCCTGGTCATCTTCGGCGGCATCGGCAGGTCGCCCTGCTCGGCGTTCTCGGCCAGGGTCGCGCCGACGGCGAAGAAGCCGAGTGGCAGGATCGCGACGACGAGGATCTGCGAGGCGTCGACCAGCACCTGCGGCGCCAGCGCGCTGGGCGCCAGCAATCCGGCGATCGCCGCGTACAGGGGCGGGTTGCGGGTGAAGAATGCGCGCAGGCGCTGGCGGGGTTCTTCGCCGGCCTTGGTCCCCAGCGCCGCGCCGACGGCGAAGGCGCCGAGCATCAGCGACGGGCCGGTGACCAGGACGTCGTAGAGGACGGCGGTGGAAAGCTGGTCGCGCCCCAACAGCGCCACGGCCAGCGGGTAGCCGAGGTAGCCGGTGTTGACGCTGAGCACGGTGCAGACGACGGCGCCGGTCCGCGGCCGCGAGAGGCGCAGGACGCGGCTGGCGAGCAGGTAGGCCGCGATCGCCCCCAGCGCCGACGCCACCAGGCCCAGCAGCAGCCCGACCCCCTGACTCAGGTCCAGGTCGGTCGAGGCGATGTTGAAGAAGATCACCGGCGGCAGCAGCGCGTAGAGCATCAAGGTCAGCGAGCGCCGCGCCGCCAGGGCGGCGGCCTTCGGCCGTCGACGCTCGGCCCAGACGCCGACCGCGACGGAGGCCGCGGTCGCAACGGCTATCAACAGGACGCCCATGCCGGGACCCTTTCAGGCTGTTGCCGTAGCGGCGCGGCGGGTCCTGTCACGGATTTGGAACCACCACCCCCTGCGGTCGCTAAAGCGTCCGCGGGGTGGTCCCCCAAATCCGCGCCACCCGCCGCGAGGCGCCGTTGCTCAGAACAGGGAGGCGCCGGCGTGCTGGGCGAACTCGACGAGAGGCTGCGGGATGATGCCGAAGAAGACGGTTCCAGCTGCGGCGAGAATGGCCGGGGCGACGAGGTACCAGCGTCGGCCGGCCCTCGGATCAATGGGGTCAGCTTCTGGGGAAGCCCCGGCGATCGCGGGGGTAGCGGATGCCTCTTCCCCGCCCGGGCGCATCCACATCGCCGCTACCACGCGCAGGTAGTAGGCGAGCGAGATCATCGAGCCGACGGCGATGAAGACGGCGAGCCAGGTGTAGTCGCCTTCGACTAGGGCCTCGATCAGGTAGAGCTTGCCGATGAAGCCGACCGTTGCCGGCAACCCGGCCAGCGCCAGCATCGAGATCGTCAGCGGCCAGGCCAGCAGCGGCCGCTCGGCGCCGAGCCCGCGCACGGCGCGGATGTCGTCGCCATAGGCGGTCTCGCGCTCGCGCGCGACGATCGCGCCGAAGGCGGCGAGGTTCATGAACAGGTAGCCGGCGAGGTAGAAGACGATCGCGTTGACCCCGGCCTGGCTGGCGACGACGAGGCCGCCGAGGATGTAGCCGGCCTGGGCGACGCCGGAGTAGCCGAGCAGGCGCTTCAGCGAGCTCTGGCCGAGCGCGCCGACGTTGCCGATCACGATGCTCACCGCGGCGAGGACGGCGAGCGCCGGCTGCCAGTCGCCCGCCTCGCCTGCCAGCGCGACGTCGAAGAAGCGGATGAAGACGGCGAAGGCCGCCGCCTTGGTCGCCACGGCCATGAACGAGGTGATCGGCGTCGGCGCGCCCTCGTAGACGTCCGGAGTCCACTGGTGGAAGGGCGCGATCGAGGTCTTGAAGGCGAGGCCGACGGCGACCAGGGCGATGCCGACGAGGACCAGCGGGTCGCTGAGCAGCCCGGCGTGGCCGATGCCCTCGGAGATGCCGAGGAAGTCGGTCGAGCCCGAGCCGCCGTAGAGGAAGGCCATCCCGTAGAGCAGCGTCGCCGAGCCGAGCGAGCCGACGATCAGGTACTTGAGGCCGGACTCGAGCGACTTCTCGCGAATCATGTTGGTCGCGCAGAGGATGTAGAGGGGGATCGAGAGGGTCTCGATCGCGACGAAAAACGTGACCAGGTTCTGCGCCTGGGCCAGCAGCGCCATGCCGAGCACCGAGCCGAGCAGCAGCGCGTGATACTCGCCGCCGCCCGCCTGCTCGGCGGCCGGCTCGCGGATCGAGAGGAATACGGCGAAGGCCGCCGCCGCGATCGCGATCAGCGAGATCGAGATCGCCAGGTCGTCGAGCCGCAGCGCTCCGGAGACGAGATCGGTCGGGTCGTCCCAGCGCCAGATCAGCAGCCCGGCCGTCGTCGCCAGTGAGATCAGCGTCAGGAGGGGAGCGCCGCGACGTAGCGGCCTGATCACGGCACTGATCAGCACGACGCAGATCGCCGCCGTCAGCGCGATCAGCGGCGAGAGCGCCGCGTAGTCCATGTCAGGGGCGTGGAAGGTCATCGCCCACCCCCGCCGACGGGACTAAATCGTCCGCCATTTGGACGATTTAGCCCCGTTGACGCAAGTTGCGTTTCCGGCCGGGGCCCTTCGGTCGCCGCAACCGAGCGCTGCACCGAGGGGTCGGTGCGGTGCAGGATCAGCTGCGGGTAGAACGCCAGGCCGACGATGCAGAGCACCAGCGGCGCCAGCACGAGGCCGTCGCCCAGGCTCAGCTCTCGCGAGGCGATCCCATCGGGCCTGCGGTTGTGCATCGTCCGCTGGTAGAGGCGCAGGGCGTAGTAAGCGGACATCGCGACGCCGGAGATGGCGACGAAGGCGAAGACGATCTTCGCCTGGAAGAGGCCGTTGAGGATGTAGAACTCGCCGATGAAGTTGGCCGAGCCGGGCATCGCCAGGGTCGCCAGGGTGACGATCAGGAAGAGCGCCGCCAGGACCGGGGCGCGCATCGCCATGCCGCCCATCTCCCGCAGGTCCTCGGTCCCGCTGCGCTCGACCAGGATCGCGACGATGATGAAGAGCGGCGCGACGACGAGGCCGTGGTTGACCATCTGCAGCACCGCCCCGTCCGCCCCGTCGGCGCGCAGGGCGAAGATGCCGGCGGTGATGAAGCCGAGCTGGGCGACCGAGGAGTAGCCGCCGATGAGGCGGATGTTGGTCTGGGTGAAGGCCATCACCGAGCCGTAGAGGATCGAGGCGAGGGCGATCAGGAGCACCACGGTCTGGAACTGCACGGTCGCCGCCGGGAAGAGCGGCAGGACGACGCGCAGGAAGCCGTAGGCGCCGACCTTCGCCAGTACCCCCGAGAAGACCGCCAGCACCGGCAGCGGCGCAGCGCGGTAGGCGTCGGGCATCCAGCCGTGCAGGAGGAAGGCCGGCATCTTGACCAGGAAGGCGGCGACGAAGAACCAGAAGATCCAGCGCTGGCTGCCTTCGTCGATCGGGCGCTTGGCGAGTTCGGCGATCGAGAAGGTGAGGTGGTGGTCGCCGTGCTGCGAGGCGATGATCGCGGTCGCGATCGCGCCGACCAGCATCAGCAGCGAGCCGACCAGGGTGTAGACGATCATCTTCAGCGTCGCCGCCGCGGCGGTCGGGCCGTCCTCGCGGTCGCTCCCCCAGGCGCCGAAGAGGAAGTAGAACGGGACCAGCATCAGGTCGAAGAAGAGGACGAAGAGCAGCAGGTCCTGGGCGACGAAGGCGCCGAGGGTCGCGGTCTCGCCGAGCAGCATCATCAGGAAGAAGAGCTGCGGGCGCTCCTGCTCGCGGAAGGCGGCGAATGCCGTGCCGCCGAGCCAGAGCAGCGCGGTGAGGACGACGAGGAAGACGTTGAGCCCGTCGAGGCCGAGGCTGTAGTCGACGCCGAGGCCGGGGATCCAATTGACGTCGACGGTGTCCTGCAGGCCCCCGCCGGAGTCGAAGCCGACGAGCAGGGCGACCGCGATGCCGAGCGTCACCAGCGTGCCCAGCGTCGCCCACCAGCCGGTCAGCCGCTTGGGCAGGAATAGGCCGACGAGGCCGAAGGCGAGCGGTATCCAGAGCAGGACGTTGATCATGAGCTGGAGAGCAGGAAGTAGAGGGCGAGCCCGGCGAAGCCGGCGATCAGGAGCAGCGCGTAGCTGCGCACGAAGCCGCTCTGGACGACGCGGACGAGGCCGCCGGCACCGCCGACCGCGTCGCGGGTGCCGGTGACGAGGCCGTCGACGACGAAGCGCTCGAAGACGTCGTTCGCGAAGCGGCCGACCGCCAGCGCCGGCCGCACGATCAGCAGGTCGATCGCCTCGTCGAAGTACCACTTGTTGAGGCAGAGCAGGTAGACGGGGCGCAGGCGCTTGCGGAAGAGGCCGGGCAGCTCGGGGCGGGCCACCCAGAGGAACCAGGCGAAGCCGATCCCGGCGAGCGAGATCACGGCGCCGATCGCGAGGCCGCGCCACTCGTCGCCGACGCTCGGGTGGATCGCGGCGAGCGGCGAGTCGGTGAAGACCGGCTCGAGGAAGCCGAAGAGGACGTTGTCGACGCCGGGCACCTGGATCAGGCCGGCGAAGAGCGCGCCGAGCGCGAGCACGGCCATCGCAACCGCCATCGACTTGGACTGCTCGGCGATGTGGTGGTGGGGGCCGGGGAAGCCGACGTCGGTGTCCTCCTGCTCTTCGTTGGCCGGGTTGATCGGCGGGCCGTGGTAGAGCTCCCCCGTGTCGATCAGGTGCTGGGCCTCCTCGCAGGGGCGCCCCGGCAGCACGCGGAAGACCAGGCGGAAGGTGTAGAGCGCGGTGAGGAAGGCGCCGACGTAGCCGCCGATTGCCATCCACGCGTACATGCCGCCGCGCGCCTCGGCGTAGGCGAGGATCGAGTCCTTGGAGAAGAAGCCCGAGGTGAGCGGGAAGGCGGCCAGCGCCAGGCCGCCGATCACGAACATCAGCGAGGTGAAGCGCATCGCCTTCCAGAAGCCGCTCATCCGGTCGATGTCCTGGCGGTTCGCCATCGCCGAGATGATCGAGCCGGCGGTCATGAAGAGCAGCGCCTTGAAGAAGGCGTGGGTCATCAGGTGGAAGAGCCCCTGCGCGTAGGCGCCGATCGAGACGCCCATGATCATGTAGCCGATCTGGCTCATCGTCGAGTAGGCGATCGAGCGCTTGAGGTCGGTCTGGGCGAGCGCGATCGTGCCGGCGATCAGGAGCGTGCCGAGGCCGACGAAGGCGCCGACGTTCGCCGCGGTCGGGGCGAGGTAGAAGAGGACGTGGGTGCGGGCGATCAGGTAGACGCCGGCGGTGACCATCGTCGCCGCGTGGATCAGCGCGGAGACCGGAGTCGGGCCCTCCATCGCGTCCGGCAGCCAGGTGTGGAAGGGGATCTGCGCCGACTTGGCGAAGACGCCCGCGAGCAGCAGCAGGCAGATCGCGGTCACCGTCCACTCGCCGCGGGCGAAGACGTGGGGTGCCTGGGCGAAGACCGCGCCGTATTCGAACGTCCCCAGCTCACGGAAGATCAGGAAGGCGGCGAGGACGAGGCCGATGTCGCCGACGACGTTGATCACGAAGGCCTCCATCCCCGCGCGGGTCGCGGTCGTGCGCCGGTACCAGAAGCTGATCAGCGCGTAGGAGGTGAAACCGACGAAGGCCCAGCCGACGATCAGCAGGAGGAAGTTGCCGGCGAGGACCAGCAGCAGCATCGAGAAGACGAAGAAGTTGAGGTAGCTGAAGAAGCGGTGGTAGCCCTCGTCGGAGCGCATGTAGCCGAACGAGTAGAGGTGGATCAGGGCCGAGACCCCGGTGACGACGAGCAGCATGAAGACGGAGAGCGGGTCGACGTAGATGCCGAGCTTGATGTCGAGCCCGGCGGCGCCGGCGTAGGTCCACAGCGAGGAGGCGTGGTGGCGCGCCCCGGCGTCCTCGCCGAGCAGGTTGAGCAGCGCGCCGACCGCGCAGACGAAGGCGAGGCCGATCGCGGCCGTGCCGATCGCGCCGGCGACGCGGGCGGGCAGCACGCGGAAGCCGAGCGCGACGACGACCGAGCCGAGCAGCGGCAGCAGCAGGGCCAGCCAGGCCCAGGCGGTGGCGCTCATCCGCGCAGCTCCCGCAGCTCGTCGACGTCGAGCGGCAGCTTGCGGCGGAAGATCGCGACGATCAGTCCGAGGCCGACGACGACCTCGCAGGCGGCGATCACCATCACGACCAGGGCGAAGACCTGGCCCTGCTGGTTGCCGACCATGCGGCTGAAGGCGACCAGGGCGAGGTTGCCGGCGTTGAGCATCAGCTCGAGGCAGAGCAGGATCACGACCGGGCTGCGGCGGATCAGGATCCCCATCGCGCCGGTGGCGAAGAGCAGGGAGGAGAGGACGACGTACCACTCGACGCTCACGCCGAATCGCCCTCCCGGTTGCGACTGGCGAGGACGATCGCGCCTACGGCGGCGAGCATCAAGAGCATCGAGCTGGCCTCGAATGGGATCAGGAACTTTTCGAGCAGCAGGTAGCCGATCGCGGCGGGGTTGCCGAAGCCGGCGCTGACGTGGGGACCGTCGTGGCCGAGGGCGAGGAGGGAGGAGGCGAGGACGGCGACGGCGAGCTCGACGAAGAGGGCGACGCCGAGCAGCGGGGCGAGCAGGCGCTGGCCGGGGATCGGCTCCCAGGCCGACTCGGCGCCGCCGCCGCCGACGTAGGCGACGACGAAGACGTAGAGCACCATCACCGCGCCGGCGTAGACGACCACCTGGGCGGCGGCGACGAAGGCCGCGGTCAGCAGCAGGAAGAGCACCGCCAGCGAGAAGAGGTGGCAGATCAGCGCCAGCACGCTGTAGAAGGGGTTGCGGAGGGCGATGACGCCGAGCGCGCCGCCGAGCGCGCCGATCGCGGCGATGAAGAAGAGCACCGCTTCCACTACTCGCCCTCGGCTTTCAGCGGCGTGCGCTCGAGCGACTCGGCGAGCAGCATCTCCTTGGTGAAGATCAGGTCCGCGCGGTCGTAGTCGGCCATCTCGTAGTCGTGGCCCATCGTGATCGCGTCGAAGGGGCAGGCGATCTCGCAGTAGCCGCAGAAGATGCAGCGCGAGAGGTTGATCTCGTAGATCGCGGCGAAGCGCTCGCCGGCCGAGACCCGTTCGCCGGGGATGTTCTCGGCGGCGACGACACGAATGCAGTCGGCCGGGCAGGCGGCGGCACAGAGCGAGCAGCCGACGCACTTCTCCAAGCCGGTGTCCTCGAACTTGTGCAGCTTGTGGCGGCCGCGGAAGCGCGGGTAGACCGGCGTCTTCTCCTCGGGGTACTCGATCGTCATCGGACCCTCGATCAGCCGCGCCATCGTCGTCTTCAGCCCGCGCAGGGTCTCGCCGAAGGCGCGGTAGGCGCCGCCGACGCCTCCCGGCTCGGGCCCGCGCTGGACCTCGACGACGCTGTCGTCCTTCAGGTAGGGGAACTGCTCGCTCACGTGACCACCACCAGCACCGCGGTGACGAGCACGTTGAGCGTCGCCAGCGGCAGCAGCACCTTCCAGCCGAGGCTCATCAGCTGGTCGTAGCGCAGGCGCGGCAGCGTCGCCCGCACCCAGATGAAGACGAAGATCAGGCCGAGGATCTTGGCCAGCATCCAGATCGGGTCCAGCCAGCCCGGGCCGGGCCCCATCCAGCCGCCGAGGAAGACCGCGGCGGCGATTCCCGAGACGACGAGGATCTCCATGTATTCGACCAGCAGGAAGCTGCCGAAGCGCATGCCGCCGTACTCGGTCATGAAGCCCTGGACGAGTTCGGCGTCGGCCTCGGGCATGTCGAACGGGGTGCGGTTGGTCTCGGCGAAGCCGGCCAGCATGAAGATCAGGAAGCCGACGAACTGGGGGACGACGAACCAGATCGTCCCCTGGGCCTCGACCAGGTCGACCAGCGAGAGCGAGCCGCCCATGATGATCGCGCCGAGCAGCGCCAGGCCCATCGCCACCTCGTAGGAGATCAGCTGAGCGGCGCCGCGCATCGCGCCGAGCAGGCTGTATTTGGAGCCCGAGGACCAGCCGCCGAGCAGGACGCCGTAGAAGGCGATCGAGCCGACCGCGAAGAAGTAGAGGATGCCGATCGGCACGTCGATCCCGTAGAGGCCGAAGCCGTCCTGCACGTTGCCCCAGGGAATGATCGCGAGGGCGAGGACGCCGGAGAGCACCGGCAGCAGCGGCCCGAGCACGAACAGGGTCGGGATCGCGTTCGCCGGGCGGAAGGCCTCCTTGCCGAACAGCTTGCCGACGTCGGCAAGCGGCTGCAGGATGCCGAACGGGCCGACCCGATTGGGCCCGTAGCGGTGCTGGAAGCGCCCGATCAGCTTGCGCTCCAGGACCGTCATCAGCGGCAGGATGCCGAAGATCACCGCGAAGATGACCAGCGACTTGACGATCATGATCCAGGTCGCTTCGACGAACTGGGTGTCGGCCAGAGGGATCACGCGAGCTCCTTGTTGATCTGCACCTCGACCGGCCTACCGTTGAGCAGCTGATTGGCGTTGCCCTCAGCCGTTCCCTCGACCAGGAAGCAAACGCCTTGCTCGATCCGCTCGCGGACCTGGACCTTCGCCCGCACGCTGCTGCCGTTCTGGGACACACTCACGTAGTCGCCGCTGCCCAGCTCCAGCGCTGCGGCATCGGTTGGCGATAGCTCCACTCGTTGTTGCGGCTGCAGGAACTTCAGCGGCGGGTTGAGCTCCGTGATCGGCCCTGCCCACAGGTCACGGTAGGTCCCGAGAACGAGGGGCGCCGCCGGCAGTCCCTCCTCACTCGCAACTCGTCGATCTTGCGGATTGCTGCTGTCGCCTGCCGCTTCCTGCTCCTCCCGCGCAAAACGTTCGGAGGGACCACCGACGTCGCCCTGCGCTTGGGCCGCCTCGGGAGCCGGGATTGACGAAGCGGAATCGGTGTCCTGCCAGCGGACTCCGCGACCGGCGATGTCGGCGTCGGTGATGCCGGAGTAGAAGGGGACGGCTTCGGTGAGCGCGGCGAAGGCCGAGGGCTGGGAGGTGACGCCGGTGTCGTGACCGAGGGCGAGGGAAAGCTCTGCCAGGACGCCCGAGTTGGGGCGGATGTCGCCGGGGCGGCCGGCGCTGGGTCGGACGCGCTGGAGGCGGCCGTCCGGGTGGGTGATCGTGCCGTCTTTCTCGGCGTGGGTCTCCAGAGGGAAGACCACATCCGCCATGGCCGTAGTCGCGTTCTCGAAGGTCGAGAAGACGATCAGGTGGTCGGCGGCGGCGAGGGCTCGTTGCCATGCTGCGGTGTCCGGGAAGTCGCGCAGCGGGTCGACGCCGAAGAGGAGGAGGGTCTTGAGCTCGCCGGACTCGAGCGCTTGGCGAATTTCCTCGGTCCCTTTGCCAGTGGTGAGCGCTGCGTTTGCTCCAGATGGCGTGGTTAACGCAGCGCTCGTCAGCCCCGGCCCGGCGTCGGGGAGGCAGCCGGCCTCGCGCAGGCCGCGGGCGTTGGTCAGCTCGGGGATCTCGAGCAGGCCCGAGCCCTCCTTGCCGGCCAGGTCGAGGCCGGCGGCGAGGTCGAGCAGGGCGGCGGTGGCGGCCTCGCCCTCGCGGCAGATGCGCTCTCCCCAGATGACGACGACGCGCTCGGCGTCCTTCAGCACGTCGGCCACCTCGGTGGCTCGTTCTCCCGCTGTGGACTTTGTACGTGCTGGGGCGCGCTCAAAGTCCGCAGCGCCGCCGAGCGCTCCCGCCAGGGCGGCGAGGAGCTCGGTCGCGCCGCCCGGCGCGTAGCGGGCGACGGCCGCGGCGCCGCCGTCGAGGGTCGTTGGGCGGTCGGTCGCGACGACCAGCCTGGCGCCGTTACGGCGCATCGCCTTGCGGATGCGCAGGTCGAGGATCGGTGAGCTGTGCAGGGGGTCGGAGCCGACGAGCAGGATCGCGTCGGCGTCGTCGATGTCGCGCACCCTGGCGGAGATCTCGGGCTGGGCGAGGCGCAGCAGGGTGTTCCGGCCTGGCCCCCGTGAGATCCGCGACTCGACGTGCGGCGAGCCGAGCGCATCGCGCAGGATGCGCTGGACCAGGTAGCCCTCCTCGTTGGAGGCGTCGCCCACAATCGCCGCGACTCCGTTCGGCGCATCCGAGATTGACCCACCTCTAGTGTGGTCAATCTCGGATACGCCGCCCTTCAGCCCCGCCGCGGCCTTGGCGATGGCCTCGTCCCACCCGACGGCGCCGCCGCGCAGGCGCGGGCCCGTCACCCGCTCCTCGGCGGCGAACATCTCGAAGCCGTAGCGGCCGCGGTCGCAGAGCCAACCGTCGTCGACGTCGGGGTTGTCGCGGGCGATCACCCGCTTCACCTGCTCGTCGCGGACGGTGAAGCTGACGTTGCACTGGCTCGGGCAGAGCGTGCAGACCGAGCCGGCCTGCTCGATGTCCCAGGGCCGGGCGCGGAAGCGGTAGGTGTAGTTGGTCAGCGCGCCGACCGGGCAGAGGTCGGTGATGTTGCCGTGGAAGGGGTCGACGTAAGGGCGATCGTCGAAGGTGCCGACGAAGGTGCGGTCGCCGCGCTCGAGCAGCTGCAGCTGGGAGTCCTCGGAGACCTCCTGGCTGAAGCGCACGCAGCGGTAGCAGAGGATGCAGCGCTCGCGGTCGATCGCGACCAGCGGCGAGAGCTCGACCGGCTTCTCGAAGTGGCGCTTTTCGTCGGTGAAGCGCGTCTTGCCCGGGCCCCAGCCCTGCGTGATGTCCTGCAGCGGGCACTCGCCGCCTTTGTCGCAGACGGGGCAGTCGAGCGGGTGGTTGACGAGCAGGAACTCGACCACGGCGTTCTGCGCGTGCTTGACCTGCTCGGTGCGCGTGTGGACGACCATGCCGTCGCGCACCGGCGTCGAGCAGGACGTCTGCAGTTTCGGGATCCCCTCGATCTCGACCAGGCACATGCGGCAGGCGCCGACCGGTTCGCCGAGCTTCGGCTCGTAACAGAAGACCGGGATCTCGACGTCGCCGCGCTTGGCGGCGTCGTGCAGCATCTCGCCCTCGGTCGCGGCGACCTCGCGGCCGTCGATCACGATCGTCACCGCGCGGCTCACGTCGCCGCCCCCAGAGCCTCTGCCGGCGCCTGGACGGCGGCGATCCGCTCGCTCGCCTCGTCCATCACCCGTTCGAACTCGGGCCGGAACTTCCGCACCATCGCGCTCACCGGCATCGCCATCGAGTCGCCCAGCACGCAGAGGCACTTGCCAATGATGTTCTCCTGGACCGAGCTGATGATGTCGAGGTCCATCGGCGTCGCCTCGCCGCGCACGACCCTTTCCAGCATCTTCACCGTCCAGTTGGTGCCCTCGCGGCACGGGGTGCACTTGCCGCAGGACTCGTGGTGGTAGAAGCGCGCCGTGCGCAGCGCCATGTGCGGGATCGAGACGCTGTCGTCGGCGACGATGATCGAGCCCGAGCCGAGCATCGAGCCCGCCTCGGCCATCGCCTCGAAGGAGTAGGGCAGGTCGAGGCCTTCCTCGGCGCTCAGCACCGGCGAGGAGGAGCCGCCCGGGTAGAGGGCCTTGACCTCGCGCCCCTCGAGCGGCCCCCCGGCGAGGTCGTAGATCAGCTCGCGCGTCGGGATCCCCAGCTCGACCTCGTAGTTGCCCGGCCGGCGCACCCCGCCGGAGATCGAGACGACCTTGGTCCCCGGCGACTGCTCGGTGCCGAAGCCGCGGAACCACTCGGCGCCGTTGGCGACGATGCGCGGCACGTTGGAGAGCGTCTCGACGTTGTTGATCAGCGTCGGCCCGCCGTAGAGGCCCTGCACGGCCGGGAAGGGCGGCTTCAGCCGCGGGTTGCCGCGCTTGCCCTCGAGCGCGTCGAGCAGCGCCGTCTCCTCGCCGCAGATGTAGGCGCCGGCGCCGCGGTGGACGATCAGCTCGAGGTCGCGGTGCGAGCCGAGGATGTCCTTGCCTAGATAGCCGGCCTCGTACGCTTCGGCGACGGCGGCGTCGAGGATGTCGGCCTGGGCGTCGTACTCGCCGCGGATGAAGATGAAGGCGTGGCCGGCGCCCGCCGCGATCGCGGCGATCGCGATCCCCTCGATCAGCTGGTGGGGGTTGCGCTGCATCAGCTCGCGGTCCTTGAAGGCCCCAGGCTCGGACTCGTCGGCGTTGCAGCAGAGGTACTTGGCCATCTCGCCGCGCGGCAGGAAGGACGCCTTTTTGCCCATCGAGAAGCCGGCGCCGCCGCGGCCGCGCAGGCCGGAGTCTTCGAGCTGCTTGAGGATCTCGTCGGCCTCCATCCCGCGGTAGGCCTTCTCCAGGGTGGCGTAGCCCCCGTAGCCCTTGTAGCCGTCGAGCGTGCGCAGCTTCGGGTCCTCGGCGTGCTCGAGCAGGATGCGCGTCTCAGGCATCGCGGTCTCCCGCCAGCGGCCGCCCGGCCAGGGCCTTCTCCGGCAGCACGTCCTCGCCCGCCAGCAGCTGGTCGATCGCCGTCTTCGCCTCGCCGGTCTCCAGCGGGCCGAAGTAGCGCTCGTCGATCGAGGCCATCGGCGCGATGTCGCAGGCGCCGAGGCACTCGAAGCCGGTGACGAAGAGGTCCTCCCCCTTGCCCTCCGCGGCGGCGCGGAAGGCGTCGAGCAGCGCGTCGCCGCCGCGCATCCAGCAGCTGATGTTGGTGCAGACGGCGACTTTGTGGGCGCCGACGGGCTCGGTGTGGAGGAGGTCGTAGAAGCTGGCGACCGACTCCAGGTAAGCCGGCGTGACCTGCATCACCGCGGCCGCCTGGCGGATCCCCTCCGGCGTGCACCATCCGTACAGCCTCTGCACCGCCCACAGCGCCGGGATCGAGACCGAGTGCTTGTCCGGGTAGCGGCCGATCAGCGTCTCGATCCGCTCGCGCAGCTCGGCCGGGCAGTCGACTTCGTGCAGCTCGGGGATCGCCTCGGGGGCGCGGTCGGGGACACGCCCCTCGCTGACCGCCGGGTCGACGGGGAGCTTGCTCACCGGTCGACCCCGCCGAGGATCGGATCGAGCATGCCGAGGCTGGCGATCATGTCGGCGACGTAGCTGCCGGTCGACATGTCCTTGAAGGCCTGCAGGTTGACGAAGGAGGGGTCGCGGAAGTGGACCCGGGCGGGCTTGGAGGAACCGTCGGCGAGGACGAAGCAGCCGAGCTCGCCGCGCGGCGACTCGATCGCGTAGTAGACCTCGCCGGGGTCGACCCGGTAGCCCTCGGTGACCAGCTTGAAGTGGTGGATCAGCGACTCCATCGAGGTCGAGAGCTCCGAGCGCGGCGGCAGCACATACTTGCGGTCGTCGGCGATGAAGGGGCCCTCGGGCAGCGCGTCGAGCGCCTGCTCGACGATCCGCACCGACTCGACCATCTCGGCGACGCGGACCCGGTAGCGGTCGTAGTTGTCGCCGACCGTGCCGACCGGGACCTTGAAGTCCATCTCCGGGTAGGCGAGGTAGTCGAAGGCCTTGCGCAGGTCCCAGGGCTCGCCGGCGGCGCGCAACAGCGGCCCGGTCACGCCGAGCTCCAGGAGGCGCTCGCGCGAGACGATCCCGGTCCCCTTGGTGCGCGAGAGGAAGACCTCGTTGCGGTCGAGCAGGTCCTCGTACTGGCCGACCCGGACCGGCATGTCGGCGATGAACTCGCGCAGCTTCGCCTCGAAGCCGCGCGGGATGTCTTCGATCACGCCGCCGACCTGGAAGTAGCGGGTGTGCATCCGCTGGCCGGTCGCCATTTCGAACAGGTCGAGGATGCGGTCGCGCTCGCGGAAGCAGTACCAGAGCATCGAGATCGCGCCGAGGTCGAGCGCCGTCGTCCCCAGCCAGACCAGGTGGGAGTGGATGCGGTTGAGCTCGAGGAAGATCGTCCGCAGGTACTTGGCGCGGGGCGGGATCTCCAGCCCGACGAGGCGCTCGACCGCGCCGCAGAAGGCCTCCATCTGGAAGAAGTAGGAGACGTAGTCCATCCGCTCGACGAAGGGGATGACCTTCCAGTAGCTCTTGTCCTCGCAGGACTTTTCGATCCCGGTGTGGACGTAGCCGATCACCGGCCGCAGGTCGCGCACGACCTCGCCGTCGAGGTCGACGACGAGCCGCAGCACGCCGTGGGTCGCCGGATGGTGCGGCCCGATGTTGATCGTCATCACCTCGGTGTCGAGGTCCGGCGCCTTCGCGAGCTCAGCCATAGTTGCGCTCGTTGTAGGTGAAGGTGACGGGCTCGCCGCCGACGGGGAAGTCGCGTCGCTGGGGCCAGCCGACGTAGTCCTCCGGCAGCAGGATGCGGGTCATATCCGGGTGCCCTTTGAACACGATCCCGAAGAAGTCGTAGGCCTCGCGCTCCTGGAACCCTGCGGTCGGAAAAAGCTTGGTGCACGAGTCGATTTCCGGGAGCGCCTCTGCCGCGGGTGGCGGCGTAGGGGGGACCTCCCCTGAGGAAGCTTTAGCTACCGGAAGGGGAGGTGGGTCCCCTGCGCCGACAGGACCCGCGGCCCGGGCGTCTTCAAGCATCGCTTTGATCCTGATCCGCTCCACTCGATCCCTGTTCAGGAGCTCGTAGTGCACTCCGAAGCGGGGTTGAGCCGGGAGGTAGTCCGCGACGTGCAGCGAGGAGAGGAAGCGGTAGCCCTGGCCCGGCGCGTCGCGCAGCCAGGCGAGCACCGCGAGGATCTGGGCCGGGTCGACGATCAGGGCGGGCTGGTCGCGGTCGAAGCTGGTGTCGAGCACGGCGCCGGCGTGGTCCTGCTCGATCTCGCCTCGGATCAGCTCCAGCCCGGGGGCGTCAGGCACGGATCAGCCCTCGTGCCTGCTCGTAGGCCTCGGCGGCCTCGGGGCTGGGCTGGCTGCGCGGGCCGCCCCGCGCCCACTCCTCGGTGCCGCTTGCGTCGTAGCGCTGGCGCCAGCCCTGGTCGGGGCTGCCCATGATCTTGCGCTGCAGCTTGGTGAAGCCGTAGAGCACCGCCTCCGGGCGCGGCGGGCAGCCGGGGATGTGCAGGTCGATCGGCATGAACTTGTCGGCGCCCTGGACGACCGCGTAGTTGGAGAACATGCCGCCGCTGGAGGAACAGGCGCCCATCGAGATCGCCCACTTCGGCTCGAGCATCTGGTCGTAGAGGCGGCGGACGACCGGCGCCATCTTGATCGAGACCCTGCCCGAGAGGATGATCATGTCGGCCTGGCGCGGCGAGGCCCGCAGCGCCTCGGCGCCGAAGCGTGCGAGGTCGTAGCGGGCGGTGACGATCGAGATCGGCGCCTCGATCGCGCAGCAGGCGAGGCCGAAGGTGAGCGGGAAGCACGAGTTGGCCCGCGCCCAGCCGAGCATCTTCTCGAAGTTCGTCATCACGACTTTTTCCTCGACGTAACGCTCCAGCTCCTCGCCCTCGAGGTCGCCGCGCAGCATGTCGCGGGCACGCAGCTGGCGGCTGCGCATCGACTGTCGCTCTACCTCCAATCCAATGCCCCCTTCCGCCACACGTAGACGAAGGCGACGAGCAGCAGGACGACGAAGGTGATCAGCTCGCCGAGCACGAAGACGCTGTCGGCGCCCTTGAGGATGACGCCGATCGGATAGAGGAAGACCACCTCGATGTCGAAGAGGATGAAGAGCATCGCGATCAGGTAGAAGCTGACGCCGAAGCGCATTCCCCTCGAGGGCTCCACCGGGATGCCCGACTCGTAGGGCTCGGCCTGGCGCCGGCTCGCCGCGGTCGGTCGGACCGGCTTCTTCGGGCCGATCACGTGGTTGAGCATGACGAAGGCGCTGCCGACCCCGAGACCGAGGAAGGCGAAGACGAGTATCGGCAGGTAGCTCTTCAGCACGGGCGCGAACCGTTATACAACCACATTGTGACAACTTGCTACATAGTGATTTTCCGCATCAGCAAGCCGAATCCCGACCCTTTCAGGCGGATTTAGGCCGATGCCGGAGGTCCATCTCGTCGTCGGCTGCGCGCTGATCGCGCTCAACCTCGTCGCCTTCGCCTTCGGGGGGATCGCCTGGCTGCGGCACCGTGCCTCGATCCCCTTCTGGTACCTGCTGCGCGGCGCCCAGGCGGCCGTCTTCCTACAGGCGACGCTCGGCGGCCTGCTCCTCCTCGCCGGCCACAAGCCCGACAGCAACCTCCACTACCTCTACGGCATCCTGCCCCTGGTCGTCTCCTTCCTCGCCGAGGGCGCTCGCGCCGGCGCCGCCCAGCGCGAGCTCGGCGACGTCGACTTCGAAGCCCTCCCCGCCGAGGACCAGCAGTCGCTCGCCCTCGCCATCGTCCGCCGCGAGATGGGCATCATGGCCGTCAGCTGCGGCGTGATCTTCTTCCTCGCCCTGCGCGCGGCGGGCACCAGCGGCGCCTTCTGAGCGTTACGGGACGATCCGGAAGGCGGGGTGGCTGGGACCGATGCGGCGCAGCTCCTCGTCGGAGGCGTCGGGGCCGACGCCGTCGAAGAAGGCGCCCACCTCCATCGCTTCAGTCTTGCAAAGGGGGGAGGGATTTCGCAGCAGTGGCCTTGAAGGGGAATGACCACAGCCTCACGAGCAAAAGCATTAGATACCATATGGTCGGTGGGGCGAACCCAGACGCTCGTGCAGCTCACGCAGACCCTGTTGCGGCGCCTCGACGAGCGCGCTGCGCGCGAGGGCCGCTCGCGATCGGCGCTGATCCGCGACGCGATCGAGGACTACCTCTATGACGAGGAGGAAGCCGAGATCAGTCGCCAGATCGTCGAAGGCTATGAACGGACTCCGGTCACCGAAGGGGAGATGGCCGGCCTCGAGCGCGAAGCACGGGAAATGATCCGCGAAGAGCCGTGGTGACCAGGGGCGACATCTGCTGGTGCGAGCTTCCCGACGAGGGAAGGCGCCCGGTGCTGATCCTGACCCGTGCTGAGGCGATCCCGGTTTTGAACCGAGTGCTTGTGGTGCCGATGACGAGGACGATTCGCGGCGTTGCTACGGAGGTCCGACTGGGTCCGGGCGACGGAGTCCCCGACGAGTGCGTGGCCACGTTCGATAATTTGCGCCAGGTTTCCCACGCGCTGTTGGGTGAGCCGATCGCGAGTCTCGCGGGCAAGCGCATGCACGAGGCCTGTCGAGCCCTTGCGATCGCCACCGGGTGCGACTGGCGACCTTCTCGAGCGTAGCGGGAGGTTCGCTCAGCCCAGCGGCCGGTAGTCGCCGCCGTGGAAGACGAGCGGGGTGCCCTCGGCCGTCTCCAGGGCGACCACCTCGCCGGTGACGATCACGTGATCGCCGGCGGCGATCACGTCGCGCAGCTCGCAGGCGAAGAGGGCGAGGGCGTCGTCGATCGCGGGGACGCCCTCTCGTTCGCTCCAGGCGACGCCGCGCCACTTGTCCGCCACCGGCGCCTTGGTGGCGAAGGCACGGGCGATCGGCTCCTGGCCGGCGTGCAGGACGCTGATCCCGAAGCGGTTGGCCGCCTGCACGGCCAGCAGCGTGCGCGAGCCGCGGTCGAGGCAGGCCAGCATCAGCATCGGCTCGATCGAGAGCGAGCAGACCGCGTTGGCGGTCGCCCCCGCCGGCCCGTCCGGCCCGCCGGCCGCGACGACGGTCACTCCAGTGGGCAGCACCCCCATGGCTGCGCGGAAGCTGGCGGGGTCGGGCCGGATGTGCGGGGACCGGGAGTCGGCCATCTCACCTGGACAATATGATGCGCGCCGCGTGCGACCTGTAATTGCAATCGCGGCGGCCGTCGTGGCCGTGTTCGGCCTCGCCGCCTGCGGTTTCGGCGAAAAGGGCGTCTCGGTTTCCCAGGACAGCCCCGACTACACGGGGGCGTCCCTCTTCGCCACGCACTGCAGCGGCTGCCACACGCTGGCCGCCGCAGGCACCCAGGGGAGCGGGAACCGCGGCCAGCGCACGCAGGGTCCCAGCCTCAACCAGCGAACCGAGACCTACGAAGATGCTCTATTTGCGATTCAGAACGGCGGTTTCTCCGGGGCGATCATGCCCCAGAACATCGTCGTCGGCGAAGAAGCCGAAGAGGTTGCGCGCTTCGTCGCCAAGTACGCCGGAGAAGAAGCCGAAGAATCGCCGCGGCCCGGTCAGCCCTCGCCCTAGCGGGAGCCACCGATGCTCGACCTGAAGCTGATCCGCTCCGATCCCGAGCGGGTCAAGCGGGCGCTCGCCCGCCGCGGCGCGGCCGAGGACGTCGACGCCCTGCTCGCCCTCGACGCCCGCCGGCGCGTGCTGCTGCCCGAGATCGAGGGAGCGCAGGCCGAGCGCAAGGCGCTCTCCAAGCAGATCGGCGAGGCCAAGCAGCGCGGTGAGGAGGCCGGCGAGTCGATCGCGACCGTGCAGGGATTGAAGGAGCGGATCGAGAGCGGCAAAGCAGAGCTGGAGCAGATCGAGGCCGAGCTCGATCGGATCGCGGCGGCGCTGCCCAACCTGCCCGACCCCGATGCGCCCGATGGCATGGCCGAGGAGGACGCCGTCGTCCTGCGCGAGGTCGGCGAGCGCCCCAGCTTCGACTTCGAGCCGCGCGATCACCTCGAGATCGGCACCGAGCTCGGCCTGATCGACATGGAGTCGGCGGCGCGCCTCTCGGGCTCGCGCTTCGCCTACCTCAAGGGCGACCTGGTGCTGCTCGAGCTGGCCCTGGTCCGCTACGCACTCGAGTTGGTACGCGGCGAGGGGCACGAGCCCGTGGTGCCCCCGGTGCTCGTCCGCGAAGAGGCCCTGTACGGCACCGGCTTCCTGCCGGGTGACCGCGATCAGATCTACGAAGTGCCGAAGGACGACCTCTTCCTCGTCGGCACCTCGGAGGTCGCGCTCGCCGGACTGCACGCCGACGAGATCCTCGAGGCCGGCCGGTTGCCGCTGCGCTATGCCGGCTTCTCACCGTGCTTTCGGCGCGAGGCCGGCGCCGCCGGCCGCGACACGCGGGGGATCTTCCGCGTCCACCAGTTCGACAAGGTGGAGATGTTCTCGTTCGTCGAGCCCTCGCAATCGGCGGCCGAGCACGAGCGGTTGCTGGCGATCGAGGAGCGCATCCTCACCGAGCTCGAGATTCCCTACCGGGTGGTCAACGTGGCGGCAGGCGATCTCGGCGCCCCGGCGGCGAAGAAGTACGACTGCGAGGCGTGGATCCCCAGCCAGGGGCGCTACCGCGAGCTGACCTCCTGCTCGAACACGACCGACTACCAGGCGCGTCGCCTCAATTGTAGGTATCGGCCTGCCGATAACGAAGCACTTCAGGCGGTTCACACGCTGAATGGGACCGCCGTGGCCGTAGGACGGACGATGATCGCCTTGATCGAGAACCGCCAGGACAGGGTAGGTGGGTTTACTCTACCTAATATTCTGTATGCATATGGCTCCCCCGAAAGAATCGATCCGCGATGAGCGCCAGCGTTCGCGACGCTAAACGCGTCGTCCTCTGCGACGACCACGAGATCGTCCGCGACGCGATCAAATCGCGGATGGCCAACTCGAACGCGCTGCAGATCGTCGGCGAGGCCGCCAACGGCCGCGATGTCGTCGACGTGGTCAAGGAACTCGAACCCGATGTCCTGATCATCGACGTCGAGCTGCCCAAACGCGATGGAATCGAGGCGACCAAGGACGTGTTGCGGGCGCGCCCACGGACCAAGGTGATCATCTTCACCGCACATGCCCAGCCCGACCTGCTCGCCCTCGCGCTGCGTGCAGGGGCCTCGGGCTATGTGCTCAAGTCGGCGCCTGCGGAGGACATCGCCCGCGCGGTCAAAGCGGTTACGGGCGGCGGGACCTTCCTCGGCGGCGATTTCGCCGGTGGGAAGCCCTCGGAGGTGGAGAAGCTGCTCGAGCTCTCGCCGCGCGAGCGCCAGATCCTCGAGCTGCTCGCCGAGGGGTTGAGGGTCAAAGAGATCGCCGAGCGCCTCGGCCTCAGCCCGGCGACCGTGCACACCCACGTGCGCAACGCGATCGCCAAGCTCGAGGTCGACACCCGCACCGAGGCGGTTGCGCTGGCAGTGCGCTTCAGCTACCTCGGCGCCGGCGGCGGCGCTCTCTAGTCGCCGGTTATTTCTTCTCCAGCGTCAGGGCGCAGCCGTTGATGCAGTAACGCTGGCCGCCTTTGTCAGCCGGGCCGTCGTCGAAGACGTGGCCGAGGTGGGCGTCGCAGTGCTTGCAGACGACCTCGGTGCGGCGCATGAAGCGGCTGTTGTCGGGACGCAGCTCGACGTGCTCGAGGTTGGCCGGCTCGGTGAAGCTGGGCCAGCCGGTTCCGGACTCGAACTTGGTGTCCGAGGAGAACAGCTCGGCGCCACAGCCGACGCAGTGGTACATGCCGGCGGTCTTCTCGTCGACGTAGGGTCCGGTGAAGGCGCGCTCGGTGCCTCCCTTGCGGGTCACCTCATATTGCTCGGGGGTGAGCTGCTCGCGCCACTCGGCGTCGGACTTGCTGATCTTGGTCGTCATTTGGCTCCTTTCGGTCTGCATCCAGGGTACGCCCAGGTCCTTACGCGGAGGTGACGGCCCATACGATCCGTCCCTGATGGCCGAGAGCTTCTATGTCTCCAAGGGCGGCGGCAGCTTTGTTGCGACTGAGCTGACTCGGGGTCCTTGGGATCCGGGGGCTCAGCACGCGGGGCCGCCGTCGGCGCTGCTGGGTCGTGAGATTGAGGCTCTCGATGGGAGTGACGGGTTCCAGGTCGGGCGGATCGTTTTCGAGATCCTGCGGCCGGTGCCGATTGGGCCGGTGAGGGTTGAGACGCGGGTCCTGCGGCCGGGGCGGAAGGTGCGGATGGTGGAGGCGTCGCTGTCGGGGGAGGGCGGGGAGTTGATGCGGGCGACGGCTTGGCAGCTGCGCACGACCGAGTTGGAGCTGCCGCCAGAGGCGCTGGCTGCGGAAGAGCCGCCCCAGGGGCCCGACGAAGGCTGGGTGCCGGAGTTCTTCCCGACCGGGCAGGAGGCCGGTTACCACACGGGGATGGAGCTGAAAGCGGTTGCCGGGGCCTTTCTCGAGCTCGGGCCGGCGACGATGTGGTTGCGGATGCGGCAGCCGCTGGTGGCCGGCGAGGAGCCGACGCCGCTGCAGCGGGCCCTGATCGCCGCCGATGTCGGCAACGGGATCAGCGCCGTGCTCGATTACCACTCCTACGTCTTCATCAACGTCGATCTCACCGTCCACTTTGAGCGCATGCCGGCGGGCGAGTGGGTCTGCGTCGATGCGGTCACCCGTCCCCAGTCCAGCGGCGTCGGCACCGCCGAGTCCGTCCTCTCGGACGAGCGCGGCCGCATCGGCCGCGCCGCCCAATCGCTGCTGATCGAGGCGCGCTGACCCGAACCGCATCAAATTCTCTACCTGCCAGGTGAAAATTTGATGCAGTTCGTTCTGAGTCTCAGCGGGTGGCGAGGGTGGCTCGGGCTGCGGGTGCCACCGCCACCGCGATGGTCGCCGCCGAAGTCAGGGCGATGGCCGCGGAGAGGAAGAAGGCGCCCTCGTAGCTGCTCAGCGCCGCCATCGCGCCCGCCAGCGGCGCGCCGAGGCCGACGCCGGCGTCGAAGAAGGCGGTGAAGGTGCCGAGCGCGGCGCCGCGGCGGCGGTCGGAGATGTTGCTGACCACGATCAGGGATAGGGAGGGGTAGAGGAGGGAGAAGGCGGCGCCCATCGCCAGGGCACCGGCAAGGGCAACTGGGAGGCTCTGGGCGACGGCGATTGCGGAAAGACCGAGCGCCTCGACGCAGGCAGCTGCGATCGCGACGCGGGCCGGGCCGATGCGGTCTGGCAGATCACCGCCGACGAGGCGGGTCAGCACGACCATCGTCGCGAAAGCGCCAAAAACGGTTGCGCCGTGACCCACCCCGCGCGCTTCCAGCAGCAGGACGACGAAGGCGGCGATCGTGCCGTAGCCAATTGAGCCGAGGGCAAGCGCGGCGCCTGGGCGCACCGCCTCCTTGGCGATCAGCGGGTGGTGCTCCTGCTCGAGCAGCGGTGAGGGCTCGAAGGGATCGGGCACGCGACTGGCGATTGCCGCGCCGAGCAGCGGCAGCGCCCCGGCCAGCAGCCAGACCGCCTTGTAGCCGAGGGCGTGCTGGGTCAGCTCGCCGATCAGCGGCCCGATGCTCAGCCCCGACCAGACCGCCAGGCCGTAGAGGCCGATGACGCGGCCTCGCCGCTCGATCGGCGCCAGATCGACGATCCAGGCCGAGCCAGCGGTGAAGACCGAGCCCTCGCCGGCGCCGAGTACCAGACGGGCGCCGATCAACCCGGCTACGCCGAGCGGCAGCAGGTAGAGGAAGCCGGCGAGGGCAACCAGGACCGAGCCGACCAGAACCGTCGGCTTGCGTCCCCGGTGGTCGGCGAAGCGCCCGGCGAGGGGGCGCAGCAGCAGGCCGGTGATCGCGTAACAGCCAACGACGACACCAACGGCAAGGTCGCCGCCGCCGAGCGAGTCGTGTACATAGCGAGGCAGTACCGGCAGCACGGCGCCGACCGCGAGCAGGCAGCAGAAGGTCACCCCGAAGACGCCGGCGAAGGCGACCCCGGGCCGGTGGATCGAAGCCGCAGGCTCCCTGCTCATGTCGCGGGCTCCACGCGCGGCGCTCAGGCCAGCAGGGCGGCGAGGTCGTCGAGGACCAGGTCCGGATGCGGGTCGGCCGCCACCGCTTCCTCCCGCGAAGATGCGCCGCTGAGGACGAGGATCGTGGCCAGGCCGGCCCGCTGGCCGCCCTCGATGTCGGAGGCGATCCGGTCGCCGACCATCGCCACTCGCTCAGCGCCACTGATCAGCGCCCGCGCCCGATCAAAGAGGTGATGCTCTGGCTTGCCGCCGATCTCGGCGGTCTTGCCCGAAGCTGTCTCGACCGCGGCCAGGGTCGCGCCGGTCCCGGGCCAAGCTCCCCCGGGCATCGGCAGGGTGGGGTCGCGGCTCGTCCCGAACAGAGACGCGCCGGCCCGCAGCGCGAAGGTCGCCGTGAGCAGCTCCGCGTAGTCGAACTCGCGGTGGCCGGAGACGACCACCGCGTCGGCGCTCCTCGCCGCCTCTCCGTCGAGCAGGGTGAGACCGGCGGCCGCGACGGTTTCCTTGAAGCCCGGCGCCCCGATCACGAAGGCGGTTCCTGCGGTCCCAGCCTGTTCCGCGGCCAGCCGGGCGGTCGCGGCGCCGGCAGTGACGACTCGGTCGCCGGTGACATCGACCCCGGCCTCACGCAGCCGAACCGCGTAAGCCTCCGGCTGCTTCACCGAGTTGTTGGTGACGAAGACGATCTCCTTGCCGGATTCGATCAGCGTCCGCAGCGCCTCCACCGATCCCGGCAGCAGCTCTCGCCCTTCCCAAACAACCCCGTCGAGGTCGACCAGGAAGCCGTCGAATTCGTCCGCTGCCGCCATGCCTCGCAGGCTATCTGTCGTTCCTGGAAGAAGATTGGGTATTGGGATCGATACGGTGAGGCCGATGAGCGTCAGCGGTCAGGTCGTCGAAGCCACCGGCGTGTCCCGCCGCTACGGCGAAGGCGCAGCCGCTGTGGACGCCCTGGTCGAGGTCAGCACCGCCTTCGAGCGCGGCCGCTTCACCGCGATCATGGGTCCCTCCGGTTCCGGCAAGTCGACCCTGATGCACAT
>DASSHI010000043.1:0-2704 GCA_035693025.1 Solirubrobacterales bacterium
ATGCAGGGCGGCAAGAAGGGCCTGATCGTCAACTCGACCAGCCTCTGCGCCGCCAGGCACCACGCCAACGTCCAGCTCGAAGGCCACAACGGCAAGCGCGAGGCGATCAAGCCGGTGGTGCGGGCGGCCGGGTGCGGGAAGAGATCGCACAAACGTCACCGCCCGAGCCACTAGGGCGACTGCCCAGCCGGCACGACCTCTCCCCCCAGGAGGTCGAGTCCGACCAGCGCCGCCGCATGCTGACCGCGGCTGCGGCGGCGCTCGGGGAGCACGGGTACGCCGGCACCACCGTGGCCAAGGTGCTGGAGGGCGCCGGGGTCTCCCGGCGCACCTTCTACGAGCAGTTCGCCGACAAAGACGACTGCCTCCTGGTTGCCTATGACGATGCCGAGCGGCGAATGTGGGCGAAGGTCGTTGCCGCCGTGGCCGGCGAGCCGCCTGGGGATTGGCCGCGGCAGGTCCACACGGCTGTCGGCGCCGCGATGGACTTCCTTGCCGCTGAGCCCACCACGGCGCGTCTTTTCACCCTGGAGGCGCGGACGTTGGCTCCCCTCGCCAAACGGCAGCATGGCGCGGCCGAGCGCATCGCCGCGATCCTGCGCTCCGGCAACCGAGGGAGATCCGACTCCGACGACCTGCCCGAGGCGACCGAGCGCACGCTCGTCGGCAACGTGGTTGCCCTCGCCGGCTCATATGTGCTCAGCGGTGCTGCCGAGCTGCTGCCGAGCCTCACAACCCAGCTGGCCGACCACCTCCTCCTTACCTACCGGGAGGCCGGCGCGGCGGCTGAGATGCGCTCGGCTGCCACACGAGGCCCCAAGTAAGGGACGAGCAGGGCGAACTCCAGCTCGGGCAGATGTCCCGGCAGGCTCTCTGCCCGACCCTCGCGCAGCTCGTCGAAGATCAACCCGGCGACGGCACTGATCGCCATCAGCCCAGTGTTCGCGGGCAGCTCGGGCTCCTTTCCGCGCGAGTCCGTCTCGAGCAGGGCCGCGAAGCGCTCTATGTCGGTCCAGTGGCGCCTTCGTGCCTCCACCCCCGCCCTGGCGATCTCGACGATCGCCGTGCGCCCCAACGCCGGCTCGGTGGCGAGCAGCGCGACAACCGCGGCAAGCCCGTCCCTCGCCCGCTCGCGCCAGATGCGCCCGCCATCGCAAGCGCTTTCGGCGGCTACGAGGATCGTCCCGATGGCTTGGTCATAGGCGGCGAGGAAGCACTCCTGCTTGTCGCTGAAATGCTTGTAGAAGGTAGTTCGCGAGACCCCCGCCTCGGTCAGGACGTCGGCGACCGAAACGGCGAGGTAGCCCTTGCGGCCGACGACGCGGATCATCGCGTCGACGATCGCTTCGCGCCTGGTCCCGCCTTGCTCTGCCTCCCGCTGCGACATAGACAGCAGGGTACGCAACTTTACCCGTAAATGTACTAGGGAGTTCGTCCAGGGAGCGGCCGAGGAAGCCGCGCGCATAGCGCCGCAAACAGCCCCACCGCGACGAGAGCGCCGAGCCAGTGGGCGCCGATCAGGACGAAGAGCAGGCTGGGGATGCCCGCCAGCACCGCCCGCAGCAGCACCGGCGCTTCTGGCAGGCCCACCACCCGTGCCGTGAGCCAGGCGCACGCCAGCCAGGACAGGGGGCCGACCAGCCAGCCCCAGCTTTCGAAGAAGCCGTGCGAGAAGACGATCGCCAGCACTATCGAGAGCAGGGCCACGGCGAGAACCTGCACCACCGCCACGCGCCAGAGGATCGCCGAGTCCACGCGGTGATTCTCCCAGGATCGAGAGGCGGCTATTCGAGCGCGAAGACCACGTGGACGGTCGCCGTCACCGTGGAGCCGCCGGGCTTGGTCGGAGGCGCCGGCGCCGAGATGCCCTTCGCCTGCGCGCCCTCCGGCTGATTGGGGACCACTTCGGAGCCTTCTTCGATGCTGATCGCGGGGCCGAGCGTCGCCCCGGCCCGCGTGGCGAGCGCGGAGGCTCTCGCCTTGGCCCGGTCGAAGGCGGCCAGCAGCGTGTTGTCGTAGGCGGCTTCGGGATCGCCGGGGAAGAAGCGCGGCCCGCCGGTCCCCGTCGCGCCCGCCCCGACCGCGGCGCTGACCATTTCGCCAGCTCGCTCGGGCTGGTGCAGGATCACCGCGATCCCCTCGCTCGCGCGGAAGACGAAGCGCTTGTCACGAGCCACTTTTCGTACCGAGACCTGCCCCGTGGTGACGTCGCCGGCTTCGACGCCGGGGATCCCCTGCACCGCGGCGATCACCGCCGCCAATCGGGCGGAGGCGATGCGCAGGGCGGCGGCGCGCGAGCCCCGTTCCTTGCTGACCGAGAAGCGCAGGGCGGCCGTGTCGTTGGGCACTTCCTGGGTCGCCGTCCCCTTCACCGAGACGGTCCGTTCCTGCGCGGCGGCGTCGACGCCGGGGACGAGCAGGAGCACGGCACACAGCACCACTATGGGAACGATCTTCTGTCGCACTGCGTCCACCTCCTGGCGTTCCGGTACCCGATCGGGCGTGGACTATCCTCCATGATCGGTCCCGATCGGGGCGGTTAGCTCAGTTGGGAGAGCACCTCCCTTACAAGGAGGGGGTCACTGGTTCGAGCCCAGTACCGCCCATCAGGTGCCCACGCCGATCGCGGTGAGGAAGACGAGCACCAGCGTCGTTGCCGCGAGCACGCCGTGGGCACCGACGACCGGCACCGGGAAGCGCCGCT
>DASSHI010000044.1:0-15469 GCA_035693025.1 Solirubrobacterales bacterium
CGATCGACCCCGATTCGGGACCGCGAGACATCGTCGTGCCGGGCCACATGTTCCCGCTGCGGGCCAAAGACGGCGGCGTTCTGGAGCGCACCGGCCACACCGAGGCCAGCGTCGACCTCGCCCGCCTGGCCGGCCTCACCCCGGCCGGCGTCATCTGCGAGGTGATGAACGACGACGGCACGATGGCCCGGGTCCCGGACCTCGTCCCCTACTGCCGGAAGCACGGCTTGAAGATGATCACCGTCGCCGAGCTGATCGCCTACCGCCGGCGCACCGAGAAGCTGGTCGAGCGCGTCGTCGGCACCGCTCTGCCGACCGCCTTCGGCGACTTCCAGGCGGTCGGATACCGCTCGCTGGTCGACGACAAACACCACGTGGCGATGGTCAAGGGCGATGTCGCCGGCGAGGACGACGTATTGGTTCGCGTCCACAGCGAGTGCCTCACCGGCGACGTCTTCCACAGCATGCGCTGCGACTGCGGCGAACAGCTGGAAGCGGCGCTCGCGATGATCGAGCGCGAGGGCCGCGGCGTCCTCCTCTACCTCTCCCAGGAGGGACGCGGGATCGGCCTGCTCAACAAGCTCAGGGCCTACAAGCTGCAGGAGGAAGGAGCCGACACGGTCGAGGCAAACCTCAAGCTCGGCCTGCCGGCTGACCTGCGCGACTACGGAATCGGCGCCCAGATCCTCGGCGACCTGGGCCTCAGCACGATCCGCATCCTCACCAACAACCCGAAAAAGATCGTCGGCCTGGAGGGCTACGGCCTCTCGGTCACCGAGCAGGTGCCGATCGAGTCCTCGCCCAACGCCCACAACGAGGCCTACCTGCGGGCGAAGCGGGACAAGATGGGCCACTCGCTCCATCACCAGGGCCTCGCCTTCGACGAGGAGATGATCCACGACGAGGAGGAGCGGGACGCAAAGGACGGCGGCGACGCAAAGGGCGGCGATGGCTGAGCCGGGCGAGTTTCTGGAGAGCTTTCGGAACGAGGAGAAGGCAACGCTGGCGGGTCTGGAGTTCGCCGTCGTCGTGGGCCGCTTCTACGAGGACCTGGCCCGGCGGTTGCTCGCCGGCGCCAAGGAGGGCTTCGGCCTGGCCGGTGTGGCCGCCGATGCGGTCAGCGAGCACTCTGTCCCCGGCGCCTTCGAGCTGCCTTTCGCCGCCCAGTCCTACATCGAAGGCGCTCAAGAGAGGGCGCAGAGCGGCGGCGCGGAGCCGGGCGGCGTGGCCTGCCTCGGCGTCGTGATCCGCGGCGAGACCGACCACTACGACTTCGTCTGCGCGGAGGCGGCGCGCGGCATCCAGGAGGTGCAGCTGCACACGGGCGTGCCCTGCTCCTTCGGCGTCATCACCTGCGACACGATGGAGCAGGCCGAAGCGCGGGCCGGCGGCGGTAAGCGCGACCAGGGCCGAAACGCGGCACTCACCGTTGCTCGCATGGCCGTGCTCAGGCGCCGGCTTATCTAGGCTGCGGTTGATCGACTACCATCCACGATCCTTATGGCCAAGGTATGCCACAGCTGCGGCAAAAAGCCCGCCTTCGGTAACTCGCGAAGCCACTCGATGGTCGCGACCCGCCGGCGCTTCGACCCCAACCTCCAGAAGGTTCGGATCCAAGAGGGCGATCGCAAGCTCCGCACTTACGTCTGTACTCGGTGCCTGAAGGCCAACAAGGTCACCAAGGCGGCCTGAGGCCGAACCCTCGCGTCCGCACGTCGGCCGGCTGCGTCTGACGCGGCGCTAGACGGCGCCCGGCTCCTCCCGAATAGCGCTGCTATTCACTCGTAGCCATGCACCCTCTGACTTGGTCAGACGGTGCCAGGGGTGTGGGCCGGTCGACCTCAGGGGCGCAGGTTAGATTTCAGGCATGTCCGATCCAAGCATCGTGCGCTTCAGGCGCGTCATTTCCTCTGCCTACGCATATCTGGAGGAACGCCGCCAGGAGGTCAACGACCTCAACGTCTTCCCGGTGGCCGATGGCGATACCGGCGACAACATGGCGATGACGATGCGGGCCGTGATGGAAGAGCTCGATCGGCTCGACGGGCTGCAGGTCGACGAGGTCGGCCGCACCCAGCTGGTGCAGGCGCTGGCACGGGCGGCGCTGATGGGGGCGAGAGGCAACTCGGGGGTCATCCTCAGCCAGATCGTTCGCGGCGCCGCCGAGGAGCTGGCCAGCCGCCCCGGCGAGCTGGTCGACCCCGTTCTCGTCGCCTCGGCGTTCGCCAGCGCCGCCGACGCCGCCTATTCATCCGTCCGCGAGCCGGCCGAGGGGACGATGCTGACCGTCTTTAGGGAGATGGCTCATTCGATCGCCCGCCAGCTCGCCCATCTCGAGGCCGAGAAGCAGCGCTTCGACCGCGACGTCTCCGACGAGCAGCAGGACGCCGTGCTGGCGGAAGTGCTCGAGCGTGCGATAGCCGACGGGCAGAAGGCCGTCGAGCGAACCCCGGAGCAGCTCAGCGTGCTGCGCGAGTCCGGTGTCGTCGACGCCGGCGGCTACGGCCTGGTGCTGATCCTCGCCGGCGTCGTCGCCGGCCTGCGCGGGGACGGCGTTGCGGTCCCGGAGATATCCCACCAGGAGGCGCCCAAGCTCAGCCTGCCCCACCACGAGGACAGCCGCTACCGCTACTGCACGAACTTCATCGTCTCGGGCTCAGGGCTCGACCGCCGCCAGGTGCTGCCGAGGCTGGAGGGCCTTGGCGACTCGGTGCTCGTCGTCGGCGACGACGCGACGCTCAAGGTGCACGTCCACACCGACGACCCCGAGGCCGCCGTCGCGCTCTTCGCGGGGCTCGGGGACGTCACCAACCTCGATGTGGCCGACATGCGCGAGCAGATCGCGGAGCGCCGGGCGCGGATCCAGGGGCACCGCACGGGGGCCGTCGCCGTGGCCGCGGGGGAGGGCATGACGCGCCTCTTCGCCGAGCTCGGCGCCCACGTCGTCTCCGGCGGGGAGACCCTCAATCCCTCCACCTACGAGCTGCTCGCCGGCATCCACGAGGTGCCGGCCGACGAGGTCCTCGTCCTGCCCAGCTCGGCGAACGTGATCATGGCCGCCGAGCGCGCCTGTGAGCTCTCCGAGAAGCCCGCCCGCGTCGTGCCCGCGCACTCCCAGCAGGAGAGCCTGCTGGCCCTGATCGAGCTCGACCCGAGCCTGCCGGCGGTGGAAAACGGGAAGCGGCTGCAGGCGGCCCTCGACGAAATCGCCACCGGAGGCGTGGCGCCGGCCGCCAGGGACGACGCACAGGGGCGCTTCCGGCAGGGGGACGCGGTTGGCTTTTGCGATGGAGAGATCGTTGCCTGGGGAGGCGCCGGCTCGACCCTGGCGGCGACGATCGAGGCTCTCATCCCGGAGGCCGAGATCGTCACCGTGATCGCCGGGGAGGGGGCGCCGATTCCCAAGGAGGAGATCGACGCGCACGCTCCCGACGGCGTCGAGATCGAGATCCACGAGGGCAACCAGCCGAGCTGGTGGTGGCTGCTCGCGGCGCAATAGTGCGCTCCTTCGCGGGCACGGATGAACTGAGCCCGGCGCAGCTGCGCGACGCGCCGATCCGCTGGCCCCGGCCCAGCGTCCTCGATCGGCCGCTGACGACGCTGCCCGGGGTGGGCCCGAAACTGGCCGAGGTGGCCGTCGAGGCGGGCCTGGCGACGATCGGCGACCTGCTGCTGCGCTTCCCCCACAGCCACCGCGACCGCACGGTTGTGCCCGTGGACGAGCTCGAGGTGGGAAACCAGGTGACGATCAGGGTCGAGGTGCGGGGTGAGAAGCCGCGGCCGTTCCGGCGCCGCGGCCTGACGATCACCAGCGTCAGGGTCGGCGACGAGAGCGGCACGGTGAAGGCCGTCTGGTTCAACCAGCCCTGGGTGTCCGAAAAACTCACCCAGGGGACGCGCTTGCTGCTGACGGGCTCGCTGGGCAAGGGGACCTTCCGGGTCGCCGAGTACGAACCGATCGCCGCGGAGAGCGAGGAGGAGGACGGCGTCGGCACCGAGGCCTTCGTCCCCGTCCATCCGGCGACCGAGCGGCTGAAGCCGCAGCGCCTGCGCCAGTGGATAGAGCAGGCCTGTGCTTTCGTCGGCGACGCGCTGGAGCCGCTGCCGGCCGAGCTGCGCGCCCGGCGGCGCCTGGGGATGGCGGCCGATGCGCTGCGGGCGATCCACTTTCCCGGCGGCGAGGACGAGGTGGATGAGGCGCGCAGGCGCCTCGCCTTCGAAGAGCTCTTCCTTTACCAGGCGATCCTCGCGGTCCGCAAGCGCAGCCACCGCACGGCGCGGCCGGCCCCTTCCCTGGGCCGGCCCGGGGAGCTCGTCGGGCGCTGGCTGGAGTCGCTGCCCTTCCAGCCGACAGCGGACCAGCGGGCCGCGTTTGCCGAGGTCGACGCCGACCTCGAGCGGGCCGAACCGATGCAGCGGCTACTCATGGGCGAGGTCGGCTCGGGCAAGACGGTGGTTGCCGTCTACACAATGTTGCGGGCGGTCGAAACGGGCTTCCAGGCCGCCCTGATGGCGCCGACGGAAACGCTCGCCGAGCAGCACGCCACCACCCTCGACAAGCTGCTCGGGGGGGAGGCGATCGCGTTCGCCCTGCTGACAGGGGCGACCCCGGCGCCGCAGCGGCAGCGGGCTCTCGAGCGGCTGGCCAGCGGCGAGCTGGGGCTTGTCATCGGCACCCACGCCCTGATCGAGCCCGCGGTCCGCTTCGCCCGCCTCGCCGTCTGCGTCATCGACGAGCAGCATCGCTTCGGGGTCGAGCAGCGCCAGGCGCTCGACGCCAAGGGAGCCGCGGGGGGAGCGCCGCACGTCCTTCACATGACCGCGACGCCGATCCCCCGCACCCTCTCCCTGACCGCCTACGGCGACCTCGACACGACCGCGCTGCGCGAGCTGCCCGCCGGCCGCCGGCCGGTCGAGACCCGCCTCGTCGGCGAGGGCGACAGGACCGCCGCTTACGAGTTCCTGCGCCGGCAGCTGCGCGAGGGGCGGCAGGCCTATGTCGTCTGCCCCCTGGTCACCGAGTCCGAGAAGCTCCAGGGCCGGGCCGCCGAGGATGAGATGGCGCGTTTGGCCGCCGGGGAGTTGAAGGACTTCCGCCTCGCCGCTCTGCACGGCCAGATGCCCCCGGCCCGTAAGGGGGAGACGATGGGCGCCTTCGCGGCCGGCGACGTCGACGTCCTCGTCGCCACGACCGTGATCGAGGTCGGCGTCGACGTTCCCAACGCGACGGTGATGCTGATCGAGGGAGCCGAGCGCTACGGGGTCTCCCAGCTGCACCAGCTGCGCGGGCGGGTGGGCCGCGGCGAGCACGAGTCCCACTGCCTGCTCTTCTCCGAGCAGGGGGGCCAGATGGCGCGGCGGCGCCTGCAGGCGATCTCGCAGGAGCGCGACGGCTTCAAGCTGGCCGAGCTCGACCTCAGCCTGCGCGGCGAGGGCGAGGTGCTCGGCACCCGCCAGCACGGGTTGCCCCGCTTTGCGGCGGCCGAGCTGCCCGAGGAAGCCACCACGCTGGTGGCCGCCCGCGAAGAGGTGCTGGCGCTCCTGCGTCGCCACGGCTCGCTCGATGCCCCCGAGCTGGGCCCCCTGCTGGATGCCGCCCAGCGTCGTTTCGTCAGCGCCGACGCGCCGATCGGGATATAGGGGCCGGCGAATGAGGGTCATCGCCGGGGAGTTCAAAGGCCAGCGCCTGCTCGCGCCGCGGGGCTGGAAGGTGAGGCCGACATCCGACCGCGTTCGCGAGGCGGTCTTCTCGGCCCTGGGCGAGATTGCCGGAGCGCGGGTCCTCGATCTCTACTGCGGCACCGGGGCGCTGGCGATCGAGTCGCTCTCTCGCGGCGCCGAGCGCGCCGTCCTCGTCGACCACGACACCCGCCCGGCGCTCGGCAACGTCGAGCGCCTCAGACTGACCGACCGTGCGGAACTCGTCCGAGCTGATGTCATCGGCTGGCTCGAGAGCCAGGCCGGGATGGCGGGGCGTGAGCTCTCCTCCGGGAACTCCCGCGAACGCGGCCCGGGGGAGGGGTCACGCCCCGCAACCACCACGGTCGGGCGATTCGACCTCGTCTTCGTCGACGCCCCATATAGACTCGCCGACCGCGTGGGGCAGCAACTGGAAACACATTTGCCCCTCCTTCTCGCCGAGGGAGGGAGGGCGATTCTCGAGAGCGGCGCCGGCCGCCCGTTGCGGATCGACTCGCTGGCGGAGCTGCGCCGCCGCCGCTATGGCGCCGCCGACGTCGCCTTCTACGGGAGGAAGGGCTGATGCCCGAGCGCAACGGCGTCGTCGTCTGCCCCGGGACCTACGACCCGGTCACCAACGGCCACGTCGACATCATCACCCGCACCTCGAAAGTCTTCGAGCGGGTGGTCGTCGGCGTCGTCAACAACCCGATCCGCAAGGAGAAGACGCTCTTCGATGCCGAGGAGCGCCGCGCCTTCATCGAGCAGGCCACCGCCGGGCTGGGCAACGTCGAGGTGCAGGTCTTCTCCAACCTGCTGGTCGAGTTCGCCCGCGAACTGGGGGCCACCGCGATCGTCAAGGGGCTGCGGGCGATCTCCGACTTCGAGTACGAGTTCGAGATGGCGCAGCTGAACCGCAAGCTCGACCCGGACATCGAGAGCATCTACGTCACCGCCTCACCCGATTACAGCTTTCTCTCCTCGACCGGAGTCAAGGAAATGGCCACCTTCGGAGGCGACGTCTCCGACCTCGTTCCCGCCCCTGTGGCGGCTGCGATGGCGGACCGCCTGGGCGCCAGGTAGGCTGTCGCCGACGAATTGGCCGTGGGCGAGAGTTTGCAAAAAGCCGAGGAAATAACGGCTTCTTCACCAAACATGCCGCTTACACGTAGGCTTACGACCTGCTGATGGATGTTCTGGTCCTCATAGACAAGCTGGACGACGTCGTCCACAACGCCCGACCCGTCCCCCTGACGGATCAGGTGCGTGTGGACCGCGAGGAGATCTACGACCTCCTCGACCAGATGCGCGCCACGATCCCCGAGGAGATCAAGCAGGCGCGCTGGATCGTCAAGGAGCGCCAGGAGATGCTGGCGGAGGCCAAACGCGAGGCGGAGCGGATCGTGCGCGAGGCGCGCGAGCAGCAGGCTCGCCTGATCTCCGACGAGGAGGTCACCAAGCAGGCCGAGCGTGCCGCCGACGAGATCGTCGAGGACGCCCGGACCCGTGAGCGCGAGATTCGCCTCGGCGCCGAGGACTACGCCGACGAGATCCTCAACACGCTCGAGGTCAACCTGCAGAAGTTCCTCGCCGCCGTGCAGCGCGGCCGCGATCGGCTCGCCGGCCGCGACGAAGAGCAGCCGGTCGCCGAGCTCGACGAGCAGTAGCGGCGGCTACTCGAGCTTCAGCTCTTTGAGCTTGGACCAGCGGGGGTCGGTGCCGGTGTCGTGCTTGTGGTCCTCGGGGTCGGCGTCGTTGAGGGACTCGCCGCAGACCGGGCAGAGGCCGGCGCAGTCGGGGCGGCAGAGGATCTGGGTCGGCAGGGCGAGGACGGCGGCGTCGTGGGACCAGCGGCCGAGCTCGAGCTCGTCGTCGACGACATAGGGGCTGCGCAGCTCCTCGTCGTCGGTATCGGCCTGGTCGACCTCGCGGGCGTCCACCTCGACTTCGACGGATGCTTCCTCCAGGCAGCGCATGCAAGGCCCCTCGACGGCGAGCGGGAAGCGGAGCCTGAAGGCGTAGCCGTTGCTCGGACGCGAGACGTCGATCCTGGTTTGCAGCGCATCGCCGCGGAGGACATAGGTCTGACCGCCCAGCTCCAGCGGCTCGAGCCCGACCGGAAGGTCGAGGCGCGCGCCCTCGCCGTGCGCCAGCGAGAGCCGCGCGAGGTCGATGATCGTGGTCGGTTTCCTGGCCATTGCGAGCTCCTCCGCCCTGCCGCCTACGATGGACTCTCCGACGAGGTTACGAAATGGGTCAATTCGATTGGACACCGGACGAGTACTTGGAGCGGATCCGCGACCGGATCCCACGCTACGACGAGCTGCAGGAGCAGGCGATCGCCGCTGTCCCGTTCCCCCCCGCCCGGGTGCTGGAGCTGGGGATGGGGACCGGCGAAACGACTCGCCGGCTGATCGAGGCCTACCCGGACTCCTGGGTCGTCGGCCTCGACGCGAGCCCCGACATGGTCTTCCGGGCTCGGCAGAGCTACGACGACGTCCAGCTCGCCCGCATGGAGGACCCGTTGCCGGACGGCCCCTGGGACCTCGTCATCTCGGTCCTCTCGGTCAACGACCTCGACGACGAGCAGAAGCAGGGACTGTGTCGCCGCGTAAAGGAGCAATCCCGCTCCCTCGTGATCGGCGACAGCTTCAACGAGGACGACCTCGCCCAGCTGATCGAATGGAGCGACGGCGAGCTGACCTGGCAAGCCGACGGCTTGGCCGTCCTTCGCGCGACGTACTGAGCATCACCCGCTACCATGCCCGACTCATGGCCGTCCCGAAGAAGAGAACGTCCCGCACTCGCCGCGACAAGCGGCGTGCTCAGCACAAGGCCGGCAAGGCGCGGCTGAACAGCTGCCCGCGCTGTCACAGCCCACGGCTGCCGCACCGCGTCTGCCCGACCTGTGGCACCTATGCCGGGCGTGAGGTGATCAAGCACACGATCGCCGATCCGACCGCGCCCGCTCCCGACGAGGAGTAGCGCATGGCCGGCGGCGTGACCGTCGCCCTCGATGGATTCGGGGCCGAGCGGGGCTTCGGCGTGCTCGCCGAGGGTGTCCGGATGGCGGCCGCGGACGGGATCGGGCTACGGGTCTTCGGACCTGCCCAGGGACTCGACCTGACCGGCGTGGAGGGCGTCGAGCTGATCCCGACCGCCGAGTGGATCGGTAACGACGAGGACCCGGTGCCCGCGGTGCGGGCGAAGAAGCAGGCCTCGGTCGTGCGCGCCGCCCGCGATGTGGCCGAGGGCCGCTCGGGGGCGATGGTCAGCCCCGGCTCGACCGGGGCGACGATGGCGGCGGCAACCTTCGGCCTGCGACGGCTGAAGGGGGTCCAGCGACCCGCCCTCGCGGTGCAGTTGCCGGTGCCCGGCAGGCCGGTGCTCTTCCTCGACGTCGGCGCCAACGTCGAGGTGCGCGCCCAGCACCTCGTCCAGTTCGCCTTCCTCGGCGCCGCCTTCAGCGAGGCGGTGCTCGGGGTCGGGCGGCCCCGCGTCGGCCTGCTCTCCGTCGGCGAGGAGGCCGGCAAGGGCAGGGAGGAGGTGAGCGCCGCTTACGCGCTGCTCGCCGACGCGCCCGGGATCGACTTCGTCGGCAACGTCGAGGGAGGGGACCTGCCCGCGGCGGCGGCCGACGTCGTCGTCACCGACGGCTTCACCGGCAACGTCTCCCTGAAGCTGATGGAGGGAACGGCAAAGGCCGTGACCGCCGCGATCCGCGACGCCGCCCGCTCCAACCCGCTCGCAGGCGTCGGCGGGCTGCTGCTTCGCCCCGCGCTGGGCGGGCTGCGGCGCGAGCTGCACCCCGACACGACCGGTGGCGCGATCCTGCTCGGCTTGCGCGGCATCGCGATCGTCGGCCACGGCAGCGCCGGGGCCGAGGGGATAGCCAACGCGATCAGGCTGGCGGCGCGCTGCGTCGAGGTCGACGCGCTCGGGCGCACGGCTGCGCTGCTCGCCGAGGGCGGCGCCGGCCGGGGTGCCCTCGCGAGCGACACGAGCGCGTGATAGGAAGTCAGCATGAACAGGGATGAGGTTTTCGACCTGGTGCGCGACCACCTCGCCGAGGAGCTGGAGGTCGACCCGACCAAGATCTCCGAGCAGACCCGCTTAAAGCAGGACCTCGACGCCGATTCGCTCGACCTCTACGAGCTGGTGATGGAGCTCGAGGACCACTATGGGATCGCGGTGTCCGAGGAGCAGGCGGCGCGGATCGAGACCGTCGGCGACGCCGTCGCCTTCGTCGTGGAGCACGCCCCGGCGTGAGCGTCGAGGCGCTCGCCGGCCTCGTCGGGGAGCTGCCCGGAGAGCTGCGCCGCGTCGCCCTCACGCACTCCTCCTGGACCGAGGAGCAACCGCTGTCCTACGAGCGGCTCGCCTACCTCGGCGACAGCGTGCTGGCCCTGGCGATCGCGGCCGGCACCTACGAGCGCTTCCCGGAGATCGACGCCGGCGGGTTGACGCGGATCCACAACCAGACGGTCAGCGGCGTCTCCTGCGCCGTGGTCGGTGAGGAGCTGGGCGTGCCCGCGATGCTGGTCGAGGCCGAGCCCGCGCTCGAGGAAGCGATTCCGGCGAGGGTCCTGCTGGCCGGATCGCGGCCGCTGCCCGAGGTGACCGAGGCGCTGATCGGCGCCTGCTTCCTCGCCTTCGGCTTCGATCGCGTCGCGATCGCCGTTCGGGAGGCTTTCGCGGAGCAGACCGAGTACGCCATAGAAGCTCCGGTAGATGCGAAGTCGGCGCTGCAGGAGCTGCTTGCCCGGCGGCGGGCGCGCGTAGCCTACGCCGTGATCGGCGAATCCGGGCCCGCGCACCAACGCACCTTCGAAGTCGAGGCGACCGTCGAGGGCGAGCAGGTGGGGACCGGCGCCGGTCGGAGCAAGAAGGCGGCGGAGCAGATGGCCGCCGAGGAGGCGCTGAAGCGCTTCGAGGGATAGTCGGGGACGCGTCCGACTCACACGCCAGCCTTGCGGACGAGGACGAGGATGTATCTGAGATCGATCGAGATGAAGGGGTTCAAGTCGTTCCCCGCGCGCACCAGACTGGAGTTCTCTCCAGGCGTCAGCGTGATCGTCGGGCCGAACGGCTCGGGCAAGTCGAACATCACCGACGCGGTGCTCTGGGCGCTCGGAGAGCAGCGCCCCGGAGCGATTCGCGGCGCCTCGATGCAGGACGTGATCTCGGCCGGTGGCCAGGGCGTCGGCCAGCGCCGCGCCGCCGAGGTGGAGGTCGTGATCGACAACTCCGAGGGCCGCGCCGCGACCGAGCTCTCCGAGATCGCCGTGCAGCGCACGCTCGACCGCTCGGGCGACGGCTCCTATCGCCTCAACGGCGCCCGTTGCCGCCTCGTCGACGTGGTCGAGGTCCTCTCCGACACCAACCTCGGGCGCGAGATGCACTCGGTGATCAGCCAGGGCCGGGTCGAGTCGATCGTCCACTCCAAGCCGCGCGAGCGGCGGCTGCTGGTCGAGGAGGCCGCCGGGCTGGGCAAGCACCGCAAACGCCGCCGCCGGGCGGAGCTGAAGTTGCGCTCTGCGCGCGACAACCTCGACCGCGCGCTCGACCTCGAGCGCGAGGCGCGGGCACGGCTGCGCCCGTTGAAGCGCCAGGCGCAGGCGGCTGAGCTGGGCGCGCGGATCGAGCGCGAGGAGCTCGGGCTGCGCGGCCGCCTGGTCGCCGAGGAACTGCGCTTCGGCAAGGACAGGGCGCTGGCTGCGCAGAAGGCCGCCGAGCAGGCCCGCGGCAAGCGCGCGGAGGTCGAGAAGCGGCTCGAAGGGGTAAGTGCGCGCCGCCGCGCAGCCGAGGAGCGCTTTGCCGCCCGCGACCGCGAGCGCACCCAGGCCTGGGGCCTGCTGACCAAGCTGCGCGGCGAGCAGCAGCGGATCGCGGTGCGCGGCGGGTCCCTCGCCGATCGCGAGGCCACGCTGGAGCGCGCGCTGGAGGGCCTGCGGGCCGAATTCGGTCCGCTCACGCTCGATCTCGGCACAGCCGAGGGCGCCCCGGCGGAGCGGATCGGCAAGCTGGAGGAGGAGCTCGGAGAGATCGACGCCGGGCTCTCCGGTGCGACCCGGGGCCTGGCCCGCGCCCGCTCGGCCGAGGCCTCGGAGTCCGAGCGCGAGGCGGCGCTGGGCGAGGTCCAGGCCGGCGCCGAGCGGGCTGTCCGCCACGCGCGCCGCGCCGAGGGGCTGCTCGGCGAGCGCCATCGCGAAGCGCTGCGCGCCCGTGTCGCGGCAGGGGAGGAGCTGCTCGACGACGTCCGTTCGGCGGCGGCCGCGGCGGTCGCGGCCGAGGCCGCGATTCGCGGCCGGGTCGAGCGGATCGAAGCGAAGGTGGTCGGCGAGGAGGGTGGGGGAGACGAGATCGCCGAGGAGATGCGCGAGTGCTCGCGACAGGAGTCCGAGCTGCAGGTGGAGATGAAGGCGGCTTCGGATGCGCTGACCGAGGCGCAGGTCGAGGCGGCGCACCTCGGCGACCGCCAGGCCGAGGCGGCGAAGGAGCTGGCCTCGATCGCCGAGCGGCTCGGCGAGGAGGTCGAGCCGGCCGAGCAGGCGCTGAGCGACGAGGAGCGGGCGGACATAGACCGCCGCCTGCAGCGGCTGGAGCGCCGCCGCGCCCAGATCGGTCCGGTCAACCCACTGGCCGAGCAGGAGTACGAGGAGGCGCGCGAGCACGTCGAGTCGCTGCAGGCCCAGCGCGAGGACACCGAGCGCGGGATGCACGAGCTTGAGGCGCTGATCCGCGACATCGACCGCGAGATCGAGCGCGCCTTCGAGCAGACCTTCGAGGCGACGGCGAAGAACTTCGAGGAGATGGTCGAGCACCTCTTCCCCGGCGGCCGCGGACGTCTACGGCGGGTCAGCCTGCAGCCGGTGGTCGATGCCGAGGAGCCGGCGGCCGCGGAGGACGCCGACGAGGCCGAGGCCGAGGAGTCGGAGGAGTCGGAGGAAGGGGAGCGCGAGGTGCTCGGGGTGGAGATCGAGGTCACCCCGGCGGGCAAGTCGACGCGCAAGCTCTCGCTGCTCTCCGGCGGCGAGAAGTCGCTGGTCGCGCTCGCCTTCGTCTTCGCCGTCTTCCTCGCCCGCCCCTGCCCCTTCTACATCCTCGACGAGGTCGAGGCCGCGCTCGACGACGCCAACATCGACCGCTTCCTGCAGCTGATCCGGCGCTTCTCCGACCGCGCCCAGTTCGTCATCGTCACCCACCAGAAACGGACGATGGACGCGGCCGACGTTCTCTACGGCGTCACGATGGGCGGCGACGGCGTGACCAAAGTCGTCTCGCGGCGGCTGCCCCGCGAAGTCGAGAGTGGCGCGGACGACGGGGAGCCCGGCGCGCCGCCGGCGCTCGAAGCGGCCTAGGAGGGTCTAGCGAAACCCCCGCCCACGCCTGGCGGCGGCGGACACTGCGCGGTGCGGCGTCCTCAGTCGGCCAAATAGCGCTGCTATTCGGCCTCCCTGCGTCCTTGCCCCGCTTGGTCCGGCGCTAGCCAGTCGCAGACGCGAGTTTCGCTAGACCCTCCTAGCCGCCGCCCGTCCCTTAGATTCCCCTCGTGCCCACGAGCTGGCAGGAGATCTTCGACCTCGGCGCGCGCGAGGCGACGGCGGCGGCCGAGCCGGAGAGCGACGAAAAGCGCCGCGGCGTCTTCCGCCGCCTGCGCGAGAGCCTCTCGAAAAGCCGCCAGGCGCTGAGCGAGGAGATCTCGGCCAGCCTCTTCGACCGCATCGACGAGGAGACCTGGGAGCAGCTCGAGGAGGCGCTGATCCTCGCCGACGCCGGGGCGCCGACCACCGCCGAGGTGGTCGAGCGGCTCGAGCGCGAGGTCGAGAGCGGTGAGGTCTCGCCCGACGGCGAGGCCGTGCGCGACCGCCTGATCGGGATCCTCGCCGAGGTCTCCTCCAACGGCCGCCGCCCGATCGACCTCAGCGGCGAGCCGGCGGTCCTGCTGATGGTCGGCGTCAACGGCACCGGCAAGACGACGACGATCGGCAAGATCGCCTGGTACCTCTCGAAGGAATTCGGCCTCTCCGTCGTGCTCGCCGCGGGGGACACCTACCGTGCCGCCGCCGCCGAGCAGCTCGCCGAGTGGGCCGAGCGCGCCGGCGCAGAACTGATCCGCTCCAAGGAGGGCGGCGATCCCGGCGCGGTCGCCTTCGACGCGATCGCCGCCGCCCGCGCGCGCGGCGCCGACGTGGTCATCGTCGACACCGCCGGCCGCCTCCACACCCAGGGCAATCTGATGGACGAGCTGGCCAAGGTGCGCCGCGTGATCGCCAAGCAGATGCCCGAGGCGCCGCACGAGACGCTGATCTCGATCGACGCGACCACCGGGCAGAACGGCCTGCGCCAGGCGAAGGTCTTCTCGGAGGCGGTCGCGGTCGACGGCGTCGTCCTGACCAAGCTCGACGGCACCGCCAGGGGCGGCATCGTCCTCTCGATCGCCAACGAGCTCGGCATCCCGGTGAAGCTGATCGGCACGGGGGAGACGCTCGAGGACCTGCGCCCGTTCGACCCCGAGGACTTCGCCCGCGCCCTGCTCGCCGAGTAGTCCTCATTAAGCTGGACAGCCGGTGTTCGACCAGCTCTCAGACCGCCTCCAGGCGACCCTCTCCGACGTCCGCTCACGCGGCAAGCTGAACGAGGGAGACGTCGACGCGGCGATGCGGGAGATCCGCCTCGCCCTGCTCGAGGCAGACGTCAACTTCAAGGTCGTCAAAGCCTTCACCAAGACGCTGAAGGAGCGCTGCCTCGGCGCCGAGGTGCTGGAGAGCCTCGATCCCGGCCAGCAGGTCGTGAAGATCGTCGACGAGGAGCTGACCGGGCTGATGGGCGGGACCGGCCGCGAGCTCGCCCTCGCCTCCAGCGGTCCGACCGTGATCCTGATGGCCGGGCTGCAGGGCTCGGGCAAGACGACCGCCTGCGCCAAGCTCGCCCGCCTGCTCGGCGAGCAGGGCAAGAACGTCGCCCTCGCCGCCTGCGACGTCTACCGGCCGGCGGCCGTCGACCAGCTGGTCACCGTCGGCGAGCGGGCCGGCGCCCACGTCTATCAGCAGGGCACCGATGCCGATCCGGTCGAGATCGCCGCCTGGGCGTTCGACCGGGCCCGCGCCGAGGAGCGCGACGTGCTGATCGTCGACACGGCGGGTCGTCTCCACATCGACGAGGCCCTGATGGACGAGCTGGCCAGGATCCGCAAGCGGACGAGGCCGCACGACGTGCTGCTGGTGGTCGACGCGATGACCGGCCAGGACGCCGTCGGGGTCGCCGAATCCTTCGCCGAGGCGGCCGAGTTCGACGGCGTCGTGATGACCAAGCTGGACGGCGACGCTCGCGGCGGCGCCGCGCTCTCGGTCAAAGCCGTTACCGGCAAGCCGATCCTCTTCGCTTCGACGGGCGAGAAACTCGACGCCTTCGAGCGCTTCCATCCCGACCGCATGGCCTCGCGCATCCTCGGCATGGGCGACGTCCTGACGCTGATCGAGCGCGCCGAGGCGGCGGTCGAGGAGGACGAGCAAGCCGAGATGGAGAAGCGGCTCGCCGCCGGCCAGTTCACCTTCGACGACTTCCTGAAGGCGTACAAGATGCTGCGCCGGATGGGGCCGCTGAAGGGCGTCCTGAAGCTGATTCCCGGCATGGACAAGCAGCTCGGGGACGTCGACCTCGACGAGAGCCAGCTCGGCCGGGTCGAGGCGATCGTGCTCTCGATGACGCCGCAGGAGCGCCGTTCGCCTATCGTGATCGACGGCAAGCGGCGGATTCGCATCGCCAGGGGCTCCGGGACGACGGTCGA
>DASSHI010000045.1:0-50607 GCA_035693025.1 Solirubrobacterales bacterium
CGCGAGGTGATCGTCGACGACGACGAGCGCCAGGCGACCGTGATCGTCCCCGACGACCAGCTCTCGCTGGCGATCGGCCGCGACGGTCAGAACGCCCGGCTGGCGGCCCGGCTGACCGGGTGGCGGGTCGACATCAAGTCCGAGACCGAGTTCTCCCAGGAGGACCAGGACGTCGAGTACGAGGGCGAGGAGCAGACGGACGGGCGCTGCATGGCGGTGCTCTCCAACGGCCGCCGCTGCCCCAATGCCGCGATCGCCGACTCCACCTACTGCGGGCTGCCCCAGCATCAGGCCCTGAGCCGTTTCGAGACCAGCCAGCTGGCGGTCCTCGCGCCGCTGTCGGAGGCCGAGGTCGAGATCCTCGCCGACCCCGACGCCGAGGAAGGCATCGTCTCCGAGATAGTCGAGCGCGCCGAAGCCCAGTTCGAGGAGCCGGTGGAGGAGCCCGAGGAAGACACCGTTGCCGAAGTCGACGCCGAGGAATCCATTCCAGACGCCTCGACCGCGGGTCCTGACGAACTCGCGCCACCCGCGGAGGAGGCGTCTGAGGAGGAGCCGGCCGAGGAGGAGGCGTCTGACGCGGAGCCCGAAGCAGAGGAGGCGGCCGAGGAGGCCACGGAGGACGAGCCCGAAGCTGACGAGGAGGCCACGGAGGACGAGGGCGATGCGGATGCTGTTGTCGAGGAGGCTGAGTAGGGGTAGTGGCGAAGAAGCGCGTCCATGAGATAGCGAAAGCGCAGGGGCTGAGCAGCAAAGAGCTGCTCGCCGCCTTGAAAGCGGCCGGCGTGGAAGCCAAAGCCGCCGCCTCCTCCGTCGAGGAGTCAGAGGCGCTGCGGGCGATTGCGGCCGCAAAAGGCAATGGCGGCGGCACCGCGACCGCCGAGAAACCGAAGGCTGCCCCGAAAGCCAAAGCCGCCCCCGCCCAAGCAAAAGAGGGCGCCCCGAAAGCGGCCGCCAAGCCTGCCTCTTCCGCCAAACAGCCCGTGCGCCCAGCTGAGAAAGCGAGCGCCGCGGCCGCGGGGTCGACCAAAAAACGCCGCGTAGTGATCGACTCGCAGGCCGCCCGCCGCGATCAGATGGGCGGCCCGCCGCCGCAGCGGCCGCCACGCCGCCGGGGAGGCCGCCGCCGCCGCCCGCTGCTCGAGGAGCCGCCGGCCAGGGTCGAGGCCCCGGCTGAGCCCGAGGCGACCAAGGTCAACTCGGGAGCCACGGTGCGCGAGGTTGCCGAGCTGCTCGGCCTCGGCAGCGCCGAGGTGATCAAGAAGCTGATGATGATGGGGGAGATGGCGACCCTCACCCAGACCCTCACGGATGAGTCGGTGCGGGCGATCGCCGAGGAGTACGACCGCAAGATCGAGATCGTCACCGCGGCCGACGAGGAGCCGGAGGAACCGCAGTTCGAGGACTCCGAGGAGAGCCTCGTGGACCGGCCGCCGGTGGTGACGATCATGGGTCACGTCGACCACGGCAAGACGTCCCTCCTCGACGCGATCCGGGAGACCGAGGTCGCCGCCGGGGAGGCCGGTGGCATCACCCAGCACATCGGCGCCTACCAGGTGCACCACGAGGCCAAGACGATCACCTTCCTCGACACCCCCGGTCACGCCGCCTTCACGGCGATGCGCGCCCGCGGCGCCAAGGTCACCGACATCGCCGTCGTCGTGGTCGCCGCCGACGACGGGGTGATGCCGCAGACCAAAGAGGCGATCGACCACGCCCGCGCCGCCGACGTGCCGATCCTGATCGCGGTCAACAAGATCGACAAAGAGGGCGCGCAGCCCGACCGGGTGCGCAACGAGCTCGCCGCCGACGGCCTCACCCCCGAGGACTGGGGCGGGGAGACCGTCTACTGCGACGTCTCCGCCAAGACCCACGAGGGGCTCGGCAACCTGCTCGACATGATCCTCCTCGTCACCGAGCTGGAGGAGCTGGGGGCCAACCCCGACGCGCCGGCCTCCGGCACCGTGATCGAGTCCCAGCTCGACCCCGGCCGCGGCCCTGTGGTCAGCATCCTCGTCCAGAGGGGCACGCTCGAGGTCGGCGACGCGCTCGTCGCCGGTCCCCAGTGGGGCCGGGTCCGGGCGATGCACGACTTCACCGGCGACCGGGTGCAGAGCGCCGGGCCGGGGATGCCGGTCGAGGTGCTCGGCTTCGACGGCGTCTGCGAAGCGGGGGAGTTCGTCCAGGCGGTGGAGAACGACCGCCGCGCCCGCCAGCTGGCCCAGGAGCGCGCCAACCGTCTGAAGACGGAGGCGCTGGCCCGCCGCCAGGCTCGCAAGGTCTCCCTCGACGAGGTCTTCTCACGCGTCCAGGAGGGTGAGATCAAGGAGCTCAACATCGTCCTCAAGGCTGATGTCGCGGGCTCGCTGGAGGCGCTCCAGGACGAGATTGCCAAAGTCCCGCAGGAGCGCGTCGGGATCAACATCATCCACTCCCAGACCGGCGGCATCAACGAGTCCGACGTGATGCTCGCCGCGGCCTCGGAAGCGATCATCATCGGCTTCAACGTGCGGCCCCTGGCCGATGCCCGCCGCGCCGCCGAGCGCGAGGGCGTCGACATCCGCACCTACTCGGTGATCTACAAAGTCACCGAAGACCTGCGCAACGCCATGGAGGGCCTGCTCGAGGCGGTCGAGGTCGAGGAGATCGTCGGCGAGGCGGAAGTCAAACAAACCTTCAAGGCCTCCAAGGTCGGCAGGATCGCCGGTTGCCTGGTCAGCGAGGGGAAGGTCGCCCGCGACGCCAGCGTGCGCCTGATCCGCGAGGGAACGGTCATCTGGGACGGCAAGCTCGGCTCCCTGCGCCGCTTCAAAGAGAACGTCCAGGAGGTCGACGAGGGCCAGGAGTGCGGCATCGTGCTCGAGGGCTACGCCGACATCAAGGAGGAAGACGTGCTCGAGTTCTTCAAGACCAAACAGGTCGAGCAAACGCTGGAGTAGGATGGCAACGCCTCGCATGCGCCGCATCAACGAGATGCTCCGCGAGGTAGTCGGCTCAGCCATCGCCACCGAATTGAGCGATCCCCGCATTGGCTTCGTCACCGTGACCTCGGTTGAGACCAGCCCCGACCTCCGCGCCGCCAAGGTGCACGTCAGCGTCCTCGGCAACGACGAGGAGCGGGCGGCGACCCTCGAGGGCCTGCGCTCCTCTCACGGCGTCATCCAGGCCAAGATCGCCAAGGAGACGAGGATGAAGCGGACGCCGACACTCTCCTTCCAATACGACTCCACGGTCGAGCAGGGCGTGCGGATCTCGCGCCTGCTGGAGGAGGAAGAACCGTGAGCGCGGAGGAGGGCATGCAGGCCGGCGCGGCGGCCGGCGTGGCGCCCACCGAGATCGAGCAGGTCGCGGCCGAGCTGCGCTCGCGCGACCGCTTCCTGCTCACCGCCCACGAGGGCCCCGACGGGGACGCCCTCGGCTCGCTGCTCGGCATGCACCACCTGCTCACCCAGATCGGCAAGGACTCGGTGATGTTCATGGCGGCGAAGGAGTTCCCGCTGCCGATCGAGTACCGCTTCATGCCGCTGGAAGAGGTCTTCCACGAGCCCCCGGCCGACATGGCCGACCGCACGGTCGTCTTCCTCGACTGCGGAAACATCGACCGCATGCCGGTCGACTTCCTCACCGCGGGCGGCAACTTCCTCGTCAACGTCGACCATCACCACGACAACACCCGCTTCGGCGACGTCAACCTGGTCGACACCGCCGCCTCCTCAACGGCGGAGATCGTCTACGACCTCGCGGAGCACCTCGGCGCCACGATCACGCCTGAGATGGCCTCCGCGCTCTACGTCGGCCTCGTCACCGATACCGGCAAGTTCATGTACGAGAACACCAACGCCCGCACGCACCGGATCGCCGCGGACCTGATCGACGCGGGCGTCGAGGTGGACCTCACCTACCGGCGCCTCTACGAGCACGTGCCGATCGAGAAGCTGCGCCTGGTCTCACGGGCGCTGGAGGGGATCCAGCGCCATTGCGACGGCGCGCTCGTGCTCACCTACCTGAGCAGCGCCGACTACGAGGCAAGCGGCGCCGGCGAGGAGATGACCGAGGGCATCATCGACCACCTGCGCTCGGTGGAGGGCGCCTGCGTGGCCGCGTTGATCCGCGACCAGGGAAACCGCGGCCGCGCGGCCCGCAAGGTCAGCCTGCGATCCAGCGACGGCACCGTCGACGTCTCCGCGATCGCCCGCCACAACGGCGGCGGCGGGCACAAGCGCGCCGCCGGCTTCTCGACCGACCTCGCGCCCGAGGAGCTGATCGACTTCCTCTGCGGCGAGGTGACCGCGCAGCTCGGCTAGATGGCCTCCTCCACGGCTGCCGCCGAGGGTGCGGTGCTGCTCTGCGACAAGCCGGCGGGGATAACCTCGCACTCGATGGTCGCCGAGATTCGACGCGAACGTGGGTGCAAGGCGGGCCACGCCGGCACCCTGGACCCCTTCGCGACCGGTCTGCTGCTCGTCCTGCTCGGCCGCGCGACCCGCATACAGCGCTTCCTCACCGACCTGCCGAAGACCTACCGGGCCACTGCGCGGCTGGGCTGGCGCTCGAGCACCGGCGATCCCGACGGCGAGCTGACCGAGACCGGGCTGGTGCCCGCCTCGCTGGAGCTTCCGAGCGGCCGCGTCCGCCAGCGGGTGCCGATGACCTCCGCCGTGCGCGTCGGGGGCGAACGGCTCTACAAGATGGCCCACCGGGGCGAATCGATACAGACGCCGGAGCGCGAGGTGGACGTCTACCGCGCCGATCTGCTCGAGCAGGGGGAGGCCTCCGCGGTCTATGAGATCGAATGCTCGGCGGGGACCTACATCCGCACTCTGATCGAGACGCTGGACGACGCCTACTGCTCGCAGCTGCGCCGCACGGCGATCGGCCCCTTTGCGATCGAGGACGCCGGCGCCGAAGTGAGCCTGGAGCAGGTCAGCGCCCTGATCCCCGCTGTGGGGGAGGCGCTGCGATGAGCATCTCGGTCACGCAACTGCCGGACGCCGAGCCACGGCCCCGCCATGTGGCGATCGGGACCTTCGACGGGGTGCACCGCGGCCACCAGGCCGTGATCGACGACGCCGACACGGTGCTCACCTTCGAGCCCCACCCGCTCGAGGTCCTCCACCCGGCGGCGCTGCCGAAGCTGATCATGCCCTTTGGGGTCAAGCGCGACGTGATCGACGGACTTGGCGTCCGCGAGCTGGTCGTGATCCCCTTCGATCGCGACTTCGCGCAGGTCAGCGCCGAGGATTTCATCGAGCGCGTCCTGGTCGAGCGCCTGGCCGCCGAGCGGGTCTCGGTCGGCGAGAACTTCCGTTTTGGGGCGAAAGCCAAGGGCGACCCGGAGATGCTCGCGGCCCGTACCGAGTTCGAGACCCGGGTGGTGCCGCTGGTCGAGGTCGACGGCGAAACGGTCTCCTCGACCCGGATCCGCGCCCTCGTCGCCGCCGGGGACATGGAGGGCGCGCGGCGCTGCCTGGGGGCCCCGTTCATGGTCGAGGGGGAGGTTGTGTCCGGCGACCAGCGCGGCCGCGAGCTCGGCTTCCCGACCGCCAACATCGTCCCCGACGACCGCCTCGCGATCCCCGGCCACGGCGTCTACGCGGCCTTTGCCGACGGTGTGCCCGCCGCGGTCAACGTCGGTGTGCGGCCCACCTTCGAGACCGGGCGCGGCGTCCTTATCGAGACCTACCTGATCGACCGCGAGGAAGACCTCTACGGGCGGGTCCTGCGGGTCGCTTTCGTGAAGCGGCTGCGCGGCGAGAAACGCTTCGCGAGCGTCGAGGAGCTGATCGCCCAGATGCGTATCGACGTCGAGGATGCCAAGCAGGTCTGTGCTAGCTTCCAGTTGCCGTGACACCCCGGGTGCGCGGCCTTTTTTGAGATGAGCCTGACCAAGGAAAAGAAGAGCGAGCTGATCGGCAAATACGGCCGTGCCGACGGCGATACCGGCTCGGCCGAGGTGCAGGTCGCGCTGCTGACCGAGCGCATCAACGAGCTGACCGGCCACCTGCGCACGCACGCCAAAGACCATCACTCGCGCCGCGGCCTGCTGATGCTCGTCGGCAAGCGCCGCCGCATGCTCCGCTACCTGGAGCGCAACGACCTCGAGCGCTACCGCGCCCTGGTCGCCGAGCTCGGCCTGCGGCGATGATCGCGGCCGGCGAGCCGGCTCCCGATTTCACGCTCAGAAACCAGGATGGCGAGAAGGTCTCGCTGGCCGGCTTCCGCGGCCGCAAGGTTCTGCTCGTCTTCTACCCGCTCGACTTCAGCCCCGTCTGCACCGACCAGCTGGCGATCTATCAGGAGGTAAAGCCCCAGATCGACGAGTTCGGCGTGGAGATGCTGGGAATCAGCGTCGATCACGCCTTCGCCCACAAGGCCTTCCAGGAGAGGCTCGGCACCGAGATCCCCCTGCTCGCCGACTTCGAGCCCAAGGGCGAGGTCTGCCGCGCCTACGGTGCCTACATCGACAAGGTCGGCCACGGCAACCGCTCTCTCGTCCTCATCGACGAGGAGGGGGTCGTCGAGTGGGTCCACGAGTCGCCGACGCCGCTCGAGATTCCCGGCGCCAACCTGATCTTCGACGCCCTCGCCGGCGCCGGCACGAGCGCCTGACCCGGCCTAGTCCGATTTAGCCGATTCCGCGCTGCAGACGAAGCCTCTCCTTGCACGGCCGAAAGGGCTCCGTCCCCTCCCAAGGCAGACAGGGTCCGGTTCCCTTGCGTGGCAGACAGGGTCCCGTTCCCTTGCGTGGCAGACAGGGTCCCGTTCCCTCGCGTGGCAGAACCGGCACTGGTTCACCGCACTCTTTTGCGCTTTAGGGGCTCTTGCGCGCCTGGCTCTCGCGAGTCCGCCAAAACATCCCCTAAAGGGACCTTTCGGCGGACTCGGTGAAACTCGGCGGCTGGGGAGTCTCGTGCCTGTCACGATCCCGGTCGTGAGCGATCTGACCAGCGCCGCCGTGCCCGCCGTCGGCGCGGACGACCACGTCCGGGGGGAGGGACCCGATCTGGTCGTCTACGCGGACCTCGGCTGCCCGCACTGCGCCGCCGCCTGGATGGAGATACGCGAGCGGCCCGCCAGGCTCGCCTTCCGCCACTTCCCGGTCGCCGGCAAGCATCCCCGCTCGCCGGCGCTGCACGCGGCGGCCGAGGCGGCGGGGGCCCAGGGCAGGTTCTTCGAGATGGTCGACTCGCTCTACGCCGAACGCGGCCGCGTCGACGATCCGCATCTGTGGCAGCGGGTCGAACGGCTCAACCTCGACCTCGATCGCTTCGAGGCCGACCGGCGTTCCCCGGCGGTGGCGATGCGGGTGCGGCGGGACTTCGAGTCCGGGATTCGGGCCGGCGTCACCGGCACGCCGGCGACTTTCAGCTTGCGATGAGCGCATGCCGCGCATGCCGGTGGCCCTGTACTCTCTTTCGCGAAAGAGAACGCGAGTTCTGAAAGCAAATGGTCGCCATCCGGGTGGCCGGAGGTAACAACTAAATGAGTATGTTTGACGTAAGCCGCGTTTCGGTGGATGTCGGCGACAGCCAGATTTCCTTCGAGACGGGCAAACTCGCCAGGCAGGCGAGCGGCGCCGTTGTCGTCCAATCGGGCGAAACGATGGTGCTTTGCACCGCGACGATGGGCAGCCTGCGCGATGTGGACTTCCTTCCCCTCACCGTCGACATCGAGGAGCGGATGTACGCCGCGGGCAAAATCCCCGGCTCCTTCTTCCGTCGCGAGGGCAAATCGAGTGAGAAGGCGACGCTGACGGCACGGATGATCGACCGGCCGATCCGGCCGCTCTTCCCGAAGGGCTGGCACTACGAGACCCAGCTCGTCGCGATTCCGATGTCGGTTGACCAGATCCACCCCTACGACATCCTCGCGATGAACGGCGCTTCGGCCGCGCTGGCGATCTCGCCGGTCCCCGTCGCCGCCCACGTCGGTGCGGTGCGGATCGGCAAGCTGGACGGCGACTTCGTCGTCAACCCCGCCGAGGAGGACCACGCCGAGCTCGATCTCGACCTGATCGTCGCCGGCACCGACGAGGCGATCCTGATGGTCGAGGCCGGCGCCAACGGCGTCACCGAGCAGGAGATCCTCGACGCGCTCGACATCGCCCACGGCGAGATCAAGAAGCTCGTCGCCGCGATGGAGGAGCTGCAGCAGAAGGCGGGCAAGGAGAAGATCGAGGTCGAAGCGCCCTCGATCGACGAGGGCCTGCTCGGCGATATCCGCTCCTCCCACGGGCAGGCGCTGATCGACGCGATCGCCACCGAGGGCAAGCTCGAGCGCTACGAGGCGATCGACGACGTCAAGGACGAGGTAGTCGCCAAGTACGCGCCGGCGTCCGCTGACGGGGAGACCGACGAGAAGCGCGTGGCCGAGGTCAAGGCCGCCTTCGGCGCGATCGAGAAGGACACCATCCGCAAGGCGATCGCCGTCGACAAGAAGCGCCCCGACGGCCGTGCCCAGGACGAGATCCGGCCGATCGAGTGCGAGGTCGACGTCTCCCCGCGCGTGCACGGCTCCGCCCTGTTCACCCGCGGAGAGACGCAGATCCTCTCCAACGCCGCGCTCGGCACGACCCGCATGGACATGCGGATCGACACGCTCGGCCTCGAGACCTCGAAGAAATTCTGGCACCACTACAACTTCCCGCCCTTCTCGGTCGGGGAGGCCGGTTTCATGCGCGGCCCGAAGCGGCGCGACATCGGCCATGGCGCGCTCGCCGAGCGGGCGCTTGTCGCGACCGTTCCCAGCGAGGAGGACTTCCCCTACGTGATCCGGGTCGTCTCGGAGACGCTCGAGTCCAACGGCTCTTCCTCGATGGGCTCCGTCTGCGCCTCTTCGATGGCGCTGCAGGCGGCCGGCGTGCCGGTCTCCGCGCCGGTTGCCGGCGTGGCGATGGGCCTGATCAAAGAGGGCGACGACTACATCGTCCTCACCGACATCGCCGGCGTCGAGGACCATCTCGGCGACATGGACTTCAAGGTCGCCGGAACTGCGGACGGGATCACCGCCCTGCAGATGGACATCAAGATCACCGGCGTCACCTTCGAGATCCTCACCGACGCGCTGGAGCAGGCCAACAAGGGCCGCCAGTTCATCCTCGGCAAGATGGCGGAGGCGATCGACGGGCCGCGCGAGCAGCTCTCCAAGTTCGCGCCGCGAATCGAGTCGATCAAGATCGACCAGGAGAAGATCGGTGCCGTGATCGGCAAAGGCGGCGAAACGATCCGCGCCCTGTGCGAGGAGTTCGAAGCCGAAATCGACGTCGAGGACGACGGCACGATCCGCATCTACGCACCGACCGGCGAGCTCGTCGAAGCATGTGTCGCCCGGGTCGAGTCGATGACCAAGGAGGCCGAGATCGGCGATCGCTACAACGCCGCCAAGGTCGTCAAGACGACCACCTTCGGCGCCTTCGTCGAGCTGGTCAAGGGCACCGACGGCCTGCTGCACATCTCCAACGTGAAGCCGGGGGAGAGGGTCGACTCGGTCGACGACGTGCTCAGCTCCGGCGACGTGATCGATGTGACCGTGGTCGAGGTCGACCGCGAGCGCGGCCGCATCGGCCTGCGCCTCACCGACGACCCGTCGGTGGCCGGCAAATCGCCGGAGGAGCTGGCCACGGTCGGCTCCGGCGACGGCGGCCCGCGGCGCAACGGCGGCGACCGTGACCGCGGCGGTCGCGGCGGCGGCGGTCGTCGACGCGAGCGCGAGCGGCGCAATTAGGCGCTTGGCCACGGCGAAGCTCAGCGAGCTCGACTCGGGCGCACGGGTCGTCACCGAGGAGGTTCCCTCGGTTCGATCGGTCGCGCTCGGGCTCTGGGTTCGCACCGGATCGCGCAACGAGACGCCGGCGCAGGCCGGCGTCTCGCATTTCCTCGAGCACCTGCTGTTCAAGGGCACCGCGCGCTACTCGGCGATCGAGATCTCCGAGCTCTTCGACGGGCTCGGGGCCTCGGTCAACGCGGCGACCGGCAAGGAGACCACCCACCTGCACGCCCGCTTCCTCGACGAGCACACCGAGGAGGTCTTCGACCTGCTGGCCGAGATGCTGCTGGCGCCGACCTACCCGGAAATCGACTCCGAGCGCGACGTCGTGCTCGAGGAGATCGCGATGTACGAGGACGAGCCGCAGGACCGCGTCCACGACATCCTCGCCGGCGCCGTCTTCGGCGATCACCCGCTCGGCCGCCGCGTGCTCGGCGAGGCGGAGGTGATCTCCTCGATCCCGGTGCCCGAGATCGAGGCTTACCGCGCGCAGCGCTACACCGGGCCGCACGTCGTCGTCGGCGCCGCCGGACACCTCGACCACGAGCGGATCGTCGCTCTGGCCGAGCGGCTGGTTTCGCCGCCGAGCGGGCGCAACGGCGCCGAGCCGGTGGCCACCGACGGCGCCGCCCGGCTGCGCTTCTACCCCAAGGACACCGAGCAGTACCACATCTGCTTCGGCGCGACCGGGATCGTCCGCGACGACGAGCGGCGCTATCCGCTCGCGGTGCTCGACTCGATCTTCGGCGGCTCGACCTCCTCGCGCCTCTTCCGCGAGGTGCGCGAGAAGCGCGGCCTCGCCTACTCGGTCGGCTCCTACAACGAGCAGTACACGGACTCGGGCATGGTCGCGACTTATGTCGGCACGCGCGAGGACAACGTCGAGGAGGCCTGCGCGGTGATCGGCGCCGAGCTGGAGCGGTTGCGCGCCGAGCCGGTCTCCGCCGCCGAGCTGGCGCGGGCGAAGGAGAACGTCAAGGGGCGCCTCGTCCTCTCCTCGGAGTCGACGGCGGCTCGGATGTCGCGGATCTCACGCTCGACCCTGTTCGACCTGCCGATCGAAAGCCTCGACGCGATGCTGGCCAAGGTCGACGCGGTCGAGGTGGACGAGTTGAGCGAGCTGGCGGCGGAGCTCTACGGCGTCGAGTGCCTCTCAGCAGCCTGCGTCGGGCGCGACGAAGATACCTTTCGCAGGGCGCTGGCTCCCGTCAGCGAGGCCCTGGCCGCGGCATGATCCGGGTCGGTGTCTCCGGTGCCGCCGGGCGGATGGGCAGGACCGTGTGCGACGCGGTCGAGGGAGCCGAGGGAATGGAGCTCTCCGGGCGCGCGGACCCGGCGCTCGGCGTCGAGCTGGGCGAGTTGCTCGACGGCGTCGACATGGACGTCGTCGTCGAGTTCAGCACGCCTGAAACGGTGCTCGCCAACGCCACCGCCTGCCTCGCTGCCGGCGTGCACGTCGTCGTCGGCGCCACCGGCTTCGATCTCGACGCCCTGCGTGCCGCTGCGGCGGATGGCGCGGCCAACTGCTTCGTCGCTCCCAACTTCGCGATCGGCGCCGTGCTGCTGATGGAGGTCTCGCAGACGATCGCCAAGCACATGCCGGAGTGCGAGATCGTCGAGTTGCACCACGACCGCAAGCTCGACGCGCCCTCGGGCACGGCGAAGCGGACGGCCGAGCTGATCGAGGACGCCGGCGGCAACGTGCACGCGCCGATCCACTCGGTGCGCCTCCCCGGGCTCGTCGCCCACCAGGAAGTGATCTTCGGCGGCGAGGGGCAGACGCTGTCGCTGCGCCACGACTCGATCGACCGCGTCTCCTTCATGCCCGGCGTCCTGCTCGCGGTTCGCCGCGTCGCCGAGCTGCCCGAGCGCTTCACGGTCGGGCTCGAGAAGCTGCTGTAGGTTCAGTGCCGTGAACGACGAGCTGTCACGCCTCGACGCGACCGCGCAGGCGGAGCTGGTCCGCAACGGCGAGGCGAGTGCCGCCGAGCTGGTCGAAGCGGCGATTGCCCGCATCGAGGCAACCAACCCGGAGATCAACGCGGTGATCCACCCGCTCTTCGAGGAAGGGCTCGAGGCGGCGCGGGGCGAGCTCCCGGACGGGCCGTTCACCGGAGTCCCCTTCCTGCTCAAGGATCTCGGCGCCGCCTTCGCCGGGCAGCCGCTGCACCTCGGCATGAGCTACCTCAAGGAGCGCGACTTCCGCGCCCCGGTCGATACCTTCCTCGCCCAGCGCTTTCGCGTCGCCGGGCTGGTGACGATCGGCAAGACCAATTGTCCCGAGCTCGGCATCCTGCCGACCACCGAGCCACGCGCCTACGGTCCGACCCGGAACCCCTGGGACCTCGGGCGCTCGCCGGGCGGCTCCAGCGGCGGCTCTGCCGCGGCGGTCGCGGCCGGGATGGTCCCGTTCGCGCATGCCAACGACGGCGGCGGCTCGATTCGCATCCCAGCCTCCAACTGCGGCCTCGTCGGGCTCAAGCCGAGTCGCCAGCGCACCAGCGAGGGCCCCCTTGCGGGGGACTTCATGTCCGGCTTGACCACGGAGCTCTGCGTCTCGCGCTCGGTGCGCGACACCGCCGCCCTGCTCGAGGCGGTGCACGGCGCCGCGCCCGGCGATCCCTATGTCGCGCCGCCGCCGCTGCGCCCCTACACCGAGGAGGTGGGAGCCGACCCGGGCAAGCTGCGGATCGCGCTCTGGACCGAGACGATCGTCGAGCAGGACGCCGACCCCCAGGTGGTGGCCGCGGCAAACGCCGCCGCCAAGACGCTGGAGGGCCTCGGCCATGAGATCGGCGAGCCAGACATGGGCATGCTGCAGGGCATCCCGGTGATCGAGGCCTTCCTCGTCCGTTGGGCGGCCGGGCAGGCGCAGGCGCTCGACCAGTTCGGGCTGATCGGCGGGCAGCCGATCGGGCCCGAAGACGTCGAGCCGCTGACCTGGGCCCTTGCCGAGATCGGCCGCGAACGCAATTCGGGCGAATACCTGACGGCGATCGCGCAGCACCAGGCGATGACCCGCATGCTCGCCGGCGTCCACGAGTCGGGCTTCGACCTGCTCTTGACGCCGACGATGGGCGAGCCTCCGCCTCTCCTGGGCAGCTTCGACGACTCGGGCCCCGAGCCCATGGCCGCTTTCGAGCGCGCCTTCGTCGACGGCTGCTTCACCGCGGCCTTCAACGCCACCGGCCAGCCGGCGATCTCGCTGCCGCTGCACTGGAGCGAGGACGGCCTGCCGATCGGCGTTCAGCTCGTGGCGCCGTTGGGACGCGAGGACCTCCTCCTGCGGGTCGCGGCCCAGCTGGAGCAGGCGGTACCGTGGGCCGACCGCATACCCTCCCAGCGATGAGCGAGATTCGCGGCGTCATAACGGCGATGGCCACCCCCTTCGAGCCGGGAGGATCGATCGACGAGACGGCGGCCAGGAGGCTGGCGAGCCACCTGGTCGAGCACGGCTCCCACGGCGTCGTCGTCGCCGGGTCCTCGGGCGAGGCGGCGACCCTCGACGACGAGGAGCACATCGCGCTGCTGGCGGCCATAGTCGACGAGATCGGCGGTGAGGCAACGGTGATCTGCGGCACCGGGACCAACGACACGCGGCACTCGATCGAGTTGACCAAGGCCGCCGCCGAGGCCGGGGCGGAGGCGGCGCTGATCGTCACGCCCTACTACAACAAGCCCACCTTCCCCGGTATCCGCGCTCATTTCGAAGCGATTGCCGCCGCGGTCCCGGGCCTCCCGTTGATCGCCTACAACATCCCCTCGCGAGTGGTGATCAACGTCAGCGCGGCTGAACTCGCGGAGTTGGCGAAGATCGACAGCGTGGTTGCCGTCAAGCAGGCCGAGAATCGGGAACTGCAACAGATCGAGGGGTTGGCGCTGCTTGCCGGCAACGACGACGGGTTCTTGCGTGTGCTGGAGCTCGGTGGGGCTGGTGGGATTCTCGTTGCGTCGCATCTGGTCGGCGCCCAAATGCGCGAAATGTGGGATGCCGCCCAGGCGGGCGACCTCGAGCGGGCGCGTGAGATCGATGCCAGGCTGCGGCCCGCCTATGACGCGATGGGTTTCGTCACCAACCCGATCCCACTGAAGGCGGCGCTGGAGATGACAGGACTGATCCCCTCCGGCGGCCTGCGGCTGCCCCTGTTCGAGCTCGACGCCGGCCAGCGCGCCACGCTGCGTGAGGCGCTCGACGCCGTCGGCGTCACGGTGGCCTCCTAGTCATGGCGGCGAAGCTGAAAGTGCTGCCGCTCGGCGGCCTGGGTGAGATCGGCAAGAACATGACCGTGGTCGAGTACGACGGCCGGATCGTCGTCGTCGACACCGGCCTGATGTTCCCGACGCCCGAGATGCTGGGGATCGACCTCGTGCTGCCCGACTTCGGCTATCTGCGCGAGAGGGCGGGCGACATCGAGGCGATCGTGCTCACCCACGGCCACGAGGACCACGTCGGCGCGCTGCCCTACGTGCTGCGCGAGATCGGCATGCCGCCGGTGATCTACGGCGGCCTGCTCACGGTTGGCATGGTGCGGTCGAAGCTCGACGAGCACAAGCTCAAGGACGCGCCGCTGGAGGAGCTGCCGGCGGGGGAGAAGGTCCAGCTCGGCCCGTTCGAGCTCGAGCTGGTCCACCTCTCGCACTCGATCCCCGACATGCGAGGGGTGATCCTCGGCACCGAGCTGGGCAAGATGCTGATGACCGGCGACTACAAGTTCGACCAGACCCCGGTCGACGGTCGCCCGGCGGACATCTCGCGCCTCGCCGAGCTCGGCCGCGAAGGGCTGCTGCTGCTCTGCGGCGACTCGACCAACGCCGACCGGCCCGGGATCGCCCCTTCGGAGTCGAGCGTGGGCCCCGCCCTGTTGGAGACCTTCGCGGCCTGCAAGGGCCGGGTGATCGTCACGTCCTTCGCCTCCAACATCCACCGCGTGCAGCAGGTGATCGACGCCGCGGTCGCGCTCGACCGGCGCGTCGCCCTGGTCGGCCGCTCGATGCGCAAGAACTTCAACATCGCGTCCAACCTCGGCATCGCGAAAGCCCCGTCCGGGCTCTTCATCCAGCCACGCGAGATCGAGAATTTTCCCGACGAGAAGGTGATCGTGATCTCGACCGGCAGCCAGGGCGAGCCGCTCTCGGCGCTGCGGCGGATGGCCAACAACGACCACCGCGACCTCGAGCTGCATTCCGGCGACACGGTCGTCTTCTCGGCCACGCCGGTGCCCGGCAACGAGCGCGCCGTGAACGAAACGATCGACCGGATCTACGAGATCGGCGCCTCGGTCGTGACCGCGAAGGAGGCGCCGATCCACGCCTCCGGCCACGGCTGGCAGGAGGAGCTGAAGCTGATGCTCAACCTGACCAAGCCGCGCTACGTGATGCCGGTCCACGGCGACTATCAGCGCCTGCGCCTGCACGCCGGCCTCGCCCACTCGGTCGGCATCGATTCCGAGAACGTCTTCCAGGGCCGCAACGGCCTTCCACTGGAAATCGACGCAGACGGAGCGCGCTTCGGCAAGGAGGTCCACGCCGGCGTCGTCTACGTGGACGGGGTGAACGTCGGCGAGCCCGACGACGTCGCCCTGCGCGACCGGCGCGAGATCTCCGCCGACGGGATCTTCATCGTCGTCGCGACGATCTCGGCCGACGACGGCAGCGTGGTTGCCGACCCGGAGGCGATCGTGCGCGGCGTCGCTCTGCCCGAGGGCGAGGAGGCCCTGGTCGAAGAGCTCAAGGACGTCGCCGAGGACTGCTTGGAGGACGCGGCCGAGGCGGGCACGCGCGAGGTGCACCTGATCCAGGAAGACCTGCACGACGCGATCGCCAAGCTCGTCTACGAGAAGCTGCGCAGCCGGCCGATGATCCTGCCGGTCGTCGTCGAGGTCTGAGGGCGGGCAAGAAAAGAGCCCGCCGGTCGCGTTGGGGAGAACCGGCGGGCCCTTGTGTCTCGTCCAAGGGGAAAGCTAAGTCGGCGGTTTAAAGCCGGTCTAAAATCGAGCCGATTTCCGACCCGGCTTTTCGCAGCGGCAGGCGGATGCGGAAGAGCGCGCCGCCGAGCCTCGACTCGCCGGCCTCGGCGCTGCCTCCATGGGAGGTGGCGACGGCCCTGACTATCGCCAGGCCGAGCCCGCTGCCGCCGGCCGCCGCCCTGTCGGCGGGGCCTTCTCCGCGGACGAAGCGCTCGAAGACCTGTTCGCGCTGCTCGGGCGCCACGCCAGGGCCGTCGTCGGCGACTTCGATCACCGCATCGCCGGCCTCCCTGCGCAGGCGCAGCTCGATCGTCGTTCCCGGCGGGGTGTGGCGGACGGCGTTGTCGAGCAGGTTGAGCACCATCCGATGCAGCTCGTCCGGATTGCCGTCGACCGGCAGCGCACGTTCGTTGTCGAGCCGCAGCTCACGTTCGCCGATCGTCGGGGCGACCTCAGCGGCCGCGTTGCCCGCCGCCTCGGCGAGGTCGCAGCGGGTGCGGGCGCCGATCCGCCCGGCGTCGGCGCGAGCGAGCAGCAGAAGGTCGCCGACCAGGCGGCTCATGCGGCCCGAGGAGCGCAGCGCCGAATCGACCATCGCCCGCTCGTCCTCCCGTTCCGGCTCTTCGAGCGAGGCCTGGAGCAACTCGAGGTTGGCGAGGATGCTGGTCAGGGGGGTGCGCAGCTCGTGCGAGGCGTCGGCGACGAACTCGCGCTGGCGGCGCAGGGCGACTTCGCGCTCCGCGCGGGCGGCGTCGAGCGAGCGCAGCATCTGCTCCAGGGTCCGAGCCAGCTCGCCGACCTCGTCGTCGGTGCGGGGTTGGGGCATGTGGCTGGACGGGTCGCCGGTGTCGGCGATCTCACGTGCGGTGGCGGTGAGCGAGGAGATCGGCCGCATCGCCCGGCGGGCGATCGCGACACCGGCGAGGCTGGCGAGCGCCGTCGCACCGATCACCCCGGCCGCGATCATCAGCCAGAGCCTGCCGACGGTCGAGTCGATCGGCTGCTCGTCGCGGCCGTACTGGACATACCCGGCGACCCGACCGGTCTGGCGGCTGCGCAGGGCGACGGTCACGACCCGCATCTCGCCGACCTCGTGCACGCCCGGGACCGGGGGGCCCAGTTCGGCCGCGCTCGGGCTTTCGTCGAGCAGCCGCCCGCCCGAGTCGTAGATCCTCACCGAGGCGTCGTTGGGGCTGGCGAAGTCTGCGAGCTCGGGCTCTTCGGTGATCAGCGTATTGGTGATCGTGTCGACGATCCGCACCTGCGAGGCGAGGGTCGCCACGGCGCCCTTCATCTCGCGGTTGAAGTCGTCGCGCACACGCTGGGCTGCGAGGTTGCCGACGATGACGCCGAAGAGGACGAGAATCGCCAGGGTCAACCCGGCGGAGACGCCGGCGAGCCGCCAGCGGACCGGCCAGTTCCGCGGTCGCAGCGCGGTGAGCCGGCGCATCACGCCTTCAGCACGTAGCCGGCGCCGCGTTTGGTGTGCAGCAGCCGTGACTCCTCGGCCTCCTCGAGCTTGCGGCGGAGGTTGGAGATGAAGACGTCGATGGTGTTGGTCGCCGCCATCGGGTCATAGCCCCAGACCTCGTCGAGCAGCCGCTCGCGCGAGACGACGAGACGCTCGTTGTGCATCAGGTATTCGAGCAGCTCGAACTCGCGGTTGGTCAGCTCGATCTCGCGCTCGCCTCGACGCACCTCACGGGTGTCCGGGTTGAGCGTGAGGTCGCCGACCTGCAGCGAGGCCGAGCCGCGCGGCGGTCGCCTGCGCAGCAGCGCCCGGATCCGCGCCAGCAGCTCCTTGCGCTCGAAAGGCTTGACCAGGTAATCGTCGGCACCGCTGTCGAGGCCGCCGACCCGGTCCTCGGTCTCGGCGCGCGCGGTCAGCATCAGGATCGGCACGTCGCTGTCGGCGCGCAGCCGGCGGCAGACCTCGACCCCGTCCATGCGCGGCAGGCCGAGATCGAGCACGACGAGGTCGGGAAAGAATCCCGCGGCGAGGTCGAGCGCCTCGACCCCGTCGCCGGAGGTGCGCACCTCGTAGCCCTCGTTGCGCAGCGAGCGCCGCAGCACGTCGGCGATCTCCTCGTCGTCCTCGACGACGAGGACCCGCCCTCCGACCTGATCCGCACCGTTCGCGCTGGCAAGCATCCCAAACGATGTTAGCCCGGCTCCAGCGCGTTCTCGCATGCTTTTAGTGCGAATTTAGGCGCGCACATAGCGGGGAAGAGGGGGGTTTGGGGGCAGTTGCCATCTGCCTCGCTTGGCATGATCGAACGCAGATCGTGAGTTCGCCTGCCGCAGTCCACCTCCACGCCCACAGCGAGTACTCGCTGCTTGACGGCGCCTGCAAGATCGAGGCGATGGCGGCCCGGGCCGCGGAACAGGGGCAGCCGGCGCTGGGCCTGACCGACCACGGCGTGATGAACGGCGCCGTCGACCTCTACAAGGCCTGCAGGAAGCACGGGATAAAGCCGATTGCCGGGCTCGAGGCCTACCTGGTCGACGACGTCAAGACGATCAAGGAGAAGCCCAAGTACGAGCGCAACCACCTGACGCTGCTGGCCGAAAGCGACGCCGGCTTCGCCAACCTGGTCAAGCTCACCTCGGCCGGGTTCCTCGAGGGCTTCTCGCGCGGCAAGGCGAACGTCGACATGGAGATGCTCGCTGCCCACGCCGAAGGGGTCATCGTGCTCACCGGTTGCCTGCAGTCGCGCTTCTGCCGTCGCCTGGTCGAAGAGCGCGAAGGCGACGCCCGCGCGCATCTCGACGACCTGATCCAGGCCTTCGGCCCCGAGCAGGTCTATTTCGAGGTGCAGAAAAACGGCATCGACGAGCAGGAGAAGGCCAACCAGGGGATCGTCCGCTTCGCCCGTGAGCTGAACCGGCCGCTGGTCGGCACCGCCGACGTCCACTACCTGCGGCGCGAGGACTTCGACAACCACGCGGCGCTGCTCTGCGTGCAGACCAAGTCGACCCTCGAGGCGCCGAAGATGAGCTTCGACACCAACGAGTTCTACTTGAAGAGCAACGAGGAGATGAGCTCCTCCTTCGCCGAGTGGCCGGAGGCGATCCCGACGACGCTGGAGATCGCCGAGCGCTGCGAGCTCGAGATCGAGCTGGGCAAGCTGCTGCTGCCGCGCTATCCGACCGAGGACGGCTCCGAGCCGGAGGCGATGCTGCGCCGGATCGCCGCCGAGGGGCTGCGGGAGCGCTACGGCGCCCCGGCTCCGGCCGAGGCGGTCGAGCGGATGGAGTTCGAGCTCGGCGTGATCGAGGAGATGGGCTTCTCCTCCTACTTCCTGATCGTCTGGGACTTCGTCCGCTACGCCAAGGAGAACGGGGTCGCAGTCGGCCCCGGCCGTGGCTCCGCGGCGGGCTCGATCGTCTCCTACGTACTCAAGATCACCGACCTCGACCCGCTTGCCGAGGGCCTGATCTTCGAGCGCTTCCTCAACCCCGGCCGCAAATCGATGCCCGACATCGACATCGACTTCTCGGTGCGCGGCCGCGAGCGGATGATCCGCTACGTGGGCGACAAGTACGGCCGTGAGTCGGTCGCCCAGATCATCACCTTCGGCAAGATGGCGCCGCGTGCGGCGACGCGTGACGCCGCCCGCGTGCTCGGCTTCGACTACGGCAGCGGCGACCGACTCGCCAAGCAGATCCCGGAGCCGATCATGGGTCGCAGCCCCTCCTTCGAGGAATGCCTCAAGCCCGGTCAGGAGCTGAAAAAGACCTACGACGCCGAGCCCGACGCGAAACGGATCATCGACGTCGCCCAGGGCCTGGAGGGGATCATCCGCAACAACTCGATCCATGCCGCCGCGGTGGTCATCGCCGACCGGCCGCTGCACGAGGTGGTGCCGCTGCAGCTCGCCGAGGACCGCAACGCGCCCGCGACGAGCCCGAACGGGAACGGCTCGGGCAAGCCGGAGCGCCAGTACAAGATTGTCACCCAGTACTCGATGGGCCCGATCGAGGAGATCGGGCTGTTGAAGATGGACTTCCTCGGCCTGCGCAACCTCGACGTGATCGAGGACGCGATCGACATCATCGAGCGCTCGCGCGGCGAGCGGATCGAGATGGAGAGGATCCCGATCGACGACGCAAAGACCTACGCGATGCTCGCCAAAGGCGACTCGACCGGCGTCTTCCAGTTCGAGTCCGAGGGCATGCGCGACGCCCTGCGCAAGGTCGGCCCGACCGAGTTCGCCGACATCGTCGCCCTCGGCGCCCTCTACCGGCCCGGTGCGATGGCCTACATCCCCGCCTACGCCAAGGGCAAGAAGGATCCCTCGACCGTGCGCTATCCCGACCCGCGCCTGCGCGCGATCACCGAGGAGACGCACGGCTGCGTCATCTACCAGGAGCAGCTGATGGAGATCTCGCGCTCGATGGCGGGCTTCTCGGGCGCCGAGGCGGACGATCTGCGCAAGGCGATCGGCAAGAAGAAGCGCGACCTGATGGCGACGATGAAAGACAAATTCATGCAGGGCCTGGCCGAATCGAACACCGCACCCGAGGTCGCCAGGGACCTCTGGAAACTGAACGAAGCGGCCGCCGACTATTCCTTCAACAAGTCCCACGCCGCCTGCTACGGGCTGATCTCCTACCGCACCGCCTACCTCAAGGCCAACTATCCGGCCGAGTACATGGCGGCGGTGATCTCCTCGGTGATGAACACCAAAGACAAGGTGCCCTTCTTCGTCAATCGCTGCTCCGAGATGGGGATCGACGTGCTGCCCCCCGACGTCAATTCCTCCGATCACAGCTTCGTCGTCTCGGAGAACGCGATCCGCTTCGGACTCGATGCGGTCAAGAACGTCGGCCACAGCGCTGTCGAGGCGATCCTGCGGGCGCGCGAGGACAAGCCGATCGCCTCGATCTGGGACTTTTGCGAGCGGGTCGACTCGCGTGCTGTGAACAAACGGGCGATCGAATGCCTGATCAAGTGCGGCGCGCTCGATTCGACCGGTGCGACCCGCAAGGGCATGCTGGAGGCGCTGCCGGCGGCGCAGTCGGCCGGCCAGAAAGCGCAGGAGGACGCGCAGCTCGGCCAGGGCTCGATCTTCGAATTCGGCGACGGCTCCGCGGGCGGAGGGGGGGAGGGCGCCGGCAGCTCCCACCACCGGCCGCCGATCTCGGCGGCGGAGTTCGAGGGCCGAGAGCTGCTCGCGATGGAGAAGGAGACGCTCGGTACCTACCTCTCCTCGCACCCGCTCTCCGAGGTGCGCGAGGCGCTGCGCGCCCGAGTCGATTGCGGCCTCGCCGACCTCGCCAACAAGCCGGACGGAGCCTGGGTGACGGTCGGCGGGATCGTCGCCGAGAGCAAGAAGATCCGCACCAAGAGCGGCAACCAGATGATGTTCGCAACGCTCGACGACGTCGAGGGTCAGGTCGAGATGCTGGTCTTCAAGGCCGACCAGGCCGAGAGCGCCGGGGCGATCGAGAACGACGCGGTCGTCCTCGTCCGCGGTCGCATCGACCACAAGGAGCGCGGCGAGACCAAGCTCGTCGTGCAGGACGCCGAACGCTTCGAACCCGATGGCGAGGAGATCGCTCGCGCGAGCGCCGCAGCGGCCGCGCCCTCGGTACCGCTTTGCCTGGCCGTCGACTCGACCAAGTTCAGGGACGTCGACCACGTGATCGACGAGCTGCGAACGCTGTTCGACCACCACAAGGGGAACGCCGCCGTGCAGGTATTCGTCAACGGCAACGGCGAGCTGAGCAAACTGGAGCTTGGCGCCGGCATCAGGGTCCGGGCTTCCAGTCTGCAGGCGGAGCTGGGCCACGTACCCGGGGTCGAGGCTCTAGGCGCGGACTCGCTGGCTGCCTAGACTTCCTACATGCCCGTTACGCGCCAGAAGACCGGCGAGTGCCGCCAATGCCGCTCCTTCTGCGACAAGATGGTCGAGCCGCGCGGCTGCGTCGAGATGGGCTGTCGCTTCCTCTACAGCGTCGTCGACGGCCTCACGGGAACTCAGTACGTCGGCTGCATGCAGGGGGTATTCGGCGCCAAGGTCGAGCTCGACGCCGTCCTGCAGCCGGGTGGCTTCGGCGGCGTAAAGATGACCGGCGGCGCGCTTCCGCACTGTCCCTTCTCAGTCGAGCGCGCCTACGCGGGCGGCGGCCCCGAGTACGACTGCGTCAACCGGCGCTTCTTCGACTGCACCGACGGTGGGCCGGAGGGTCTGAGGGCCTTCGACCTGCGCGATCTGGCCTCCGAGTCGCCGGGCGTCTGAGCCCGCTCAAGGCGACATCATTCCATGTAGGATTCGCCGCATGAGCGATTCTTCACCGGTGGCAGAGGCGGAGCAGGCAGTGGCGGACGCGACGAGCGGAGCCGGGTCCGAGGGCCCGAAATTCACGCTTGAGCTGAACCAGGACCAGCAGGACATCCGCGACTGGGTCCACGGCTTCGCCGAGGGGGTCGTCCGGCCCGCCGCGGCGGAGTGGGACGAGCGCGAGGAGACTCCCTGGCCGGTGATCCAGGAGGCGGCCAAGATCGGCCTCTACAGCTTCGAAGCACTCGGCCAGTTCTTCGGCGACGAGACCGGCCTGACGCTGCCGATCGCCAACGAGGAGCTGTTCTGGGGAGATGCCGGCATCGGCATGGCGATCATGGGCACCTCGCTCGCGGTCGCGGCGATCTTCGGGCAGGGAACCCCGGAGCAGATGGGCGAGTGGATCCCGCAGTGCTTCGGCAGCGCGGAGGATCCGAAGGTGGGCGCGTTCTGCGCCTCGGAGCCCGACGCCGGCTCCGACGTGGCGGCGATCCGCACCACCGCCAAGTACGACGAGGCCAACGACGAATGGGTGCTGAACGGGCAGAAGGCGTGGGCGACCAACGGCGGCATCGCCAACGTCCACGTCGTGATCGCCTCGGTCGATCGCGAGCTCAAATCGCGCGGCCACGCCGCCTTCGTCATCCCGCCGGGAACCAAGGGCTGCGAGCAGGGCGCCAAGGTGAAGAAGCACGGCCTGCGTGCCTCCCACACCGCCGACGTCCACCTCGACGACTGTCGGATCCCTGGCTCCTGCCTGCTCGGCGGCAAAGAGAAGCTCGACGAACGGCTCGCCCGCGTGCGCGAGGGCAAGAGCGCCAAATCGCAGGCGGCCATGCAGACCTTCGAGGCGAGCCGGCCGACGGTCGGCTCGCAGGCGATCGGCATCGCCCGCGCCGCCTACGAGTACGCCCTGGACTACGCCAAAGAGCGCCGGCAGTTCGGCAAGGCGATCGTCGAGAACCAGGCGATCGCCTTCGCCCTCGCCGACATGAAGATGGAGATCGACGCTGCCCGGCTGCTCGTCTGGCGCGCGGCATGGATGGGGCGCACCGGCCAGAAGTTCGAGAACGCCGAGGGCTCGATGTCGAAGCTGAAGGCGGGCGAGGTCGCCGTCTGGGCGACCGAGCGCGCGATCCAGATCCTCGGCGGCAACGGCTACACCCGCGAGTTCCCGGTCGAGCGGATGCACCGCGACGCCAAGATCTACACGATCTTCGAGGGCACCTCCGAGATCCAGCGCCTGGTGATCAGCCGCGCGATCTCCGGCGTCCACGTCAAATAGCCACCACGTCAAACGCAAGCGCCGAAGCGCGCGCTGTGGACTTTGTACGCGCTATGGCCCGCACAAAGTCGGCAGCGACGGAAGGCCCAGCGACAGCGCTCGCTTATTCAAGGCGTTAAGCCGATTGGCCTGCAATCATCGCGCCCGGTATGACCGATTCCCTGCCACGCGAAGTTCCCAAGCCGTGGGGCAGCGAGCTTTGGTACGCACAGACGGACCGATATGCGGGCAAGATTCTCCGGGTGAATGCGGGTCAGCGCCTCTCGGTCCAGTACCACGTGGCAAAGGACGAGACCTCCTACCTTCTCTCAGGTAGAGCGAAGATCAGCCAGGGCCCGTCCGTCGAGCTTATGCAGGAGCGCGAGATCGGGCCGGGGGATGCCTGGCGCAACGAGCCGAACGTCGTCCATACGATCGAGGCGATCGAGGATTCGGTGGTGCTCGAGGTGTCCACGCCGGAGCTCGACGACGTCGTCCGACTGGACGATCGCTACGGCCGTGCGAACTGCACCCTGGATTGAGTCAACCTGCCGCCCTCACCGCTTGCGGCGTTTGAGCCCTTCGCGCCTCAGTCGCTTGGCGGCCGTGACTTCTTTCTTGTCCGGGCCTTTCTTGTTCGGTCCCGGCGTCTCCAGGGTTGCCGGCAGTCCGTCGAAGCGGGGCTCTGAGAGGAACGCCCGCAGGCCGCTCTTGCCCATCTCGCCCTTGCCGATGTTGGCGTGGCGGTCGCGGCAGGAGCCGAGCGGGGCGCCGGCGTCGTTGACGTGCAGGCAGCGGAGGCGGTCGAGGCCGACCTTCTCGTCGGCCTCGTCGACCACCTTGCCCAGGTGCTCTTCGTCGGTCACGTCGTAGCCCTGGACGAAGAGATGGCAGGAGTCGAGGCAGAGGCCGAGGCGCTTTCCGGAGCCGGCGAGCTCGATCAGCTCCGCGGTCTGGTCGAAGTCGCGCCCGAGGAGCCCTTTGTGTCCCGCGGTCTGCTCGAGCAGCAGCGGGCAGCGGTCGCTTTCCTTCAGCGCCGCGGCGATGACTTTGGCTGCACGCTTCATCGACGGCCCGAGCGGCTCGCCTTTCTGGGCGCCGGGGTGGAGCACGACACCATCGGCGCCGATCTCGTCTCCGATGCGCAGCGCGTGGGCAAGTGAGGCGAGCGACTTCTTGCGCAGCTCTTTGTCTTTGGAGGCGCAGTTGATCAGGTAGACGGCGTGGATCACGACCGCTTCGATCGGCGAGTCGTCCATCGCCACCCTGAAGGCGGCGAAATCGTCCGATCCATACCTGGTCGGACGCCACATCCGCGGGCTCTGGTTGAAGATCTGGATCGACTCGCAACCGAGCTCGCTGCCGCGCTCGATAGCTTTCGCGAGGCCGCCGGCCGTCGAGACGTGCGCACCGACCAACATCTTGTCTGAAGAAGATTCCGCCATCCGCTTGAGGTTCGCCCCCTCGCCGACCGGTGCTCTGCACATCGGCGGGGCGCGGACGGCACTCTACAACTGGCTGGCGGCGCGGCACCACGGGGGAGCGCTGGTGCTGCGGATCGAGGACACCGACCGCGAGCGCTCGACCGAGGAGAACGTGGAGCAGATCCTCGACGCCCTGCGCTGGCTGGAGCTGGACTGGGACGAGGGCCCGGTTTCGCAGGCGTCCCGCGCGGAGCGCCATGAGGAGGCGCTGCAGCGGCTGCTCGCGAGCGGCGCTGCCTATCGCGACCCGGCGACCGGCAAGGACGTCGAGGCGTGGAAGGCAGAGCACGGCGCGAGCCGCGGCTACCGCGGCGAAGCGAGCGAAGACGCCGGGGCGGCAGTGCGGTTGCGCGTGCCCGACGAGGGTGAGACCGTGGTCGAGGACCTGATCCACGGGCCGGTCAGCTTTCCCAACCGCAGCTACGACGACTTCGTCATCGCCCGCGGCGACGGTTCGGTCCTCTACAACTTCGCCGTCGCCGTCGACGACGCGGAGATGGGGATTACGGACGTGGTGCGGGGCGACGATCACCTCTCTAACGCGCCGAAGCAGCTGCTCGTGCTCGCGGCGCTGGGCTTCGAGGCGCCGCGCTACGCGCACCTGCCGCTGCTGCACGGCCCCGACGGACGCAAGCTCTCCAAGCGCCACGGCGCCGCCTCGGTGCAGGAGCTGCGCGATGCCGGGTACCTGCCCGCAGCGGTGCGTAACTACCTGGCGCTGCTCGGCTGGGGCGCCGAAGACGACGCGACGCTGATCCCGACCGATGAGCTGATCCGCCGCTTCGAGGTTGCCGACGTCGGCAAGGCGGCCGCGATCTTCGACGAGAAGAAGCTGCGCTGGATGAACGGCCGCTATATGCGCGAGCTGCCGTCGGGCGAGTACGTCCGTGTCGTCGCCAGGCATCTGGGGCGCCCGGAAGACGAGCGGCTGCGAGCCGCCTGCGAGATCGTGCAGGAGAAAGCGCAGACCCTCGAGGAGGTCTGGCCGCTGATCCGCTTCCTCTTCGAGCCGCCGGTCGAGGACGAGAAGGCCTGGCGCAAGACGATGAAGGACGAGGCGCCGGCCGCCCTGGCGGCTGCCCGCGAGGCGCTGGCCGAGGCGGACGGCTTCGATGCCCCAGGGGTCGAGGCGGTGCTGGCGCCGCTGCCCGAGCGGCTGGGTCTCAAGCCGGGGAAGGTCTACCAACCGATTCGCGTGGCGATAAGCGGCGGCACCGTCTCGCCGGGAATCTTCGAGTCGGTCGCGGTCCTTGGTCGCGAGGAATCGCTGCGGCGCATCGACGCCGCCCTCGTGCGCCTCAGCGCATAATCGCACCCAATAATGGGGAGGCCAAAGCTAAACCGTGCGTCCTTCTTTGCCGATGAGGGAGTCGGAGAGACCCAGTCATGGCCTCGAAGACACAAAGCAACGGGAAAGTCCACAAGGCCGACGCGCCTCAGGCAGGCAATGCGACCGCGCCGGGCGCGCGCCTGGCGGCCGCCTTCGAGGCCGTGGAGAAGTTCCCCGCCCTGATCGAGTCGCGAACCCGCGTGATGGAGGCCGCTACGGCCGAGACCTCGCGGATCGGCGACCTGGTCGAGGCGGTCGAGGCCGACGTCGCGCTGACGATCGCCGTCCTGCGCTTCGCCAACCGCTCCAGCGTCTCCGGCGGCATCGGCGGGGTGCCCGCTGCGATCGACGTGCTGAAGCCCTCTGGGGTGCTTGCGATCGCGGGGACCGCTCCGGTCTTCGACTTCTTCGAGCCCAACGGCGGCTGGGAGCTGCGCCCCGAGCAGTTCCGCGTGCACGCCCTGGCGACCCAGCAGGCCGCCGCGCGGATCGGTCGCGAGATCGGCTGGGTCGACCGCGACGAGCTGATCGTCGCCGCCCTGCTGCATGACATCGGTCGCCTCGTCATCTCCAAGCTGCATCCCGGGCGCCGCACCTACTTCGACGCGGTCGGCCGCACCCCCGAGCAGCGCATTCGCGAAGAACGCGACCAGCTCGGGATCGACCATGCCCTCGTCGGGGGCGTCCTGGCGCGTCGCTGGAACGTGCCCCAGCGGATCGCGGTGGCGATCGAGCGTCATCACGCCGAGGACGCCGAAGGCCTCGCGGCGGTGGTCTCGGCCGCCGACATGGTCGCCCATTATTCCCAGGGCGAGTCGGTGACCCCGGAGCGCCTGCGTGAGATGGCAAGACGCTGTGGGTTGGGCGCCGACGGCCTGCGCGAACTGCTCTACGAGCTTCCGTACCCGCGCGAGCAGGACTCGCGCGTGAGCGAGCCCTGCCCCCTTTCAGGCCGCGAGCTGGACGTCCTGCGACACCTCTCCGAGGGCATGGTCTACAAGCAGATCGCCGGGGAGATGCAGCTCTCGGTCTCGACGATCCGCACCCACCTGCACAACGTCTACGGCAAGATCGGCGCCGTCGACCGGGCGCAGGCGGTCCTCACCGCCCGCGACAGGGGCTGGATCTAGCAGGGCCTAGTCGATCAGGCATTCGCGCAGCGCGATCGCGACTGCGTGGGTCCTGTTCCTGGCGCCGAGGCGCGCCAGCATGTTCTTCGTGTGGGTCTTGACCGTTTCCTCGCTGAGGCCGAGCTCACGCGCCGCTGCGGAGGTCGAGTCACCGTCGGCGAGCAGCTGCAGGATCTCCCGCTGGCGCCGGGTCAGCTTGCCGCGGCTGCCGCTGGGCGGAACCGCGGGATCGACGAAGCGGCCCTGGTCGAGTGCCGCGCGCGCTGCCTTTGTCATCTCCTCGGCGTCGGCGGTGCGCGCGACGTAAGCGCTGGCCCCCGCCTGCAGCGCGGCGCTCGCGAGATGGCGCTCGGGCCGCTCGCCGTGGGCGACGATGCCCATCCCCGGCGCGGTCCTGTGCAGCGCCCGGATCGCCTCCTCGCCGTGCAGCGAATCGCCGGCCTCCTCGGCGGCGCCGCGCCGCAGGTCGACGATCGCAACGTCGATGCTGCCGACGTCGCGGACCAGGCACAGAGCCTCGTCGCGGCTCTCGCTTTCGTGGATCTCGAAGGCGTCGGCCAGCACCCCCCGCACGCCGAGACGGACCAGCGGGTGGGCGTCGATCACAAGGCAGTGTGGGCGCTCGCTCGGGACGACTCGATCCTATACCCGCCAAAGTCCGCATCGTGCGGTAGAAAGGACCCTGTGATCTCGATCACCTCGAAGTCGCGCTACGCAGTGGTGGCCATGGCCGAGCTGGCCCGATCGGGCGAGCGTCCGGTCCCGATCAAGGAGCTCGCCGAGCGTCGGGGCATCCCCGAGCAGTTTCTCGAGCAGCTCTTCTCGACCCTGCGCCGGGCCGGCCTGCTGACCAGCCACCGCGGGATGAAAGGCGGCTACACGCTCTCGCAGCCGGCCGACGAGATCAGCGTGCTCGAGGTCGTCCAGGCGCTCGACGGCAAGGTCGGCCAGGAGGCCGACGAGGCCGGCGGCATCTGGGCCGAGGGCGTCACCGCCCTGCGCAAGGTCTTCGGCCAGACCACGATCGCCGAAGTCGCGAGGCGCGAGGCCGAGGAGGCAGGCTCGGGGATGTACTTCATCTGATGAGGTCCTTGCGGATACGAAGCCTGGCAGTGGCTGTGAGCGCAGGTTCTGTCTTGGCTTTTGGTATCGCCGCAATGGCGTTCGCGGATAGCGATACGGGGGTCAGTTGCGTGCTCTCGGCTCATAGCGAAGCCGTCGGGTGCCCTCCATTGCTGCCTTTTAAGGTCAGGATCGGCGGTCGGATCTCGCCGCGAAAGTTGCCGCGACACGAAAGGCGTCCGGTGGCGCTTGAACTGCTGGGCAAGTTCGCCACGACCGATGGCACCCACCTGTCGGCCCTGAGAGAGATGGTGATCGACCTGGACCGGGACATGGCGTTTGATGCGAGAGGGCTGCCTGTATGTCACCGGGGCAGGCCGCACATCCGCCTGCGACATCCCCTCGCGCGAATCGGAAAGATCTGTCACGACTCGATCGTCGGTCGCGGCCACATGGACTTCGAGCTCGCGTTTCCCGAACAGGCGCCGATCGAGACCGCAAGCAGGGTGGTCATCTTCAACGACACCGCCTGGCAAGGGGCCCCGGTGCGTCTCGGTGCGGTTGCCGAGGTCGACGTGCCAGTTCCCACCCTGGTCGTGATGTCGATCGGGATAAGCCGCGTACGCCATGGCGATTCGAGCCTACGCGCCGTCGCGAAGATGCCTGTGGTTGCCGGAGGAAGCGGATCGCTGGTCGACTTCCGCCTTCGGATCAAACGGCTCTTCAGGTACAAACGACAGACGAAGAGCTTGGTGACGGCGCGATGCTCCGACGACGTCTTCAAGCTCAGCTTTCCCGAGCTCCTTTTCCGGAATGAAGCGCACACGCCGGGGGCGGCGTCGTCGACCCTCATAAAGGGCGGGCTCGCGATTTCCTGTTCGTCGGTGGACTGAGGTTCACGGGGTAACCCGGCCTCCCGGTATGGTCGCCTCCATGGCGGCCGAGGAGTTCGCGGTATGACGATCGGGGCTGAGGCATCGGCGGTTGTCGGCAACACGCCGCTGGTCGCGTTGCGGCGGCTGAGCGACGGGCTGCCCGGCGAGGTCTGCGCCAAGCTCGAGTACTTCAACCCGGGGGGGTCGGTCAAGGACCGGATCGGGGCGGCGATGATCGATGCGGCCGAGGAGGAGGGGCTGATCGAGCGGGGGAAGTCGGTGATCGTCGAGCCGACCAGCGGCAATACCGGGATCGCGCTGGCGATGGTCTGCGCGGCGCGTGGCTACGAGCTGATCCTGACCCTGCCCGAGGGCATGAGCCGCGAGCGGGCGAAGCTGCTGCGCGCCTACGGGGCCGAGGTTCGCGAGACGCCCTCGCTGGGCGGGATGGGCGAGGCGGTCGAGCTCGCCGAGGAGATCCGCGAGCAACGACGCGGCTTCATGCCGCAGCAGTTCTCCAACCCGGCCAACCCCGCCGCGCACCGTCGGACCACGGCGGAGGAGATCTGGCGCGATGCCGACGGCGAGGTCGGCGCCTTCGTCGCCGGCGTCGGCACCGGCGGCACGATCACCGGCGTCGGCGGCTTCCTGCGTGAGCGCAGCCCTGAGACGCTCGTCGTCGCGGTCGAGCCCGCGGCCTCGCCGGTGCTCTCGGGCGGCCCGCCCGGACCGCACAAGATCCAGGGCATCGGCGCCGGCTTCGTGCCCCAGGCGCTCGACCGCTCGGTGATCGGCGAGACGATCGCGGTCAGCGACGAGGACGCGCTGGAGACGGCCCGCCTCGCCGCCAAACGCGAGGGCGTGCTCGCCGGCATCTCCGCCGGGGCCAACATCAAGGCCGCGCTCGAGGTGGCCGCGCGGCCCGAGATGGAGGGCAGGCGGGTCGTGACCCTGGTCTGCGATTCGGGCGAGCGCTACATGTCCCTACCCTTCTTCGCACTGTGAAGCGAATACTCGGGGAGATCAAGGCGGACGTCGCGGCCGCGCGCGATCGCGATCCGGCGGCGCAGGGCGTCTCCTCGTTCGAGATCCTGACGAGCTGGGCGGGGGTGCAGGCGCTGCTCGCCCACCGGATCGCCTTTGCCCTGCGCGAGGCCGGGGTGCCGCTGGCGCCGCGCATGATCGCCTACCTGAGCCGCGCGATCACGGGGGTCGAGATCCACCCCGCGGCGAAGATCGGCCGCGAGTTCTTCATCGACCACGGCGCCGGCGTGGTGATCGGCGAGACCGCGGAGATCGGCCGCCGCGTGACCCTCTACCAGGGCGTGACGCTCGGTGGCACCGGCTTCCAGCGCGGCAAGCGCCATCCGACCCTCGGCGACGACGTCACGGTCGGCTCCGGGGCCAAGCTGCTGGGGCCGATCGCGGTGGCGGACGGCGCCAAGATCGGCGCCAACACCGTCGTGGTCGAGGACGTGCCGCCGGGGGCGACCGTGGTCGGCAATCCCGGTCACCCGGTCAAGGTCGACGGCAAGCGGCCGCAGGGGCCCGACGCCGACTGGATCCACCTGCCGGACCCGATCGCGGAGGCGATCAAGACGATCTCGGAGCGGATCGCCAAGCTGGAGGAGCGGCTCGCCGCGCTCGACGGGGGCGAGGCTCCCGAGCGCAACGGCGAGGAGCCCCGGCCGCGCACCGGCCGCTCTTCGGCCGGCGGCTGAGGCGGGGCGGGGCAGCCGCGCCGCTGACTATTCTCGGAGGCGATGCTGCAGACCGAGCCCGAGAGCGCCGGCGGCGATTTCGGCGCCCCCACCGAAGCGGGTGCCGACCGCGCCGAGCGCCTGCTCGGCGGCCTCAACGAGCCCCAACGCGAGGCGGTGCGTCACGGCGAGGGCCCGTTGCTGGTCCTGGCCGGCGCCGGCTCGGGCAAGACCCGCGTGCTCACCCATCGCATCGCCTATCTGCTGGCGACCGGGCAGGCCCGCCCCGGCGAGATCCTCGCGATCACCTTCACCAACAAGGCGGCGAACGAGATGCGCGAGCGGGTCGAGGCCCTGGTCGGCCGTTCGGCCCGGGCGATGTGGGTCACGACGTTCCACTCGGCCTGCGCGCGGATGCTGCGCGCCGACGCCGAGCGGCTCGGCTACTCGCGCGGCTTCACGATCTACGACGAGTCGGACTCGCTGCGGATGCTCAAACGCTGCATGGAGGAGCTCCACGTCGACCCCAAGCGCTACCCGCCGCGGGCGATCCGCGCGCAGATCTCCGGGGCCAAGAACCAGCTGGTCGACGCCGACGCCTACTCGCAGGCGGCGGGCAGCATCTTCGAGGAGACCGCCGCGGGCGTCTTCCACCGCTATGAGAAGCGAATGCTCGAGGCCAACGCGATGGACTTCGACGACCTGCTGGTGCGCACGGTCAACGGCCTGGAGCTGTTCGAGGAGGTGCGCGAGCGCTGGCGGCGCACCTTCCGCCACGTCCTCGTCGACGAGTATCAGGACACCAACCACGCCCAGTACCGGTTGCTGCAGCTGCTCACCTCCGAGCACGGCAACCTGATGGTCGTCGGCGACGAGGACCAGTGTCTGGTCGAGGGCACTCTCGTGACCATGGCGGATGGGTCGGAGAAGCCAATTGAGAAGGTCGAAGCGGGAGACCGAGTCTTATCGTGCTATGGCTCAGGCATTTTCAGGTCGAGCAAGGTGTCCGCCTCCTTCCGGAGCGAACACTCATGTGGCGTCAAAATCACTACGGCATCGGGCCGAGAGATCGTAAGCACTCCTCAGCATGTTCATTTTGCGGGTTATCGGAGTGGTTTTACGCCCGACATGTATATGACCTATGCGATGCATCGACGCGGGGTTGGCTTCCGGGTCGGGATGACCCGTACTTCGACCGATAGGCGAGGGAAGTCGCTTGGCGGGATACATCACAGAGCCATGCAACAGCGCGCCGACGCCGCGTGGGTTGTGTCAACCCATCGGAGCGAGGACGAGGCTCGGGTTGCCGAGGCAATCCTGGCCGCACGACATGGCCTTCCAACACTGCCGTTTATGGCTAGTTCCGCGCGCTCCGGCGTGATGAGCAATCAAGGGCTCATAGATCAAGTGTTCAAATCGGTGGACTCTTCGAGTAGCGGCTTGCGGCTTCTTGAAAAAGAGGGCTTAGACCGAGACGCGCCTCACCATTGTTGGCAGGGCTTCGAGGGGAGTCATCGCAATCTTGTGCTCACTCTCTGCGCGGACAGGTCCGGCAAGCATGCTCTTCACACCCTCTCACTCGGGGGTAGGAACCGGAACGCTGCTAAGAAGCTTGAAGACCTTGGCTTTAGGGTTACCAACCGACCGAAGGCCAAAGGCTGGCGCAGTGAACGCTATTTCAAGACCTACAAAGAAGCTCTGGGCACCGCCGAAAAAGTCAAGTCGATACTTGGTGGCTCGATTCGACGGGTTGCGCGCTTTGGGAAGCGCGAGAAAGGGCGGATCAGTTCGTTGCCATTCATCCCTGCATCGTCCATACGACCCGGAATGGCAATGTTTGCCAAGGACGGCAGCTACGACACTGTGACTGATGTCGAGTGCGTTGTCCTGTCGCGGCCAGTCTTTGACCTCAATGTCGAGTCCACGCATAACTTCATAGCGAATGGTCTGATCACGCACAACTCGATCTATGGGTTTCGTGGGGCCGATATTCGGAATGTCTTGGACTTTGAGAAAGACTTCCCCGAAGCCGAAATCGTCAAGCTCGAGCAGAACTACCGTTCGACCCAGACGATCCTCTCCGCCGCCAACGCGGTTGTCGAAAACAACCGCGAGCGACGGCCGAAGCGGCTCTGGACCGAACTGGCCGGTGGGGAGCCGCTGCAGCTGCGTGAGCTCTCCGACGAGCACGAGGAGGCGCGATGGGTGGCGGGGGAGATCGAGCGGCTCGGCGAGGACGAGGGCGTGAAGCGCGAGGACGTCGCCGTCTTCTACCGGACCAACGCGATGAGCCGGGTGCTGGAGGACACGCTCAACCGCTTCGACGTCCCTTACCAGGTGATCGGCGGCACGAAGTTTTACGAGCGGGCGGAGGTCAAGGACGCAATCGCCTACCTCAGCCTGCTGGCGAACCCCGCCGACCAGGTCTCCTTCGCTCGGATCGTCAACTCCCCGCGGCGCGGGATCGGGAAAACGAGCCAAGGTCGCCTGATCGCGCGCGCGAATACGACCGGGCTGCCGATCTGGGAGGTGATCGAGCGAGTCGAGGAGGTGCCCGGCCTGAGCGGTGCGGCGATCAAGGCGATCCCCCGCTTCTATGAGACCGTGGCCGGCCTGCGCGAACGGGCCGACGAGGAAGGCCCCGTCGCCGGGCTGCTCGAAGCCGTGCTCACCGAGAGCGGCTACTCGGAAGCGCTGGCAGCGGAGCGCACGGTCGAGGCCGAAGGCCGGATCGAGAACCTCGAGGCGCTGGTCGAGGGGGCGGCCGAGTTCGACGTCGAGCGCGAGCGGGAGGGGGAGAGCGAGGTGCCGCCGTTGGACGAGTACCTGCAGCAGATCTCCCTCTACACGCAGCAGGACGATCTGCGCGACGAGTCGGTGATCACGCTGATGACGCTGCACAACGCCAAGGGCCTCGAGTACGAGACCGTCTTCGTGGTCGGCTGCGAGGACGGTTCCTTCCCGCACATGAAAGCGCTCGAAGAGGGGAGCGAGGAGGAGGAGCGCCGGCTCTGCTACGTCGCTATCACCCGCGCCCGCAGCCGCCTCTACATGACCTGGACGCGCGAACGGCGCCTCTTCGGCCGGGCGGAGCGCAACCTGCCCTCGCGCTTCGTCGACGAGCTGCCGGAGGAGCTGGTCGAGCGCGGATCGAGCGCCGTCGGCACTGCGGGCCGCTGGGCCGGCCCCACGAGCGGCGAAGCGGCCAGCCCCGTCGACCCCGGCCCGATGCTGGAGCTGCGCACCGGCGACGACGTCGTCCACGCCAGCTTCGGCGACGGGGTGGTGACCGCGGTCGAGCCCGGCGGCGTGGTCGTCGTCCGCTTCGCCGGCGACGGCTCGGAGCGCAAGCTGATGGCCGACTACGCGCCGATCCGGAGGCGCTAGGCGGTGGCGGCGCGGATCATCGACGGCAAGGCGGTCGCCGCCGGCGTGCGCGAGCGGGTGCGGGCCGAAGTGGCCGGGCTGGGCACTCCGCCGGGTCTGGCGACGATCCTCGTCGGCGACGATCCGGCCTCGGCCGTCTACGTGCGGATGAAGCGCGAGGACTCGGCCGAGGTCGGGATCGAGTCCTACCACCACGAGCCCGGCGGCGACGTCTCCCAGGGGGACCTGGCCGCTCTGATCGAAGCGCTCAACGCCGATGAGCGGGTGCACGGCATCCTGCTCCAGCTGCCGCTGCCCGATCATCTCGACCAGGATCCGCTGATCGCCCTGATCGACCCGGCGAAGGACGTCGACGGGCTGACTCCGATCAGCGCCGGCAGGTTGACCCAGGGCCGCCCGGGGGCTTTCGCGCCCTGTACCCCGGCGGGAGTGATGTTGCTGCTGCGCGAGGCCGGTGTCGAGGTCGAAGGCGCCCGGGCCGTCGTGATCGGGCGCTCGATCCTCGTCGGCAAGCCGCTGGCGGCGCTGTTGCTGGCGGCGAACGCGACCGTCACCCACTGTCACTCCCGCACCCGCGACCTCGGTGCGATCTGCCGCGAGGCCGACATCCTCGTCGCGGCCGCGGGTCAGGCCGGGTTGGTCACCGGCGAGATGGTGCGCGAGGGCGCGACGGTGATCGACGTCGGCACCAACCGCGTCGACGGCAAGCTCGTCGGCGACGTCGACTTCGAGTCGGCTCGCGGCCGCGCCGGGGCGATCACGCCCGTGCCCGGCGGGGTCGGCCCGATGACCCGGGCGATGCTGCTCGTCAACACGCTGGCCGCGGCGCGGGCCCGGGTGTAGGGTCGGCGTCGGTGGACGCGAGCAAGCTGAGCAGAGGGGAGAAGATCTCCGCGGCCTCCGCCGTCCTGCTCTTCGTCTGCATGTTCCTCGATTGGTTCGGCGCCGAGGTCTCCGGCGTCTCCGGCTTCTCCGGCAGCGTCGAAAGCGCCGGCGGCAGCGCCTGGGACACGCTCGAAGTGATCCCGATCTTCCTCATGCTGGCGATCGTGCTCGCGATCGGCGTCGCCGTGATCCGGCTGACCGACGCCGACCTCGAGCTCTCGATCTCGCTCAACGCGATCGTCGCTGCGGGCGGCGCGCTCGCGGTCCTGCTGATCCTCTACCGGATCTTCGACCCGCCCGGTTTCGGCCTTCCCGGAGTCGGGGTCGACACGACGCTCCGGCTCGGCATCTTCCTCGGCCTCGTCGCGGCCGCCGGCATCGCCTACGGCGGCTACAGCGCGATGCGCCGGGAAGGCCTCACCTTCGGCGACACCGCCGACCGGCTATCGGGCGGCGCTCCCCCGAGCAACTGAGACAAGGCGGACTCAGACCAAGTAGGGCCAGGACGCAGGGAGGCCGTCAAGGGGAGCGCACTTCAGTGCGTGACCCGCAGGCGGCCGACCGAGGACACCGCCCTACGCCGGTATGAGCCCGCCCGCGACTTGCTTCGCAAAGGCGATGATGGTCATCATCGGGTTGACGCCGACTGCAGTGGGGAAGAGGGACGCGTCGGCGACGTGGAGGTCGGCCACGCCGTTGACCTCGCCGGCCGCCGAGCAGACTCCCTCGCGCGGATCGGCGGCGATGCGTGCGGTGCCCATCGGGTGGAAGGCCTCGAGGCGCAGCTCGGCGGGCTTGAAGCGCGTGGCCTCGAACTCGGCGACCTCGCCCGGCCGCAGCACCTGGACGCGGGCGATGTTCGGGTAGACCTCGGTGGCGCCGGCCGCGAAGTGGACTTCCGCCGCCCGGGCGATCCCGAAGACGACCCGCTGCGCGTCCGCGTCGCTCAACCTGTAGCCGGCGCGGATCGAGCCGTCGCGGGCGATTCCGACCCGGCCACTCGATTCGTCGGTCAGCTGCACGCCGATCGAGCCGATGTGCTCGAAGTCGAGGATCGCCTGTTGGTGATCGCGCCCCGAGCCCTGCAGCCAGGCGCCGCCGAAGGGGAGCGGCGTGAAGGTCGCCTCGAGCAGGACGCGCTCGGACTCCCACTCGTCGAGGTAGTAGCTCTGCATCACGCCTTCCCAGCCGCGCACCTCCTCCTCATAGCGCGCGCCGACCCAGCAGGCGGGATGCATGTGGAGGTTGCGGCCGACCTGATCGCCGCCGAGGCCCGAGCGCAGCAGCAGCTCCGGCGTGCCCAGCGCGCCGCCGGCGACGATCGTCGCGCGGCGGGCGCGGACCGTGTAGGGACGTGCCGCTTCGCGCTCCCCGCTCGAGCGTGCGATGCATCGCACGCCGACGGCGCGACCGTCCTCGACGAGGATGCGGCGCGCCTCGACTCGCGTGCGCAGCCGCGCCCCGGCGGCGACGGCGCGGGGGACATAGCTGACGTGCATGCCTCGCTTGGCGTCGATGCGGCAGCCGTAGGGACAGGAGCTGCACTGCACGCAGTTGCCGGCGTTGCGCGAGATCGGGCCGCCGCCCGCGCCGATCGCCGCAGCGCCCTGCATCGCCAGCTGCCCGTTGCGGCCCATCCGCTCGGGATCGAGCGGGGTGACGCGCAGGAACTCCTCCGCCTCGGCGAAGTCCGGGTCGAGGCGGTCGGCCCAATCGACGCCGTAGCGCTCGCGCCAGTGGTCGAGGACCGCGTCGGGGGCGCGGAAGCAGGTTCCCGAGTTGATCACCGTCGTGCCGCCGACCGCGCGCGCGACCGGCACCGGAATCGGCGGCCTTCCCTCGGCGATGGTCAGGCCGGCGTCGCGGTACAGGGACGCGATCGCGTCGAGCGGGTCCTCGGGATAGCTGTCGCGGTCATAGGAGTCGCCCGCCTCGAGCACGATCACGTCGAGCCCGGCCTCGGCCAATGTCGCCGCGGCAGCGGCCCCTCCGGCACCCGAGCCGACGATGACGACGTCGCATTCCTCTCCCGCGCCCAGCGGCTCCAGCTCGCCCAGCGGCCCCGCCGGCTCGGGCTCCGGGCCGTCGGCGACGCGGCAGCTCGTCTCCAGGCCCAGCCTCTGCTCGACTCGCGGGTCGATCGCGTAGCCGAGCGTGGTGAAGGTCTTGGCCATCAGCAGCAGCTCGTGGTAGAGGCTGAGCCTGGACCCCTCCATCCGCCGCAGGAAGTCCTCGCGGGCGTCGAGGTCAAGCCGGCTGAAGCGCCAGGGGAAGGGCAGCCACTCGAACGCCCGCAGGCCGAGGCGGACGCGGCTGAGGACACGCGGCGAGAGCGCCCGCAGGAACTCCCCGACCGGGCCCGACACATCCACCTCGCGCTCGGCCGCGGGCAGGCCGTCGAGCGCGGGGGCCATCGCCGCGCAGATCGCGCTCAGGGTGCGCTGCTCGGCGGTCGAAAGCCCCGGCGCGCGCTGTCAGCCGGGGCCGGGCGTGCGTTCGACCCGGCCGGCGAGCGACCACAGCCAGAGCGCCAGCAGCGCGAGGAAGCCGTCGACGAGGAAGTTCAGCAGATAGATGAAGACGTGGTCGTCGATTAGGAAGAAGGCGAGCGAGCCCAGCGAGGAGGCCGTCTTGCCGGCAGCGAGGACCAGGAGCAGCGGGCGGTAGCGGACGACGTCGGCCTGCGCGACCAGGCAGATGCCGGTTATCACGACCATGTAGGCGAAGGCGAGCGCCAGCCAGAGATCCTCCTGGGTGTGCGGCGCGCGCGTGTTGTTGCCGAGCCATTCGCCGACGTCGGAGATGACGTCGAGCACGCCGCTGGGCACCGCGATGAAGAGGACGCCGACGACGGCGAAGCTGAGGGCGAGCAGGCGCAGGCTGAGGACGACGAAGGACTCTGCTTTGGCTCCCTGCATCGGCGGCACAATAACTGGCTGGCTGGCCAGGACGCATCGCCCTAGAATCCGGCGCCGTGATCGAGCGCGAGCAAGTGCTGCACGTCGCCAAGCTGGCTCGCTTGCGGCTGTCGGAGCCCGAAGTGGAGAAGATGGCCGGCGAGCTGTCGGGGATCCTGGCGCACGTCGATCGGATCGCCGAGCTCGATCTCGAGGACGTGCCGCCCACCTCTCACGTGATCGAGCTGGAGAACGTCCTGAGGCCGGACGTGCCGCGGCCGAGCTGGCCACGGGAGGCCGTGCTGGGCCAGGCGCCCGATCCGGCCGATGGAGCGTTCCGGGTTCCCTCGCCGCGAGCCGAAGGCTGATGGCGCAGCTGCTCGAGCTGACCGTCGCCGAGGCGGCGGCGAAGATCTCCGGCGGGGAGATCTCGCGGGCGGAGTACTTTGAGGCCTGGCGCGACGCCGCGGCGGGCGACGAGCTCAACGCCTACCTCTGGCGGGCCGAGACCGCCGACGCCGAGGGCGATGGGCCGCTGGCGGGGATTCCGGTCGCGGTGAAGGATCTCTTCTGCACGGAGGGAATCGAGACGACCGCCGGCTCGCGGATCCTCGAGGGGCACCGGCCGCTCTACACGGCCGCCGCCGTGCGGCGGCTCGCCGAGGCGGGCGCGACGGTGCTGGGCAAGACCAACATGGACGAGTTCGCGATGGGCTCCTCGAACGAGAACTCCGCTTACGGGCCGGTGCTCAACCCGCACGATCCCGGCCGGGTGCCAGGCGGCTCCTCAGGCGGCTCGGCCGCGGTCGTCGCCGGAGGCCTCGCGCCCTGCGCGATCGGCACCGACACCGGCGGCTCGATCCGCCAGCCGGCGGCGCTCTGCGGAATCGTCGGCCTCAAGCCGACCTACGGCTCGATCTCCCGCTACGGGATGATCGCCTTCGCCTCCTCGCTGGACCAGTGCGGCCCGCTCACCCGCGACGTCACCGACGCCGCCCTGCTGCTCGAGGCGATGCAGGGCCGCGACCCCTGCGACTCGACCTCGGTCGGGATCGAGAGCGGCATAGAGGCGCCCAGCCGCGAGGACCTGCACGGGCTGCGCTTCGCGGTTCCGGCCGGGCTCTCCGAGGCCGCGGTCGATGCCGGGGTGCGCGACGTCTTCGAGGCGACCCTGCGGCGGATCGAGCAGCTCGGCGGCGAGATCGACGAGGTTGCGCTGCCGCACGCCGAGCACGGCATCTCCGCCTACTACGTGATCGCGCCCGCCGAGGCCTCCTCCAACCTCGCCCGCTACGACGGCGTGCGCTACGGCACCCGGGCCGAGGGCGAGGGCGACGTGGTCGAGATGTACGAATCGACCCGCGCCGCCGGCTTCGGCGAGGAGGTCAAGCGGCGCATCATGCTCGGCACCTACGCGCTCTCCTCCGGCTACTACGACGCCTACTACGGGCAGGCGCAGAAGGTGCGTACGAAGATCGCCGGGGACTTCTCCTCCGCTTTCGAGAAGTTCGATTTCGTCGTAACCCCGACCTCGCCGTCGGTCGCCTTCGGCCTCGGCGAGAAGACCGAGGACCCGCTGGCGATGTACATGAACGACTTCTTCACGGTGCCGATGAGCCTCGCCGGCATCCCGGCGATCTCGATCCCGGCCGGTCTCGCCGAGCCGGAGGGCGGCGGCCCGCAGTTGCCGGTCGGCTTCCAGATCGCCGCGCCGGCGTTTGCCGAGCAGCGGCTGCTCGACGCCGCGTACGCACTGGAGCAGGCGATCGATGGCTGAGCATGAGCTGGAAGCGGTCATCGGCCTGGAGATCCACGTCCAGCTGTCGACCCGAACGAAGATGTTCTGCGGCTGTGAGCTCTCCTTCGGCGACGAGCCCAACGTCCACACCTGTCCGGTCTGCCTCGCCCATCCGGGCGTGCTGCCGGTGACCAACGAAGAGGCGATCCGCTACGCGCTGAAGATCGCCGCCGCCCTGGAGTGCGAGGTGGCGCCACGCTCGATCTTCGCGCGCAAGAACTACTTCTATCCCGACAACCCGAAGGCCTACCAGATCAGCCAGTACGACCTGCCGCTTGCCGTCAACGGCAGGCTCGGCGGGATCCGCATCCATCGCGCCCACCTGGAGGAGGACGCGGCGAAGACGATCCACGTGGGCGAGTCGGGGCGCATCCACGGCTCCGGCGCCTCGCTCGTCGACTTCAATCGCGGCGGCACGCCGCTGGTCGAGATAGTCACCGAGCCCGACCTGCGCAGCGCCGCGGAAGCGGGCGCCTGGGCGCGCCTGCTGCGCACCACCGTGCGCCAGCTCGGCGTCTCCGACGTCAACATGGAGGAGGGCAGCCTGCGCGTCGACGCCAACGTCTCGGTGCGGCCGGCCGGCAGCGAGGCGCTGGGGACCAAGACCGAGCTGAAGAACATGAACAGCTTCCGCTTCCTCGAACGCGGTGTCGAAGCGGAGCTGGCCCGCCAGCGCGAGCTGATCGAGGCGGGGGGGAGAGTGGAGCAGGAGACGCTTCACTTCGACCCCGCCGACGGTGCCCTGCATCCGCTGCGCTCCAAGGAGGAAGCGCACGACTACCGCTACTTCCCCGAGCCAGACCTGGTGCCGCTGGCGCCGAGCGAGGCGATGCTGCGCGAGGCGCGCGAGTCGCTGCCGGAGCTGCCCGAGGCGCGGATGCGGCGCTACGAGGACGAGTTGGGCCTCTCGGCGGAGAACGCCGCTCAGCTCGCCGGCGACCCAGAGGAAGCGGCCTACTTCGAAGCGGTCTGCGAGCGCGCCGCTGGGACCGAGGCGCAGACCGTCGCCAACTGGGTGACGGGCGAGCTGGCGGCGGCGCTGCGCCAGGCCGATGGCGCTTCGCCGGGCGATTCGAAGGTCACGCCGGAGGCGCTCGCGGCGCTGATCGCGATGGTCGGCGAGAAGAGGGTCTCCCACGGCAGCGGCAAGCAGGTGCTGGCGGCGCTCGTCGCCGAGGGCGGCGACCCGGCCGCGATCGTCGAGCGCGAGGGCCTCGCCCAGATCGCCGACAGCGGCGAGCTGGAGGCGATCGTCGCCGCCGCGGTCGAGGCGAACCCCGACGCCGCCGAGCAGATCCGCGCCGGCAACCAGAAGGCGATCGGCGCGATCGTCGGCGCCGTGATGAAGGAGACCAAGGGTCGCGCCGACGGCGGCGAGGTCAACCGCCTGATCAAGCAGCAGCTCGGCGCCTGAGGGGGGAGAGCTTTCGACGCTGGACCCTTGTCTCGGCGTGGATAACAACACAGCGGTGGTCCTCGTGGCCAACGCGAGTGTCCTGCGAGCGCTGATCGCGCTCGCATCGAAGCTCGTGGATCGCTAGAGGACGTACCGCAAAACGAAACGGCCCCGGGAAAGCACCCCGGGGCCGTTCAACGTTGTGGACAGCAACACCTGGGGCGAAACTTTAACGCTTCGGGGAGGGTACGTGCTTCCAAGTGTGATCGGTCACTTTGTAACACGTTGTTACAAAGTGCTACCGTGGCTGCATGGCCTGGAACGTCGTCATCGCCGGTGGAGGATTCGGTGGGGCGATGGCTGCGCGGGAGCTGGAGCGGATCATGCCGAAGCAGTCGGCGCGGCTGGTGCTGGTCAACGACGCAAACTTCCTGCTCTACACGCCGTTTCTGCCCGAGGCGGCGGCGGGGACGCTGGAGCCGCGGCACGTTGTCACGCCGCTCCGCGACATCCTCGACCGCACCTACCTGCGCCTGGGCACGATCTCGGGCCACGACCCGGAGGCGCGGACGGTCGAGCTGCGCACCCGCGAGGGCGAAACGGAGCAGCTTCCCTACGACCAGCTGCTGCTCGCCCTCGGCTCGGTCTCACGCGTGCTGCCGGTGCCCGGCCTCTCCGAGCACGCGGTCGGCTTCAAGAGCCTCGCCGACGCGATCTGGCTGCGCAACCACGTGGTCGAAACGCTCGAGGCGGCAAACGCCAGCGACGATCCCGCCCGCCGCGAAGAGCTGCTGACCTACGTCTTCGTCGGCGGCGGCTACGCCGGCCTGGAGGCGCTCGCCGAGCTGCAGGACTTCGCCGCCGACGCGATGGAGAGCTATCCGCGCGCCCGCCTGCACGGGATGCGCTGGGTGCTGGTCGAGGCGACCGGCCGGGTGCTGCCCGAGATCGACCCCGGCCTCGCCGAGTACGCGCTGCGCCAGCTGCGCGGCCGCGGGATCGACATCCGCCTCGAGACGACGCTGGAGGAGGTGACTGCGAACAGCGCCCGCCTCTCCAGCGGCGAGACCCTGCCCAGTCGAACCGTCGTCTGGACCGCTGGCGTCTCGCCACATCCGAGCCTGCGCAGGTTGAATTTGCCGCTCGACGAGCGCGGTCGGGTGCCGGTCGACGACCATCTGCGGGCGCGCGGCTCCAAGTCGGTGTGGGCGATCGGCGATTGCGCCGCCGCTCCCGACCCGCGCGGCGGCCTCTGCCCGCCGACCGCCCAGCACGCGGTCCGTCAGGGCCCGGTCGCCGCCCGCAACATCGCCGCCGAGCTGGGTATCGGGACGGCCCGGCCGTTCGAGTACCGCGGCAACGCCTCCTTCGTCAACCTCGGTCGCTACAAGGCGGTCGGCAGGGTCGGCGGGCGCAAGTTCCGTGGCTTCCCGGCCTGGTGGATGGCGCGGACGTACCACATGAGTCAGATCCCGGGCGTCGCCCGCAAGGCGCGCGCGGTGATCGACTGGACCTCCAGCCTGCCGTTTCGCCGCGACCTCGCCGAGGTCGGCTCGATCGGGCACCCGAGCCGCCTGGGGGCGACAATGGAGCCGTGGGATTCGAGTACCTCTTCATAGCGGGCCTCTGCGGCCTGGCCACGGCGATCATCGGCAAGGCCAAGGGCAGCTCGTTCTGGGTCTGGCTGCTGGTCGGCGCGGTGATCCCGATCCTCGGCCTGGTCGCGGCCGTCCTCTACCGGCGCGAGAAGGACGAACCCGAACGGCAGTGCCCCAACTGCCACAAGGCGGTCAAGCTCTACGTCCAGGTCTGCCCGCGCTGCGGCACCGACCTCTACCTGCCCGACCCGGCCGCGGTCAGGCATCCCGGCGTCAGGTAGTCCTACCGCAGCCAGGTTCTGACGATCGCGTTGGCGAAGCCGAGGCCGTAGCGGACGACGGCGGGCTTCTTCGAGTGCCCGTGCAGGCGCTTGGCGACGGTCACCGGCACCTCCCTGGCGGGGATGCCGCGCTTGATCGCCTCGATCATGAACTCGGAGGTATGGAACTGCTCTTGGCGCAGGACGAGCTGGGGCAGGACTGCGGTGCGCACGGCGCGGTACCCGTTGGAGCAGTCGCTGACCCTGGTGCGCGTGATGAAGGAGACGAGCCGGTTGAAGAAGACGATGCCGAGCTCGCGGGCGAAGTGGTTGTCGTCGGCCTCGCCGAGCACGCGCGAGCCGTGGGCGACGTCGACCTCGCCGTCGAGCACCGGTTTGACCAGCCGCTCCATCTCCGAGGGCAGGTGCTGGCCGTCGGCGTCGAGCGTGACGACGATCCGGGCGCCGGAATCGACCATCAGCCGGTAGCCGGTGCGCAGCGCAGCGCCGCCCCCGCGGTTGATCACGTGCCGGGCGACGAACGCGCCGTGCTCCGCGGCGACGTCGCCGGTTCCGTCGCGCGAACCGTCGTCGACGACCAGCACCGCGGTCTCCACGCCGCAGACTTCGCGCGGCATCGAATCGAGCACCTGGCCGACGTTGTCGGCCTCGTTGTAGGCGGGGACGAGGATCGCCACCTTGTCACGGAAGCGCTCGGGCAGGCCGGCCTGACGGAACTCCTCCCAGGCCAGCCCCTCGAGCACCGCCGAGAGCTGGCGCGAGTTGCGCGCCGCTTGCGAGAGCGCCCGCAGGATCAGCCCGAAGAGGATGAAGATCGAGAAGACCGCGAGGCCGAGGATGCGCCCCCCGTTGCCCTTCTCGAAGGAGAAGGCCGAGAGCAGCTTGTCGGTCAGCTCGGTACCGGAGACGATCGCCAGGCCGATGCCGACGAGCAGCAGGATCAGCACGTCGACGTTGCGCAGGCTGCGCCGGCGCAGGAGCGCGTAGGCGACTATCGCCGCCGCCACGAGGAGCCCGGCGGCGCGCAGCGCCGTCAGCTCTGAAGGGAAGATTCCCGCCTCGACGACCATGAACCGCTGGAGGATATGGCCGCACCGGCCCTGGCCAGGGCCACCCCGACGAGCGGAAAGATCAGCGTCATCAGGATCTCGTTGCGCCGCGGCGCCGCCAGCGAGGCCGCGCCGACCGCGGTAACGAGGGCGATCGGGGTCGCCATCGCGACCAGCTCCCACCAGCGGCGGCGCAGCCCGAGCACGGCAAGGCCGCCGAGGCCGAGCAACACGAGCACGACCTGGACGATCCGCCCGGCGCTCGATTCCATCGCTTCGCCGATGCCCGCGCTCCACATCCGCCAGACCTTGCGCCCGGTCATTGCTGCGTAGCCGAGCGGGTCTTCGCCGAAGAACTTGGAGAAGTTCTGCTTGCCGATCTTGCCCAGGGCCGAGTCGCGGGGCAGGTCCGGATAGCGCGCCGCGACGCGGTCGAAGAGCGGGGTCGGGTTCACCCGTTCGAGCGCCTCCGATTGCGGCGGCAGGTCGCGGCGCAGGTAGCGCTCGGCGAGTCGCGCCTTGACCCGTTGGTATTCGCCGTCGGCGGGCAGGAAGGTGCCGACGTAGAGCGCCTTGCCGCCGCCGGTCGAGATCGGCACGGTGCGGTGCAGGACGACCTGGTTGTGGATCGTCCAGGGGACGATCGGGACGAGCATCGCGACGAGCGCCAGGGCCGCCCCGGCGAGGCCGGGCCGCCGGCCACGCTCGAGGCCGATGCGAATCGCCGCGAGGACGACGAAGGCGATCCCGACCGGCAGGTAGTCGGGGCGGATCAATGCGGTCAGGCCGAAGAGCAGCCCGGGGAGGAGCCACGCCCGCAGGCGCTCCTGCTCGGCCGCCCAAAGGAATGCAAGGACTGCGGCCGGCAACGTGAAGATTGCCGGGGGCTCGCTGTAAAGAGCTCCAGTCGAGTGGATGAAGGGGGGGTAGACGGCTACGCAGAACGCCGCGACGAGGCCGGCTGGGGCGCAGTTGAGCCGGCGGCCGAGGAGATAGACCGTGAGGATCGCTGCGAGCCCGAGTAGCAGCTCGACTATGCGGGCGGTTCCTTCTCTGGGGCCACCGGTCGCGAAGAAGGAAGCCGCGTAGAGGAGGGGGGCGCCGGGGGACCAGTCGCTGGCGTCTTCGAAGCGCGCGCCGCCGTAGCTGCCTTCCTCGTACAACGCCTTGGCGAGGCCGTAGTAGGCGTGGGCGTCGTCGCCCGGCGTGGCCAGGGGCTCGACCACTCGGTAGGCGCGCAGGCCGAAGCCAAGGACGAGGATCGCCGCAAGTAGGACCAGGGTGGTGCGCCCGTGGCGTTCGGGCAGCCCTCGCAGCCAGGTCTTCAGCGAAGTCATCGCGGCAGGCTATCCGGGACCGGCGGGCGCGAAGCGCATCCGACTTTCACCCACCTCAGGGTGGGTCAATGTCGGATGCGCGAGTTGAGCTGTGCGCCGACCCAGGCCGCCCCGGCGCCGGCAAGCGCCGCGAGCAGCGGCACCGTGACCAGCGCCCGGCGCGGGGAGGCCACCAGCAGCAGCCCGATCGCGGTCGCCGCGAGCACGACCGTGCCGAGCAGCAGCGCCTCCCAGCTCCTCCGATAGGCGAGCGCCGCCAGGCCAAGCAGGCCGAAGGCGAGCAGCAGCCAATGGAACACCGCCCAGAACGGCTCGTGCATCACGTCCCGCGGTCCGTGCCCCCAGATCAGCCAGAGCTTCTTGCCGAGGAAGCCGAGGTACTCGAGCGGCTGTTCGCTGACGTCGTCCCAGAGTCGTTCGCGCCCCATGCGCGCCAGCGCGGCATCGGCTTCCAGTTCCGGGTGGCGCTGGTGCGCCAGGGCGGCCAGGATCTGCTCCAGGCGCGGTTCCCGCGGAAGCCGTGCGCGCAGTTCGGGGTGCCGTTCCAGCACCTCGGCTCCGACCTTTTCCGGGTCTCCGTCTGACGGCAGGTAGGAGCCCGCGAAGAGAACCTGGCCGCCGCCGGTCGAGATCGGCACGAATCGACCCAGCGCCACCTCATTCCGCACCGTCCAGGGCACCACGACGATCGCCAGCCCAGCAAGCATGACGAGCGCCTGGACGAGTCCCGTCCTCCATTTATCTCTCCCGCGGCGCGCAAAGACCACGACAGCTATCGGGAACGAAATCGCCAGGTACTCCGGCCGAACCAACGCCAAGGCTCCGAGCAGCAGGCCGGGCGCCAGCCAATATCGCGCACTGAGACCTTTGTCCCTGGGTCGGTCCGCCCAGAGCATCGCCAGCACGGCGCCGGATAGCAGCGTCGCCGCCAACGGCTCGGACATCAGCATGCCCTGGTACTCGAGCAGCGCCGGATAGACGGCGACCGCCAGGGCCGCGACCAGCCCGGCGAAGGGCCCGGCGAGCCGCCTGGCGATCAGATAGGCGAACAGCACCGAAAGGGCTCCGATCAAGGCGAGGACGAGCCGCGCGGCGCGTTCGTGGATGCCGCCGGCGATTGCGTAGATGCCGCCCGCGAGCAGCGGCAGGCCGGGCGAGTAGTTGCTTGCCGGCTGGGTAGCGCCGGGCCCGAGCGCGAAGCCCTCGCCTCGCTCGAGGTTGGCGGCGATCGCCGCGTATGCCTGCGCGTCGTAGACGGGAGGGCGGCCGCTCCAGGCCTCGTGGCCTCGCAGTCCTAGTCCCAGCAGCAGGATCGCGACGAGCGCCGCCAGCCCGATCCGCCCACCGTTGCGCGCCGCCAGCCCGTTCACCGGGCGGATGCTATGTCGCCTCCGTCCGCTAGTCTGCCGCGACCTATGCGCCTCCTGATCCTAGGCGGCGACGGCTACCTGGGCTGGCCGACGGCCCTGAGGTTCTCGGCCCGCGGGCACGAGGTCGCAGTCGTCGACAATTTCTCCCGCCGCCGCTGGCACCGCGAACACGGCAGCGCCTCGCTGACCCCGATCGCGACGCTCGAGGAGCGGATCGAGGCCTGGGGCGAGGCATCGGGCAACCAGATCCGCTGCTATGTCGGCGCGGTCGAGGACGGCGATTTCCTCGACGAGGTAGTCGCCGAGGTCCGTCCCGAGGCCGTCATCCACTACGGCGAGCAGCCCTCGGCGCCCTACTCGATGATGTCGCGCGAGCGCGCCGTCGAGACCCAGCACACCAACGTGATCGGCAACCTCAACCTGCTCTTCTCGATCCGCGATCACGTCCCCGACTGCCACCTGGTGAAGCTCGGGACGATGGGCGAGTACGGCCAGCCCAACATCGACATCGAGGAGGGCTACATCGAGATCGAGCACAAGGGCCGCAAGGACACGCTGCCCTACCCGAAGCTGCCGGGCTCGCTCTATCACTGCTCCAAGGTCCACGACTCGACCAACATCCACTTCGCCTGCCGCACCTGGGGGCTGCGCGCCACCGATCTCAACCAGGGCGTGGTCTACGGCATCGAGACCGAGGAGACCGCGGGCGAGGAGCGCCTGATCACGCGCTTCGACTACGACGAGATCTTCGGCACCGTGCTCAACCGCTTCTGCGTGCAGGCCGTGATCGGCCATCCGCTGACCGTCTACGGCACGGGCCACCAGACGCGCGGCTTCCTCAACATCCGCGACACCCTCGCCTGCGTCGAGCTGGCCGTCGCCAACCCCGCCGATGCGGGCGAGTTCCGCGTCTTCAACCAGTTCACCGAGCAGTTCTCGGTGCTGGAGCTGGCCGAGCTGGTCAAAGCGGCCGGCGAGCACCTCGGCCACTCGGTCTCGATCGAGCACGTCGAGAACCCCCGCGTGGAGAAGGAAGAGCATTACTACAACGCGATCCACACCAAGCTGCTCGACCTCGGACTGCAGCCGACCCTGCTCGGCGAGGAGCTGGTCGAGTCGATCCTCGGCACGATCGAGCGCCACAAGGGGAACGTGATCGAGAGCTCGATCGACCCGCGGACGCGTTGGGACCCGGCCGACGGGGCAAAAACCCCCGCTGGTCAGGCATAGCCCCACTGGTACCATCGCGAGTCCGATGAGAGCCGCGGACGCGCTGATGAAGAGCCTCGAGGCCGAGGGTGTGAAGAACATCTTCGGCATCCCCGGCGGGGCCAACCTGCCGACCTACGACGCGCTCGTCGACGCCGCCTTCCGCCATATCCAGGTGCGCCACGAGCAGGGCGGCGGCCACGCCGCCGAGGGCTACGCCAAGGCCTCGGGCAGGGTGGGCGTCGCCTTTGCCACCTCGGGCCCCGGCGCGACCAACCTGGTGACCGCGATCGCCGACGCGATGATGGACTCGGTGCCGACCATCTTCGTCACCGGCCAGGTGCGGACCGAGTTGATCGGCACCGACGGCTTCCAGGAGGCGGACATCCTCGGTGCGACGCTGCCCTTCGTCAAGCACTCCTTCCAGGTCACCGACCCGCGTCAGATCCCCGAGTACGTGCACGAGGCCTTCCACGTCGCCTCGACCGGGCGGCCGGGGCCGGTCCTGCTCGACATTCCGCAGGACCTCTCGCGCGCCGAGATCGACTACTCGCCGCGCACTGAGCCGGTCGAGCTGCCCGGCTACAAGCCGATGGGCAAGGGCAACATCAAGCAGGTGCGGATCGCCGCCAAAGCCCTGGCCAACGCCAAACGACCGATCTTCTACACCGGTGGAGGGGTGGTCAACGGCAACGCCTCCGAGGAGCTGCGCGAGCTCGTCGCGGCGGATCGCTTCCCGGTCACCTCGACCCTGATGGGCCTGGGCGCCTATCCCGCCTCGGGCGAGAACTGGCTCGGCATGCTCGGCATGCACGGCACCGTCACGGCCAACTGGGCGATGGACAACGCCGACCTGATCGTCGCGATCGGCGCCCGTTTCGACGATCGCATCACCGGCAAGCTCTCGGAGTTCGCGCCGCAGGCGAAAGTGATCCACATCGACATCGATCCGGCCGAGATCTCCAAGAACGTCGGCGCCCACATCCCGATCGTCGGCGACGTCAAGCTCGTCCTGCCGGAGCTGAACCGCGAGTACCGTGCCCTGCAGACGGACGGTTCCCGTCTCGAACCCTGGTGGAAGCAGCTGCGCGAGTGGCAGGAGCAGCACCCGCTGCGCTACGCGCCGGGCGAGGGCGGCGAGATCAAGCCCCAGTTCATGGTCGAGGCGATGCACCGCGCCACCGGCGGCAACGCGGTCGTCACCTCCGACGTCGGCCAGCACCAGATGTGGGCGGCCCAGTACTACGGGTTCGAGGAGCCGCGCCACTGGATCAACTCCGGCGGCCTGGGGACGATGGGCTTCGGCCTGCCGGCGGCGGTCGGCGCCAAGGTGGCCTGCCCCGACGACGACGTGGTCTGCCTGGCCGGCGACGGCAGCCTGATCATGAACTGCCAGGAGCTCGCGACCTGCGTCGCCGAAGAGATCCCGGTCAAGGTCTTCCTGATGAACAACGGCTACATGGGCATGGTTCGCCAGTGGCAGGAGCTCTTTTGGGACCGTCGCTACAGCTCGGTGCAGATGGGCGAGAGCCCCGACTGGGTGAAGCTGGCCGAGGCGTTCGGGGCGACCGGCATGCGCTGCGAGGTCGCCGACGAGCTCGAGGACCAGATGAAGCAGGCGCTGGAGGCCGATGGCCCGGTGCTGCTCGACGTGCGCGTCGCTCAGGAGGAGAACTGCTTTCCGATGATTCCGCCCGGCGAGGCCGCGCGCGACATGGTCGAGGCGCCCGAGGTGGTGAGCTGATGGAGGCGGGCACGCCCCAGATGGTCAAGCTCGAGGACCTGCACGTCCCGGGGCAGCTGAGCGGGCGCAAGCACATCCTCTCGATCCTGGTCGAGAACAAGCCCGGCGTGCTGGCGCGGATAGCCGGCCTCTTCTCGCGCCGCGGCTTCAACATCGACACGCTCGCGGTCGGGCCGACCGACGATCCCAGCGTCTCGCGGGTCACCCTCACCCTCGACGGGGCCGTCCACCCGATCGATCAGGTGACCAAGCAGCTCCACAAGCTCGTCAACGTGCTGAAAATCCGCGACATGGAGCCGGAGGAGACGGTCGCCCGCGAGATGGCGATGTTCAAAGTCTCCGCCGCGGTCGAGAGCCGCGCCGAGATCATCCAGTTCGCCGAGATCTTCCGCGCCAAGATCATCGACGTCTCGCGCCGCACGCTGACGATCGAGGTCACCGGCTCGGCCGACAAGATCGAGGCCTTCGAGCGCATGATCCGCCCCCACGGGCTGGTCGAAATGGTCCGGACCGGGGAGATCGCGATCGCCCGTGGTCACGAGTGAGTCCCTTCTAGGGGCGCTCGAGCGGGGCATAGCGAGGGGACGGCGGACGCTGGTCAGCGTCACCGCCGCGGTCGACATCGAGGATCCCTGCGCGGCGATCTTCGCGTCGCGGCTGGCGAGCGACCGCTGGTTCTGCTGGCAGCAGCCCGACCGCGACTTCGCCCTCGCCGGGATGGGGGTTGCCCGCGAGGCCGCCTCGCGGGGCGCGCGTCGCTTCGCCGAGGTGGCGCGGACGGCGGGGAGACGGG
>DASSHI010000046.1:0-29253 GCA_035693025.1 Solirubrobacterales bacterium
TGCCGCTGGCGGCGGCTATGTGAGGACGACGGCGGACAGAGCCTTCCTGCCTGCGAAGAACCTGTTCGAGCAGGTCGGGACGATGATGATCCTGACCGGCAAGACGCTGATCGCGATCGTGCGACCTCCCTATCCGTACGGGGGCGAGTTCATCGGTCAGTTCCTCTTCGCGCTGCAGCTGTGCTGGTTCCCGCTGATGATCTCGACGATCGCGTTCGGGTTCGGCGCGCCCGGCCTGCAGGCAGCCAACTTCCTCAGCCTCTTCGGCGCTCTCGACCGCCTCGGCGGCTTCTTCATCCTCGCGAGCGTGCGCGAGTTCGCGCCGTTCGTGACCGCGGTGGTCGTGGCCGGCGTCGCCGGGACGGCGATCACCGCCGACCTCGGCGCCCGCAAGATCCGCGAGGAGCTCGACGCCCTGCAGGTGCTCGGCGTCGACCCGATCAAGAACCTGGTCGTGCCGCGCTTCCTCGCGTTGATCGTGATCACCGGCCTGCTCGACGTCTTCGCGATCGTCTTCGGGCTCAGCGCCGGGATCGCCGCCGAGCTGATCTACGGCCAGCCGCTGGGCGGTTTCTTCGCCACCCTCTTCACCAACGCCCTGACGACCGACGTCTGGGGCTCGGTGCTGATGTGCTCGCTGTTCGGCGGCATCATCGCCGTCGTCTGCTGCTACAAGGGGATGACCGCGTCCGGCGGTGCAGCCGGGGTCGGCCGCGCGGTCAACCAGGCGGTGGTGATCTCCTTCATGGGGGTCTTCGCCTTCCTCTACGTGTTCACCGCCGTGCTCTTGGCGAGCAACCCGGAACTGCAGTCGATCCGGTGAGGCGCCCGCGGTGATCGGCTGGCTCGACGTGCCTCGCGGCTGGCTCGACTCCTTCGGCGAGGTCGCCCGTTTCGGCGCCCGGGTCGCCGGCCTCGTCTACTCCGGCCGGGTCGGGCGCTACTTCGGCGAGAGCATCCGCCAGGGGGGGATCCTGATCCTCGGCTCGGCGGTCGTCATCTGGATCTTCGTCTTCATCCTCGGCCTGCAGTGCGGGGTGATCGGCGCCTACTTCAACCGCTCGGTCGGCGCCCCGTCATACGCCGGCCTCTTCTCCGCCTACTGCGACCTGCGCGAGGCGCTGCCCTACGCCTTCGGCTACATCCTCTCCGCCAAGGTGGGAACGGGGATCGTCGCCGAGCTCGGCGCGATGCGGATCTCCGACGAGATCGACGCGCTCGAGGTGATGGGGATCCAACCCGTCACCTTCCTCGCCGCGACCCGCCTGCTCGGCGCCTGGATGGCGCTGCCCTTCATCTACCTGGTCGGCATCGGCGTCATGTACTTCGCCAGCTACATCGCCGTCGTCGACCAGATCGGCGACGTCTCCTCGGGCGGCTACCTGCTGATCTTCTGGATGTTCCAGGACCCGCTCGACCTGATCTTCAGCCTGACCAAGGGAATGGTGATGGCTACGGCGATCGTGGTCGTCGGCTGCTACTACGGCTACACGGCGTCGGGCGGGCCGGTGGGGGTGGGGACCGCGACGGCGCAGTCGATGGTCGTCAACATCATCCTTGTCCACATCATCGGCATGCTCGGCACCGTCATATTCTGGGGTCCGAGCCCACGCGCGCCGATCGGCGGCTGATGCTCCCGGTCAAGCGGTGGCGGCGGTTCTCGCCGGCTTGCGGTGGCGACGGAACATGTCGGCGACCCACTTGAAGCCGCGGCGCTCGCGCAGCGGCGCGCGGAAGCGCTCGAATGGCTCCGGCATCGGCTGGTCGGCGGGCAGCGGCGCGCCCTCCGGAGCGACCAGCGGATAGAACAGGGAGGCGGCCGTGAGGTCGGCCACCGAGAAGGCGTCGCCCACGAGGTACTCGCCGCCGGATGCCTCGAGCTCCCGGTCGAGCCGGTCGAGGGCGGCGAGCACCTTGGCGCGCGAGCGCTCGGCCAGCTCGGCGTCGCGGGCCTTGAAGCGCAGGCCGGTGAAGAGCCGGCCGTAGGCGACGGCGCCGGCGCTGATGCGGGCGAAGGGCGACGCTTCGGTGTGCTTCACCACCGAGGCGAAGCTGTCCCGGTCGTTGCCCAGCTCGTACCAGACGAGCTGGCGGATCGCCGGTCCGAGCTCCTCGTCGAAGTAGTCCTCGAGCTCGAGCGCGCGCCGGCGCAGGGCGAGGTCGGAGGGGTAGAGCGGCGGATCGGGGTAGCGCTCCTCCAGCGCGGCGATGATCGCCGTCGAGTCGCCGACGTTGCGCCCGTCGAGGCGCAGGACCGGCAACGTGTATTGGGCGCCGCGGGTGAGCCAGAGGGCGATCGGAATGTGCGTGCCCGGCAGCGGCGAGCGGCGGCGGTGCTCGACCTTCTTCCAGGCGAACGCCCAGCGCGCCTTCTCGCTGTAGTGCGAGACCGGGATCTGCCAGAGGGTGTGCGGTATGTCACTCATGGTTTGAACGATCCGATTTGTGGAAGCATAGGAGCGATGGCTCCTCTGGGCGATTCCGAAATCGAAGCGAGACTAACGGAGCATCCTGGCTGGGAGCGCGACGGCTCCACGATCCGCAAGAGCTTCGAGCGGGGCGACTTCGTCGGTTCGGTCAACTTCGTCCGCAGCCTGGTCGAGCCGGCCGAGGAGATGAGCCACCACCCCGACCTGGAGATCTCCTGGGACACCGTGACGGTGTCGCTCTCGACCCACTCCGACGGCGGCGTCACCGCCGCCGATTTCGAGCTGGCAGCAAAGATCGACGCGCTGGCCTGAGGGCACCCCGTCGCCGTAGAGGTTTGATTCGCATAGCGGTTCAAACCTCTACGGCGCTGGTGGGGGGTGGTGGATACCGTAGGCAAATGGCCGACGGACTGAGAATCGACGAGCGTTTATCGATCCCGATGGGGGAGATCGAGCTGCGTACCAGTCGCTCCTCCGGGCCGGGCGGGCAGCATGCGAACGTCACCGCGTCGCGGGTCGAAGCGGTCTTCGACGTGGGGGCGTCGGCGGCGCTGGACGATTCGCAACGGGCGAGGCTGCTGGAGCGGCTCGGGCCTGCCGTCACGGCGGTCGCACAGGACGCGCGCAGCCAGGCCCGCAACCGCGAGCTGGCGCTGGAGCGGTTGGCGGAGAAGATCGCGGCGGCCCTGGTGGTGCCGAGGCGGCGGCGCCCGACCAAGCCCAGCCGGGCGGCCCGCCGGCGTCGCCTCGAGCGCAAGCGTCAGGCCGGGGAGCGCAAGCGAGCGCGACGCCGGCCGTCGCCGGAGGGCGACTGATTGGCAGACTGAGGCGATGGCGAAGCGCAAGCAGAAGCGGCCGCGCCAGAAGGCCCCGACGGCCGATTACAAAGACGACGAGGGCAACGTGCTCACTTTGCGCGAGTCGCTGAGCGGTGGAACCGTCGCAAAGCTCGGCGAGGGCCCGGCGACCGCGGCGACCTCGCAGGACGACGCCTGGCGCCGCCGGCAGGAGCTGCTCTTCGAGCGGCTCGCGGTGCGCTGGGAGATCGCCGGCCTGCCGCTCGACGACCAGAAGATGCTGCTCGGGCGCTATCGCATGGCCGACGCTGCGACCCAGGAATGGGTCCGCCGCACGATCGACGAGCACATTCGGCGTTTCATCCCCGAGCTTGCGGAGTAGAGTCGGAGCGACCCGACGAAAGGAACGCCATGCTTGCCGACGCCAACGCCACCAGCGGATTCGCGGTGCCCGACACGGACGAGGCCAAGCGCTTCTACGGCGACACCCTCGGCCTCGAGGTCGCGGTGATGGACGAGGAGAACGGGGTCATGGCGCTGAAGCTCAAAGGCGGCAACGTCCTCGTTTACCGCAAACCGGACTTCCAGCCGGCGACCTACACCATCCTCAACTTCGAGGTTGACGACATCGACTCCGCGGTCGACGGGCTGACGGAGCGTGGAGTGAGCTTCGAGCGCTACGACGACTTCGAGCAGGACGAGAAGGGCGTCATGCACGGCCCCGGTCCCCACATCGCCTGGTTCAAGGACCCCGCCGGCAACATCCTCTCGGTCCTCCAGCAGCCCTGATCCGAGCACGGGACCGCGGCGGACGGGCGATGGGCGCGGCTGGGTTCGAACCAGCGGCTTGCCGCGCGGCCACAGCGGCCTCGGTCGCCCTTTTTCTCGCCCGCAGTTCTTCGCGTCGACGAGGTGCAGTCATCTGCTCTTGGTAGCGTCGTAGTCATGGAGTTGACGATGAAAAACGATGAGGCGATCGTCGCCCGCCATCACCCTGTCGGGGCTTCGACGGGATACATGTATGACTTGCGAGGCGACTGGAGAGCGCAGGTGAAACAGGCCTGGGGTGTCTCCTCCTTTGCGATCGAGCTCTCAGCCCTCTCCGAGGACGAGCTGCCCTCTCTCGCCGACTTCCTCGGCGAAACGAGGAGCCTGCCCTTCCGCTACATCAGCGTCCACGGTCCATCCAAGGGCCGGGCGATGGATGAGGAGCAGCTGGTCGCGGCGCTGGCGCAACTCGCCGTTTATGCCGACGCCTTTGTCATGCATCCCGACACGATTGAGGACTTCTCTGCCTTTCGGTCCCTGGGCAGCAAGTTGCTGCTCGAGAACATGGATGCCCGCAAGGGCTGGGGGCGAACGCGGGAAGAGCTCGAGCTGGCCTTCGCCGAGCTGCCTGATGCGAGCTTCTGCTTCGACATCGCCCACGCCTGGTCTATCGATCCCGAGATGTCGGTGGCGGGGGAACTTCTCGACGCTTTTCGAGGACGGCTGCGCCACGTTCACCTCAGCTCACTCTCCGATGATCTGCGCCACGTCTCGCTCACCGTCGAACATGAAGAGCTCTTTCGTCCATTGCTACGGCGCTGTCTGGACGTCCCATGGATATTCGAGGCGCAGCCGAGCGCGGCATGATCTAGGACATGGCGCCAGCCGGCAGCAGCCCGCTCGGAGATCTAGCCGCGGCTGCCGGCAGGGATTTTCCGAACCTCTTCGAGGCTCGGAAGCGGACCGAGGCCGGGCTCCTCGATCGGCGCTCTGAGCTGGAGGCACTCCCCCACAGCGCTGAGACCTCAATCGTCTTGATGGGGTCTTGGGGCAGGGCGGAGGTGACGAGCGAGAGCGACGATGACTTCATGATCCTTCGCCATGGCGCCGAGGGATCCGATGTCAAGCCCATGGTCGAGGATGTCAACCAGGTCCTTGACCAGGACCCGAGTGAGGACGGCCCCTTTGCCGCTCCCGTCTACAGCGACAACCTGGTCGAGAAGATCGGCCTCGACCCCGACGACAACACGAATCTGACCCGGCGCATGCTCTTCCTCTTGGAGTCGGTTCCGGTGACGGGCGACGCCACCTACGAGACGGTCTTCGACGAAGTCCTCAGCCGCTACTTCGACAAATCGGTGAAGCCCTATCGGCCGCCGCGCTTCCTCCTCAACGACGTGGTTCGTTACTGGCGCACGATCTGTGTCGACTTCGCCGGTAAGGAGCGAAAAAGCTCGGAGAAGTGGGGGCTGCGAAATGCCAAGCTGCGGGCATCGCGAAAGGTTCTTTTTGCCTGTGGATTCTTGCCCGTGCTCGAATGCTTTCGCTTTGACCTCGGTGAGATGAGGGAGTTCTTGGAGGAGCAGCTTGCGATGCCACCGGTCGATGTGATCGCCCAGGCCCTTCTGCAAAACGGGGCAATTGACGCCGGCAGCCGCAGCCTCGGCGCCTACGACGAATTCATCGGCCGCATGAACGAACCTGAGTTTCGGGGTGCGTTAAAGAAAGTCAATCGCGACAATTGCGATAGCTCAGAGGCTTTCTCTGAAGTGAGGAGGATCGGCGAAGAGCTGGAGGACGGGCTGCTGGCACTGCTCTATGAGGCTCCGGGCGAGCTGCCGAGAGTAGTGCGGGACTACGCCATCTTCTAGGCCATCGAGGGTGGTTTCGAACTCTGGAGCTCCCTTCGCGGTTGTGGCCACGAAGCGAAGGTCCTTACTGGGGCTCCCAATGCATTTTGGCTCTGCCCCAAAGGGTTCGGCATGGGCGCGGCTGGGTTCGAACCAGCGACCTCTCGCGTGTGAGGCGAGCGCTCTCCCACTGAGCTACGCGCCCGGGAGGGGGCGGATATTACGCGGACGGATGCGCGACGTGGACGGGCGCGTTCTGGACCGCTGGTCTAGGGACGGCGCGAACATGCGTCCAGAATTTGCCGATTGAACATCCTGTACCGAACTTGAGGGAAGTACCTCCAGATGATGTCCCTTTGTCTCCAGAGAGGAGCTGCGGATGCGTTTGCGAGGTAGCGGAAAGAGGGTCCAGGTCGCGGTTGCGGGCTGTGTCGTCTGCACGGCGGCGCTGCTGTTCGCTGCGCCCGCATCGGCCGGTGTCGTCACCTATCCCGCCGGGGGAAGCGGCTTCGACGAAGGCGCCGAAGGCTGGAGCGCGGGCGGCGGAGAATGCTCGCCGGCGGAGCTTCTCTGCACCTCCGAAGCGACCTATGACGCGAGCTCCGGCTCGCCCCCGGGGTCGATCGCGGCGAAAACCACGGTCACGCTCAACCTCGTCAGTCTCTTCAAAGGCACGGCTACCTGGGACTCGCCTCAGTTCCAGATAGCCACTGCCACAATCACGGGCGCCGAACTGCATCTCGACAGGGCATTCAGCCCCGGTGGCCTGGTCGACGTCGGCCCGGAAGCCACCTACGTCGTCAAGCTCTCCGATCTGACCACCGGAACTTCCTCACCGGTTCTCAGCGGCGTGCTCGACAAAGAAGACGAAGCCTACGCCCCGGCGTCGGCGCCGGTGGCCGTCGTCGGTGGTCATACCTACCAACTCTCGATCGAATCGGTCACGGCGCAGAGCACGCTGGCGCTCTCCGCCTTGAGCGGCACCACCAAGGTGCATTTCGACAATGTCGGAATCGCCGTGCAGACGGCGTCCAGCGGGAAAGGTGGCAAGGGCTCGGGCTCGGGCGGCGGAGGAGGGGAGAACAAGGGCTCCGGCTCCAACTCGAGCGCTCTCTCCGACAAGCGCCTGCTCACCCTGCTGCGCGGCGGCGCGGTGGCGACGCCCGCGGTCCTGCGTGGCCGGCATCTCCTGGTCAAGGTGAATTGCCCGGCGAAGATCCATCGCACCTGCCATGTCTTCGCCCAGGGAATGCTGACTCGGAAGCGAGCGGCGGCCCGCGGGCGCGTCGTCAAGATCGGTCGCGGCAAGGGACGGCGGGTCGTCTTGCCGGTCAAGCCGCGACTGCGCCCACGGCTTGCCAAGCGCCGGCGCATCCTCGTCCGTGAGCGCGTCCGAGCCGGCAAGGCGCGGGCGACCATCTACAAGCGGCGCAAGTTGATCCGGCGGCCTACGGGCACCGCGGGGTAGGATCTCCGGTGGACCGTGCTAGGCGGGGAATTAGCGGTGCCCTGTAACCCGCAATCCGCTCTAGCGGGGCCGAATACCGTTCTTAGGGGCTGGCCTTCGGGACCGGTCCGCCGGGGGCGGCGTTGACGGCCGGGTCCTGCGCGACGTGGGCACGTGAATCAGGTCAGGTCCGGAAGGAAGCAGCCTTAAGCGGATGCCGCGGGTGCCGCAGGCGAGCCCGACTCGAGCCAACACCGACGGACATGCCTGGAGACCACGCTTCGAAGGCGGGTGCACGGTCCGTTTTCGACGCCGGGCGTCTCCCCGCCCGAGGGCGCTACCGCCTGCCCGGGGTGGCGTCGAGGAAGACCTCGGTCACGTCCGGGACGACCTCGTGGAGGCGCTCGTCGATCTCGCTGGAGAGCTGCTCGACACGGGCGGAGTCGATGCCGTCCTCGAGGTCGACCCGGGCCGCGACGAGCAGGGCCTTGGGTCCGAGGATCATCGTCAGCAGCTCGCGCACCTCGCGCACCTCCGGATAGTCCTCGATCGCCTCCTCCAGCGCCAGCCGCTCCCCGGGCCGGGCCGCCGAGCCGATCAGCAGATGCTTCGAGTCGCGCGCCATCCAGAAGGCGACCGACACCAGCAGCACGCCGATCAGGATCGAGGCGGCCGGGTCCCAGAGCTCGACCCCGCTCACGGCCTGCACGGTGATGCCGGCGGCGGCGACAGCCACGCCGATCAGCGCCGCGGTGTCCTCGAAGAGGATCATCTTCACGCTCGGGTCGCGGCTTTCGCGGACGTAGGCGAGCAGGCCCATCTCGGCCTTCTTCGCTTCGCCGCGGGTCTGGCGGAGCGCCCGCAGCCACGAAACCCCCTCGATGACGAAGGCGAGGCCGAGGACGACGTATGCGACGAGGAACTCGCTCTCGCCGCCGGGAGGGGAGAGCAGCTCGTAGATTCCCCATCCGATCGCGAAGATCGCTCCGGCGAGGAACATCCCGACCGCCGCCATGAAGGTCCAGAGGAAGCGTTCCTGGCCGCTGCCGAACGGGCGCTCGGGCGTCGGCTCGCGCCCGCTGAGGGCGATCGAGATCAGCAGGAAGACCTGATTCGTCGTGTCGGCAAGCGAGTGGGCCGCCTCGGCAAACATCGCCGCCGAGCCGCTGAGGAAGCCGCCGAAGAGCTTCGCCACCGCGATTGCCAGATTGGCGACCAGCGCGATCGTCGCCGTGCGCCGGCTCTCGGCGGCGTCCCTGGCTGCTCCCAGGCTGCGGTGGCTCGTCTGTTGGGCGACGCTCTCGATGCGGGGCGGGTACCCGGCGGCTCAGTCGATCAAGCGTGCCGACATCCGGCGCACGGCGATCCGCCACATGACCAGCGCGAAGGCGACAAGGCCCGCGAAACGGAGCAGGTCGACCGCTTCGTAGCCGAAGGCGCCGCCGCGGACAAGTTCGACCAGCTGGTGCAGGGGGTTGAACTGGGCGACCACCTGGACGCCCTTGGGAAGTTCGTCGATCGGGAAGAAGGCGCCGGAGACGAGGAAGAGCGGGGTGACGAACAGAGCGGTGACGTAGTTGAACTGGTCGATCTTGGCGACCGTGGCCGCCATCGCCACGCCGAAGCCGGCGAAGCCGAGCGCCGTCGCGAGGCAGAAGAACGGGGTCAGCAACATGCCCCAGGCGGGATCGAGCCCGAAGCCGATCGTGACCAGCAGCGGCACGCAGCCGTAGACGCTGGCGCGCAGGCCGATCCAGAGCATCTCGGCGCTGACCAGCTCCTCGACGTCGACCGGCGCAGCGAGGATCGCGTCGTAGGTGTTCTGGAAGCGGTGCTTGACGAAGGTGCCGAACATCGCCGGCAGGGCGCTGGAGAAGATCACCGCGGTGGCGACCATCCCCGTGCCGACGTACTGGACGTATGGCACGCCCTGCACTTCGTCGACCAAGGTCGCGCTCAGCCCCAGCCCGAAGGCGAGCAGGTAGACGATCGGTTCGAGCACGCTGGAGAAGGTCGTCCCCCGCCAGTAGGTGCGGAAGTTGGCCAGCTCGCGGCTCATCACGCCGCCGATCGCCGCCGGTTCGAGCCGCCGCAGGCGGGTCTTGCCGTCGCTCATCTACTCCGCCTCCTCGCCGGTGAGCAGGACGAAGACGTCCTCGAGCGAGGCGGCGCGGCGCACCGCGTCATCGGGAACGGCGCCGTTGCCGGCGCGCTCGGAGCCCATGATCGCGATCGCCGGGCCGGCCGGACGCACCCGCAGGCCGTCGGCTTCGGCGATCGCCCGCGCCTCGGCGAGGCGGTCGGGCGGCGCGTAGACCTCGGCGGTCTCGCGGCCGGCGTGCTCGACGATCAGCTCGGCGGGCCGGCCGCGGCTGATGATCCTGCCGTTGGCCATCAGCGCGACTTCGTCGGCGAGTCGCTCGGCCTCCTCTATGTAGTGGGTCGACATCAGGATCGTCGTGCCTCGCGAGCGCAGGTCGTCGATCAGCGTCCAGAGCTGGGTGCGGATCTGCGGGTCGAGGCCGACGGTCGGCTCGTCGAGCAGGATCAGCTTCGGTTCGTGGACGAGTCCGCGAGCGAGCAGCAGACGACGACGCATGCCGCCGGAGAGCTCGTCGACGGCATCGCGGCGGCGCTCGCGCAGGCGGGCCAGGTCGAGCGCGCGGTCGACCGCGGCGCCCACGTCGGACACGCGGTAGAGGCGGGCGAAGACGGCGAGGTTGTCCTCGACCGTGACGTCGACGTCGAGGTTGTCGAGCTGCGGCACCACGCCCATCTCGGCGCGCGCCGCCTTGGCGTCGGCGGGCAGCTCGTGGCCGAGCGCGCGAAGTTCTCCCGCATCGGGCAGCGCCTGCCCGGTCAGCAGCCGCATCGTCGTCGACTTGCCGGCGCCGTTGGGCCCGAGCAGGCCGAGGCAGATGCCCTCGGGCACGTCGAGGTCGAGCCCGTCGACCGCCGTGATCGGTCCGAACTTCTTCACCACGCCGCGCAGTTCGATCGCCGCCATGGGCGGGATGCTCGCATGGAAGACTGCGCGGCGTGTTGGACGAGCGTTGGATCAGGTCCCTGCACGTGGAGACGATGCGGGAGGAGGAACTGCACGCCGAGCGCGAGCACCACGTCCTCTTCCAGGCTTCGACGATCGGCGCGCTGCTCGACGGTGCCTACGACGGCGACCTGCGCTTCGAGGAGCTGGCCGAGCACGGCAACCTCGGGCTTGGCACGGTCAACGCGCTCGACGGCGAGATGATCGCGCTCGACGGACGCTTCTACCGAGCCGACGTGGAGGGCACGATCGCCGAGATTGCACCTGGGGAGCGGACGCCGTTCGCCGTGGTGACGAGCTTCGAGCCCGCGATCGACACGCGGATCGAGGGCTCGCTCGACCATGACGGCCTGCTGGCACGGCTGGACGAGCTGCTCCCGGCCGCGGCGGCGTCCTGCGCGATCCGCATCGACGGCCGTTTCGAGGCGGTCCGAGCCCGCTCGGTGCCCCGTCAGAGCCCTCCCTACCGGCCGCTGACCGAGGTCGTCGCCGAGCAGCACGTCTTCGAGCTCGGCGAAGTCGAGGGCACGATGCTCGGCTTCCGCTTCCCCGCCTACGTCGAGGGGATCGAGGTCAGCGGCTATCACCTGCACTTCATCGATGCCGGGTGCGAACGCGGCGGCCACGTCCTCGGCTCGCGGTCGGACGGCCTGCGGGCCCGACTCGACCCTTCCAGCGAGCTCCACGTCGAGCTGCCGCCGGCGATCGACCTCGCCGACCCCGACCTCGCCGCCGCCACTCACGCCGCGGTCGACGCCGTCGAGCGGGCAAAGTGAAGGATTTGGGGGTCTATAGACCCCCAAAAGCTTCCATCGACATCAGCAGCGGCGGTAGAGGAGCCAGGACTCGTTGCCGGCGACGCGGTGGAAGCGCCGGGGGACCTGGCTGGTGAAGCGGGAGGGGTCGTTGGGATCGAGGATGAAGTTGTGGATGACGAAGGGGCTCGCGGGCTCGAGGAAGTAGCCGCGGCGGGGCTGGCGCTGCTCGGATGAGCTGACGATGCGGGACGGCCTCGTTTCGAGGTCGAAGGCGAGGCGGGGCACGGCCCGGTGGTTGGGGACGGAGATCGGCAGGCAAAGAGGCTCGAAAGCGTCGGATTCGGCGAGGTCGCCGAGGTCGGACTCGATTTCCCCCTGGTTGGTCAGGTCGGTGTTCACCTGGGAGAGCAGGTCGTACTGGTTCGGCACCCAGATGACGAACATCAGCGCGACGATCGCGGCGAAGGCCTGCCAGGGCCTGCGCCAAGGATGACCGCGGTCGAGCAGGCGCCAGCCGAGCAGCGCGAGGGCGACGAAGATCGCCAGCACCGCCCCGGCCAGCATCGTGTAGCGGGCGATGATCGCGAGGCCGCCGACGGCGAGCAGGGCGAAGGCGCCGAGCGAGAGGAGGGTGGCGACGAGGCCGATCGCAAGGTTGTGCGGGCTATAGGCCGTAAAAAGCTGCGAGCGACGGCGGGAGGCGAGGATTGCCGCTGCGATGACGACCCCGCCGAGCGCGCCGACCATCCCCGGCCACTGCATCACTTCGCCGAGCGCGCGGGGGCCATAGAGGACGAGGTCGACTGGGCCGGTGTGGCGGGCCAGGGTGGCGACGGTTTCTTGCGTGCCGGTGAACGAGTAGGTGGGGCTGCCGGCGGTTATCCAGTCGAACAGGGCCCAGAGCACAGGTGCAGCGAGGGCGAGGGCAACGAGCGTGGTTGTGGTCTCTTCAGGCGTATTGCCTTTGTCCCCGCCGTCGCGTCGAGCGGACGATCGAAAGCGAATCCGGCGGTGCTCGCGGAGCTGGTCGAGGTCGAGCAGGAGGTAGGCGAGATAGACGAAGGAGAACAGCCAGGCCTCGGGGCGGAGGAGGCCGGCTGGGATCAGGAGAGCTAGGACGGGCCAGCCGGCGCGGGGGCGTTTGGTCTCTATGACGAGGGCGCCGAGGACCAGGGCGATGTAGGGGAGGTCTACGTAGGCGCGCAGTCCGTTGGAGAGGTAGGGGGCGCGGGTGAGGACGAAGACCGCGGCGAGGGCGCCGATCGGGCGGTCGAACCAGAGCGAGGCGAGGCGGTAGACGAGGTAGCCGACGAGGCCGAGCGAGAGGTAGGCGATGACCATCGTCACGTCGATCGCGCCGCCGCCCAGTGGCGTCGTCACGGCGCCGAGCAAGTCGGCGAGCGGGTGCGGGGTGGGGGGCAGGGCGGCGCCGTAGTCGGGGCTCATCCCATGAGCGAGTTCGCGCCCCCAGACCAGCGCGTAGATCGTGTCGTAGTTGGGGAAGCCGAGCGGGAAGACGACGAGCAGCAGCGCCGCGACGGCGGCGACCCAGGCGGCAGGCGTCAACCAGTTGCGGGCCCCAGGCGGCACCGGCGCAACCTACCGGTGCCATCCCCGGCGCGCCGAACCCCGTGGATACACTGGCCGCAGTGCCCCAGTCCGCCGACTCGACCTCCCTCTACAGGCGTCACCGCCCCGGCTCCTTCGACGAAGTGGTCGGCCAGCAGCACGTCGTCCGCACCCTGCGCAACGCGGTCGAGCAGGGGAAGGTCCACCACGCCTACCTCTTCGTCGGCTCGCGCGGCACCGGCAAGACCTCGATGGCGAAGATCCTCGCCCGCTCGCTCAACTGCGAGCGCGGCGGCCCGACGGTCACGCCCTGCGGCGAATGCGAGTCCTGCCTGACGATCGCCGCCGGCACCTCCGTCGACGTGATCGAGATGGACGCCGCCTCCAACCGCTCGGTCGACGACGTCCGCGATCTGCGCGAACGGGTCGCCTACGCGCCGGCGGGCGGCCGCTGGAAGGTCTATATCCTCGACGAGGCGCACATGCTGACCAAGGAGGCATGGAACGCCTTCCTCAAGACGCTCGAGGAGCCGCCGCCGAACACCGTCTTCGTGCTGGCGACGACCGAGTCGCACAAGGTGATGGCGACGATCGCCGACCGCTGCCAGCGCTTCGACTTCCAGCGCCCCTCGCTGGAGCAGATCTCCGAGGTGGTGCATCGGGTCGCCGTCGCCGAGTCGATCGAGGTCGACGAGGGGGCCGTTGCGACGATCGCCCGTTCCGCCCAGGGCAGCTTCCGCGACGCACTCGGCACGCTCGACCAGCTTGTCGCCTACGGCGGCGACAAGGTCGGCCTCGACGACGTCCTGCAGCTGCTCGGGGCCGCCGACGCCGAGCTGCTCTTCGGCGCGGTCGACGCGGTGATCGCCGAAGACCCAAAGGCCGTGCTGCTCGGGGTCGAGGAGATGGCCCGCTCGGGCCGCGACCCCTCCCAGTTCGCACGCGACCTGCTCGCTCACCTGCGCCACCTGCTCGTCACGCAGACGGTGGGGGAGGTGCCGAACACGTTCGTGGTCACGGCGACGGACCAGGGCCGGATGCAGGCCCAGGCCCAGGCGATCGGCGCCGCGACCCTGGTCCGCACGATCGACGAGCTCTCTCAAGCTCTGACTGCCGTCCGTGAGGGCGACGACGCCCGCATGGCGGTCGAGATCGCGCTTTTGAAAGCAGCTCGACCCGACTTGGACCCCTCGACCGAGGGACTCCTCAGGCGTATAGAGCGACTGGAGCAAAAGCATGAGGCCTCTCAAGCCGCGGGTCCTGTCGGCGCAGGGGACCCACCGCCTCCTGCGGTAGCTAAAGCTTCCTCGGAGGCGGTCCCCCCTACGCCGCCACCCCCGGCAGAGACGCCTTCCGCTGACGGTCCTCCCGCGGGTGGCGGGGGGATCGGGTCCGACGGGGAGCGGCGTCCTCTTGCTCGCCCCACCGACTCCACGACCGATGAGGACTCATCTGGCGAGCAACCCAGCGACCCGTCGGACCCGATCCCGCCGACAGGACCCGCGGGCCGGGAGCTCGACTTGGAGCAGGTGGTTCGCGTCTGGCCCGCCGTCCTGGATCAGCTGCTTCAGACGGCCCCGGCCTTGGCGGCCACCTTCGAGGGGGCGCGGCCGACCGGGCTCGATGCCGGTCAGGTGACTATCGGGTTTCCGGTGGACCACATCTTCAACAAACGCAAGGCCGAGGCGCCCGACAAGCGGGAGCAGATGGCGGCGGCGCTGGAGACCGTGCTGGGCCAGAAGCTGGGCCCCGCCTATGCGGTATTAGACGGAGACGAGGCTGCGCCCGAGGTCGAGGGTGAGGACAGCGGTGTCGATCACGCCGCGCTGGTGGAGAAGATCAAGAGCGAATTCGACGCTGAGGAGGTCGGTTGATGGCACGGGGCGGCCCAGGGGGCTTCGACGTGAACGCGCTGATGAAACAGGCACAGCAGATGCAGCAGCAGATGGAGCAGGCGCAGGAGCAGCTGAAAGAGGAGACGGTCGAAGCCAGTGCCGGCGGCGGCATGGTCAAGGTGACGATGGGCGGTGACATGACGCTGCGCGAGATCTCGATCGATCCGGAGGCGATCGATCCGGAGGAGTCCGAGATGCTCGCCGACATGGTCCAGGCAGCCGTCAACGAGGGGCTGCGCGCCGCTCAGGACCTGGCCGGCTCGAAGATGGGTGGGATCACCGGCGGCATGGGTGGCCTCGGCGGCCTCCCCGGGATGTGAGCGGCGAGGGTCCCGCGCCGCTCGCCCGCCTCGTCGCCGAGCTCTCGCGGCTGCCGGGGATCGGCCAGCGCACGGCGCAGCGCCTCGCCTTCCACATCCTCCGCGCCCCGGACGAGGAGGCTGCGGCGCTCGCCGCGGCGATCGGCGAGGTGAAGGAGAAGGTCGGCCTCTGCGAGCGCTGCTTCAACCTCTCCGAGGGGCCCCTCTGCCGGATCTGCCAGGACAGCAGCCGCGACCAGGCGACGATCTGCGTGGTCGAGGAGCCCGCCGACGTGATTCCGATCGAGCGCACCCACGAGTACCGCGGCCTCTACCACGTGCTCGGCGGGGCGCTCTCGCCGATCGACGGGGTCGACGCCGACGACCTGAAGATCGCCGAGCTGCTGCGCCGCGTCGCCGAGGGCGAGGTGCGCGAGGTCATCCTCGCCACCAACCCGACCACGACCGGCGAGGCCACGGCGCTTCACATCGCCGAGCAGTTGCGCGGCCAGGTCGCCGTCACCCGTCTCGCCAGCGGCCTGCCGATCGGCGCCGATCTCGAGCACGCCGACGAGGTCACGCTCGGCAACGCCTTCGCCGGCCGCCGCACGCTCGCCTGATCGAGGGCGGGCGTTTGCCCTTGGCCTGCCAGGGGCGGCGAGCTATCCTCGAGTAGAGGAAGAGGTCTTTCATGGCTCCCGGACGGGGTCATGCAGGGGGTTGACCCTCGAGGTTCGGAGGGAACTCGATGAGGATTCGCTCGATGGTCGCACTGGCCGCTCTGGTCGTCGCGATCGCAACCGCCTTCGCCGCAGGCACCGCGCTTGCCCACCACCAGTCCCCGCACGGAGACCGACATTCCCACGGCCACGGGCACGGCTGGGGCGAGGGACATGGTCACGGCATGCCCGAGAAGTTGCCGCCGATCGACATGTCGAACGCGGAAAACTGCGACTTCATCGCCGAACCGGGCAGCGCGCTCTGCATGCTGCCGTTCCCTGACGACTACTACACCTCCGCCGACTCGAGCAGCCCCACCGGGCGGCGCATCGCGTTCAAGACGCCGGCGATGCCGGCCAACGTCCTCGGCTCGCAGATCGAAGCCGGCCCCTACGACGCCGCCGATGGCTTCAGCCAGGGCTCGACGATCCTGCTCAAGGTGCCGGGCATCGAAACGGTGGCCGACGTCCGCGCCACCGGCGCCGTGCCGATCAACCACCTCGGCCGCTACCGCTGGCCGAACGCACCGGTCGTCGTGCTCGACGCGAACACCGGCCGCCGCTGGCCGATCTGGGTCGAGATCGACTCGACCGCGTCCGACCCGTCCAAAGCGGTGCTGGAGATCCACCCGGCGGTCAACTTCGCCTCCGGCCACCGCTACGTCGTCGCCCTGCGCCACCTGCGCAACGCCGCCGGCGACTCGATCGAAGCGCCCGCGGCATTCCGCTACTACCGCGACCGCGTCCCCTCCAAGCAGCCGCAGATCAACGCGCGGCGCGGGCACTTCGAAGAGATCTTCAGGCAGCTGGACCGGGCGGGAATCGGCCGCAGCGACCTCTACCTCGCCTGGGACTTCACGGTGGCAAGCGACCAGAGCAACGCCGGCCGCGAGCTGGCGATGCGCGACGACGCCTTCGCCCAGCTCGGCGACACCGAACTCGCCGACGGCATCCCGCAGGGCAGCTCGCCGAGCTTCCAGGTGCTGAGCGTCGAAAACGAGCCGAACCCGGGCCAGATCGCCCGCCGGGTCAAAGGCACGTTCGAGGTGCCCTGCTACCTGTTCCCATCCTGTGCCCCGGGCGGCACGATGCAGCTCGACGCCGGTGGCGCGCCGCTTCAGAACGGCATTTGGACGGCCAACTTCGACTGCATCGTGCCGGAGTCGGTCGTGACGGGGCCGCCGGGGACCGGGCGGCCTTCGCTCTACGGCCATGGGCTCTTCGGCAGCGCCTCCGAGGTCGCCTCCAGCCCGCAGCGCAGCCTCAGCCAGGAACACGGGATCGTCCAGTGCGCGACCGACGAGATCGGCATGGCCCAAAGCGACGTGCCGGTGGCGGTCTTCGCCCTGCAGGACCTCTCGCGCTTTCCGGCGATCCCCGACCGCCTGCAGCAGGGCCTGCTCGACGAGCTCTTCCTCGGGCGGGCGATGATCAGCCCCAGCGGCCTCACCACGAACGCCGCCTTCCACCAGGACGGCACCCTGGCCAGCGGCCCGGTGCTCGACACGAGCCACCTCTATTACAACGGCAACAGCCAGGGTGGGATCATGGGCGGAGCGCTGACTGCGGTCTCACCGGACTTCACCCGCGCCTCGCTCGGCGTGCCGGCGATGAACTACTCGGTGCTGCTGCCGCGCTCGGTCGACTTCGATCAGTTCGCGGCGGTGCTCTACCCCTCCTATCCGAACGAAACCGCGCGGCCGCTCGTCCTCGACCTGATCCAGATGCTCTGGGACCGGGGTGAGCCGAACGGCTATGCGCACCGCATCACCGGCAATCCGTTGCCCGACACCCCCGCCCACCAGGTGCTGATGGACGTCGCCTTCGGCGACCACCAGGTCACCGATTACCAAGCCGACGTCGAGGCGCGCACGGTCGGCGCCGCCGCGCACCGGCCGGTGCTCTTCCTCGGCCGCTGGCCGGACACGAACGTCCTCTGGCACGTACCGAAGATCGACGCCTACCCCTATACCGGCTCGGCCGTCTACTACTGGGACATCGGCCCGGTCCGCGAAGACCCGGTCGGCTCCGGGACGACGATCGGCGTGCCGCCGCCGCCTTACGAAAACCTGCCCAACCGGGCAGGCGAAGACCCCCACGGGGCGCCGCGAGCGGCTCCCGCCGAGCAGCAGCTCGTCTCCGACTTCTTCGAAGGAGCGATCCAGAGCGGCGACGACTGCGGCGGTGGGCCCTGCTACGCGGGCAGCTTCACCGGTCCCTAGGAATGCCGACTACGGAAACCGGGGAAGGGCGCCCGCGCCCGCCCTTCCCCTGATCTTTGCGACTAACGGCCTTATTCGTCTTCGGAGGCGCAGACGGTCAGGCCGTACGCCTTGGCGAGTTCGTCCGTCTTCGCGAACGGGTCTTCACCCTTCTGCTTGACCATCGCCGAAGGGTCTTCTGCGGCCCTTTCGACCGATGATTCGGCTGATTTGACGATCGCGTCGACCTGTTCTTCGTCGCCTTCCGGCGCCGGCAGCTCGGAGATCTGCTCGACCTGGCTTTCGATGTTCGGGACGATCGTTTGGCTGGCGAACTGTTCGAGCTTCGCTTCGCTCGGTTTGCCGCCGCTGCGGGGGAATTCCTTTTCGGCGGCTTCGCCGATTTCCTTGTTCCCCTTACGGCAGATCGCGTTTCCCTGCTTGAGGAATTCCGCCTTGGTGAGTGCCGTGGTCGAATCGCTGCTGCTGCCGCACGCCGAAAGGGCGGCGGCGATTCCGACGACGACGAGACACAAGGACCCTGCGGTCAAAACCCTGCGCATTTGCACCTCCTGATCGTTTGCATAAGCGCGCGGCAGGCTATAGATGCGATCCGAGGCGAGACGCCGCGCCCGACGGACATTTCGCCTAGACGCGTGTCGGCCCGCAAATTGCGGCTTTTTGTCGCTCTGCCGTCCGCCTGTTTCGCCAAGGTCTCGACGTGGCCGCGAAGACACCCACCCGTTCTTCCCCGGGCGAGGGCTCCGGCGCGGGGCAGCTGGCGCGCGAGGTATCGGCACTGCAGGCCTCGCTGTTGGCCAAGCTGCATGCTGAGCTGGACGGCGGAGACGCGGATCTGTTCGCCGCCGCGGCGCAGCGGCTCGCCGAGGAGTTCGGCTCGGTGACCGCGACCGCCGTCGGCGCGCTGTGGGAAGGCGGACCCGACGCCCCAGGTCCCGCGGAGGAGGAGCATCCGAGCCTCTACCGGCCCGGCCAGATGCGACGCCGCCTCGATCAGCTGCTCGAGTGCCACAGGCGCTACGAGCAGCCCTTCGCCCTGGTCATCTTCGACGTCGAGGGGCCCGGGGCCCGGAAAGACGAGACGGGCGGCGGCCGCGAGACGGCGCTGGCCGTCGTCGGCGCGGCGCTGAGCGAGGCCGTCCGCCTGGTCGACGAGACCTTTCGCCTCGAGGAGGATGCGCTCTGCGTGCTGGCGCCCGGTCAGGGCACGGTCGGCGGGGTGCAGATGGCCGAGCGCCTGCTTGGCCAGCTCGACGACCTCGAACGCGCCGGCGGCTTGCGGATCGGCATCTCGGCCGGGGTCGTCGCATGTCCCGAGCACGGCAACGACGCCGACCGGCTGCTGCACAGGGCCGACGAGGCGATGTGGCGCGCCCGCTCCTTGGGGCAGCCGGTGGGCGTCGGAGCTCTAGAGCCTTTGCAAGATCGCTGACAGATTTCCGAAATCTGTCCATAACCGATGTAAACCTGGAATTCCGGTGCCAGAATGCTGCGCATGCCGGGAATCAGGACCAATGCAGCCGCCGAGGTGCTGGGCGTCAGTCCCAACACGCTGCGCAGCTGGGAGCGCCGCTACGGCTTTCCGGTGCCGAGGCGCACGCCCGGCAACCACCGCAACTACGAGCTGGTCGAGTTGCAGACCCTGCGCGACGCCCTCGCCGAGACGGGCAACATCTCCTCGGCGATCGAGCTGGCGCGCCAACGCCAGGAAGCGCCGGCCAGCGGCGGCAGCCTCCTGATCGCCTTCCAGAGCTTCGACGAGAGCGCGGCCGATCGCGCAATCGAGCAGAGCCTCGCCGTGCGGCCGCTGGAGCGCACGGTGGAGGAGCTGTTGCTGCCCGCCGTCGACGAGCTTGCCGGCGACCCCGAGCGCCAGGCCGAGCTCGAATTCGCCGCTCGCTGGGCGACCGGCTGGCTGCACGGCGCCCGCCGCCTCGCCTCGACCGCTTCGCGCCCGGCGGGGATCCTGCTGCTCGATTCAAGTCGCGGCTCCGACCTCGAGGCGGTTCACGCGCAGGCGTTGGATCTGGCGCTGCGCCGGGCCGGCTTCCGTGTGCTGATGCTCTCCGACGAGCTGGGCGAGGAGCGGATGGAGCGCGCGCTCGCTGCGTTGGATCCGACCGCGCTCGTCCTCTGCGGGCCCGGGGCCGACACCCCCTCTGCCGTTCGACTCGTCCGCAAGATCCGCGATGCGGGGTTCGACGCTCCGCTCTACGGCTTTCGCGCCAGCGGCTTGATCGGGGATGCGATCCCCAGCGCCGGCGAGCATCCCAGCCAGGTGACCGGGATGCTCAACGCGGACTTGCGCCGCCGCGCCAGCCAAGCCTTCGCCTGAGATGCCCTGCCTCAGGACGTGGGGCTGGGCTCCCCCTCGCTGATCCCGTAGCGGTCGTGCAGGCGCCGCAGCGGCGCCGGGGCCCACCAGTTCCACTTGCCCAATAGCTCCATCAGCGAGGGCACGAGCAGCGCCCGGATGACGCTCGCGTCGATCAGCACCGCGAGCGCGGTGCCGACCCCGTTCTCTTTGATGAAGATGATCTGCGAGGTCGCGAAGGCGCCGATCGCGACCGCGAACATCAGCGCGGCCGCGGTGACGATGCGCCCGGTGCGCTCGAGCCCGATCGCGACGCACTCCGAGTCCGAGGCGCCGTTGTCGCGCGCCTCTTTTATCCGCGAGAGCAGGAAGACCGCATAGTCGGTCGAGAGGCCGAAGGCGACGGCGAAGAGCAGGATCGGCATCGATTGCTCGAGCGCGCCGCTGCTGGTGTAGTCGAGCAGGCCTTCGAGCCTGCCGTCCTGGAAGATCAGCACGAGCAGGCCGAATACCGCGCTCAGGTTGAGCACGTTCATGATCAGCGACTTGATCGGCAGTACCACCGAGCCGGTCATCAGGAAGAGGATCGCCAGGGTGGCGATGACGATGATCGCGAAGGCGATCGGCAGGTGGCGCTCGAGGCTGCCCTGGAAGTCGACGAAGTCCGCAGTCGCGCCGCCGACCAGGGCCGTCGCACCCGGTGGCGCGGCAATCGCGCGGATCCGCTTCACCGTCTGTTGGCTGGCGTCGGAGGTGAACGGGCTGCTCGAGATCGCCTCGATCGCGGTCACTCCTTCGTGCAGCGGCAGCGGCGGGTAGACGGCGGCGACGCCCGGCGTGCGGCGCACCTCGCCGGCCAGGCGCGTCACGCTCCGCGGCGACGCGTCCTTCACCGAGATCCAGATCGGCGCTTCCCGGTAGGGCGGGAATTCGGCGCTGGAGATGTCGTAGGCCTGTCGAGCGCTCGCGTCCTTGGGCAGGACGGTGGCGTCGACCGTGTTGAACTTGATGTTGAAGAAGGGCAGGCCGAGGACGATCAGGAAGATCGCGCTGAGGGTCGCGACCGGGACCGGGCGGCGCATCACGAAGCGCGAGAGCCGGTACCAGAAGCCGCGCTCGTCCGGCCGCGTATCGGCCTCGGCGCGGCGCTGCAGGAAGCGCGGCGAGAGCGCGTTGATCCGCGTGCCGAGCAGGGTCAGCACGGCGGGCAGCACGGTGAGCGAGATCAGCGCGGCGAGCAGCACGACCAGCGAGCCGCCCAGCCCCATCGAGTAGAGGAATCGCTGCGGGAAGACGAGCAGCGAGGCGAGCGCCGCCGCGACCGTCAGCGAGGAGAAGAAGACGGTTCGCCCGGCGGTGGCGAGGACGCGGCGCATCGCCGCCAGGCCGGGCCCGTCCTTGGCGATCTCCTCGCGGTAGCGGGAGACGATGAAGAGGCTGTAGTCGATCGCCAGGCCGAGCCCGAGACCGGTGGTCAGGTTGAGCGCGAAGATCGAGATCGAGGCGAACTCGCTGGCGACGCGCAGGACGAGGAAGGTCCCGACGATCGCCAGCAATCCGATCATCACCGGCAACAGCGAGGCGACGAGGCTGCGGAAGAAGAGGAAGGAGAGCAGGAAGAGCAGCGGGAAGGCGAGCAGCTCCGCCTTTTTCAGGTCTTCCTCGACCTGCTTGTTGACCTGCTCCTGCGCGACCGCGGCGCCGCCGACGGTGATCCCTGGACGGCCGGCGAGGCTGTCGGCGACGTCGCCGCCCGCTTCCTGCCAACGCTTGTCGTCGGTCGGCCGCAGCGCGACTGCGAGGTAGGTGGAGCGCCCGTCGCGGGAGACGAAGTCGCGCGAGTGGGTCGTGTAGTAGCCGCCGACCGAGACGACGTCGGGCCGGCGGCGCAGTTCGGCTTCCAGCGCCGCGACGCGGCGCCTGGTCGAGGCCTTCGCCACCGGAGCGTCCGCGACCACGACCTGGACGCCGGGCACGTGCAGACCGGCCTCCTGGAGCTGGTCCTTGGACTTGACCGACTCGGTGGCGGGGTCGTCGGCGCCATAGGGGTCCAGCCGCGAGGCGACCGAGCCGCCGAGCGCGCCGGCGAGCACGAAGAAGACGATCGCGAGGAGCCCGATCCGGCGTGGGTGGGCGTTGGCGGCACGGGCGAGTGAGTCGAACATCAGCTGCTCCCTTTCTTCGGGGCCGGCGCGAGCAGTTGGGCCTCCATCCGCTCGCACCAGTCGGCGAACCATTCGTTGAACTCGATCCCGGCCCGCAGCACCATCAGCGGGTAGGGGTCCTGTGTCTCCGCTTTCTCGGGCTCCAGGTCGCGCAGGCGCTGGACCAAATCGAGGCGCATCCGCCGCATCGAGCGCAGAGTCTCCACCGCCTCGGCAGGTTTCAGCACGCCGGCGAAGAACAGTTTGAGCAGCCCTTCTTCGCGCATCTCGGCGGTCTCGGGCGGCCTGCGCAGCCACTCCTCGAGCTCCCCCTTGCCGTCGGCGGTGATCGCGTAGACGGTGCGCTTGCGATCGCCGCGTGGAGCATCGATCCCCTCGACCAGCCCGGCCTCCGAGAGCCGTTTCAGCTCGGGATATATCTGCCCGTAACTGGCCGCCCAGAAGAAGCGGGTCGTGTTGTCGACCACGGACTTGATCTCGTAGCCCGAGCGCGGCTCGCGGCTGACCATGCCGAGGATTACGTAAGCGGTCGAGCTCAGTTCCATTCCGTCATGATATATCCAACCGATATATCAAGCAGTGTGATCTGACACACACTGGCTTTGGCACGACTATCCTCAGACGCTCGGATGAGTGGGCCAAATTCAGACATCGTGGTGATGAAGTTCGGTGGCACCTCGGTCGCCGGCGCGGAGGAGATCAAGCGCGCCGCGCGACGGATCGTCGCCGCGCGCGAGGTCGGCAACCGCGTCGTCGCCGTGCTCTCGGCGCGGGGCAAGACGACCGACGAGCTGGTCGCCCAGGCGCTGGAGATCTCCGAGCGCCCGGTCGCACGCGAGATGGACATGCTGCTCTCGACGGGCGAGCGGATCTCCTGCGCGCTCTGCGCGATGGCGATCCACGACATGGGCCATGAGGCGATCTCGCTGACGGGCTCCCAGGCTGGGATCGTCACCGACTCCTCCCACACCCGGGCGAAGATCATCGACGTGCGTGCCGAGCGGATCCGCGAGATGCTGGAGAAGGATCGGATCGTGCTCGTCGCCGGCTTCCAGGGCGTCTCGACCGACAGTCACGACGTGACCACGCTGGGGCGGGGCGGCTCCGACACGACCGCGGTCGCCCTGGCGGCCGCGCTCGACGCAGATGTCTGCGAGATCTACACCGACGTCGCCGGGATCTTCAGCGCCGACCCGCGAATCGTCCCCGACGCGCGCAAGCTCTCCTACGCCTCCTACGAGGAGATGCTGGAGATGTCGGCGTCCGGGGCGAAGGTGCTGCAGCTGCGCTCGGTCGAGTATGCGCGCAACAACGGCGTGCGGATCCACTGCCGCAGCAGCTTCGAAGACGGTCCCGGTACCCTCGTTGTCAGCGAAGCCGAGAGCGAGAAGGAGACCGTGGAGCAGCCTTTCGTAACCGCAGTGACCCACTCCGACGGGGAGGCGCGGGTGACCCTGACCGGCGTCCGCGACGAACCGGGGGTCGCCGGGCGGATCTTCACCGCCCTGGCCGCCGCCGGCATCAACGTCGACGTGATCATCCAGAACGAGCCGGTGGGCGACGACGCGCTGGCCGACCTCTCCTTCACCGTCGACCGCTCCGACCTGACGGCGGCCACAGACACGATCTCCGCCCTCGACGTCAGCCGCGGGGTGCGGACCGAAGAACGGATCGGCAAGGTCTCGATCGTCGGGGCCGGCATGCGCTCCCATCCGGGCGTCGCCGCCAAGGTCTTCGAGGTGCTCGGCGGCGAGGGGATCAACATCGAGATGATCTCCACCTCGCCGATCAAGATCTCCTGCGTCATCTCCGCCGACCGGGTCCCGGACGCCGTGAAAGCCCTGCACACGGCGTTCGAGCTGGGTGAGGACGCGGTCAAGACCGAGAACCCGATGGGGGACCGGCACCGGCCCACGGTCAGCAGCTGAGCCCCGTCATACTCGGACGATGGCGGGCGACGGATACAGAGTCGGAGTGCTGGGCGCGACCGGCTTGGTCGGGACGACGATCCTCGACCTGCTCGCGAGCCGCGATTTCCCGGCCTCGCGGGTCGTCCCCTTCGCCTCCGAGCGCTCGGCGGGCAGGGCGATCGAGTGGGGCGAAGAGGAGCTCGAGGTCCACGCGCTGAGCGACGACTCGATCCAGGGCCTCGACCTCGTGCTCTCCTCCGCCGGCGGCGCGGTCAGCGCCGAGTGGACGCCGAAGCTGGTTGCGGCCGGCGCCGTGGTCGTCGACAACACCAGCTACTGGCGCATGCACGACGACGTGCCGCTGGTCGTCGCCGAGGTAAACCCCGACGACCTCGCCGCCCACAAGGGAATCGTCGCCAACCCGAACTGCTCGACCATGCAGATGGTCGTCGCGCTGAAGCCGCTCCACGACGCCGCCGGGATCGAGCGCCTCGTGATCTCCACCTACCAGGCCGTCTCCGGTACCGGCAAGGCGGCGATCGACGAGCTGCGCGAGCAGTCGCGCGCCGTGCTCGACGGCGGCGATCCGGTCGCTTCGATCTACCCGCACCGGATCGCCTTCAACGCCCTGCCGCAGGCCGGCAGCTTCGCTGACGGCGACGATCACACCGACGAGGAGCGCAAGCTGATCAACGAGACGCGCAAGATCCTCGGCGACCCGGCGATCCGCGTCAGCGCGACCTGCGTGCGCGTTCCCGTCGTCACCGGCCACTCCGAGGCGGTCAACGTCGAGACGCGCGAGCCGCTCGACCCCGGGCGTGCCCGTGAGCTGCTTGCCGCCGCGCCGGGAGTGACCGTGCTCGACGATCCCGCTGCGGGCCGCTACCCGATGGCGGTCGGCGCGGCGGGCCGCGACGACGTCTTCGTCGGCCGCATCCGCCGCGATCCGGGCAACGAGCGCGCCCTCGACATCTGGGTGGTCTCGGACAACCTGCGCAAGGGCGCTGCCACCAATACTGTCCAGATCGCCGAGCTGCTGGTCGAGCGCAACCTCATAGGCTGAGGCCGATGGGCATCGGCTTCGGCGAAGCGGTTCTGCTGTTCGGTGGGCTGCTCGCGCTCGTCGGGGCGCTCTCTGGGCTGATCAAGGGGACCGTGCTCTCGGCCTCGGTGCTCTCGGTCGCGTTCGGTGTCCTGCTCGCGGCCGTCGGCGTCGTCCACATCGACGTCAACGACCAGGCGATCGTCGAGCTGGTCGAGCTGGCGCTGATCCTCACCCTCTTCTCCGACGGGATGTTCGTCGAGCGCGAGCTGCTGCGCCGCCACTGGGGCCCGGTCGCGCGGGCGCTCGTGATCGCGATGCCGATCACGATGGTGCTGCTGGCGCTGGCGGCGAAGGCGGTCTTCCCGAGCCTCGGCTGGGCGCAGGCATTCCTGCTCGCCGCCGTGCTCTCGCCGACCGACCCGGTGGTCACCTCGGCCGTCGTCACCTCGCGCTTGGTGCCGGCCGGGGTGCGCCACACCCTCAATCTCGAGTCCGGCCTCAACGACGGCCTGGCGCTGCCCTTCGTCCTCTTCTTCCTCGTCCTCGCGGCGCCCGGCGGCAATCCCGGCGGCGAAGCGGCAAAGCTGGTCGGCGAGGCGCTGGCCGGCGGCGCGATCGGCTTCGCCCTGGGAACGCTCGGTGGGCGCCTGCACCACCACCTGCCGGGTGGCGGCCTGACCGCGCGCTATGAGGGGATCTACTCGGTCGGCTTCGCCCTCGTCGCCTTCGGGCTTTCCGAAGTGACGATCGGCAACGGCCTGATCGCGGCGTTCGTCTGCGGGATCGCGCTCGGCGCCGGCGAGCGCGAGGTCCCCGAGGGCTTCGTCGAGTTCGCCGAGAACGCCAGCACGATCTTCCAGGTGCTGACCTTCTTCGTCTTCGGCGCGTTGATCGTCGCCACGGGCTTCGACCACAGCATCCCGCCTCTCGTCGTCTTCGTCGTCTTCGCGCTGCTCGTCGCCCGCCCGGCTGCGGTCCTGCTCTCCTTCCTGCGCACCGGGATCCCCCGCCCGCAGAAGGGCTTCATGGCCTGGTTCGGCCCCAAGGGGGTCGCCTCGATGCTCTTCGCCCTCTTCGTGCTCAAGTCAGACGTCGGCCACGGCGAGCTGATCTTCGACGTAGCCGCGATCACGATCATCGCCTCGATCGTCGCCCACGGATTGACGGATACCGTCGGCGCGCAATGGCTGGCCCGGCGCGTGGGCCTGGACGCCGCGTCAGGCGGGAACTGAGGCCAGCCGCTCCTCGACCCACTTGGTCGAGGCGATGTGCTTGCTCATGCCTAGCTGCTTGGGCTCGGCGCCGAGCGCGAGTCCGACGAGTTGCGGCAGGTGCAGGACGGCGAGGCCGAGCTCCCGGTTGACGACCTTGGCCGCGTCTGGCTGCTGCATGTCGAGGTTGAGGTGGCAGAGCGGGCAGGGGGTTACGAGGCAGTCGGCGCCGGCGTCGAGGGCGTCGCCGACGTGGGTGCCCGCCTGGCGCAGCGAAGTCTCGCGGTTCATCGTGATCACCGGGAAGCCGCAGCACTTGCGGGCGCCGTCGTACTCGACGACCTCGCCGCCCAGCGCCTCGATCACCTTCTCCAGGTAGAGGTCGCGTTCCGGGTGCTCCGCGTAGCCGAGCCGCTCCTTGGGTCGCACCACGTAGCAGCCGTAGAAGGGGCCGACCCGCAGGCCCGACAGCGGCCGGACCACCTTTGAGGCGAGCTGGTCGAGCCCGTAGTCCTCGACGAGCAGCCAGAGGAAGTTCTTGTTGGTGAAGCCGTCCTTGCCTTTGACGTATTCGAGGCCCTGGCCGGAGAGCGCCTCGTTGATGTGGGCGCGGTACGCAGAATCGGCATCCAGCCGTTGCTGGCACTCCGATTGCGCCCCCTGGCAAGTCGAGCAGATGTTCATCATCGCCAGGCCGGTCTGCTGGGCGAGCGCGAAGGTGCGGGCGTTGAGCGTGTCGGCGAGCTCCTGGTTGTGCTCGGCGATGACGCCGGCGCCGCAGCAGTTGGCGCGGTCGAGTTCGACCAGCTCGATCCCCAGCTTCTCGGCGGTGAACGCCATCGAGCCGTGCAGCTCGGTGGTGAAGCCACGTGAGACGCAGCCGGGCCAGTAGGCGAGCTTCATACCTTCTCCTCCGCTTCGGTCTCGTCGGGCTCGGGGTCGGCGTCCTCCTCGCCCGAGATGTAGATGTTGAATTCCTCGCGGTGCTCCTCGGCGTGCTTGTAGATCGCCTTGACCTCGTCCTGGGCGCCGCCGGGCAGCTTCGGGTGGATGCCCGGGATCAGCTTGGCGAGCGAGCGGGCCTTGCCGCTGCGGATCGCGCGCAGCACGGTGGGCAGCGACTTGCCGAGGCCTTCGATCGCCCCTTTGCTCGGTTTCAGCTTGCCTTTGACCCCGGGCGCGTAGGACTCCTGCTGGAGCAGCGCCTCGTCCAAGGTTCCCTTCTTCTCGATGATCTTGGTGAAGGCGATCTCGTGGTTGTGGCCGTTGTGGGGGTCCTCGACCCCCTCCTCGCCGGCCTTGCGGCGCAGGCGCATGATCTGGTCCATCGGCGCGACCCCCTTGGGGCAGGCGTCGATGCAGCTGAAGCAGTGGGTGCAGTCGTAGATCCCGTGCGGGTCCTCGGCGAGGTCGTGCAGGCGCTCCACGGTCTCGGCGTCGCGCGGGTCGCCGACGAAGCGGTAGGCCTTGGCCAGCGCAGCCGGACCGATGAAGTCCGGGTCGGCCTCCATCGAGAGGCAGGAGGAGACGCAGGCGCCGCATTGGATGCAGGCCATCGACTGGGTGATGTCGATCATCGACTCCGGCTCGACCACGTACTCCCGCTCGGGTGGCTCGCCGTGGGGGAGGAGCCAGGGAGTGACGCGGCGGATCTTCTCCCAGTGCGTCGACTCCATGTCGGTGATCAGGTCCTTGATCACGGGCATGTTGCCCATCGGCTCGATCACGATCGGGTTGTCCGCGGAGCCGTCTGCGCTGCCCGGGGGCGGGAGCTCGTCCGCGCCCATCGGCGGGGGCGTGCCGGGCACCTTGCGGCGGTTGGCCTGCTCGTGCGCCTCGCCGATCTGCGTCTTGCAGCCCAGCGTCGAGGAGCCGTTGACCTTCATCCCGCAGGAGCCGCAGATCGCCGCCCGACAGGAGCAGCGCACCGAGAGCGAGCCGTCGTCGCGGTCTCTGACCTGCAGCAGCCCGTCCAGGACCGAGAGCGAGGGCTCGAGCTCGACCGTGAACTCCTCCCAGTAGGGGCCCTCGCCGATCTCCGGCTGGTAACGGCGGACTTTCAGCGTGTACTCGGCCATCGGCGTCCTCTCAGTACTTTCGCTCTTCGGGTTCCCACTGGGTGATCGTCACCTCTGAGTATGAGATCTCCGGCCCGTCGTCGCCCTGTTGCAGGTCGATGTGTTTGAGCCACTCCGCATCGTTGCGCTCGGGGAAGTCCGTCCTGTACTGGGCGCCGCGGCTCTCCTTGCGCTCGAGCGCGGCGACGCAGGAGCACTCGGCGCTGTCGAGCATGTAGCCGAGCTCGATCGCGCCCAGCATGTCCTGGTTGAAGATCGCGCCCTTGTCGTCGATGTAGGCCGACCCGGCCTCCTCCTTGAGGCGGCGGACGATTTCCAGCGCCTCCTGGATGCCCGCCTCGTCTCGGAACACCGCGACCTTTGCGTCCATGGTCTGGCCCAGCTCCAGCTTGATCTCCGAGACGCGCCGCCCGGAGCCCTTCTCGCGCCCGGCGATCGCGGCGATCGCGTCCTGCTCCGCCTCGAGCACGTCCTGGCTCGGCCGCGAGCCCTCGATCCGCTTGGCGCGGGCGGCGGCGTCGACGCCGGAGCGGCGGCCGAAGATCAGCGTGTCGAGCAGCGAGTTGGCGCCGAGCCGGTTGCCGCCGTGGACCGAGACGCAGGCGGTCTCGCCGGCGGCGTAGAGGCCGGGGATGTCGGTGCGCCCGTCGACGTCGGTCTTGACGCCGCCCATCGTGTAGTGGTTGCCGGGCTTGATGTGGATCGGTTCGCGGGTGATGTCGACGCCGGCG
>DASSHI010000047.1:0-42578 GCA_035693025.1 Solirubrobacterales bacterium
GGGCAGAACGGCCCGGCCCAGCGATGCCTTGGCGACCCCGGCGCCGAGCAGATCGGCGACCTCGACCACCTCGTCGGCCGCCTTCGCGGCGCCCTGGCCGATCAGCATGGCGACCTTCTTGCCCTCGTTGAGGACGTCCGCCGCCTTACGCAGCTCCTCTTCGTTGGGCAGCACCCGGGGCTGGGACCAGCCGACGCTGGAGTAGACGGCTCCGTGCTCGCGCGGCGGTGAGGTGACCGCCTCCGACTCGGCCACGTCCTCGGGCACGATGATCACTGCGACGGTGCGGTTGGTGAGGGCCACCTTGCAGGCACGGTAGACCAGGTGCCGGGCCTGCGACGGGTCCATGCAGACCTGGACGAAGTCGGCTGCGACGTCCTTGAAGAGCGTGTTGGCGTCGATCTCCTGCTGGAAGGCGGCGCCCAGAGACACCCGCTTCTGCTGGCCGACGATCGCGACCACCGGCTGGTGGTCGAGTTTCGCGTCATAGAGGCCGTTGAGGAGATGAATCGCTCCGGGGCCCGAGGTCGCCAGGCAGACGCCCGCCTCGCCGGTGAACTTGGCATGGGCGCAGGCCATGAAAGCGGCCATCTCCTCATGGCGGGTCTGGATGAATTCCGGCCGCGGCCCTTCGCGCTCGAAGGCCCCCATGATTCCGTTGATCCCGTCGCCCGGATAGCCGTAGATGCGCTGCACTCCCCATTCGTCCGCAAGCCGTGCAAGCAGGAAGTCGCCGACCGTCTCGCTCATTTGTCTCTCTCTCCTTCGTGTTGGTCGTGCCCCCCGTACCCGAACTGGGAAGGAGCTAACGGTCCTCGAGGCGGAAGCGTTCGGCCTCCGACCGCCTCAGCTCGATGCCCAGGCCCGGCCGGCCGGAGTCGGGGCGAAGCTGCCCGTTCTCCACCGAGAGGGCACCGGCGAAGAGCATCGACTCGATTCGCGCGTGATCGTGGAAGTACTCGACGTGAACGGCCCGCTCGATCGCGCAGCAGAGGTGCGCCGAGACCTGGGGGGAGCAGTGGGCCGAGAAGGGCAGGTTGTGAGCGCGGCAGATGCCGTCGGCGCGCAGCAGGTTGGTGATGCCGCCGCAGCGAGTGACGTCGGCCTGCAGCACGTCGACGCAGCCGGCGAGCCGTTCGAGTTCTGGCAGGTCCCAGGCGTACTCTCCGGCCGCCACCTCGATTCCGCTGGGAACGGCGTCACGCAGCCAGCGCAATCCGTCGGGGTCGTCCGAGGAGACGGGCTCCTCGAGATAGGAGACGCCGAACTCCGCATAGCGCTCTGCCCAGCGGGCGGCGCCGCGGCGGTCGAAGGCTCCGTTGGCGTCGACCATCAGCCGTACCCCGTCCCCGATCGCCTCCCGTGCCGCCGCGAGGCGATCCGGATCGCGCTCGGGCTCGCGCCCGACCTTGATCTTCACGGCTCGGCAGCCGCGCTCCACCCAACCGCGCAGCTGCTCGGTCAGCTCCGCGTTCGTATAGGAGGTGAAGCCGCCGCTGCCGTAGGCGGGAATCGCGTCCCGGAAGCGGCCCAGCGAGTCGGCCAAGGAGAGCTCGAGCAGCTTCGCCCGCAGGTCCCAAAGCGCGATGTCCACGGCGGATATCGCCATCGCGCAGAGGCCCTGGCGCCCCATGTTGCGGACTTCGCGCTGCATCGCCGCCCAGGCCTGCGGAGGGGCCAGGGCCTCCATCCCCTCGACCACGGGAAAGAGCGTAGAGCGCATCACCTCGGCTAGCGCCGGATGTCCGTAGGTGTAGCCGAGGCCGGTTCGGCCGGCCGCCGAGGCCTCGACGGTGACGATCGTCGTCGAGTCCCAGGCGAGCGTCCCATCGGACTCGGGCCGGTCGGTGGGGACCGTGTAGGCGGTTGCGGCGAGGTGCTCTATGGGGGAATCGGCCACGCGTTCGTCCTACCCGTGGCGAGCCGTCGCGACGCCTGGCGGGTTGCGTTTCGTCCGCGTACGGACAGGGGAGGAATGGGCATGGTCCGTCCGGGGAGCGCTCGCGAGGAGCATCGATTTGGCGCTTCGGCGCCGCTTTCGCTGGGTGTCGAGGAGGAGCTCCTGTTGGTTGACGGGAGTGGCCAGCTGATCAGTGCCGCGGAGGACGTGCTCGAGAGCGTCGCCGGCACCTCGATCGGCGACCGGGTCTCGTCGGAGATATTCACCGAACAGATCGAGCTGAAGACGGGGGTCTGCCGCGATGCCGGGGAGGTCCTGGAGCAGCTGAGCGAGCTGCGCCGCGACGTCGGGTCGGCCGGGTTCGAGCTGCTGGCCTGCGGCCTGCACCCGACCGCCGCCGGAGGCGATGCGGTGCTGATCGCGAAGCCGCGCTACGAGGTCGTGCAGAAGGACCTCGGCAGCCTGTTGAGGACGCCGCCCTGTGGCCTGCACGTCCATGTCGGCGCGCCCGACGCCGAGGCGGCGGTCAAGCTCGCCAACGCCTTCCGCCTCTACCTGCCGGCGTTGCAGGCCCTGAGCGCCAACTCTCCCTTTCAGGAAGGGCGCGACTCCGGCCACGCCAGCGCCCGCACCCAGGTCGTGCGCAGCTATCCGCGCTTCCAGGTGCCGCGGGGCTTCCGCGACTATGCGGACTTCCTCGAGGTCGCCGATCAGCTCGTCGCCGCGGCCGGAGTCGACGACTACACCTACATCTGGTGGGACGTTCGCCCGCATCCCCGCCTCGGCACGGTGGAGGTGCGGGCGGTCGACGTAGCGACCGAGCCGCGGACCTCCGCCGCATTCGCCGCGCTGATCCAAGCGATCGCGGCCAAGGAGCTCGACCGCCCCAGCGAACCGGACCTGCACCGCGAGGCCCTCGAGGAGTCCTACTTCCAGGCCGCGAGTCACGGCCTCGACGCCGAGATCCTGTTCGAGAGCACGCGGCCGACTCCCGCGCCCGAGGCGGTCTCGCGCATCCTCGAGCAGGTCCGCCCCTATGCGCGCGAGCTTTACTCTGCGGACGCTCTCGACGAGGTCGAGCGCATCTTGCGCGAGGGCAACGGCGCCGAAGAGCAGCGGCGATTGGAGAGCCAAATCGGCCTCGACGGCCTGCTCGCGAGGCTGATCGAGCGCAGTCGCTGAGTCGGGGTCAGCCCAGCCGCTTGGCCAGCATCTCCTTGCCCTGCTCTGCGCCTTTGCGGCTCGTCTCCTGGGCGCGCCGGAAGAAGTCGGCCAGCTCGGAGTCGTCCTCGCGCTCGGCGTCCTCGATGTAGGTGTCGAGTCGCAGAACGTTGCTCAGGCATTGCTCGGTGAACCAGATCACGTTGTAGTCCTTGTCCTTGGTGCCGGTGACCTGGCCGGTCTCTTGCGATCCCATTTCTTGCCTCCTGGTTTAGGGGTGTCCCGCCGAGCTACCCCGCAGGTAGGCGGGCAAACTGTCAGCTGACCAGGAGCACCAGGATCACGACGACCGCGAGCGGAGTGCCGACCAGCGAGAGGTAGCGGAAGAGCTTGGCGAAGCCGCCCCGGTAGCGAACGCTCTCCATCAGGGTCAGGCCGACGACATGCGCCATGTTGATCAGCGCGATCCCGATCGCGATCAGGATCGCCGCGGCGGCACGGCCGCTCACTTCGCCGTTGTCGACAGCGACCGCACCGGCGAGGATGGCGGCGACGATCGTGCCGAAGATGCCCGCGACCATGCCGCCGAAGTCGGCGCGCGAGAGCCCGGGCAGGTAGCTGGAGCCGATTTCGTGGCCCTCGGCGGGGTCCTTGGTCCCGGGCCCTACGGCCTCGACGTCGACGACGTGCTCGGTGCCGTCTCGGTCGCTGTGCAGAACCACCATCCGGAGTGGGGGGTCGAGCCCGGCTCTGGCCTTTTCCAGCAGACCTTCCTCGAACCAGCGCGCCTGCGCCTGCTCGTGCTCGAAGATCACTATCTCGTCCGCGGGCGACTTCAGCAGAGCGTCTCGCGCCGCCTGGATCGGGTCGGGATCGCCCACCTCGCCGCCGGCTTCGATGCCGCTCGCCCGCAGCTCCTCGAGCACGCGTCCGAGCCGTGCCTCGGCTTCGCGCTTGGGCTCGTCGATATCGCCCAGGGTGTGCCGGAAGGCGTTCGCCTCGACTGCCGGGGCGATCACCCGCAAGTCCAACCCGTCGTCGCGCTCGGCCTCGCCGTCGGCGCGAATCTCGTCCAATGACTCCGGGCCGAGCGGGTCAGCGGTGACTATCGCCAGCAGGCGGTGCGTCATCCCGGCTTCATTCGTCTTTGGAGGTCGGCTCGTCGGCCTCGCCATAGGCGGCCTCGGTCGGCTCCTCGGGCGGTGGCGGCACGTTGTCCGGAAAGCGGCGCTGATCGCCGTGGCCGGCGATGTCCTCCAGGTCGCGCTCGGCCAGCTCGAAGCCCTCGGCCTCGCCCTCGCCCGCCTCGATCAACGGCTGCTCGGCGGGGTCATCGGAATCCGGGGGCACTTTCCCGCCGATGTCTGCGGCTTCCGCTGCGGCCGCCTCGGCCTCTTCCGCGGCGAGCGCTTCCTCCTCTCGCTCTCGCTGTTCCTCATTCGATCCCATGGCGCTCGCTTACCCTGCGGGGGCGACGGGAAACGTCCCGTTTGGCCGCGCCCGGCATGGGTACGAGAACTCGACGACCGGCGACCCGAACGAGGAGGAATGAGATGGCGGAGCTGACGACTCTCGAGGAGAAGCTGGCGGAGGTCTTGGGCCTCGCTCAGGCCGCACAGGGCGCCACCGAAAAGGTCGAGGAATGGTCGAGGACGAGGAAATCGTCACCACCCTGAGGCGGATGCGCGAGGAGGCCGAGGAAACCGAGCAACGCTGCATCGAGGTTGCCGACGGCCGTGACGGCAAGAAGACCGCGATCATCGAAAAAGCCCAGGAGACGAAAGGCGAGGCGACCGACATGATGTCGACCTACCTCGGCGGCGACTCCGACGGGCTGGATGGGTTCGAGTTCCTGACGATGGCCGAGGCCGGGGAGGTCGGGCACTGGGAGGTCCTCGGCAAGTTGAACGAGACCGCGAACGAGAGCGAGGTCTCGGAGCTGGTCGAATGGGCACTGCCGATCCAGGAACGTCATTTCGAAAACGCCAAGGACGGGTCGCTCAAGCTGGCCGGCGAGAAGGACCCATACGAGGAGTCCTAGCCTCTCGAGGGGCGGGGCTCGGGTCCGTTTCCGTGAGACCTGCCCGGCCTGCCTCGGCGACGGGCACATCGACCACACTCGGCGAGCCGGCATCGCGGTCTTCCCGGCCCGCGAGGGTCTCTACCTGCGATCCGCGAACGCTGAACCGTCGGTATCGCCCTCTCTGTTCGCGTCGATTTCCCCTTCCTCGGGTAGACCGAGGGCATGGCCAGCGCGGACGCGACAGTTGCGGTCGACGGCGCCCTCGAGTGGCGCGACGACGATGGCGAGCTGCACAGGATCGGAGGCCCGGCGCGGGTGTTTCCCAGCGGGCGGGAGGAATGGTTTCGCCACGGTCGCCTGCATCGCAGCGACGGCCCGGCGGTGATCCACGCCAACGGCTCGGTCAAGTACTACGTGGACGGCGTCCGCCACCGCGAGGGCGCTCCCGCGTGCGTCTACGTCAACGGGACCGAGAAGTGGTACCGCGAAGGCAAGCGCCATCGCGCCGACGGGCCGGCGGCGATCTACCCCGATGGGCGCCGGGTCTGGTTTTGCGAAGGCGAGAAGATCCGCGAAGAGCGCAGGGCCCCCCGGGCCTCCTCCGCCGAGGCGCCGAAGTGAGTGAGCGGGCCCGCGTTTGGACGGCCCCTTCCGGGGTATCTCGTAGCCATGCGGCGGCAGGTAGGAGCAAATGGCGAGATCTCAGCTCGGCGGGCCGCGCCCTCGTTGGCGCGTACCGTGCAGGCGCTGCGGACGATTCGCGGCCGGCGCGCGTCGAGTCGACCTGAGGCACGAGTGATCGCGCTGCGCCGCCGCAGGGGAATGACTCACCACCTGGCTTAGCGGGTAGTGACGCAGAGATGAAAGTAGTCGTAACCGGCGCAACCGGAAACGCCGGCACCAGCACGGTCCAGGCCTTGAGCGAAAGTCGGGAGATCGACGAGATCGTCGGGCTCGCCCGGCGGGAGCCGGCCTGGACGCAGCCGAAGACGAGCTGGGTGGAGGCGAACATCCTCAACGCCGACCTCGGGGCGATCTTCGCGGGCGCCGACGCGGTCATCCACCTCGCCTGGGCGATTCAGCCCTCTCGGGACGCGACGACGCTGGAGCGGATCAACGTCGAGGGCAGCCGGCGCGTCTTCGAGGCAGTGGCTGCGGCCGGGGTGCCGAAGCTGATCCACGCCTCCTCCGTCGGCGCCTACTCGCGCGGCCCCAAGGACCGCGAGGTCGACGAGAGCTGGCCCACCGAGGGCACTCCCTCATCGTTTTACTCGCGCCACAAGGTGGCGGTCGAGCGCGAGCTCGACCGCTTCGAAGCCGGCAATCCCGAGACGCGCGTGGTGCGGCTTCGCCCCGCGCTGATCTTCAAGGACGAGGCCGCGACCGAGATCCGCCGCCTCTTCGTCGGGCCCTTCCTCCCAAACTTCCTGCTGCGCCGCCGGCTTCTCCCGGCGCTGCCTCGGATCGAGCGCTTGCGCTTCCAGGCGGTGCACTCCGAAGACGTCGGCCGGGCCTACCTGAGAGCCGTGCTGGCAGACGTCGGCGGTGCTTTCAACATCGCCGCGGAGCCGCCGCTCAGCCCGGAGGAGATGGCCGAGCGGCTCGGCGTGCGGAGCTTTCCCGTTCCGTACCGAGTGGTGCGGCGGCTCGCGGATCTGAGCTGGCGGCTGCGCCTGCAGCCGACGCCGCCGGGTTGGCTCGACATGGCCCAGAACGTGCCCCTGATCTCCTCCGACCGGGCTCGTGCCGAGCTCGGTTGGGAGCCGCGCCACAGCGGGGTGGAGGCGCTGGAAGAGTTGCTGGAGGGGCTGCGCAAGGGTCAGGGCGCGAGCACCCCGCCGCTCGAAGCCGACAGCGCCGGCGCCCGGATCGAGGACCTGAAGACCGGGGTCGGCGCCCGCCAGTGGGATCGCGATCGCGGCGAGCAGCTCGTCAAGTACCTCGCCGACGTGCACTCGATCGAGCTGCAGGCGCTGGCGCAGCTTCGTGCCGCCCCCAAGATCGCCGGGGACGAGCGCCTCTGCCAAGTGTTCGAACAGCATCTGGTCGAGACCGAAGGGCAGGAGCGGCGCGTGCGCGAGCGCCTGGAAGCCTTGGGCGGCGAGCCGTCGAAGCTGAAGGACGCGGCCGGCGCGGGCGGCGGTTGGGCGATGGCCGCCTTCGCGGCCTCCCAGCCCGATACCCCCGGGAAGCTGACCATGCACGCCTTCTCCTACGAGCACATGGAGTTGGCCGCCTACGAGCTGCTGAAGCGACTGGCCGAGCGCGCCGGTGACGACGAGACGGCCCGGATGGCGGCCAACATCGCCGCGGAGGAGAAAAGGATGGCCGAGCGCCTGGAGCAGTCCTTCGACACCGCGGTCGAGGCCTCCCTGGCAGGGGTCGATCCGGACAAGCTCGACGCCGTGCTGCTCGCCTACCTGCGCGACGTCCACGCCCTCGAGGGACAGGCCGAAAAGCTGTTGGGGGCGGGCGCCGAGCGAGTCGACGACGAGCACCTGGAAACCGTCTTCCGCGATCATCTGGAGGAGACGCGTCGCCACCGCGAGCGGATCGAGGGCCTGCTGGACGAGCGGGGCGGCAGGCCGTCGCTGGTCAAGGACGCGACGCTGAAGGCCGGCGGACTGAATCTCTCCGCTTTCCTCGGGGCCCAGCCGGACTCGACCACGAAGCTCGCCGGCTTCGCCTTCGCTTTCGAGCACCTCGAGGTCGCCGCTTACGAGCTCCTGCAGCGGGTCGCGGCTCGGGCCGGCGACGAGGGCGTGGTGACCGCTGGGAGGGAGATCCTCGCCGGGGAGCGCCGCGCGGCCGCGCGGGTCGCCGAGAGCTGGGACCGGCCGGACGTCCCCCTCGGCGCGGCGTCGTGACGACGATCACTCCTTATCGCGACGGGCCCTATCTGGTGCGCGGTCCTTTCACGCTGGTCGACCAGGACGGCAGGGAGATCGAAGTGAGGCGGCGGGTGGTTGCGCTCTGCAGGTGCGGGCAATCTCAGATCCGACCCTTCTGCGACGGCACCCACAAGGCGGTCGGCTTTCGGGCCCCCAGCGGCGCTCCTGCGGCGCTGCCGGACGCCGCGGACGCGCCCGACTCGTAGCGGCGCCGCAGTCGCCGCATCGAGTTGGCCGAGCGGGGCAGTCGCCGCTCCCCGTAGCGAACCCCGCCCCGTAATTTGGAGCCCAGGGCGAGCCAGGCGCAGATCGAGCGCTCGGCGACCCAGGCGGGGGCCAGCAGCGCCCCGCTGAGGGGAAAGCGCTCTGCCCCGCCGGCCCGTCTGCGGCCCAGCTCGGCCAAGCCGACGGCGCCAAGCGCGCCAAGCAGCAGATAGCGGCCCCTGCCGCGCCGCAGGAGCTCGGCCGCTATCGGGGCGATCGCGAGGAAGGCGCCGATCCGGGCGGGAATCGCGAAGTCGTCGTAGGCCTGGCGAACCCGTTGGGAGAAGAAGTGGGGCGTGCGAGGCGGTTTTCTTGCCACGTAGAGGTCGAGCGGCGTGATCACGGTCCCTCCGGCCGCCCCGATCGTCCGCATCAGCTCGAGGTTCTCGAACAGCGCTCGCCCGTCGTAAGCGCCACTGCGCAGGAAGGCGCTGCGGCGAACGGCGAGGGTCCCGGGGAAGTCGCCGACCGGAAAGTTCGGATCGCCGGTGAACACCCGGTTCAGCAGGGACCGCGCGGTGTCCCAGCGGGCGTGCCAGGGCAGCTCGGTGAAGTAGTTCTGCGGCCGGACCAGATCCGCCTCGTCGAGTAGGGCGAGGGCTCGCGCCAGCGCCCCGGGCTCGTAGCGGACGTCGTCGTCGGCGATCAGGACCCGCTCGCACGAGCATTCGCGAAGGCCGGTGATCACGCCGTTCACTTTTCCCATCGGGAAATCGAGATCGCCATGTGGAGCCAGATGAGTGGCGGCGCCGCGCAGCGCCTCGGCGTGCGACTCGAACAGCGGCGGCGGCGAGCCGTCGACGACGAGCACCTCCGTCACCGTCTCGCTCAGCGAGCGCAGGTAGGACGCCAGCTCGCCGATCGGTCCGGGCTCGTTCCAGCGCAGCGGCAGGACGTAGGAAGCCCCGCCGTCCCGACCCAGGGCGCCGTGACTCACAGCGGTTGGCGCAGAGAGGAGCGCCCGGCCTGCCAATCGGCCAGGACGGCCCGCCCGAAGCGGCCCTCGAGGTGGAGCAGGGCGCGGGCGCCGAAGACGATGTCTTCGGCCAGCTCGGGCTCGGCCCTCGCCAGACCGCCCGCCAGGTCATAGGCGGCGATGTTCTCGTGCACCGCGTCGGCCTCGACGTGCTCATCGTAGAAATCGGTTGCCCTAGCGCCGTAGCCGAGCCGGCGCAGGCCGTTGCCATAGCGGCGATTGGGGCCCGCCGAGGTCATCTCGAACATCGCCAGGTGACCGACGATGGCGCCGCGGCGGCTGCGGCGCAGGCCGAGCGCCGACATCACGTTGACGGTCGCCAGAGTGACGCCGGGGACGTGGCCGAGGTAGGCGTTCTCACTGTCGTCCAGGCCAAGGGCCCGCATCGTCGAGGCGAAGAGAGTCGAGTGCATGCGCTCGGCTCGTCCGCCCCCGTACTCGTCGGCCTGGACCTCGAGCAGCGCCGTCTTCGCCGGCCCGTCGAGCCGCGGGATCGCCCAGCTGTGCGGGTCGGCCTCCTTGAGCTGGTAGAGGGAGCGATGGGCGACGAACTCACGGAACTGCTCGAGCGTCGCCTGCGTCTCGACATAGCGCGACAGGGAGGGCGCGTCGTCTGCCGCTTCCAGCTGGAAGAGGAGGTCTCCGACCTGCTCGGGGTCCACCCAGTCGAGCGGCGGGACGGCGGCGGCGAGAGCCTCCAGAAAAGGGCGCTCGAGGACGGCCCGGATCGCGAGCAGGCGGGGGCTCCACTCCCAGGCGTCGTCGACGCCGGGGAAGGAGCGGTAGTGCAGCTCGAAGCAGAGGTAGAGGGCAAGGTGCAGGTCGTCGTCGCCGAGCGGATCGTCGATCCGCTCGACCAGCTCTTCGACCACGCCGGCCGCGTCGGGGGCCAGGTTCGGCGCGGCCTCGCTCCGAGCGGCGAGTAGCTCGGCGACCAACTCGCTGAGCGGGCCGACGGCTGGCAAGGTGGTGCGCTCAGCGGTCTGCTCGGTCCCAAACACTCCCCTCAGCTTCCCGGCGCCCGGGGGCCGCAAACGCCCGGAGAGCCGTTTCGCCGCTCTTCGGCGGGGGTAGTCCGCAGGTGCCTTCGACGGATCGACTGTTCAGATGCCTCCTCAGACCAGCGCCAAGATCGCCGACGCCCAGACCCAGGCATCCGGCTACGCCCCGCCGGGAGAACGCCCGCCGCTGGGCTCCTACGCGGTGGCGATGGTCGCCTTCAACGTGCTGTTCGGCGCCGCCCTGCTGCTCGCCAAGCGGACGGGGCGGGCGCTTCCCGAGCGAGTCGGAGCCGCGGACCTGCTGACCGTCGGCGTCGCTTCCCACAAGCTCAGCCGAGTGATCGCCAAGGACAAGGTGACCAGTCCCCTGCGGGCGCCGTTCACCTCCTATGAAGGAGAGAGCGGTCCTTCGGAATTCAGCGAGTCATCGCGGGGCGACGGCCCCCGCAAGGCGATCGGGGAAATGCTCATCTGCCCCTACTGCCTGGGCCTCTGGGTCGTCGCCGCCTTTTCGCTCGGGCTTCTCTTCGCGCCTCGCCTGAGCCGCTTCCTCGCGGCGGTCTTCTCGGCGCTGACCGTCTCCGACTTCCTCCAGATCGCCTACAAGGCCGCCGAGGAAAAGGGCCTCGGCTGACCGGCCGATGCCGACCGTTTTGACCCCGGGCCAGACGGGGTAGCCGGGTCGGACAGGGCTTCCTATCCAAAGGACCGGCATGAAGGCGCTCACTTTCCACGGCAAACGCGACGTCCGGGTCGACGAGGTGCCCGACCCGAAGATCGAGCAGCCGACCGACGCGATCGTGCGCATCACCTCGACTGCGATCTGCGGTTCTGACCTGCACCTCTACGAGGTGTTGGGGATGTTCATCGAAGAGGGCGACGTCCTCGGCCACGAGCCGATGGGGATCGTCGAGGAGGTCGGTTCCGGGGTGAGCCGGGTCAAAGCGGGCGACCGGGTCGTGATCCCCTTCAACATCTCCTGCGGCGAGTGCTGGATGTGCAGGGAAAAGCTCTTCGCCCAGTGCGAGACGACTCAGAATCGCGAGCAGGAAAAGGGCGCCTCGCTCTTTGGCTACACCAAGCTCTACGGCGACGTCCCGGGTGGGCAGGCGGAGTACCTGCGCGTGCCGCAGGCGCACTTCGGCCCGATCAAGGTGCCCGAGAACGACGCCCCCGACGAGCGCTACCTCTTCCTCTCCGACGTGCTGCCGACCGCCTGGCAGGCGGTCGAGTACGCGGCGATCCCGAAAGGCGGCAGCGCCGCCGTCTACGGCCTGGGGCCGATCGGGCAGATGTGCGCGCGGATCGCCCGCCACAAGGGGGCCGAGACGGTGATCGGCATCGACTCGGTCCCCGAGCGCCTCGAGATGGCGCGTCGCCATGACATCGAGGCGATCGACTCCAACGCGCACGAAGACGTGCCGGCGATCGTCAGGGAGATGACGGACGGGCGTGGTCCCGACGGAGTGATCGATGCCGTCGGCATGGAGGCGCACGGCGCCCACGTGGCCGAGCTGGCCCAGAAGGCGACCGGCCTGCTGCCCGACTCGCTCGCCGCCAAAGCGACCGAAAAGGCCGCGGTCGACCGGCTCTCGGCGCTCTTGGCGGCGATCGATACGGTGCGCCGCGGCGGCACGATCTCGATCTCCGGCGTCTACGGAGGCCAGCTCGACCCGCTGCCGATGATGCAGCTCTTCGACAAGGGCGTGCAGATCCGCATGGGCCAGGCCCATGTGAAGCGCTGGACCGACGAGATCCTGCCCCTGCTCGAAGGAGACGAGGATCCGCTCGGTGTCGACGACCTGACCACCCACCAGCTGCCGCTGGCCGAGGCGCCAGGCGCCTACTCGATGTTTCAGAAGAAGGAAGACGGGGCGATCAAGGTCGTCCTCAAGCCGTGAACGGCCCAACGGGGAGGTCATCCTGCTCGCCACTCTCAAACGGACCCTGAGCGAGTTTCGCGAGGACAATCTCGCCGATTGGGCTGCGGCGCTCACCTACTACGGGCTGCTTTCGCTCTTCCCGGCCCTGATCGCGGTCGTCTCGGTGATCGGCCTGGTAGGCGATCCGCAGAGCACCACCAAGAGCCTGACCGAAATCGTCACCGAAATCGGTCCACAGTCGGCCGCCGACACCTTCTCGGGGCCGATCGAATCGATCGCCTCCAACCAGAGCGCCGCCGGCTTTGCCTTCGTGATCGGCCTCGCGGTCGCGCTGTGGTCCGCCTCCGGCTACATCGGCGCCTTCATGCGCGCCTCCAACGTGATCTACGAGACGCCCGAGGGTCGAAAGTTCTGGAAGCTGCGTCCGCTGCAACTGCTGGTCACGCTGGTCATGGTCCTGGCGCTGGCGGCGCTCGCCCTGGCGCTCGTCCTGACCGGGCCGGTGGTCGGCGCCGTGGCGGGACCGCTCGGGATCGGCGGCACGGCCGTGGACGTGTGGAACGTAGCCAAGTGGCCGGTGATGGCGGCGATCTTCGTGCTGATCATCGACCTCCTCTACTACGCCTCGCCCAACGCCAGGCTGCGCGGCTTCCGCTGGGTGACGCCGGGGGCGGTGGTGGCCTTGGTCGTCTGGGCGCTCGCCTCGGCTGCCTTTGCCTTCTACGTCGCCAACTTCGGCTCCTACGACAAGACCTATGGGACGCTCGCCGGACTGGTCGCCCTGCTCGTCTGGTTTTGGATCAGCAATCTGGCGATCCTCTTCGGCCACCAGCTGAACGCCGAGCGAGAGCGCGGCCTCGAGATCGCAGAAGGAGACCGGCGAGCTGAGCGCGAGATCCAGCTCGAACCCCGCGAGAAGCCCCAAGGAGGCCCACAGTGAAGCTTCTGTTCACCCCCGTCAGCGTCAGCGCCGCGATGCTCGCCGGACTGGCCGGCAAGAAGATCTTCGAACGCCTCTGGGGCTTGATCGACGACGAAGAGCCGCCGAGTCCCGAGCATCGCGAGTTCTCCTGGCCCAAGCTCGTCGTGGCGCTCGCGATCGAGGGCGCGATCTTCCGCCTGGTCAAAGGCCTCGCCGACCACGGAGCGCGCCAGGCCTTCGCGAAAGGCACCGGCAGCTGGCCGGGCGAGGAACGACCCGAGCCCGAGTGAAGAGCGATCGCCCATCGTGCTCGACCGGGTTGAAGCCGGAGAACTGCGGGTAGCTCCTGCGCCATGAAGGCGCTCGTGCTCAACTGCACCCTGAAAGCGAGCCCGGAGAAGTCCAACACCGAGGCGCTGGCCGGGGTGGTGGCCGGGGCCCTGCGCGAGGAGGGGGTCGAGGTGGCTTCGGTGCGCGCGGTCGACCGCGCGATCCCGCCGGGGGTCGAGTCGGAGATGGGCGAGGGAGACGAGTGGCCCGGCGTCCGCAATCAGATCCTCGATTCGGAGATCCTGGTCTTCGCCACGCCGACCTGGCTCGGGCGTCCTTCCAGCATCGCCCAGCGGGTGCTGGAGCGGATGGACGCAATGCTCTCCGAGACCGACGAGGAGGAACGTCCCGTCGCTTACAACCGCGTCGCGGGGGTCGTAGTCACCGGCAACGAGGACGGCGCTCACCACGTCATCTCCGAGGTATCGGGCGCCCTCGGCGACATCGGCTTCACCGTCCCCGGTCAGGCCTGGACCTACTGGAACAAGGGCCCGGGGCCGGGAGAGGACTATTCGGAAACCGAAGAGGGTCACGAGTGGTCGCACGCGACCGGCAGAGCCGCCGCCGCGAACCTGCTGGCGGTCGCCAGGGCGCTCGAGTCCAAGCCGATCCCGCCGCCACCCTCCGAATGAACGGACCTGAGTCTCGCCCGCGGGGGCGGCTCAGGCGCTCTGACTGCTCGGGCCCCGGTATCGGCCGCCGGCGGCGGGGCGGCGGCTTCAGCTATCTCGACCCCGAAGGCGGGCGGGTCAGCGACGAGGACACCCTGGAGCGGATTCGGGGGTTGGCGATCCCGCCCGCCTGGCAGGACGTCTGGATCTGCAGCGATCCATATGGCCACATCCAGGCGACCGGGGTCGACGCAGCCGGACGCAAGCAGTACCTCTACCACGAGCGCTGGCATCTGCGGGCGGCGCAGCGCAAGTTCGAGTCGATGCGGGAGTTCGCCGCGAGGCTGCCGCGTCTGCGAAGCGCGGTTAAAAAGGACCTTGCTCGCGAGGGGGTGCCGCGCGAGCGGGCGCTGGCCTGCGCGGTGCGCCTGCTCGACCTGGGCTTCTTTCGGATCGGCGGCGAGGAGTATGCCGAGACCAACGAGAGCTACGGGGTCGCCACGGTGCTGCGCGACCACGTCTCGATCGAGGGCGAGGAGATCGTCTTCGACTTCCCCGCCAAGAGCGGCCAGCGTCGCGTCCAGTCGATCCGGGACCCGGAAGTCAAGGCGGCAATCGAAGCGATGCGCCGCCGCCGCAGCGGTCCCGACGATCTCCTCGTCTTCCACGCGGACGGCGGCTGGCGCGACGTCCGCTCCGAGGAGGTAAACGCCTACCTGCAGGAAAAGGCAGGCGAGGAGTTCTCGGCAAAGGACTTCCGCACCTGGCACGGAACCGTGCTCGCCGCGGTCGAGCTGGCGCGCGAGGGAGCGCCGAGTTCGAAGGGGGGAGGGGAGAGCGCGATTCGCGCTGCCGTCAAGCGGGTGGCCGAGCGCCTCGGCAACACTCCGGCCGTCTGTCGCAGCTCCTACATCGACCCACGCGTGCTCGATCGCTTCCGCCATGGAGAGACGATCGAGCTGCCGAGCCCGGCCGCCGAAGGCACCGTTACGCCTCGTCGGCAGGGCTTGATCGAGCGCCGGGTCCTGGCCCTGATCAGCTAAAATCTCGCCTGGCGCGGCGGTGCGTGGCGCTGTCGCATCATCGGGAAGAGGCGAGGCACGCGGGGCGGTGGCAAAGCCGGATCCGCGGACTCCGACGAGAAGAATCGATTCCGGAGGTGTCGAGTGTCTCAAGGGAAATATCCTCGGCGTGGGTAAGGCCACGTCCATGCGTCCGTTCAGGCTGGTTGAGCGAGACGTCCGCCCCGGTTGTCGGGAGATCCGGGTCGAGGGCGAGCTCGATTTCTCGGTGGCCGGGCAGCTGCGCGAGATGCTCGAAGGGATCGCCGAGGAGTGCACGGAGATCCTGATCGGCCTGCAGAGCTGCGAATTCATCGACTCGACCGGAATCGCAATCGTCGTCAGCGCTCACCAGCAACTGGCCAAACAGGGGCGTCGCGTTGCGATGTATGCGCCGACGAGCCAGGTGCTGCGCATTCTCTCGGTCACCGGGTTGACCTCGAACGGGCTTGTTTTCGAGAGCCTCGACAAAGCTCTCCTGGGGTCCGAGCAAAGCTCCGCGCCCGAGCAGCCCTAGAGGCCTGGGCAATCGAAGCGCTAACCTGGAGAGGCAGGCCCGTTCGTTCGGTTTTCTACCTCCTCCGCCTCGCGCGCGGCCCATTCCAGAGGAGGGGTCAAGAGCGGGAATGAACGAAAGGCCGACGGCGACCGTCAGGAGCGAGGAGGACGAGAGGGTTTCGACCCTTGCGGATATCTCCCGCGAGATGGTGCGCCTGTACAAGGAGCAGTTCGGGCGAGGGCCGACGAGGGCGAGGTCTGACTTCGCCGGTCCCGACACCTTGATCTGCACGCTGGAGGAAACGTTCACTCCGGCCGAGCAGAGATTGGCGGAGATGGGTGAGCATCAGCGTCTCCGAGACACTCGCCTTTACTTCCAGCACGCGACCGAAGCTGAGTTCTGCGAGGTGATCGAGCGGCGCCTTGGGCGCAAGGTGCGCGCCTTCGTCAGCGGGATCGACACCAGCAAGGATGTCTCGGCCGAGCTCTTCTATCTGGAGAGCGCCTCCTCGCTGTAGGATCGTCTTGGCGGCCCGGACCCTGGTGCCGAGGTCGCTATCAGGCCCTAGAGGCACGCAATTCGAGCGCAGCTCGGCCTGCGGACTTCTCTCAAGACGATCGGGAAGGCGTAGGCGCGCGTCGACGACTCCCAGATGAGGAGTCCAGCGTGCAAACAGACGATCGAGTGGTCGAGCCTGGCGAGAACGACGACCCCCAGGCGTCGAAACTGGCGGACATCTCCCGCGAGATGGTGCGCCTGTACAAGGAGCAGTTCGGACGGGGCCCGACGAGGGCGAGGTCTGAGTTCGCCGGCGCCGATCTGATCGTCTGCACGCTCGAAGACACCCTCACCCCGGCGGAGAGGCGGATGGCCCAGTTCGGCGATCACCAGCGCCTCCGTGACCTTCGCCTCTACTTCCAGTACGCAACGAAGGCTCAGTTTTGCGACGTGATCGAACGGGCGCTGGGTCGCAAGGTCCGTGCCTTCATCAGCGGCATGGACACCAGCAAAGACGTGGCAGCCGAGCTCTTCTACCTGGAGAGCGCCGGCTAGACCGACGGCGACATGGAGTGCCTATGAGGGCCGGCCCTGGGAAAAACCCAGGACCGGCCCTTACCTCCGGCGGACTCAGCCGACCTTCCTGATGGAGACGACCGGCAGGGCCGGCTGACTTGATGCGAGCTTCATAAATCTCACCCCCTTTCGCGCTTTGAGAGCCGCGGCCAATCTAGGCGCGGAGGTGTCTTTTGAGTACTACCTGAGTCCTGTCTAGATAAATGTCTAGACTTCTTACTCAGTGATGATCGAATGCTTCAGAGGCGTTGCATGACGTCAACAGGCCTGACCGATCTGGAGGGGCGACGGGCGCGGCTGCGACGTATTTCTGTCGTCTTTGCGGTCGAATTGCGGCTCAAGATCGTCACCGAGCTATACGCGAGAGAGATGAGCCCGACCCAGTTCTACAACGAGTTTGGCGGGGGTTCGATATCCCGGGTCACTAGAAACTTTGAACGGCTTGACGAATCGGGATGGCTCGAATATGTGCGCAGCGAGGGTCCAGGTGGTAGCCGTCGGGGCGGGGTGGAGCGTTTTTACCGAGCGACGGAACTTGCCTTTTTCGATGCTGAGACTTGGGCATTGCTGCCGTACTCGATACGTGTGGCGTTCAGCTGGAACTCCTTCAAGCAGATCGCTTCACGGCTTCGAGATGCCATCGAGACCGGAAAGGTCACCGCCTCGGCGAGTCTTGGGCTGACCCACAAGTCCGCATGTCTCGATCAGGAGGGGTGGGATAACGCGATTGAGATGATTAGGACGCACTTTGAGTTTCTGTCGGAGGAGCAGCGGGAGTCGAGTCTTCGACTGGCCCGCGCCAGTGACAGCCCCCTGCGAGTGAGTGTCATTCAAATTGCATTCGAGCCACCGTCGGAAGTCGCGGGGGCGATTGCGCCATCAATCGTCGAAAGTCTCGAGGAGCCATTCGTCCCGTTGCCGGTGCGACTGTCGAAGGTTTTCGCAGACGATGTGGCCATGGGCATCATTGCTGAGGCAAACCGGCGCGAGATAAGCGCAAAACAGTTCCATGCCGAGATCGGTGGCGATACCGCGGCCGGCATTCGGCGTCGTTTCACGAAGCTTGCTGGGATTGCGTTGCTGACCGAGGTCGAAGCGAAGACCGGAGGAAGGCGCCGAGGTGCCAGGGAGAAGTTCTACCGAGCCACCGGACCGGCGATTTTCGATAGCCGCAGCGGGCCATGGGTCGACACTCCAAGATCGCTCGAGGAAGCCGATATTTGGAGACAGTTCGAAGGGCTCTCGGTGGAGGTGAAAGACGCGATGAAAGCGGGAACCTTCGATGCCCGCGACGACAGCTGTCTTGCCTGGTCGCTGCTGAGTCTGGATGCCCACGGCTGGTGTGCGGTGATGGAGAGCTTGGATGAGCTGCGCCTATTCATCGATGCCGAGCAGGACCGTGCGTCGAGTCGAATGACGCAATCGGGGGAGAAGCCGGTAACCATGACGGTCGCCCTTGCCGCATTCGAGTCGCCGAAGGAGACCGAAAGAGAACCCTAGGCGGGTGGGCCGCTCGCTGCCGAGGTAGGGGTCGGATAGCCGAACCAGGAGACGATCGAGGAGTCGGCGAGCTTGCCCCCGACCAGCGGTCCGACCACGTAGGCGAGGCTGGAGCTGAGGTAGACGTAGCCGAAGAGGCGGCTGCGCTGAGCGACCGGCGCGATGTCGGCGATCGCGCTCTGCGCGATCGCGATGTTCGCCTCAGACAGACCGGCGAGCAGGCAGCCGAGCATCAGCAAGGGCAGGCTGCGCAGGTGCAGAGCCAGGGCGATCAGCAGGTAGCAGCCGGCACTGACGACCGTGCGCTCCCCGATTGAGCTCGAGGCCGGCAACAGCCCACCGCTGTCGCTGAGCAGCAACGGCGTGAACACGGTGATCATCACGCTGTAGCCGACGAAGCCGATGAAGACGACCAGGTAGAGCGGCAACACCCGATCGATCGCTCGCATCGCTTGCCAGCCTAGCTACGCTTCACCCGTCCCGGCGCCTTGGCGGAGTGGCTACGCAGCGGCCTGCAAAGCCGTTTACACCGGTTCGATTCCGGTAGGCGCCTTTCGCTGTGGTAGGCGGTTTGCGGCTTACCAGGGCGGTTTCAGCCGCCCTTTCAGGGCGAGGTCGATGACTCACAATTTGCAGGGAAAAACAACCAGAGTGGGTCTCGGTTTGACTTTTGACATACGTTGTATGTACAGTCTGTGGCGTGCCAAACCCAAAGACCCAAAGACTCAATCTCCGTATCGAGAAGGACGACGAGGCTCTTTTCAAGCAAGCCGCCTTGGTTCATCGGGAGTCGCTGACTCAATTCCTCGTCGAGAGCGGTCGCGAGCGAGCGGAGCGCCTACTCGCCGATCGAACCAGCTTCAGCGTCGATTCGGATGCCTGGCAGGAAGTCGTCGCTGTGATGGACCAGCCGGCTAAAGCCCGACCCGAGCTCTCCAGGCTTTTCTCGCGTCCTCGCCCTGAATAGGCCGAGTGCCGCGCTTTCTCGACCCCCAGCCGCTCGGCAGCGAGCATCGGATCAACGGATTCGATTGTGGGGTGGGGTCGCTGGACATCTGGCTCCTAAAGCAGGCGCGGGCAGCGGCAGGGGCAGGATCGGCTCGCACCTACGTCGTGATGGACGTCGAGCAGGATCGAGTTGTCGGCTATCACGCGCTATCACTTGCGTCGATCGAGCACGCAGATGCAACCGGCAGGGCGCGAAAAGGCATGCCACAACACCCGATCCCGGCCATGTTGCTGGCCCGGCTGGCCGTTGACAAGACAGTCCAGGGCAAGGGGATCGGAGCCTTCCTCTTGAGAGACGCGATGAGCCGCGCTCTCTCGGTGGCGGAGCAGGCGGGCATGCGTCTACTGCTCGTCCATGCACTTAACGACGAGGCGCGGGCTTTCTACGAGCACTTTGGCTTTGAGCCTTCGCCTAGCGATGCGATGAATCTGCAGGTGCCGATCAAGGACATAAGGCTCGCGCTAGACGGCACGAACTAGTAGTCACGCCGGCACGGAGGGGGGCACCACTGGCGCAAATCGGGCCCTGGCCCGCCGGTCGTGACTGGGGCAGCCGCGCAGCGGGTATCTGTCAGGCTGATCACGTGAGCGCCGTCACCGTCACCGAGCCCGCCGCCGTCGCCGCGCCCGAGCAGGTCTCCGACGATCACGTGATCGTGCTTTTCGGGGCTACGGGGGATCTGGCCAGGCGAAAGCTGCTGCCGGGGATCTTCCATCTGATGCGGGCGGGGCTGATGCCGCCGCGCTTTCGCTTGATCGGGGCCGCCCGCCGCGACATCGGCGACGAGGAGTTCGTCGAGATGGCCAGGGAGGCGATAGAGAGCTCGGGCCGGCGCTCGCCGTCGCCGGAGGTCGTGGACCGCTTCGTCGGGTGCCTGCGGTTCGTCGGAGTGGGTGACGGGCTCGAGGCGGTCGCCGATGCCGTCGAAGCAGCGCGGGAGGACCTCGGCCGAGATGCCCGGGTGCTCTTCTACCTCTCGCTGCCGCCGAGCGCTGCCGGCCCGACGGCGAGGCGGATCGGAGACCTCGGCCTGGACGAGGGGGCGCGGGTGATCACCGAGAAGCCCTTCGGCATCGACCTCGAGTCGGCGAGGGATCTGAACGCCTGCCTGCTCTCGGTCTTCCGCGAGGAGGACATCTTCCGCATCGACCACTACCTCGGCCGCGAGGCGGTGCAGAACCTGCTGGCGCTGCGCTTCGCCAACGGGATGTTCGAGCCGGTCTGGAACCGCAACCACATCGATCACATCCAGATCGACGTACCGGAGACGCTCTCGATCGGCATGCGCGCCGGCTTCTATGAGGAAACGGGCGCCTTCCGCGACATGGTCGTGACCCACCTCTTCCAGGTGCTGAGCTTCGTCGCAATGGAGCCGCCCACCTCGCTCAGGGCAAAAGCGCTGATGCTCGAGCGTGAGAAGGTCTTCGACTCGATGGCGCCGCTTGATCCCGCCGGCGTCGTGCGCGGTCAGTACGAGGGGTATCGGGACGAGGAGGGGGTGGCCCGCGATTCCGACACCGAGACCCTGGTGGCGCTGCGTGCCTTCATCGACAACTGGCGCTGGGACGGCGTGCCGTTCTACCTGCGTTCCGGCAAGCGCATGGCCGAGGACCGCCACATCCTCACCGTCGCCTTCAAGCAGCCGCCGAGGCGGATGTTCCCGCTCGACTGCAGCGAGATCGCCGAGTCCTTCGGCCACGACCACCTCACCTTCGAGCTGGGCGAGCCCGGCAGCATCTCGGCCTCCTTCCTGGCCAAGGTGCCGGGGCCGACGATCCATCTGGGGGAGGCCCACATGCGCTTCAACTACGCCGACAACTTCGGCGAAAACACCCACGCCCTGGATCCATACGAGCGACTGATCCACGACGTGATGTCGGGTGACCGGACCCTGTTCACGAGCTCGGAAGGGATCGAGCGCCTCTGGGCCGTCTCCGAGCCGCTGTTGGAGGAGCCACCGCCGGTGGAGGCGTATCCGGCGGGGAGCTGGGGCCCGCCGGCGATCGACGAGCTGATCGCGCCGCGCCGTTGGCACCTGCCCAGCACCCACGTCGACTGAGAACGGAAAAGGGCCCCCTGAGGGGCCCTCTAGCTTCCGAAGGACGTACCGCCAGAGTTCGAATAGCTGGCTCGTCGGTCCTCAAGTCTGTTGCGCTGCTGATTGAGAAACACCGCGTAGGTTGAAAAGTTGCACCAATTGGATCGGCGCGCCGGGCGACAAACTTGAGCGCGGCTCCCCGCTGCTAGATTCAATCCTGCCCAGGGCGCATAGCTCAGTTGGGAGAGCGCCGCCTCGACAAGGCGGAGGTCACTGGTTCGAGCCCAGTTGTGCCCATTCCGTACCTCTCGAAGGAGTTGCAATGGCCCATCGCCTCCTGCGTGCCGGCGACGCCTTTTGGCGCGAGTCGAACCAGATGCGGGTGCTCAACACCGATCTCGGCAAGCAGCTCGAGGCCGCTGCCCTGGGAGCGCGGCTCTGGCGGCTGGGGCCGGGCCAGGCCTCGACCAAGCACCGGCACTTCGCGACGGAGGAGCTCTATGTGGTCCTCGAGGGAAGAGGACGGATCCGGGTCGACGACGAGGCGCTCGAGCTCGGCCCGCTCGATGCGCTTCTGGTCGAGCCGGAGTCCGTCCGACAGGTCTTCAACGACACCGACGAGGACGCCCTCTGGTTGATCCTGGGCGCGCCGCCGGAGGGCGCGAACACCCTCGAGATGAGCGAGCAGACGCTGCGCTCGCTCTATCCCGAGGGCCCACGGTCGCTGCCGCCGGAGCTCGGCGGCGGCGAGTTCAGACCGCCGCCGGCAGACGAACCTCGGTAAGGCGGATGCTGTTGCCAGAGGGATCGCGGAAGCCGGAGTCGATTCCGTAAGGCCGCTCTTCGGGCGCCTCGCTGAACTCGACCCCGCGCGCCTTCAACTCCTCGTAGGAGGCCCGGCAGTCCTCGGTGGTGAGGAACACCGTGCCGGCGAAGCCCTTGGCCATGACCTCGCGAACCTGCTCGGCGGTCTCGCCGTCCATCATCGGCGGCTCGGGGATCGCCATCAGGACGATCGAGACGTCCTCCTGGCCGGTCGGGCTGACGGTGAGCCAGCGGAAGTCACCCATCTCGGGCAGGGTGACGTCGGCACGGACCTCCATCCCGACCTTCTCGGTGTAGAAGGCGAGTGCCTCCTGCTGATCGTGGACCCACAGCTGTGCGTTGGCGATCTTGATCATCGGTTTCTCCTTGCTCGACGGAACGGTTCGCCGCCGATGCTAGGCCGATGCTTCGGCGCTGTCTTCTCGAAACGTGCGGTTTCGGGGCCGGCCATAGGCGCGCACGACGCAGCTCGGAACGGTCACGTAGGCGGAGGCCGGCGGGAAGGAGGCGCGGTAGACCGTCGGCGACTTGCCGTACGTGCGCGAGAAGCTGGTGGTGAAGGAGCCGACGCTCTGCAGGCCGACGGCGAGGCAGATCTCGGCGACCGAGTTGTCGGTGGTGCGCAGCAGCGCCGCGGCGCGCTCGAGCCGGCGCGTCAGCAAATAGGCATGGGGAGGCTCGCCGAAGGCACGGCGGAACTCGCGGCTGAAGTGAGCGCGCGAGAGCCCGGCGGCCCTCGCCATGTCGTCGACGTCGAGCGGCTCGAAGTAGCGGGCGTCGGCAAGGTCCCGTGCGCGCAGTAGGTGCCGGGCGGGAGGGACGTGGGCCATGGGGCAGTTTAGGCTCGGCGACCTCGTGATCGGTACCTATGCGGCGGTTGTGGCGGTTTGCGTTTCCTCGCTGGCGATCGGCCAGGCGGGGCTGGTGCTCTGCGGCGCCCGGCGCTGGTCCTGGCTTTCGCCCGCGGCGGGCCTGGCGCTGCTCTGCGCGGTGTGTTGGGCAACGGTGCGGATGCCGGGCCATGGCGCGGTCTCGGCGATCGCCGTGCTGCTCCTGACCGTCGCGGCGCTGCTCTACCTGCGTAGTCGGCTCCAGGGCGGGGGGGAGGCGCTGCGCTGGGGCTGGCCGGTGGCCCTCGGCGCCCTGATCGCCGCTTCGCTTCCCTTCGCGGTCGAAGGCCACTTCGGCATCCTCGGCACGGGCTTCAACCCCGACATGTCCCAGCACCTGCTGGCGACCGACCGCCTCGCCCACGGCGAGGGCTCGCAGCTCCTGCACCAGGGTTATCCGCTCGGCCCGCACTCGATCGTCGTCGCCCTCAACAAGGGTCTCGGCATCGGCATCGTCCAGGGCTTCGACGGCCTGACGATCGCCGCCGCCGTCATCGCTCCGCTGACCGCCCTCACCGCCTTCGGCGATCGACCCCGATGGCGAGGCACGGCGGCGGCCCTCCTGGTCGGCCTCCCATACCTGGTCGCCTCCTACTACGCCCAGGGCGCCTTCAAGGAGCTGATCCAAGCTCTCCTCGTCCTCGCCTTCGTCCTCGCCCTCCGCGAGAGCACCCGAGCGTGGAGGGACCTGACGCTGCGCTTCGTCCCGGCCGCGCTTCTGGCAATCGGCTCCGTATACGTCTACAGCTTCCCCGGCCTCGCCTGGCTGGCAGCCATCGCAGTGATCTGGGCGATCGCCGAGTGGGCTCGGGGCAGATCCGGATCTGCCGGGGGTGGCGAGGTGTCGGGGGGGTCCCCAGCGCAGCGGCGTCCGTTTTTCGCCCCGGAGCCATTCTCGGACGGCCTCAAAACTCCATGGCGAAAAACCCAGCAAGCAGGGGACCCCCCCGACACCTCGCCAGGACCCGCGGGCTTACGCGCCCTGTCCCTTGCCGTCCTCGTGTTCGCCATCGGCACCCTCCCCGAGCTGGGCCGGATGATCGACTTCCACAGCTTCGAGACCTTCGACCCCAACGGCCCCGGCTTAGGCAACCTCTTCGGCCAGATCTCGCCGTTCACGGCATTGGGCATCTGGTTCTCTGGCGACTTCCGCCTCGCCGCCGGCAGCGGGGCGGTGCCCGCATTCGCCTACTTCGCGGGCGCGGCCTTCGCCGCGTTGCTCTTCGTCTACGGGCTGGTCGTCTGCTTGCGCCGCCGCGAGACGACGATCCTCGCCGGGGTCGCGGTGGTGGCGCTGCTCTACCTGGCGGCCCGGATCGGCGGCACTCCCTACACCTCGGCCAAGGCGCTGGAGATCGCCGCACCGTTGGCGACGCTGACGATCCTCGTCGCGCTGCTGCGCCGGCCGGTCGCGCTCCTCTACGTCGCGCTCGCGAGCCTCTGTTCGCTGCTCGCCCTCGCCAATGCTCCGGTCGGCCCAACCTCCTACTCGCCCGCCCTCACCGGCCTGCGCCCGCTGCTGGCAGGCGGCTCGACCCTGGTGCTCGCGCCCGACGAGCTGCTCGCCGACGAACACGGTGAGCGCTACATCGTCTGGGAGCTGCGCGGCGGTCGCGTCTGCATCCAGCCTGCCAGCACCGCCGGCGGCGCGCCCCCCAGCGGCATCCGCTTCTTCGTCACCGCCGGCACGGCGCATGCGCCGTTCAACCGGCTGACCCTGCGTCGCCGCACCGGCCCCTACGCCGTCTGGGAGCGCCGCGGTGGGCTCGAGGGCCCGAGCCCGTGCCCGCTGATCGCCGTGCGCCAGGCGCGCGCCGGCGCCGAATGATGGATTTGGGGGTCCATAGGCCCCCAAAAGCAGCAATCGGCGGGAGGCGATGTGGCCACGTAGCATGAGGGCGATGGAGGCTGCGACCAAGATCACCGTGAAGTTGCCCGACGGGACGCCGCTGGAGCTGCCCGAGGGCGCCTCCGGCGCCGAAGCCGCTGCGGGGATCGGGCCCGGCCTCGCCAAGGCGGCACTGGCGATCCGCGTCGACGGCGAGCTGCGCGATCTCTCCGCGCAACTGCCCGACGGCGCCGAGATCGCGATCCTCACCGACCGCGATCCCGAGGCGCTGGAGCTGATCCGCCACGACGCGGCCCACGTGATGGCCGAGGCCGTGATGGAGCTCTATCCCGGGACCAAGGTGACGATCGGCCCGCCGATCGAGCAGGGCTTCTACTACGACTTCGAGTTCCCGCCGGACGTGAAGGTCAACGAGGAGGACCTGGAGCGGATCGAGGCGGCGATGCGCGCCCACATCGAGGCCGACGAGGCCTTCGAGCGCCGCGACGTGCCCGTCGCCGAGGCGATCGAGGTCTTCCGCAACCAGGATCAGGGCTACAAGGTCGAGCTGATCGAGGATCTCGTCCGCGACGAAGGGGTGGAGACCGTCTCGCTGTATCGCAACGGGCCCTTCGAGGACCTTTGCCGCGGGCCGCACGGGCCCGGCACCGGGCGGATCAAGGCGATCAAGCTGAGCTCGCTCGCCGGCGCCTACTGGCGCGGCGACGAGAGCCGCGCGATGCTGACCCGGATCTACGGCACCGCCTTCTTCTCGAAGAAGGATCTCAACCTCCACCTCGAGCGGATCGAGGAGGCGAAGGCGCGCGACCATCGCCGCCTCGGCCCGCAGCTCGGCCTCTTCATGCTGCGCAAGGAGGCTCCCGGCATGCCCTTCTGGCTCTCCCACGGCACGATGCTGCTGCGCCTGATCGAGGCCGAGGTGCAGAAGCAGCTGCGCAAGCGCGAGTACGTCGAGATCAAGACGCCCCACCTGATGGACGTCGAGCTCTGGCACCGCTCCGGCCACTGGGACAACTACCAGGAGAACATGTACTTCACCGAGTCCAAGGAGCGCCAGTACGCGATCCGGCCGATGAACTGCCCCGGCGCCTGCCTCGTCTTCGACTCCGAGCGTCACTCCTACCGCGAGCTGCCGCTGCGCATGGCGGAGTTCGGCCAGGTCTCCCGCGCCGAGCGCGAGGGTGTCCTGCACGGGTTGCTGAGGGTGCGCGCCTTCACCCAGGACGACGCCCACATCTACTGCACGCCGGAGCAGATCGTCGACGAGGTGGACGGCATCTGCGAGGCGATCGACGAGCTCTATGCACGCTTCGGCTTCGAGGACGTCCACATCGAGCTCTCGACCCGCCCGGAGAAGTCGATCGGCAGCGAGGAGCAGTGGGAGCAGGCGGAAGCGGCGCTGCGCGACGCGCTCGCCAGCCAGGACCGCGAGTACACGCTCAACCCCGGCGACGGCGCCTTCTACGGGCCGAAGATCGACTTTCACGTCACCGACGCGCTTGGCCGCTCGTGGCAGTGCGGAACCTGCCAGGTCGACTTCTTCATGCCCGAGCGCTTCGACCTCACCTACACCGGACCCGACGACGAGGCGCAGCGGCCGGTGATGATCCACCGTGCGCTGCTCGGCTCGCTCGAGCGCTTCGCCGGCATCCTGATCGAGCACCACGGGGGTCGTTTCCCCGTCTGGCTGGCGCCGGTGCAGGCGACAGTGCTGCCGATCTCCGATCGCCACGTCGAGTTCGGAGACCGGGTGGCCGCCGAGCTGCGCGAGCTGGGGGTCAGGGTCGAGGTCGACCGCCGTTCGGAGTCGATCGGCAAGAAGGTGCGCGATGCCGAACTGGCCCGCAACCCGTACATGCTCGTCGTCGGGGACCGCGAGGAGGAGAGCGGCGAGGTGGCCGTGCGCTCCCACGGCGAGGGCGAGCTGGGCGCGATGAGCTACCCCGACTTCGCCGCCCTCGTGCACCGCGCCGAGGCGGCGTGATTCCCCTATACTTGCCGCACTTGTTCGCAGGCACGTCAAATCCTTGAACCCCCACCGGTCCTCTAACTAGTGCCGGTCCCGCGCAGGTTCGACCGACGTCCGCCGGAGCGCGATTCGACGCGCATCAACGAGCGCATCCGCGTTCCCAAAGTGCGCCTGATCGGCGCCGACGGGGAGCAGCTCGGCATCGTCGAGATCGCCGAGGCGATGCGTCGCGCCCAGGAGGCGGACCTCGATCTGGTCGAGGTGGCCCCCGGCTCGAAACCGCCGGTCACCCGCCTGCTCGACTACTCGAAGTACAAGTACGAGCAGGAGCAGAAGCAGAAGCAGGCGCGCAAGCACCAGACGCAGGTCAACGTGCGCGAGATCAAGCTGCGGCCGAAGATCGCCGACCACGACTACGAGACCAAGAAGGGCCACGTCGAGCGCTTCCTGCGCGGTCGCAACAAAGTCAAGATCACGATCATGTTCCGCGGCCGCGAGCAGGCTCATCCGGAGCGCGGCCGCGACCTCCTTCAGCGCCTCTTCGACGACCTCGACGGGCTCGCCACGATCGAGTCGGCGCCGCTCCAGGAAGGGCGCAACATGAGCATGATGCTGGCGCCCTCTAAAGAGGTCACGGCGGAGCAGGACCCTCCCGATGGGGATTCCACTTAACTTTTTCGATGGATCGTCTTAGGGCTGGCGCCCGAAGGCCTGCGACGAAAAAGTACAAGACGTTCCATCCCCATCGGGACGGTCCTTTACGTCAGCACGTCGGCGATTCGCTCCGCTGCTTGGCCGTCCCAGAGAGGTGGAGGCTCCATGGGTGCGGGGGGGCGATTCGCTAGGGCTGCGGGAATGGTGGCGATCGCGGCGGGGTCGAGGCCGAGCAGGGTGTTGGTGCCGGCGCGGATCGTCACCGGGCGCTCGGTGTTGTCGCGCAGGGTGAAGCAGGGGATGCCGAGGTAGGTCGTCTCCTCCTGGATGCCGCCCGAGTCGGTCAGCACGGCGCCGGCGTCGGCGATCAGCGAGAGGAAGTCGACGTAGCCGAGCGGCTCGGAGAGCAGCAGGCCGGGATGCTCCGCGGAGATCGCCTCCATGCGCTTGCGCGTGCGCGGATGGACGGGGAAGACGACGGGCATCTCCTCGGCCAGCTCGCCGAGGCGGCGGACCGTCTCCGGCAGGAGGTCGCCGTCGACCAGCGCCGGGCGGTGCAGGGTGACGAGGACGTAGCCGCCCGGCTCGACGCCGTGCTTCGCCGCCGAGCCGACGGCGCGGAAGCGCTCTTCGAGCGCGACCAGCGTGTCGATCATCGTGTTGCCGACGAAGTGCATGCGCTCCTCGGCGATGCCCTCCGCGCGTAGGTTCTCGACCGCCTCGTCGCTGTGCAGGAAGAGGTGCTCGGAGAACTCGTCGGCGACGATCCGGTTGACCTCCTCGGGCATCGTGCGGTCGAAGCTGCGCAGGCCCGACTCGATGTGGCCGACCGGGATCTGCATCTTCACGGCGGTCAGGGCCGCGGCGAGGGTCGAGTTGACGTCGCCGGGGACGAGGACCAGGTCGGGTCGCTCCTCCTCCAGCACCGGCTCGAGTCGCTCCATCGTGCGCGCCGTCTGGATCGCGTGGCTGCCCGAGCCGACCTCGAGCATGTAGTCGGGCGCGGGCACGCCGAGCTCCTCGAGGAAGACCTCCGACATCGCCCGGTCGTAGTGCTGGCCGGTGTGGACGATCGCGTGGCGGGCGTCCGGCAGGCGGCTGCGCAGCGCGGCGATCACCGGCGCCGTCTTGACGAAGTTCGGCCGGGTTCCGAAGACGTAGACGATCCGCATTCGGCGCCAGCGTACCTGCGCCGTCCGGCGCCGTCGGCGAGCCCGGCGGCCGGTCTGCTTCAATACCGATCCCGATGCCGAAGATGAAAACCCATTCCGGCGCCAAGAAGCGCTTTCGCAAGACCGCCAAGGGCAAGCTGCGCGGACGGCGTGCCTACTCGAGCCACATCCTCGAGAAAAAGTCGGCTAAGCGCAAGCGGCAGATGGCGCGGCCGGTCGAGATCGCCAAGGCCGACGAAAAGCGCATCCGCACCCTGCTCGGAGGCGGCAAGTGAGCCGGGTCAAGCGCTCAGTCCACGCGCGCAAGAAGCGGCGCAAGGTCCTGAAGGAAGCGAAGGGCTACTTCGGTCGAAAGCATTCCTCCTATCGCTTCGCCAAAGAGCAGGTGCAGCGCTCGGGGATGTACGCGTACAGGGACCGCCGCAACCGCAAGCGCGAGTTCCGCCGCCTCTGGATCACGCGGATCAACGCCGCGGCGCGGCTCGAGGGGATGAGCTACTCGCAGCTGATCCACGGGCTCGACCAGGCCGGCGTCGAGGTCAACCGCAAGATGCTTGCCGAGATCGCGGTCTCCGACCGCGATGCCTTCCGCCGATTCGTGGAGCTTGCCCGGGAGGGTGCGGCCGCCTAGCCGCAACCCACACTCCACTTTCCCGGGCGGGCCGTCTTCACGGCCCGTTTTTTATTTGTGCCGGGTTTGCCAAGCACCCCAGGAGAAGATTTCACCGAACCGAACTGACAGAGATGATTTCCAGCCCCCACAACGAGAAGCTGAAGCTGGTCCGCAAGCTGCGCGAGCGCAAGCACCGCGAGCGCGAGGGTCTGTTCGCGACCGAGGGCGAGGATCTGCTCACGGCGGGCATGGCCGCCGGCGTGGAGCCGCGGTTCGTGCTCAGCGCCGCGGGGAGCGAGCTCGGCGGCGAGGAGGTGGAACCGGAGCTGCTGGCCGGGGCCTCGACGCTCGGCTCGGGGACGCGGGCGATCGCGGTCTGGTCGCTGAGCTGGGCGAGCGAGGCGAAGCCGCCCTGCGTCTACCTGCATGCGGTGGGCGACCCCGGCAACGTCGGCGCGATCGTCCGCACCGCGCACGCCCTGACCGGGGGCACGGTCGTCTTGGGCCCTGGCTGCGCCGACCCGTTCGGCCCCAAGGCGGTGCGGGCGAGCATGGGCTCGATCTTCGGCCAGCCGTTGCTGCGGGCGGGCGTGGCGGACACGCCACGGCCGCGGGTCGCGCTGGTGGCGCATGGTGGAGCCAGGCTCGAGACGATGGATGAGGTGGCGACCGTCTGTCTCGGCGCCGAGCGCGAGGGGCTTCCCGCCCAGGCGCTGGTGGAGTGCGACGCGCAGGTGACGATCCCCTTGCGGGAGGAAGCCGCCGAGTCGCTCAACGTCGCGGCCGCGGCGGCCGTCGTGTGCGAGCGGATATCGTCGCTCGCCATGCAGGAGGCGGCGGAATGACGCTGGAACGGATCGAGCAGATCGAGTCGGAGGCGACGGCGGCGATCGAGGCCGCACCCGGCACCGCCGAGCTGGAGGAGCTGCGGGTCCGTTACCTCGGCCGCAAAGCCGAGCTGACCGCGATCCTGCGCGGCATCGCCGATCTTCCCGCCGAGGAGCGGGGCGCCGTCGGCGGCGGCGCCAACCGGGTGCGCAAGGCGCTCGAGCAGCTGCTCGAGCGGCGCGTCGCCGAGCTCGACGCCACCGAGCTGGAGGACGAGCTGGCCGGCGACCGGATCGACGTCACCCTGCCTGGGGCGCCGCTGCACCCGGCCGGCCACCTGCACCTGATCACCCGCACGACGCGGCAGATCGAGGACGTGATGATCGGTCTCGGCTACCGGGTCGTCGAGGGGCCGGAGATCGAGCACGACTACTACAACTTCACGGCGCTGAACCATCCGGAGGGCCACCCGGCGCGGATGCTGCAGGACACCTTCTACGTCCAGTCGCATCCCGACGTGCTGCTGCGCACCCACACCTCGCCGGTGCAGATCCGCTCGATGGAGACGCAGCCGCCGCCGATCTTCGTGATCGTCCCCGGCAAGGTCTACCGGCGCGACTCCGACGCAACCCACAGCCCGATGTTCCATCAGATCGAGGGGCTGGCGATCGGCGAGGGGATAACGCTCGCCGACCTCAAGGGGACGCTCGAGGAGATGCTGCGCGCGATCTTCGGCGCCGAACGTGAGATCCGCATGCGCCCGCACTTCTTCCCCTTCACCGAGCCGAGCGTCGAGGTGGACGTGTCCTGCTTCCGCTGCGCGGGCACCGGGACGCTGCCTGATGGCGAGCGCTGCAACCTCTGCAAGGGCCAGGGCTGGATCGAGATCCTCGGCGCCGGCATGGTCGACCCCAACGTGCTCGGCTTCGTCGCCGAGAAGGGCTACGACCCCGAGCGCATGCAGGGCTTCGCCTTCGGCATGGGGGTCGAGCGGATCGCGATGCTGCGCCACGGCGTGCCGGACCTGCGGCGCTTCTTCGACAACGACGTGCGGATGCTGGGGCAGTTCCTATGAGAGTCCCGTACTCATGGCTGCGCGAGTACTGCGACCCCGGAACGGGTGCCAGCGAGCTGGCCGAGCGACTGGCGATGACCGGGACCGAGGTCGAGCGGGTCGAGGTGGCCGGCCCGCCGCAGGCGGACGGCTTCGTCGTCGGCAGGGTCGTGAGCCGCGAAAAGCATCCCGATGCGGACCGGCTCAGCGTCTGCGAGGTCGACACCGGAGACGGCGAGCCGCGCACGATCGTCTGCGGGGCGTCGAACGTCGACGCCGGGCAGACCGTCGCCGTGGCGCTGCCGGGGGCCGTCATGCCGGACGGGACGAAGCTCGGCAAGGCGAAGCTGCGCGGCGTCGAGTCGCACGGGATGATCCTTTCGGCCGCCGAGCTCGAGGTCGCCGAGGAGTCGGCCGGCATCCTCGTCCTCGACGATGGCGCGGCGCCCGGCGCCGGGCTGAACGAGGTGCTGCCGATCGCCGAGCCGGTGCTCGAGCTGGAGGTGACGCCGAACCGGGTCGACTGCTTCGGCGTCTACGGGGTGGCCCGCGAGGTGCACGCGATCAGCGCCGCGCCACTCGCCGCCGAGCCGTGGGCCGAGGACGCCTCTGCCGAGGGAGAGGGCGAGGTCGGCGACTACGCCTCGGTCACGGTCGAGGCGCCCGAGCTCTGCCCGCGCTTCACCGCGCGCGTGTTCACCGACGTGAGGATCGGTCCCTCGCCGGCCTGGCTGCAGGCGCGGCTGAGCGCCGCCGGGCAGCGGCCGATCAACAACGTCGTCGACCTCACCAACTATGTGATGCTGCTGACCGCCCAGCCGCTGCATGCCTTCGACCTCGACAGGGTCCCCGAGGGCGCGCTCACGGTGCGCACCGCACGCGACGGCGAGCGGATGAAGACCCTCGACGACGTGGAGCGGAGCTTCGACGCCGAGACCGTGCTCGTCTGCGACCGGCGGGGGCCGTCGGGCATCGCCGGGATCATGGGCGGCCAGGTCTCCGAGGTCTCCGACGAGACGACCCGCGTCCTGCTCGAGGTCGCCAACTGGAATGGGACCAACATCCTGCGTACGTCGCGCCTGCTCGGTCTGCGCTCGGAGGCCTCCTCGCGCTTCGAGAAGCAGCTGCACCCGGAGCTGTGCATGCGCGCCCAGCGGATCGCCGCGCGGTTGATGGTCGAGCTCTGCGGCGCGAAGCTGGTGCCGGGGACGATCGACGTCGCCGCCGAGCCGCCCGCCCTCTCGCCGATCCGCCTGCGGGGCGAGCGCGTGACGGGCCTGCTCGGGATGGAGATCGAGCAGGCGGATCAGGTCGCCTATCTCGAGCGGCTCGGTTTCGCGGTCGAGGCCGGGGGGGACGAGCTGACCGTCGAGGTGCCGCCCGACCGCCACTACGACGTCACCCGCGAGGTCGACCTGATCGAGGAAGTCGCGCGCGTCCACGGCATCGACGAGCACCTGCCCTCGACCCTGCCGGCCGTGGGCCAGGCCGGCGGGTTGCGGCGCGACCAACGACTGCGCCGCCGCGCCGAGGACGTCCTGCGCGACCTCGGCTTCGACGAGGTCGTCGGCTGGAGCTTCACCGACCCCGGCGAGGCCACTCGGCTGCGGATGCCGGCCGACGATCCGCGGGCGCAGCCCGTCGTCGTCTCGAACCCGCTCTCGGAGGACCAATCCGTCATGCGCACGACGCTGCTCGGGTCGCTGCTCGCCGCCGCCCAGCGCAACCTCGCCCGCGACGCCGGCCGTGTCGCCCTCTTCGAGTCCGGCCGCACCTACCTCAACGACCCGCCGACGGGCCGAAATCGTCCAAATGGCGGACGTTTACGGCCCATCGGCCCTCTGGAGGGGGGGTTTGCCGGCGAGCGGGGGGCGCCGTTCGTGGAGGCGCACCGGCTCGGGGCGCTGGCCGTGGGGGCGCTGACGCCGGCCTCATGGCGGGACGACGGCCAGGCTGCGGACTTCTTTGCGCTCAAGGGCGTGCTGGAGGCCTTGGCGACGCGGCTGGGCCCGGCGCTGGCTTTCGAGCCCGCGTCCGAGCCCTTTCTGCACCCGGGCCGCAGCGCGAGCGTGCTCATCGACGGGGTCGGCCTTGGCTGGATCGGTGAGCTGCACCCGCTGGTCTGCCGCGCCTGGGACATCGAGGGGGCGGTCGGGTTCGAAGTCGAGCTCGGCGCCCTGGTCGGGTCGGCGTCGGCCGGCGAGGAGGCGTTCGAGGACGTGACCACCTTTCCGTCAGTGCGCCAGGATCTGGCCATCGTCGTTCCCGTAGAGGTCTCGGCGGCGCGGGTGCGCGCGGTTGTCCTGGCCGGCGGCGGCGGGCTGTTGCGCGGCGCCGAGATCTTCGACCTCTACGAGGGCGAGCAACTGGGGGAGGGGCGCAAGAGCCTCGCCCTGAGGCTCGAGTTCCGGGCTGAGGACCGGACGCTCACCGACGACGAGGTCGCTGAACAACGCGCGGCGATCGTCGGCGCGCTGAGCGAGATCGGAGGATCGCCGCGTGAGTGAGAGAGCGAGAGTCCTCGTGGCCGGAGCGTCGGGCTTCACCGGTGCGCTCGCCGCCGAGCTGGTCTGGCGCCATCCCCGCATGGAGCTGGTCGCGGCGACCTCGCGCAGCGACGCGGGTAAGCGCCTCGGCGATCTCTATCCGCGCTACCGGGCAGCGATCGAGCTGAGCGAGCTCGACCTGGACGCGCTGCCCGAGCTCGACGCGGCGATCGTCGCCTACCCGCATGGCGCCTCGGCGCCGACCGTCGCCGCGCTGCTCGAGCACGGGCTCGTCGTCGCCGACCTCTCAGCCGACTTCAGGCTGCGCGAGATGCCCACCTACGAGCGCTGGTATGGCGACCATGGCGCGCCGGACCTGTTCGGCGAGGCCGTCTACGGCCTGGCCGAGCTCTATCGCGATCGGCTGCGCGGGGCCAAGCTCGCCGCCGTCCCCGGCTGTTACCCGACTGCCAGCGTGCTCGGCCTCGCGCCGCTCGCCGAGAAGGGCCTGCTGACCGACGTCGTCGTCAGCGCCATGCAGGGGACGTCCGGCTATGGCCGCAGCAGCGACGACGTCGTCCACCTCAGCGCGATGACCGAGAACGCCTTTCCCTATAAGACGGAGGGCCATCGCCACCGGCCGGAGATCGAACAGGAGCTGGCGGCGCTCGGCAGCGCCGCTCCGGTCACTTTCGTCCCGCACCTGCTGCCGCTCGACCAGGGCGAGCTGACGACCTGCTTTGCCCAACTCGCCGAGAGGCTGGACAAGCAGGCGGTTCAGGGGCTCTACCGCGAGCGCTACGCCGGCGAGCCGTTCGTCAAAGTCGTCGAGGGGCCGCCGAGCCTGCGCGAGGTGCGGGACAGCAACGAGTGCCATGTCTACGTCACCGTCGAGGAGCGGGGCAGGGTCCTGGCCTTTTCGGCGATCGACAACATCTGGAAGGGGGCGTCGAGCCAGGCGATCCAGTGCCTCAACCTGATGCTCGGCTTCGAGGAGACGGAGGGGCTGCTGTGAGCGACTTCTTCAGGTCGCGCTGGGTCGAGCCGCCCGCCGGCGTCGAGCAGCTCGACGCCGCGCAGCTCGCGCCGGGCTTTCGGGCCGGCGCCGCCCACTGCGGCCTCAAGGGCGGCGGCAAGACCGACGTCGGGCTGCTCGTCTGCGATGCGCCGCGGGTCACCTCCTCACTGCTGCTCACCCGCAACGCGTCCGCAGCGGCGCCGGTCCGGGTCTGCCGACAGCGGGTCGACGGCGCGGCCGTGCGCGCGGCCGTGGTCAACGCGGGCAACGCCAACGCCGAGACCGGTGAGCAGGGGATGGCCGACGCCTGGGCGATGTGCGAGCGCGCTGCGGGCGGACTCGGGCTCGACCCCTCCGCGGTCGCCGTCGCCGAGACCGGCGTGATCGGCGTGCCGCTGCCGATCGACGCGGTGCTGGGAGGCATCGGCGAGGCGGCCGGAGCGCTGTCCGCCGATGGCGGCGCCGCGTTCTCCGACGCGATCCTGACCACCGACCGCTGGCCGAAGAGCTGCACGTTGCGCGCCGGCGGCGTCACCGTCTCTGCGCAGGCGAAGGGCGCCGGGATGATGCAACCGGACTTCGCCACGATGCTCTGCTTCGTCCAGACGGACGCCGTCGTCGACGACGCGGACGCCGCTCTGCGCGGCGCCGTCGAGGGCTCCTTCGAGCGGGTCACCGTCGACGGCCAGACGAGCACCAACGACACCGTGCTGCTGCAGGCGACGGGCGAGGCCGGCATGCCGCTGCCCGAGGGGCTGCTCGAGGCGGTGCTGCTGCAGCTCGCGCTCGAGATCGTCGCCGATGGCGAGGGTGCGGTTCGGGTCGGGCGCATCCAGGTCGACGGCGCCGCTTCGGCAGGCGAGGCGGAGCGGGTGGCCCGCACGATCGCCAACTCGCCGCTGGTCAAGACGGCGCTCTTCGGTCGCGATCCCAACTGGGGCCGGATCGCGCAGGCCGCCGGGATGGCGCTGGCCGGAGAGGATCTGGAAGAGATCGGCAGCGACTCGATCGACGCCGCCGAGCTCGGCGAAGAGAACGCCGAGGCCGAGATCGGGCTGCGACTCCGCCGCGGCGAGCACAGTGCCCACGTCTTCTTCTCCGACCTGGGCTACGAGTACGTAAGGATCAACGCCGAGTACACGACCTGAGGAGGTGGGCCGGTGAGCACCAACGTCGACACGCTGCTGGAGGCGCTCCCTTACATCAAGGAGTTTCACGGCCGCACGGTCGTGATCAAGTACGGCGGGTCGGCGATGCGCGAGGAGGCGCTGCGCGAGGCCTTTGCCACCGACGTCGTGCTGCTCAAGTACGTCGGCTTGAACCCTGTGATCGTCCACGGCGGGGGCCCGGAGATCACGCAGTACATGGAGCGGCTCGGGCTCGAGGTGCGCTTCCACGAGGGCCTGCGGGTCTCCGACCCCGAGACGGTCGAGGTCGCCCGCATGGTCTTGGTCGGCAAGCTCAACTCCGACATCGTCCAGCGGCTCAACCGCCACGGCCAGCCCGCTGTCGGGCTCTCGGGCCAGGACGGCACCCTGTTCGAGGTCGCGCCCGTTCCCAACGCCGAGCAGGTCGGCTTCGTCGGCTCGATCGAGCGGGTCGACGTCAACGTGCTCAACCACATCGCCGTCGACTACATCCCGGTCGTCGCGTCGTCGGCCTCGGATCGCGAGGGCAATGCCTACAACGTCAACGCCGACGAGGCGGCCGGCAAGGTCGCCGCGGCGCTCGGCGCCTACAAGGCGGTCTTCCTCACCGACGTCGTCGGCTGGCTCGCCGACCCGGCCGACCCGACCTCGCTGATCTCGCGCGCCAGCGTGGCCGAGGTCGAGGCACAGCTGGAGAACGTCGACGGCGGCATGCGGCCCAAGCTCGCCGCCTGCGTCGACGCGATTCGCGGCGGCGCCCAGTCGGCGCACATAATCGACGGGCGCGAGCCGCACAGCCTCCTGCTCGAGCTCTTCACCGATGCCGGGATCGGCTCGATGGTGACCTCATGACGCTGGCCGAGCTGCAGGAGCGCGAGCGGCGCTACCTGATGCAGACCTACAACCGGGTGCCGGTCGAGTTCGTCCGCGGCGAGGGCGCGCGGCTCTGGGACTCGCAGGGCAAGGAGTACCTCGACTTCCTCGCCGGGATCTCTGTCTGCTCTGTCGGCCATTGCCACCCCGCGGTGGTCGCCGCACTGCGCGAGCAGGCTGGGAAGCTGATGCACGTCTCCAACCTCTTCTACACCGAGCCGATGGTGCGGCTGGCCGAGCGGCTCTCGGTATCGAGCCTCGGCGGCAAGGTCTTCCTCTCCAACTCGGGCACCGAGGCAAACGAGTGCGCGATCAAGGTCGCCCGCAAGCACGCCCACGGGCGCGGGGTCGAGAACGCCGAGATCGTCAGCTTCGATCGCGATTTCCACGGGCGCACCTACGGCGCCCTCTCGGCGACCCCGAAACTGGCCGAGAACGAGGCGCTGGGCCCGATGCTGCCCGGCTTTCGCTCGGTGCCCTTCGACGATGCCGGGGCGCTGCGAGACGCCGTCGGCGAGCGCACGGCCGCCGTCCTGGTCGAGCCGATCCAGGGCGAGTCGGGGGTCTACCCCGTGAGCGAGCCGACTCTGCTCGCCGCCCGCGAGGCCTGCGACGAAACCGGCGCGCTGCTGATTCTCGACGAGATCCAGACGGGTATGGGACGGACCGGCTCGCTCTGGGCCTACGAGCAGACGCCGGTCAAGCCCGACCTGCTGACCACCGCCAAGGCGCTCGGCGGCGGCCTGCCGATCGGCGCCTGTGTGGCCGCGGAGAGGTTGGGCGACGTGCTCGAGGCCGGCGACCACGGCTCGACCTTCGCCGGCGGCGCGGTTGTCTCTGCGGCGGCGCTCGCCGTGTTGGACCTGATCGACGATCCGGGCCTGCTGCGCGGCGTGCGCGAGCGGGGCGCCGTTCTGAGCGAGGCGTTGCTGAGCCTCGACGGCGTGCGCGAAGTGCGCGGGAGGGGCCTGATGCTCGGCGTCGGATTGGACGGCGAGATCGACGCCGCTGCCGTCGGAGCCGACCTGTTCCAGCGCGGCCTGATCGTGAACGTCCCCGAGCCGGGCACCCTGCGGCTGCTGCCGCCGCTGACGGTCGATTCGGCCCAGATCGAGAGGGCCGTTGCGCTGATCGGCGAATCGCTCCTAAGCTACGCGGCTAGATGAGCGTCGAGAAGTCGCCTCCAGAGCAACGGCCACCCTCTTCAGCCGCGGACGCCGCACAGCGCCTGGCGCGGATCGTCGACGCCGCCGAGCGGGCCGCCGCGAGCGTGATCGACGACGCCGAGCACCAGGCCCAGCGCCATCTCGAGGAAGCGCGCGAGCGTGCCGACAGGATGGTCGCCGAGCGCCTGCGCGAGCTCGCCGACGAGCTCGACCCCCCGGCCCGGAGCGGGGTGGAGTCCCGCGGCGGCCATCTCAGGCCCGTCGAGTCCACGCCCGAGGACGACGATGGGGACGAGCCTCTGGCGCCCCGGCGCTCCGGCTCTGCCGGTGCCCGGCTGCTTGCCACGCAGATGGCGGTCTCGGGCGCCGAGCGCTCGGAGATCGAAGCCCGCCTGCGGGCCGGCTTCGACATCGAGGACACGAGCGAGATCCTCGACGCGATCCTCGGACCGGAGGGCTAGCTTCGATGCACGACGACCCGACCAGGATCATGGGACAGCCCGAGGAGCCGGGAGGCGGTCGCCCCCACGGCAACACGCGCCTGCTGGTTGCGGGCCTGATCGCCGTCATCGTCGGCCTCGTGATCGCGATCGTCGTGATCGCCTCCGACAACGGCGGCGACAACGGTTCGAGCAGCCCCGTGCTCGACAGCGAAACGCTGCCGAGCGAAACGACCACGATCGAAACGACGGGGACGACCACCGAATCGACCGAATCGACCGCGACCGAACCGTCTGGCGGCGAAGAAACCACCGAAACGACGATCGCCGAACCGACCACTGCGCCCGAAGAAGAAGAAGGCGGCGGCAGCGGCGGTCTCTCCGCCCCCTAGATGGCCGCGCTCCCCCCCGAGCACGTCCGCACCGCGGACTACGAGGCCGACCCCGCCGAGGTGAGGCGGGTGCTGCTGCTCTACTCGGGCGGCCTCGACACCAGCGTGATGCTGAAGTGGATCCAGGACCGCTATGGGGCAGAGGTCGTCTGCCTCACCGTCAACCTCGGCCAGCCCGGCGAGGACTACGCCGTGATCGAAGACAAGGCAAAGCGGCTGGGCGCGCTCGAGTGCCATGTCGTCGACGCACGCCAGCGCTTCGCCGCCGACTTCGTCGCGCCCGCGATCAAGGCCAACGCCCTCTACGGCGGCGGCTACCCGCTGTTCACCGCGCTCGGCCGCCCGCTGATCGCCGAGCTGGCGGTCGAGCAGGCGCGCCGCAGCGGCTGCGACACGATCGCCCACGGCTGCACCGGCAAGGGCAACGACCAGGTGCGGATCGAGGCGACGGTGGCGACCCTGGCGCCGGAGCTGAAGACGATCGCGCCGGTGCGCTCCTGGCAGATGGGCCGGGAGGAGGAGATCGCCTACGCACGCGAGCACGGCATCCCGGTCAAGGGCGGGGCCGAGGTGACGCCCTACTCGATCGACGACAACCTCTGGGGCCGCTCCTCCGAGGGCCGCTGGATCGAGGACCTCGGTCAGGCACCCGAGGACGACGTCTTCCAGCTCGTCACCCGGCCCGAGCTGGCGCCAGACGAGGCGGAGACGGTCACGGTCGAGTTCGAGGCCGGTGTGCCGGTCGGCTTCAACGGCGAGCGTCTCGGCCTCGTCGACTTGCTCGAAGCCGTCGCCGAGGCCGGCATCCGGCACGGGGTGGGCATCGTCGACCACATCGAGGACCGCATCGTCGGGCTCAAGGTGCGCGACATCTACGAGATCCCGGCGGCCGCGATCCTGCTCCCCGCGCACCAGGAGCTCGAGAAGCTCGTCGGCACGATTCACCAGAACCAGTTCAAGCCCCGCCTCGACCAGCAGTGGGGCTACCTCGTCTACGCCGGCCTGTGGTGGGAGCCGCTGCGCTCCGACCTCGATGCATACATGGATGCAGTCAACGCCCAGGTGACCGGGACGATCGGCCTGCGCCTGTACAAAGGAAGCGTGCGAGTCGTCACCCGTTCCTCGCCCAACGCCGTCTACGACGCCGACCTGGCGTCCTTCGCCGAGTCCGGCGGCCTCTTCTCGCAGGCCGCCTCGCCGGGCTTCATCGAGCTCTGGTCGCTGCAGTCGCGGATGGCTCACAGGATTCGCAACCGCGAAGAGGAGGGTGGGAGCTGATGTACGACAAGGTCGGCAAAGCGGCGCTGCGCTTCGCCCTCGCCTATCTGCGCCGCCGCTACCGGCGCGAGATCCGGATCGGCCTCGGCGCGGGCGCTGTGGCGATCGGCGTCGCGATCTATCTCGCCAATCGCGAAGTGCCCGAGGGCTGAGGTGGATCCATGCGCTGGAAGCCCGCAGTCGCGCTCTGTGCCCTAGCTCTGCTCGTCGTCGCCTCGGCCCACGCGGCGAGCATCGGCGCGCTGCGCGACGAGGTCGGGGGAGCCCGCGAAGAAGCAGCCTCCCTGGGAGGACAGATCCGCGCCACGCAGGAACGCCTGGCGAGCACCGAAGCCGAAGCGACGGCGGCTGCGGACCGTGAGCGTCACCTCAGCGACCTGCTCGCCCATGGCCGCGAACGGGCGGCCCGCCTGGCGGGGAAGGTCGAGCTCTCCGAACGGCATCTGGCGGCCGAGCGCGCGCGGTTGCGGCGCGCCCGGCGGGCCCTGGCAGCACGTCTCGTCGGCATCTACGAGAGCGGCTCGCCGAGCACGGCGAGCATCGTGCTCGGCTCCGGCAGCTTCGACGAGCTCGCGGCGCGCAGCGAATACCTGCAGCGGATCCAGGATTCCGACACCGAGCTCGCCTCCAGGGTCGAGCAGGTGCGCAACCGGTTCCGCCACGAGCTCGACCTGGTCGCGGCGCTGAAGGCGCGCGTCGACGCCTACAACGAAGAGCTGGCGGCGGCGCGTTCGGAAATCGCCGCGGTCCGGGCGCGGGCGGACGAAACGGCTGCGCGCCTCGACTCGCTTGCCGCCGAGAAGTCCTCCGCCCTGGCGAAGCTCAAAGCGAGCATCGGCCGCTGGGTGAAGGAGATCGAAGCGGCGGAAGCGGCAAGCCGGGCCGCTGCCGAAGAAACCGTCGGCCGCTGGCTCGGCGGGCCGTTCTCGATCCCGACCTACATCGTCATGTGCGAGTCCGGCGGCAACTACGGCGCGGTCAATCCCGGCAGCGGCGCCGGGGGTGCTTACCAGATCCTTCCCTCGACCTGGGAGCTGTACGGCGGCCAGGGCGCGCCGCAGGACGGCTCCAAGGAGGAACAGGACCGCATCGCCGGCGAAATCTGGGCCGACTCGGGCGGCAGCGCCTGGGTCTGCGCCGGCTGACGGCGTCCCCGCCGTCATCTCACAAGGAGGGTGTGCGAAACATTTTGCATTCGGCGCGCCACCCGCGCGTCGCGGCCGCCTAGCCTGGCATCATGCAGACAATGGACCGAGAGAGGACGGACGAAGCAATGGACGACGTGAGCCGCCAGATCGGCGAGTTGAGGAAGGAGATGCGCGAGGGGTTTCGCGAATTGCGGGCCGAGATCAAGGACGTGCGCGCCGAGATCGGAGGCGTGCGCGCCGAGTTCAACGGCCGCATCGAGAGCGTGCATACCGCAATCACCACGCTCTGGGCCTCGACCGTCGCCGGTTTCGTCGCGCTGATTGTCGCCTTCATCGTCACTCATTCCTGAGTCGAGCAGGGGAGAGACCGCCGCTGTCGAAGCGGCTCCCATGTTCGTGCGTAAGAAGCGCGGCTCGGCCGCGCGCAGAAGGCCGAAAGGCAAAGCGAAGCCAAAATCGCGATTTCCGCGACCGCACCTGCCGGAGGGTCTGCAGCAGCGCCACCTCGATCTGATCGGGCTCTTCCTGATCGCCGCCGGGGTATACCTCTGCTTCGTCCTCTTCTTCGGCTGGGACGGGGGAAAGGTCGGCTACGGGCTCGAAACCGGGCTCGAATACCTCTTCGGCGCCGTCGGCGCGCGGATCGCGACCGTGCTGATGCTCGCCGTCGGAACGATGCTCGTCACCGGCACCTCGGTCTCGACCGTCTTCCGCGGCCTCGGTCGCGGCGTCCACCACACCTTCTCCGGCGGGCGCGACATCGCCCAGACGGCGATCCAACACCGCGAGGATCGGCGCAGCGAAAGGGCCTCCGCCTTCGACACCAAGGTCGGCCCGACCGACGTGATGAGCGCATATCCGGAGGAGGACGACGAGTTCGAACCGACGGTTGCGATCGCCGAGGCAGCCGACGAGGAGCCCGAGCCGGAGACGGTCACCCATGAGTTCGCCGAGCTGACCGAGGAGGCGGAGCCGGAGGTCGAGCCGGACGACGTCCCCGCCGCGGAGCAGCCACAGCTGACGCCGATGGGGAACAAGCGCGGAGTCACCGAATCGGAGCAGATCGACTACCGGCAGCCGCCGGCGAACGTGCTGGAAAAAGGCAAGGGCGACAAGGGACCGGATCCGCGCGACCACGAAGTCATCGGCCGCAAGTTGGTCGAGACGCTCGGCCACTTCGGCGTCGAGGCGAAGATCGTCGGCACCGTCGCCGGCCCGCACATCACCCGCTACGAGGTGCGCCTGGCGCCGGGCGTGAAGATGAGCAAGGTCGCCAACCTCAAGGACGACCTCGCGTACGCGCTGGCGGCCACCGACATCCGCATCCTGGCGCCGATCCCGGGCAAGACCGCCGTCGGCGTCGAGGTGCCCAACGAGCGCCGGCGCGTCGTCCAGCTGGGCGACGTCTACGGCGAGGCGCCCGAGGACTGGTCGCCGCTGACGGTGTGGCTGGGCAAGGACGTCGCCGGCCGGGGGATCGGCGCGGACCTGGCGAAGATGCCGCACCTGCTGGTCGCGGGCACCACCGGCGCGGGCAAGTCGGCGTGCGTGAACGCGATGCTCTCGTCGATCCTGCTCAACGCGGATCCGCACGAGGTGCGCCTCGTGCTCGTCGATCCCAAGCAGGTCGAG
>DASSHI010000048.1:0-56122 GCA_035693025.1 Solirubrobacterales bacterium
ACCTACGCGACCTGGTGGATCCGCCAGGCGATCGCCCGCGCCCTGGCCGACAAGGCGCGCACGATCCGCATCCCGGTCCACGTGGTCGAGAAGCTGAACAAGATCGGCCGCGCCGAGCGCAAGCTGGTCACCGAGCTGGGCCGCGAGCCCACCCCCGAGGAGATCGCCGACGTCACCGGGATCGACCCCGAGGAGGTCGACTCGATCAAGCGCTCGGCCCAGGCCCCGGTCAGCCTCGAGAAGCCGGTCGGCGACGAGGAGGAGTCGGAGTTCGGCCAGTTCATCGCCGACGAGAAGGCCGAGTCCCCCTTCGACCGCGCGGCGGACCTCTTGACCAAAGAGGCGCTCAAGGAAGCGCTGGAGAACCTCTCCTACCGCGAGCGCCGCGTGCTCGAACTGCGCTACGGCCTCGGCGGGGAGCACCCCCGCACCCTCGACGAGGTCGGCCGCACGTTCAACGTCACCCGCGAGCGGATCCGCCAGATCGAGAACCAGAGCCTCAAAAAGCTCCAGCAGCTGGGCGAAGCGCAGAAACTGCGCGAAGTTACCTGAGCTTGCCTAGGCCGGCGCGGCTGACGGCCTGAGCGCGGGGCGCTGCCAGTTGCGGCTGACATAGGCCTCGGCAAAGCCCGCGGAGAGCTGGGCGATGCCGCCGGCGATCAGCATCGCGCCGGCCGCCACCACCCTGTTCTCGGCGGGTAGGACCGCGGTGTAACAGCGCCAGCTCTCCTTCATCGGCAGCGAGAAGGCGAGGTTCTCCGCCATGATCGGCAGTTCGAGGCCCTGGGCGACGATCCAGCTGAAGCCTTCGCCGTCGGCCTCCTCCTCGCCGAGCTCGAAGACCTCGATCCCGGGGTCCTCGGTCAAGTCCACGGACCGCCCTCGACGGCCCCGCCCTCCGCAGCGCCCTGGATCAGGTTCAGGCCACAAGCTTCCGGCTCTTCGCGAAACGCGGTCGCCTGGAGCGGACCGAAGCGCTGGACTTCGATGCCCTGCTCGACGATCGCTTCGGCAGAACCGAGCTCCACATCTCGTATCGGAACAGCTGCGCGACCTTCTCCAACCCAACCCAGTCGTGGTCCATCGAAGCCCACCTTCCGTAGCGCTCTCGACCCACCTCTCCCACTGCCACAGACGGAGAAAAGGCAGGCGTATGATGTTGCGTATGAAAGAAAGGGTCACGATCTCGGTTCAGCCGGAGGCGCTGGACGAGGCACGCGCCGCTGTCGAGGCAGGCAGGGCGCCAAGTCTCTCCGCCGCGGTGGAAAGAGCCCTCTTGAGGGAAAGGCGCCATCAGGCGATGCGGGAATACATCGCCGACTGGGAAGAGGAGTTTGGTCCGATCAAGGAGGAGACGAGAGAGTGGGCGCGCAGGGAACTGGAGAGAGCATGGGGAGAAATCTCGTCCTCGACGCGGGAGCGTTGATCGGCCTCGAACGTGGCAGCGAAGTGATTGCCGTCTTGGTCGCCGAGGCTGACAAACGCGGCGACGCGGTTGTGGTCCCGGCAAGCGCCCTGGCGCAGATATGGCGGGGTGGATCAAGGGCGGCGAAGCTGGTCAAGCTGCTCAGGACGTTTGAAGTCGACACCCTGGATGAAGGTCGGGCAAAAGAGGTCGGCGTAAGGCTTGGCGTTCACGACGCCAGCGATGTGGCGGATGCCCATGTTGTGTGCTGCGGTATCGAGCACGAAGCTGCCGTGGCGACCTCGGATGTCGGCGACATGAAGCGGTTGATCGATCCCGGCGACCCGGTGACCATCATTCCGATCTGAGGACCACCGCGCTCACTCCGCCGCCGGCACTCCACCCGCCACCACGTTGACGAAGTTCTCCAGGTGCCTCGTGGTCCAGCACTCGAAGGCGCCGTCGCAGTAGCGCTCGTAGGCGGCCATCACCGAGTCGCCGTAGTTCCAGTAGAGCTTCGGCTCGGGGTTGAGCCAGAAGAGGCGGCCGGCGCGCTCGGCCACCTGGGCGAAGACCTCGGCGTGGGGCTCGCGGCCGTTGGTGCGGGCGTCGCCGAGCACGATCACCGTTGAGCGCGGGTCGAGGTCGTCGGAGATCTCGGTCAGGAACTCGAGCCAGACGCGGCCGTAGTCGGTGTAGCCGGAGACGTCGGCGACGCCGCCCTCGCTGGAGACGCGCCTGGCGATCTCGCGGAAGTCGCGCTCGTGCTCGAAGATCTCGGTCACCTCGGAGATCCGCTCGATGAAGACGAAGCTGCGCAGCTTGCGGAACGAGTCGTGCAGGGCGTGCAGAACGGAGAGGAAGAAGACGCTGGCCGAGGTGACGCTCGTCGAGACGTCGCAGAGGACGTAGATCTCCGGCCGCCGCGGCCGCTTCGGCCGGTAGCGCAGGTGCATCGGCACGCCGCCGGTCTCCAGCGAGGCGCGCAGCGTGCGCCGCACGTCGACCGACCGCGCCTTGCGCCGCCCGCGCTGCTCGTGCCCCAGCGTCGCCAGGCGCCGCTTCATCTGCGAGACGGCGCGGTGCACCGCGGCCAGGTCCTGGGTCGGGCTGGTCGGCAGCGCCCGGTCGAGCTCGGCCAGCGGCCGCGCCGGCGGCAGCGTCTCGGTGCGCTCGATCAGGTCGCGTTCGAGCTCGCGCCGCAGGTGGCGCTCGAAGCGGTTGAGCTGCTCGCGCTCGATCGGCGGCCGCTCGCCGGCGCCGTCGGCCGCCTCGCTGCGCTGCGGCTGCGTCCCGGCCGAGAGCTCCAGCGTGCGGCGGATCCGCTGCACGTCCACGCCGACCACGCCCGAGCCCTCGCCCTGGCGGCCGAAGGCGGCGATCGCCAGCCGTGCCAGGTCGCGCATCGCGTCGTCGTCCCCGTCGAGGATCGCCTGGCGGATCTGTTCGCGCAGCTCGTCGATGTCGAGCCGCTCGGCGCCCTCGTGGCGCTGCTCGCCCTCCGGGTCCACCTCGCGCTCGATCGCCTCGGCCTCGGCGGCGCGGAAGAACCAGCGCTCGAAGAGCAGCTCGAACAGGCGCCGGTCCTCCTGCGACTTGGCGATCGTCGCCGCCAGTGCCTCGCGGAAGTCCGCCTGGCTTTCCCAGGGCACCTGCTCGAGCGCGGCGAAGGCGTCGAGGATCTCCGAGGTGCCGACCGCCACCCCCTCGCTGCGCAGCTCCTCGCAGAACGCGAGCAACTTCGCGGCGAGGCCGGGTGGGCCCGCGTCAGCTTTGGGGCCGTATGGATTCGGCAAGCTTCATCCCCACCCGCTCCGCCACCAGGTCGATATCGGTGCGGTGCTTGACGATGATCGACATCGACTGCTGGAAGGTCTCGCGGTCGATGTCCTCGGCGCCCATCAGCAGCAGCGTCCGCGCCCAGTCGATCGTCTCGGCGATCGAGGGCGGCTTCTTCAGGTCGAGGTCGCGCACCATCCGCACCACCTCGACCAGCCGCCGGGTCAACGTCTCCGAGAGCTCGGGCGCGTGCAGGCGGACGATCTCCATCTCGCGCTCCAGCTCCGGGTAGTCGAGCCAGAGGTAGAGGCAGCGCCGCTTCAGCGCCTCGGTCAGCTCGCGCGAGTTGTTCGAGGTGAGGACGACGATCGGCATCGAGCTGGCCGAGACCTGGCCCAGCTCGGGGATCGTGATCTGGAAGTCGGAGAGCAGCTCGAGCAGCATCGCCTCGAACTCCTGGTCGGTCTTGTCGATCTCGTCGATCAGCAACACGACCGGCTCGGGGCTGGCGATCGCCTGCATCAGCGGCCGCGCCAGCAGGAACTCGTCGCTGAAGATGTCGCCGTGGACGTCCTCCCAGCCGGACTCGCCGCCGGCCTGGATGCGCAGCAGCTGCTTGCGGTAGTTCCACTCGTACAGCGCCTTGGCCTCGTCGAGGCCCTCGTAGCACTGCAGGCGGATCAGCTCGCGGCCGGTGGCGCGGGCGAGCGCCTTGGCCAGCTCGGTCTTGCCGACCCCCGCCGGGCCCTCGGTCAGGATCGGCTTGCCCAGTCGCTGGGCGAGGTAAGAGACCAGCGCCGCGGGCTCGTCGGCGAGGTAGCTCGCCGCCGCCAGCGCCTCCTTCGTCTCGGCTACGGATGCGGGTGCCTGCGCCTTGGCCATCGGGCGATGATAATCCGCGCGACCATCGTGCCCGACCTCGCCCTCTCCTTCGCCGCGCTGCTTCCCCACAGCGCCGGCCCCTACATCGCCCTGGTGCTGATCGGCTTCGGCGTCGCGATCGCCGGCCATCTGACCAACCTGCGCTGGCTGATCGCCGCCGGCATCGTGCTGATCTTCCTCGGCGCCTTCCTCTTCCCGCTGGCGCTCAACCTCACCGAATCGACCCCGCCGGCGCTTAAGAACCGCTAAGGCGCCGTCGCTAGCTTAGGATCCTGCGCATGAGCCGATTCCGCTTTCTCGCCGCCCTAGCCGTCCTCGCTGCGCTCAGCGCCGTCCTCGTCGCCTGCGGTGGCAGCGGCGACAAGAGCGGCGAGAGCGCCGAATCGGTGCTCGACGAAGCGACGCTGCAGGGGATCGAAAGCGGCAACGTCGACCTTGGGCTCAAGCTCGATTCCCCCGGCTCCGAAGGCGGCAATGTGAACGTCAGCCTCTCCGGGCCCTTCCAGGGCGAAGGCCAGGGCAGCCTGCCGCAGCTGGCGATGACCGCCAAGGCCAACGGCAACTTCAACGGCAAGAAGATCGACTTCGACGGCGGCCTGACGCTGCTCCCCAACACCGCCTACGTCCAGTACGAAGGCACCCAGTACGAAGTCGATCCGACGACCTTCAGCTTCATCGAACAGACGCTGAAGCAAGCCCAGCGCGAAGGCGGCGCCGAAACCGGCTCGGCCGGGGTTGCCGCCTGCCAGGAAGAACTCGGCAAGCTCCACGTCTCCGAATTCCTCGAAAACGGCAAGAACGAAGGCAGCGCCGACGTCGAAGGCACCGCCACGACCAAGATCAGCGGCGACCTCGACGTCTCCGGCGCGATCGACTCGGTGCTGGAAGTGGTCGAAAGCCAGGCCTGCCGCACGCAGCTGGCCGCCGCCGGCCCGCTGCCCTCGAAGTCGGAAATCGACAAGGAGAAGGGCGAAATCGCCGACGCGTTGAAGAGCGCCCACGTCTCCGTCTACGTCGGCGACGACGACATCGTGCGGGAGATCGACGCCCAGGCCACGGTCGAACCGCAGGGCAGCGGCGGCGGCCCGAAGAGCGTCGCGGTCGAACTCACCCTGAAGCTGGGCGGAGTCAATGAAGAACAGAAGATCTCCGCCCCCGCAAACGCCAAGCCGCTGAGCAAGCTGTTCATCAAGCTCGGCATCAACCCGATCGAACTGCTCGGCCTGCTGCAGGGCGAAGAAGGCGGCGAAAGCCTGGGCGAACTATTCGAAGGACTGGGCGAGGGCTCGGGCCGGTAGGGCCCCTTGAGCTTCTTCCTGCTGGCCGTCAGCTTCGCCGTCATCCTTGCCGGCGCGCTGCTCTTCACCAATGCGGTGGAGTGGCTGGGGCACCGGCTGCAGCTCGGCGAGGGCGCCGTCGGCAGCGTGCTCGCCGCCGTGGGCACGGCGATGCCGGAGACGCTGGTCGCGATCGTCGCCCTGATCGGCGCCAAGCAGGGGGGCGACCAGGTGGCGATCGGGGCGATCGTCGGCGCGCCCTTCCTGCTGGGGACGCTGGCGATGGGCCTCGTCGGCCTCTTCGCCTACCTCTATCGGGACCGGCGCGAGCAGGGGTTGGAGCTGAACGCGCACCGCGAGACGTTGGAGCGCGACCTGCTCTTCTTCCTCGCCTTCTTCGCCCTCTCGCTGGCGCTCGCCTGGGGGGCGCCGGCGGCGCTGCGCATCCCGATCGGCATCCTCGCCCTGCTCGCCTATCCGTTCTACATCCGGCGCACGCTGGTGCGGGGCGGCGAGGTCCAGGAGCACGGCACGCTCGATCCGCTCCTCTTCGAGCGCCGCCCGGAGCGCCGCATGGACCCGAGCCTGACGCTCTCGGTGCTGCAGCTGCTGGTCGGCCTGGGGGCGATGGTCGGCGGCGCCCACCTCTTCGTCGACGAGCTGCTCAAGATCGCCAGCGACCTCGGCGTCGAGGCGGTCGTCCTCGCCCTGATCCTCGCACCGCTCGCCACCGAGCTGCCCGAGAAGGTCAACAGCTTCTTCTGGGTGCGCGACGGCAAGGACTCGCTGGCGCTCGGCAACATCACCGGGGCGATGGTCTTCCAATCGACGATCCCCTTCGGGATCGGACTGCTGTTCACCGATTGGGCGCTGAGCGCGAACGCCGCGCTCTCGGTGGCGCTGGGCCTCGCCGGCGGCTTCCTCGCTTATGAGGCGCTGCACCGGCGCGGGCGGTTCGAGCTGCCCGCGGTGCTCGGCTGGTTCGGCCTCTACGCCTCCTTCATCGTCGTCGTCGTGCTCACCGCCTGAGCACCTCTCAGTCGCGCGGGCGTAGATAGACCGATTCGTGGCGGAATCCGATCGCCCGGCCCATCGCGATCTGGATCGCTTCCTCGACCGCGGGCTTCGTCCAGCCCTCGTCCCAGGCGTCCTCGGCGACCGCGTTCAGCGCCGCGCAGACCAGGCCCATCAGCCTGATCGCCTCCATCAGCCCCTGCTGGAACTCGAGGCCGCAGAGCTCGATCGTGTGGCGGATGTCGATCAGCAGCGGCGCCGGCGGGATTTCCTCGCCGGTGACGAGCGGGCGCGGCCGGACCTCGCCGTAGACCTCGGTCGAGGCGATGCCGTAGAACGGCGCCGGCATCGTCCCCTCCCGACCGAAGAGCAGCGCCATGTTGCCGCCGCGCAGCGCGGTGCAGCCGATCAACAGGTCGCAGAAGGTGACCCGCATCAGCGTCTCCACGGCGTGCTCTTCGCCGATTGCGCGCAGCAGCCCGCTCGCCTCGGCCAGCGTCGGGGTGCCGGTGGAGAGCCGGCCGGTGGAGTTGTCGGGCGAGATGCCGAGCGCCTGGGCGAAGCTCTCCTGGTGCAGGCGCTCCGCGCCCGGGCCCTCGCCCCAGCGGTCGAAGCGCTTGGCGACGAGGCAGGTCTGCCCGGCGATCGTCTCGATCGAGGTGTGGGCGACCGGGAAGCCGAGTTCCCGGTAGGCGACGCTGCATGCGTGCTCGTTGGCAACCAGGCCGGGCCGCTCGGGCGCTTCGGGCTTGACGATGTGGGTGCTCGGCACGCCCGGCTGCGGCCAGGCCCAACCCTCGCCGTACTCGTCGCGGACGAGCGCCAGCTTGTGGCGCTCGCCGGGCAGGGCGAAGCGCATTCGCAGCGGGTTGTCCTCGTCGAAGAGCCGTGCCGGGCGCGGCTGCAACAACTCCTCGAGTTCCTCGTCGGAGAGCCAGGCGAGGCCTTCGTCCTCGTCGGGCTCTTCCTCCCAGCGGCCATAGCCGAAGCTGACGGCGCCGAGGCAATCGGCGCCGAGCTCGGCGATCAGGCCATAGCCGTCGCTCGGGTCGAGCCCGAGCTCATGGGCGATCGCGCGCCTGCGCGCGCCCTGCGGCAACAGTCCCTCAACGTAGGTGCGGCTGGCCTCCGGCCCGTAGGGCTCGAAGCGCAGGGGCAGCGAATGGCTCAGCATCGCCGTCGCGGGATTGGCCTGGGCGACCGCCTCCGGCGTGTAGGCAAAGCTGTAGCGATCGTCGTCGAGCCGGAACAGCCCGCCGACGCGCTCCCCGTGCAGATAGACATCGAGACTCATCTAGGTCCCCCCGGAGTCGTGTACTGGTCTGCTTTGTTCAGACAACCTAGACCGATTGAACGCGGAGCGCAACAGTTGGTCGCGAATCATCGATAAATCTCGCTCGATAGCGTCATCGACATGACTGCGGGCATGCCCGGCCGTCCGACCGAGGGCGCCCTCCACGGCCTATGCGACAGCTGCGCCCACCAGCAGCTCGTCCCGAACACCCGCGGATCGGTCTTCAGCCTCTGCCGGCGCTCGCGCGAGGACCCGGCCTATCCCCGCTACCCCCGAGTACCGGTCCTCCGCTGCGCCGGCTACGAGCCCTCCGCCCCGCCCCCTCAAACGCCGTAGAGCCCCCGACCGCCGTAGAGCCCCGAGCGCCGTAGAGCTTTGAACCGCTATCCGGCTCAAACCTCTACGGCGCTCAGGTGTGGGATGAGGAAATTGGCCGATGGTGCAGGAGTCGGGGGGAGAGACCTACCCGCCGTAGAGCTTTGAACCTCTATGCAAACCAAACCTCTACGGCGATCGGAGCGGAGGACCGACGGCGACGGCGAACCGGCGCATGGCCCGCTGGCCGATCTGGCGAAACGGCAGCATGGGGTGGTCTCGATCGACCAGCTGCTCGGCGGGTTGGGCTATTCGCGGACCTCGGTGGTACGAGGTGCCGCTGAGGCCCGTTTGCATCGCATCCACCGCGGTGTCTACGCGGTCGGCCACACCGGCCTGTCATTGCGGGGACGGTGTCTCGCCGCGGTGCTCGCCTGCGGGCCCAACAGCCTGCTCAGCCACTACTCGGCCGCCTGGCTGTGGGGGCTTGCCCAGTGGTCGCCCGTCCCGATCCATGTCACCTCGCCGATCCCCCGCGGCCGCCGACCGCCGGTGAAGCTCCATCGCTCCGAAATCCTCACCTCAGCGGATTGCGCCGAGATCGACGGGATTCCGGTAACGGCTGTGCCCCGCACTGCTCTCGACCTGGCGGCACTGCGCCGGCCCGAACAGCTCCAGCGCCTGCTCAGGCGCGCCGAGGAGCTTCAGCTCTTTGACCTGCGCCGCTTCGAAGACGTGCTCCGACGGGCAGGAGGCCATCACGGCGCTCGGCGCCTGAGCCGAGCGCTGGAGATCTATCGTCCGGCGCCCTACAGCCGCTCGGGCTTGGAGCGGCGCTTTCTGGATCTGGTCCTCGAAGCTGGCCTGCCCCGACCGACCACGGGCTTCGTCGAGCTCGGCTACGAGCTGGACGTCTACTGGCCGGAGGCGCGCTTCGTCGTCGAACTCGACGTCTACGAGACGCACGGCTCCCACGAGGCCTTCGAGGAAGATCGCCTGCGTCAGGAGAACCTGAAGCTGGCCGGCATCGAGATGATCCGGGTCACCGGCCATCGCCTCGAGCGTGAAGCGCCGCAGGTGATCCGGCGCGTCGCCCGGCTCCTCGAACAACGTCGTGAGCAACTCACCCAGCGAAAACCGAAAGCGCCGTAGAGGTTTGAACCGGATAGCGGTTCAAACCTCTACGGCGCTCGCTGGGAGGTGGCTCTCAGCGCGGCGACGGCGCAGGCTGGGGCTAGCTGGCCATCGGGTCGGGCGTGCCCAACTTGCTGATTTCGGGGGCGTCGTAGACATCGCCCGGCTTGCCGCCGAGGACGAGCAGGCGGATGCCCTCCTCGCCGGGCCAGACCTTGCGCATCGTCCCCGAGGCGACGCGGGCGACGTGGTCGCCGTCGAGCGGGAAGCGCTCCCCTGCTATCTCGATCTCGCCGCCGCCGCGCAGGGCGATGAAGACCTCCTCCTGGCCGTCTTCGGCGTGATCGTGCTCGGGGTAGCCATCGAAGTTGGCGGGCATGTCGATGATCTGCATGCCGAAGGCCTCGACCCCGAGCTCTGCCCTGGCGCGCTTGAAGGCGCCGCCGTAGACGGCCTCCATCTCATCGATCTTCTTGACGGCGTAGTCGCTCATCCTGCTTCCTCCCGACGTTGGCGGCCCCGTTTGGGCCGGATCGCCGGGATCATCGCGTACTTTGGATTTCCAAGCAAGCCGCTCATCCGTCTCGGCGCCCCGCGACCGTCTAGCTTTGAAGCGTGAGCGAAACGGCTGCCCTCTTCGACGTCGATGCCGCCGCGTTCAGCGGCACGATCGAGGTGCTGGGCGTCATCTTCAGCGCCGAGGACGACGGCTACGCAGTGCTCGAGGTGCAGGACGCCGACTCGGGCGAGGGCTTCGCGCTGGTCGGCCCGGTCGCCCACCTGAAAGCCGGCGACCGGGCCGAAGTCAGCGGCGACTGGCAGACCCATTCGCGCTATGGGCGGCAGCTCAAGGCGCGCGGGGCGCTGCCGCTGGATCCCGCCGACCGCGCCGGTCAGATCGCCTACCTGACCTCGCTGCGCCACATCGGCCCGGCCCGCGCCGAGCGGCTGGTCGACGAGCACGGCGAGACCGTGCTGGGGGCGATCGCCGCCGACCCCGAGGGGGCCTTCGCCGCCCTCAGCGGGGTCAGCGCGGCCCAGGCCGCCGCCGCGGCCGACTCCTGGCGCGCCTCGCGCGCGGTCCGCGACCTGCACGTGCAGCTGGCGCCGCACGGCCTTGCCCACCTGGCGGCGCCGATCCACGCCCGCTTCGGCGAGCGTTCGACGGCGATCCTCCATGAGGACCCCTACCGGCTGACCGAGGTCGCCGGAGTCGGCTTCGCCCGTGCCGACAAGATCGCGCTCGCCGCCGACGTCCCGCTCGAGTCCGAGCGCCGCGCCCAGGCCGCGGCCGTCTTTGCCCTCGGCGAGGCCGAGCAGCAGGGCAATGCCTTCCTGCCGGTCGACGAGCTGAACCGGCGCACGGCGAAGCTGATCGGCCTGCAGCCGGACCCCGACGTGCCGGCGCTGGCGCGCGGCCTGCTGCTCGACGAAGGCCGGGCCTATCGCGAGCCGACCCACGCCAGCGAGGTCGCGGTGGCGAGAACCCTGGGCGAGCGCGCCGCGGCTCCACCCCACCTCGACCACGACCCCGGCGAGGCCCCACCTGAGGACGTCGAGGAGGAGCGCCGACTCACCGACGAGCAGTGGGCTGCCGTGCGCGGCGCCTTCGGGGCGCGGATCTCGGTGCTGACCGGCGGGCCCGGCGTCGGCAAGACCGCCTGCACGCGGGCGATCGTCGCCGAGGCGGCGCGATCGGCCGTCGCTGTGGCGCTCTGCGCGCCGACCGGGCGCGCCGCGCGGCGGCTGGAGGAGGCGACCGGGCACGAGGCGCAGACGATCCACCGACTGCTCGAGTGGATGCCGGGGCGTGAGCCCGGCTTTCGTCCCGGCCACCCGCTCCCCGTCGGCCTGGTGATCGTCGACGAGGCCTCGATGCTGAACCTGCGGCTGATCGAGGTGCTGCTCGGCGGCCTCGCCGAGACGACCCACCTCGTCTTCGTCGGCGACGCCGACCAGCTGCCGCCGATCGGCGCCGGCAAGCCATTCGAGGATCTGATCGCCTCCGGCGTCGCTCCCGTCGTCCGCCTCACCCAGATCTTCCGCCAGGCGGCGCGCTCGATGATCACTACGGCGGCGCACGAGATCAACCAGGGGCGGACGCCGCACCTGGAGCCCGGAGAGGATCAGGACCGCGACTTCTTCTTCATCGACCGCCCCGGCCCCGAGCGGGCCCTGGAGACGGTCGTCGAGGTGGTCGCCGAGCGGGCTCCGGCGAGCTTCGGCGTCGACCCGATCCGCGAGGTGCAGGTGCTGGCGCCGATGTACAAGGGAGCGGTCGGCATCGACGCCCTCAACGAGCGGCTGCAGGCGCGGCTCAACCCGGACGGAGCCGCCGCGGTCAGCAAGCGCTTCCGCATCGGCGACCGCCTGATCCAGACCCGCAACTCGCACGAGCTGGGGCTGATGAACGGCTCGATCGTCTTCCTGCGCGAGGACGACCCCGCCGAGGAGGCGATCGTCGTCGACACCGACGAGGGCGGCTCGCTCGTCATCCCCTACGGCGAGACGGCGACGCTGCGACTCGCCTACGCGATCTCGGTCCACAAGGCGCAAGGCTGTGAGGTGCCGGTCGTCGTCGGCGTCTGCCACCGCTCCCATGCCCGCATGCTGTCCCGCCCGCTGCTCTACACGGCGATCACGCGCGCCCGCAGCAACTGCGTCCTGATCGGCGACCGTGCCGCCCTCGAGCGCGCGGTCGCCCACGACGACAGCGGCGCCCGCCACTCGGCCCTCGCGGAGCGGCTGCGTGGAGTCGCCTAGGCCTTCGCTGGCGGCAGTCGCGGTGACGCTGGGTGGCCTCGCGCTGCTCGCGGCGCTGGTGCTCGCGATCCCGGACCTGCGTGCCGCCTTCGACGCGGCCGTGCACGGCGACACGGCGGGGGTTCGCAGCCACGTCAAGGGCCTCGGCGTGGCCGGGCCGCTGCTGATCGTCGCCCTCGCCGTTATCCACTCTGTCGTCTTCTATCCGGCTGAGATCGTCGACGCGGCCGCGGGCTTCGTCTACGGCTTCTTCCCCGCGCTGGTGCTGATGATGCTCGGGTGGCTGCTCTCCGGCCTGCTCTGCTTCGCGGTCGGCCGCTCCGTGGCCCGGCCGTTGCTCGACCGCTGGTTCGGGACGGAGCGCTTCGAGCGCACCGAGGCCGCGATCGAGCGCGGCGGCGCGACCCTGCTGCTCGCCGTCCGCCTATTGCCGATCGTCCCCTTCAGCCTCGTCTCCTACGCGGCGGGCGCCGCCCGCGTACCGCTCTGGCGCTTCGTCTGGACGACCCTGGTCGGCTACCTGCCGATCACGGTCCTCGCCGTCTACTTCGGCACCCGCCTCGAAGGCCTCAACCTCACCGACCCGCTGGTCCTCGGCAGCGCCGCCGCCCTGCTGGCGCTGCTCTTCATCGGCCACTGGATCATGCGCCGGGGTGGCGGGACGCCGAACGTCGCCAATTCGCGCGACTGATGACGCAGAGGATTTTGACTCTGCACAGATATGTATGATCTTGAATGTCATACTTATTCGCATGAGCAAGGCGCAGACGATGCCCCGCAAGACCATTTACCTCCCCGACAGCGCCGAGGAATTGGTGCGCGAGCACACCCGCGACGGCGAGTCCTTCTCGGCCGCGATCGTGCGACTCGTCGAGCTGGGCGCACGCGAGGACGAGAACAGCGTGCCGCTCGACTACATCGGTGCTGGAAGCAGTGGCTTGCCTGATCTCGGCATCAATGCAGAGAAATATCTGGGCCTCAAGCCATGGGATCCGGGAGAGGGGCCGGACGATGAAGATCCTGATTGACACCGGGCCGCTGGTTTCCGCTGTCGACAGGGACGACCCCGCCCACCGGATGGCTTCCGCGATGCTGGATCGGTTGCGCCGTAGCGGCGTCGTGCCTTCGACCGTAATGGTCGAGGCCGACCACCTGGTTCGCAAACGGGTCGGAGACGAAGCCGCAAGGCGATTGTTGAGAACGGTGGCGAGGGGGGCTCACGAAGTCGCCTACATGTCGTCCGGCCTGATGCGGCGTGCCGCGGAGATGGACGACAAATATGCCGATCTGCGCTTGGGCCTCGTCGACGCAAGCGTGATGGCGATCGCCGAGCGCCACGATCTGCCGATCTTCACCTTCGACTTTCGCGACTTCCGGGCAACCGAATCCGCCAACGGCCCGTGGCGCCTGGCGGTCGACGAGCGCCTGTACGGGCGGGAAGTCGCGGAGTAGGCGAACGGGGGGCCTCACCACCGCCCGTTTTCGCTCCCCCCTTCGCTCCGTTCGCGCGATCAGCCGCGGTGATGGCGCGAACGGCGCTCGATCAGCCCGTGCCGGACGCGCCTGACCCGGAAGCGGTAGACGGCGGGCGTGGCGTCGGTCGCGCCGTCTGAGTCCCGCCGCGCCTTCACCCGCAGCACGTGACGGCCGAGCGGATAGCGCCGCACGAACCGAGCCGCGCAGCGATGGAAGCGCTGCCGGTCCACCTTGCAGAGGAAGGTGACGGCGGGCTGGTCGGATTCGAACCTGAACACCAGCCTCACCGACCTGCGCCGCGTCAGAGTCACCTTCGGTGGACGCTTGCGGAAGCGCGTCGTGGGAGCAGCGGCGGGCGAGGGGGCGGGCGTCGACTGCGGCGGTGATGGCTTCGGGGATTGCGGCGCGGCCGGTTCTGCGGGTGGCGTTTCGAGGCCCCAGTTTCCTGCTGCGCGGGCTTCTTCTACCGAAACCTCCGGGCCCGGAACGTCGCATTCCGGCTCGATCGGGGGAGCGGGAGTTTCGAGCGCTTCGATCGCCTTGACAGCGTCGACGAGTCCAGCGCCAGTCGCACATGGCTCTTCGATGCTCGTGAGCGGCGCGGCGCCGTCGAGCAGCGCTTCCCGGACCGCCTGAGGGGAGGCGGATCCCTGAGCGTCGAGCATCAGCGCCCCGACTCCGGCGGCGTGCGGGGTGGCTGCCGAGGTTCCGCAGAACCGCCACGCCAAACCGGTCCAGGAAGCGAAGAAGCTGGTAACACCGCAGTCGGTGGCGACAACGTCAGGTTTGGCCAACACCTGGGGCGTGCCGAGCTTCGGTGCCGGGCTCGTGCCGTTGACCGGGCCGAAGTAGTGAACGACCGGCCCACGCGAAGAGAAGGGCTCCGCGGCCAAGTCGTTGTTGTAACGGACGGCCCCAACCGAGATGGCGTCCACGGACCCGCTGTGACCGAACACGGTCGGGCCGACGACGTCGGTGCCGCTGGAGCGCGGATACTCGGTTGCGGTGACGCCTCCCTGAATCAGCTCGAACTTCAATCGCGGCAGAGAGCCGGAGAAGCGATTGACGACGAGCTGCACGGTCGCACTCGATGAGCTTTCGTTTTCCCACTGGACGAACTCGAACGGAATTTTGCTGAGATTGACGTTGTCTTCGGTCGAGTCGGCAATCGGTTCGCCCAATGCATTGAGCAGGAAGGCGTCGAGGTCGGTTTCGACCCCGTACCAGGGTTCGGCCCACTGCAGGTCGATAGTCACCGTTTCGTGCGGCGCGACTTTGATCCCGAAGGTCCTGTCCACCTGCGGGCCGGGATCGAAGTCCATGCAGTGCGTACCGTTAACTTCAGCGAGAGATTCAATTTCCACCGGACAGCCCCCAGCGTCCCTGAACTGCTGCGCTTCCCAGGATGCGATCTCGTTGCCCGAGGCGTCGAAGAGGTTTTCGTTGCCGGCGGCGGATAGGTAAGTCACTCCGTCGTCTTCGGTGACCTTGCGCACCGCCGCTGCAACCGGTCCTTCCTGGAAGAACGGCTCTCCGCTGTAGGAGACGTCGTCGGCGATCACCTTGGCGCCGGCGCCGCCGTTAACGACGGGCTTGGCTAATTTTTCGATATTCGCGACGAAAGCGCCGAGGCCGGCGAACGCGGTTGCGAAGGCGAGGTTTGCGCCTGGAGCGACATCGTGGACGATCTGGGCCATCGCCCGTCCCTCGTCCTCACCTTCCGTTTCGGTGTCGTCGAGGACGCCGACCGGCGTCGTCTCCCCCAGACACGTGTTTCCCAGGCCGGGAAGATCGCCGCTGCTGACGTCTTGTGAGGCGGTGGTAGCGACAGGACCGCTGCCGTCCGCCGCTTCCGTCGCCCGGTTGAAGGAGTCCGAGAGGATGCCCACGGTCACGCCGCTGCCGTCGACGCCGAAGGCCTGGCGGGCTTCGCCGCTCGCGTCTCCGGCATGCAATTGCTGCACGCCCTCGGATACGACTGCGCCCGATGGGCAGGTCGAGTACGCGATCGGCTGCAGCGCCTCGCGCGCGCCGGCGACCCGTGGCACCGCGCTCAGGGCCTGCAGCTCGTCCGGCTTCGCCGCGACGGTCACCGTCTGGTAGCGGGGGCTGACGTTGACGACCTCGGCGCCCGCGGCGCGCAGCTCGTCGACGCTCGCCGCTGCGCCTTGTTCGAAGCGGACTTCGACCAGTATGCGGTTGCCGTCGCGCAGCAGGCTTCCCGGTCCTTCGGGGGCGAGGCTGAGAGCTTTTGCCTGCTCGGCGGGGGGCGCCGTGCGGAGGCCGGGTTGGGCCAGCTCGGCAAGTCTCGGCGAGAGGTCGCCATCCCACGCCGGGCTCTCGGCGCCAAACGCTGCCGCGGGAGCGGTCAGGGCCGAGGCGACCGTGAAGGTTGCGACAAAAAAGCGGATCGCCGCCCGGCGGCGGGGCGATTTCCGGGGCTGCATCACTGCCTAAGGTATCGACCGGCCATCTCGGTTCCTGAACCTGCAGGCGGCCGAAAGGCGCGCTACGGGTCCCGACCCTGCTACGGTCCCCCGCGATAGGCCGGAAGATCCGGCAAAAGTCGTGTCTAGCGCTCGCGTCGTTGCTTCACCGCATGTGCCGCGTTCGCAGCACATGAAGTGGAGGCAATTGCATGCCAACTGGAACTGTCAAGTGGTTCAGCGACGACAAGGGCTACGGGTTCATCACGCCCGACGACGGCTCGAAGGACGTCTTCGTCCACCACAGCGCGATCCTGGGTGAGGGCTTCAAGTCCCTGACCGAGGGATCCAAGGTGAGCTACGAGTCCGAAGAAGGCCCCAAGGGCCCGGCCGCGGCGAGCGTTCAGCAGACCGCCTAGTCGCACATCGCACCTAGCTTGACGGGGCCCGCCCTACGGCGGGCCCTTTTCATGCTTCCCACCCCCCGCCCATGAAGACACGAGACGACCTCCGGAACATCGCGATCATCGCCCACGTCGACCACGGCAAGACGACGCTGGTCGACGCGATGCTGTGGCAGAGCGGGGCGTTCCGCAAAGGCCAGGACGTCGCCGAGCGGGTCATGGACTCGATGGACCTCGAGCGCGAGAAGGGGATCACGATCCTCGCCAAGAACACGACCGTCAACTACGCGGGCGTGAAGCTCAACATCATCGACACGCCGGGCCACGCCGACTTCGGCGGCGAGGTCGAGCGCGGGCTGACGATGGTCGACGGCGTGCTGCTGCTGGTCGACGCCTCCGAGGGGCCCCTCCCCCAGACCCGCTTCGTCCTGCGCAAGGCGCTCGAGGCGAAGCTGCCGACGATCCTCGTCGTCAACAAGGTCGACCGTCCCGACGCCCGCATCGCCGAGGTCGTCGACGAGGTCTACGAGCTCTTCCTCGACCTCGACGCCGACGACGAGCAGGTCGACTTCCCGATCGTCTACACCAATGCCAAAGCCGGCTGGGCGGCGCTCGAAGAAGGCGTGGAGGGCACCGACCTCGCGCCGCTGATGGACCTGATGCTGGAGCGCATCCCGGCGCCACAGCACGACCCCGAGCATCCCTTCCAGGCGCTCGTCACCAACCTCGACGCCGACCCCTACGTCGGTCGCCTGGCCCTCTGCCGGGTCCGCCACGGAACGGTCCGCAACGGGCAGCAGATCGCTTGGTGCCGGGCCGACGGCAGCATCTCGCGGGCGGCGATCTCCGAGCTCTACGTGACCGAGGCGCTGCAGCGCGTCCCCGCCGAGGAAGCCGGGGCGGGCGAGATCATCGCCGTCGCCGGCCTGCCCGAGGTGACGATCGGCGAGACGCTCGCCGATCCCGAGGATCCCCGCCCGTTGCCGGTGATCGCAGTCGACGAACCGTCGCTCTCGATGGTCGTCGGGATCAACACCTCGCCGCTGGCGGGGACCGAGGGCAAGAAGCTGACCGCGCGCCAGGTCCGCGACCGGCTCGACGCAGAGCTCGTCGGCAACGTCTCGATCCGCGTCAGCGACACCGAGCGGCCCGATGCCTGGGAGGTGCAGGGGCGCGGCGAGCTGCAGCTGGTCGTGCTGCTGGAGATGATGCGCCGCGAGGGCTTCGAGCTGACCGCCGGACAGCCCCAGGTGATCACCCGTGAGATCGACGGCAAGCTCCACGAGCCCGTCGAACGGCTGGCGATCGACGTGCCCGAGGAGTACGTCGGCGCCGTCACCCAGCTGCTCGCCGGGCGCAAGGGGCGCCTCGACCACATGGTCAACCACTCGACCGGCTGGGTGCGGATGGACTACCTCGTCCCCGCTCGCGGCCTGATCGGCCTGCGCACCGAGTTCCTCACCGAGACCCGCGGCGCCGGGATCATGCACCACGTCTTCGATCGCTGGGAGCCCTGGGCGGGCGAGCTGCGAACCCGCCCGACGGGATCGCTCGTCGCCGACCGTCGGGGCTCCAGCGCCAGCCACGCGCTGATGAACCTGCAGGATCGCGGCACGCTCTTCATCGGCCCCGGCGAGGAGGTCTACGAGGGGATGGTCGTCGGCGAGAACGCCCGCGCCGACGACCTCGACGTCAACGCGATCAAGGAGAAGCACCAGACCAACGTGCGCGCCGCCAGCGCCGACATCCTCGTCCGCCTCGAGCCGCCCAAACGCCTCTCCCTGGAAGCGGCGCTCGAGTTCCTGCGCGACGACGAGTGCGTCGAAGTGACGCCGGAGTCGGTGCGCCTGCGCAAGGTCGAGCTCGAGAAAACGAAGCGCCAGAAGGCCGCCCGGCAGGGCGCCCGGGTCGGCTGAGCGCTCAGCCCGCGGGGGCGGGCGGGGGCGGGGGCGGTTCGCTCGCCGACGGCGGCGGAGGCTGGGTGGGAGCGGGCGGCACGGCCGGGTCGAGGACGCCGGCGCCGCCGCCGAGGTCGAAGAAGATGACGCTGACGGCGAGCGAGTAGATCGGCGCGGTGATCGCGGCGGAGACGATTGCCGCGACGATCGTCGCGCCCGCGCCGATCGGGGCGGCGATCGCGCCGAGGATGGCGCCGATGACGAGGACGATCAGGAAGGTGACGAAGAGCGTGCCGAAGACCGGCCAGGCTTCGCCGCGGACGAGGCGCCAGCTGCGACCGAAGGCATCGATCGGGCCGATCCCCTCGACGACGATCGCCGGCGCACCGACCGACCAGAAGGTGAGCAGGATCAGGCCGGGGACGATGATCAGGATGAAGCCGATCGCCACGCCGATGCCGAAGAGGATCCCGAAGCCGATCAGCGGCAGGATGAAGGGCATCGCCGCGGAGAAGAGGTCGCCGACGGTCTCGTCGCGACGACCGTCGCGCACGTCGCGCACGAGCTCGACGACGAAGCCCGTGTAGAGCGCCTGACCGGCGACCCGCACCGCAGCGGCGAGCAGGACGAGGATGAAGCCGCCGCCCGCCTGCAACAGGCCGGAGATCAGTCCGACGACGGCGAAGACGACGATCGCGCTGCCCAGCAGCGCAGCGACGTTCTGACCGTAGATCGAGAAGGTCTCGCTGATTACGTCGCCGACGCCGATCCGCTTGGCGGGCGACGGGGCAGCTGGCTGTGAGGCCTCCATCGCCGCCCACCCTAGACGGGTGGGCGGCGTGGAGTCAAGCCCGCAGGCCTAGAGCGCTTGCCCTAGTGCTTGGTGTGCTTCTTCTGGTGGTGCTTCTTCTTCGGCGCCTTGCCCTTCAGGGTCAGCGTCGTCTTGGTGATGTTGGTGCCGCTCAGGGTCGCCTTGAGCTTGCCGCCCGACTTGGCGAAGAGCGACTTGCCCGCGCCGTTGAGCGGGACCTTGACCGTCGCGGTGGTGCCCGCGTGGACCGAGAATTTGTTCTTCCCGATGGTTACCGTGCGCGAGCGCTTGTGGTTCCGCATGTGGTGTTTCTTCTTTTTCGGCTTGATCACCTGACGCGCGGTCAGCTTCAGGTTGCCCGTGCAGTCGCCGGGACCGGGGCAGGTCAGCTGCAGCAGCACCTTGCCGCCCTTGACCTTTGCCGTTTTCGCGGATTTCGCCGTGCTGACCGGCGGCGGAGGCTGGACCTCCTTGGTCATCTTCGCGCTGATGCTGGTGATCGACTGACCCGCCGTGGCCGCGATCGATTCGGCGGCTTCGAACGAGAACTTGTCGTTCCAGTACTGGCGCAGGTAGTCCATCACCGGGAAATCGGTGCGCTTCCAGTGTTCTTTTTCGTATTCGGATTCCTTGAGGAAGAAGTATTCCGGCTGGAATTCGACCTTGTAGGAGTCGGCCGGCAGTGCCGGGATCGAGTAGTTGCCTTCCTTGTCGGTCTGGGCGCAGAGATGCGTCGTGGTGGCCCCCCAGGCGCAGACGTAGATGCCCTGGATGCCGCCGCCCGAAACCGCGTCGGTGGTCTGGCCACTGATCGTCGCCCCAGGCTGCATCGAGGCGTTGATGTTGGTCGTCGTGCCACTTTCGGTGACCGAGACGCCGTCGGCTTCTTCGCGGTGCAGCTTGCCGTTGTAGTACTGCGTCACGAAGTTCGGCCCTTCGAGTTCCGATTTTTCAAGCGATTCGTTGTATTTGAATCGCGAATAGAATTCGACCGTGTATTCGCCGGGGATGAGGAAGCTGAGCGTGTAGGTGCCGTCCGGGTTGGTCTCGGTGCAGCTGCCGTCGAAGGTTTCGCCCTTGCCTCTGGCGCAGACTTCGAGCCCGCCGATGCCCGAGCCGTTGCTGGCGTCGGTGGCGGTGCCGGTGATCTTGCCGTAGCGTTCGACGAGCGCGGCATTGACGTTTTCTTCGGTTTCGCCTTCTTCGACTTCGACCACGTCGGCTTCGGCGAAGTTCGCTTTCGCTTCGAACCACTGGGTGACGTAGCCGCTGCCACCCTCGAATTCGACTTTGTATTCGCCTTCCGCGAGTCCGATCTCGTATTCGCCATTGAATTCGGTCGAGTCGCAGCTCACGGTAAAGCCCGTAGTCGCGTCATGGGCGCAGACCTCGATGTCGAACAGAGGTTCACCGGTCGACGCGTTGGTTACCTGGCCGGAGATGAACCCCGGTTCGGCGGCCGAAGCGGCCGCCGGCAAAGCCAGGATGGAGCACAGCCCGACCGCTATGGCCAGGAGGGTGCCCAAGCGATGCTTTGACATGTAAAAGCGTCCTCTCTCATATTGTTTTCTCGGGACTAGCGGCGGGAAGCTTGGACACCGTGTCGGACAGTGTCAAGGTTTCATATACGTTTAGACAATTATCGTTTCCAGTGATGCACACGTCTGGGCTTACAGAGTGCATCCCTGTGTACGTAATATTGGGTTAGATCGTTACTTATTCAGTGCTCAGCTTCTCGGCAGCCGCTTCGCCGCGCGGTGAGAGCCGCCATGAGTTCGGCCGACCCGCGCCGCCGCATTGCTTGGCCAGCAGACCGGCTGCGTTCAGCCGCGAGAGCATCGCCGAGACTTGGCCGCCGTGCGCCACGCCGATCCCGACTGCCACCGCTTTGTTGCTGGCGCCAGGATGCGCGGCAAGATAGCGCATGCATGAGCGCAACCGGTGGGCGCTTCTGTGGCGCAGCATGTCGGGAACCTCGACCTCGAGATGCCGCGACTCGAGGCAGCTGCGCTCGAGCAGCAGCCGAGCGCGCTCGTCGCCCTGCCTGGCGGCCTCGCAGGCGGCGCCCGGCCCGAGGTAGGGCGCAACGACGACTTCCGCCAGCAGGCCGAGCATTGGCACGAACGGGGGCGCCTCTCCAGCCAAGAGCCGTTTACGCAGCATGCCCAGGACCGTCGCTACCATCGCTTCGCTCGTCGCGGCGGGTGGCTGCCGCTCGAGGGAGAGCCGCTGACGGGCAGCCTCGTCCACGACCCGCGCGAGGCCGGCAAGCGCCTCGGCTCGCGACTCGTACCCGGACGTGGGGCTGGTCATGGTCTCCAGCAGGCAGGCGCGGGCGTAGATCGGCTCCGCGTCGAGGAAGACCAGCAACGCTTCAAGGCCGGCGAGCACGCCGGAGCCCCAATCGGGCTCCGATTCGAACGCCTCGACCACGCGTACCGCACCACGCTCGAGCGTGTGCTGGACCATCGCCGAGAAGCACGACTCGAGGTCGCCGAACTGGTCGGTCAGGACCGCACGTGAGACGCCCGCGCGCCGTAGCACCCGGGTCGCGCTGACCCCTCGCAGGCCACGGTCGACCGCAACCTCCGCAACCGCCTCGAAGAGACGGGCGCGCTGACTTTCGAGGACCGTCTCGCGTTGATCCTCGACCTTGACCGGCCCCTGAGTCGAAATCTGCGTCTCTTCCATCTGCCCTGGGACGGCTCCCGCTGCTCGGCCTGTCCAACCGGCAGGCGCGTTCTGTGTTCAGACCGTGCTGGTTCCTCTAAACGGCGTAGAGCGGTTTATCAGATTTTTTGGTTGAGAGACCTGCACCAATCGAGGGCTGGCCGCGGAGAGAACGACGCCGCCCAGTCCGAGCGACGTCGTTTAGTGCTTCTCTCAGCGGTACGCGAAGGCGCGGCCCTCAGTTGAATCAGACGGTCGCCGCGGCCTGCTCGGACTGGCTGTCTTCGGCCGCTTTTGCCTTGGCCGCTTCGGCCTCGGGGGTGGGCTCGTCGACGTTGCGCGGCAGCAGCACTTCTTTGGCGATCACGAGGCGCTGGATCTGGCTGGTGCCCTCGTAGAGCTGCATGATCTTGGCGTCGCGCATCAGTTTCTCGACCGGGTACTCCTTGATGAAGCCGTAGCCGCCGTAGACCTGGACGGCGTCCACGGTGATCTCCATCGCCGAATCGGCGGCGAAGCGCTTGGCCATCGACGAGACGCGGCTGTTGCGCTGCCCCTGATCGAGCATGACCGCCGAGTTCCAGACCAGCAGGCGGCCGGCCTCGACCTTGGTCGCCATGTCGGCGATCATGAACTGGATCGCCTGGTGCATCGCGATCGGCACGCCGAACTGAACCCTTTCTTTGGAATAGTCGGTGGCGAACTCGAGGGCGGCGCGGCCGATGCCGACGGCCATGGCCGAGACGCCCGGCCGGGTGCGGTCGAGGGTCATCATCGCCAGTTTGAAGCCCTTGTTTTCCTCGCCGAGCAGGTTCTCGGCCGGGATCTCGACTTCGTCGAAGGAGATGGTCGCGGTGTTGGACGCCCGCTGGCCCATCTTGTCCTCCTTCTTGTCGACGGTGACCCCGGGGAGGTCGGCGTCGACGACGAAGGCGCTGATGCCGCGGTGACCGGCCTCGGGGTCGGTCTTCGCGTAGACGGTGAAGTAGTCGGCGTAGGAGCCGTTGGTGATGAAGCACTTGGAGCCGCTGATGACGTACTTGTCGCCCTTCTTCACGGCGCGGGTCTTCATCCCGGAGACGTCGGAGCCGGCGTCGGGCTCGGTCAGGCAGAAGGAGGCAAGCTTCTTGTCTTCGGTCAGCATGCCGAGGTACTTCTTCTTCGTCTCCTCAGAGCCGCCGAGCGAGATCGGCGCCGAGGCGAGGCCGTTGGCCATCAACGAGGTGGCGATGCCGGAGCAACCCCAGCCGAGCTCTTCCTCGATCAGGCAGCCGGAGAGGTAGTCGAGGCCGGGGCCGCCGTAGGCCTCGGCGATGTGAGTGTTCATCAGGCCCACGTCCCAGGCCTTGTCGATGATCTCCTGCGGCCAGGTGCCCTCTTTGTCGTACTCCCAGGCGACCTTGCGGATCTCTTTCTCCGCGAAGTTGTGCGCCAGCTCGCGCAGGTCTTTCTGCTCGTCGGTCAGGGTGAAGTCAACCACTGCAGCGTGCTCCTTTATCTCGGGTGGGAGTCGGGCCGATTGACTGGTCAGTCAACCAGCCGCAAAGGGTAGCGCAGGCCGTCCCGGGAGGCGCCGTAGAGCTTTGAACCGCTATTCGAACCTAACCTCTACGGCGCGCCGCGGGGGTAGGCTGGATGCATGGGCTTTAACGAGGTGGAGGCAGGGCATGTGCTGGCATTGATCACTCTTATTGCGGTGCCGATCGCGCTCGTCGTCTTCGCCCGCAGCTGGGGGCTGTGGCAGAGCGTCGGCAAGGGGCCGTTTGCGATCGAGCAGGAGATCCCGCCGCCGAGCAGCATCTCCCAGCCCGACCCGCCCGTCGACCGCCGCCTGCAGGAGACGGAGGCCCGGCAGATGATCGAGGCGAAGTCCTACCGGCGCCAGCGGCGTGGCGAGGCGCCGCTCGACGTCGAGGCCGAGGTGGCGACACTGCTCGCCGCGCCGGGCGCTGCCGGCCCCGGGATCGACGAGAAGCTGCGCGAAGAGGTGCGGCAGCTGGTCGTCGCCCGCAACGAACGGCGCATGCGCCGCGGCGAGCCGCCGCTCGACGTCGAAGCCGAGGTGGAGCGCCAGCTCGCGGATTTGTAGGATCGAGGTGCATGGCCGCGGACCGCGACAACCTCTACGAGGTCGAGGAGCTGCTCAACCAGCCCGGGACCTACTTCAACCCGCAGACCGAGGTGCTGGTCGTCGTCGACGACTCGACCTCGCTCGACCAGGAGGTCTTCAACCTCGAGGACTACGAGGGCTCGGACTGGGTGCGGATATCGGATGACGTGCCGGTCGACGAGGATCGCCGCGACGAGGCGCTGGAGCGCTTCCAGACCCACTACCACCCGGGCTCGATCGGCTCGGTCTCCACGACCGCGCTCGAACAGGGCGACGACGAGCTCGACGCGGACGAGGACGGCCAGGACCCCGGCCGGGAGGACTGAGGTGGTCGAAGCCGGCCAGGACGCCCCCGACTTCACCCTGCCCGACCAGGACGGCGAGGACTTCACGCTCTCCGAGCTGCGCGGCGAGACGGTCGTCCTCTACTTCTATCCTCGCGCCGACACTCCCGGCTGCACCACGCAGGCCTGCGGAGTGCGCGACCACGGCGCCGACTACGCCAAGGCCGGCGCGCGGGTGATCGGCGTCTCCCCCGACGAGGTCTCCGCGGTGAAGAAGTTCGCCGGCAAATTCGACCTCGACTTCACCCTGCTGGCCGACGCCGCTCATGCCGTCGCCGAGGCCTACGGTGCCTGGGGCGAGAAGTCGATGTACGGCAAGAAGTACATGGGCGTGCAGCGGGCGACCTTCCTGATCGGCCCCGACGGCAAGGTCGCCAAGGTCTTCCCGAAGGTCTCGCCGAAAACCCACGACGCGGTCGTGCTCGAGGCCCTGGCAGCGCTCTCCGACGCCTGAGCCCCCCGGGGGGGAAGGCCTTCGGTACGCCGAGGGTTGCATTGGAAGCTTCAAAGCATTAAGTTCGGCCGTAATTGTGGAGGCTTCCGTCTGACGCCACGACAGCGATTCTCGGCCAACCTGCGCAAGGCGCGGAGGGCCAGTGGCGTCAGCCAGCAGGAGCTGGGGGACCGCTGCGACCTGCACCGCACCGAGATCTCGTTGCTGGAGCGCGGCGGCCGCGAGCCGCGGCTGGGGACGATCGTCAAGCTCGCCAGCGCACTCGGAGTCACTCCCGAAAGCCTCTGCGTCGGGATGCGCTGGGACGTCAAAGCGCAGTCCTACAAGTACAAGGGGTAAGCAGGAGGGGGCTAGGCGCCCTCGAGCTGCTCGATGCCGCTGGCCCGCTGGCCACCGGCGGCCAGCATCAGCTTGAAGTCGTGCGGGCTGGAGGCGTAGTCGAGCGCGACCTGCTCGGCGATCTTGCCTTCCATCACGTAGTGCAGCAGCGACTGGTCGAAGGTGCGCATGCCGTAGTACTCGCCCTCGGCGATCACCTCGGTGATCTTGCCGGTCTCGTCCGGGTTGAGGATCAGGTCCTGGACGCGGCCGGTGACGACCAGCACCTCGGAGGCGGGCACGCGGCCGGCGCCGCTGACGTCCGGCACGAGGCGCTGGGCGATCGCCCCGCGCAGGGTCGAGGCGAGCATCACCCGCGCCTGATGCTGCAGGTGCGGCGGGAAGAAGTCGATGATGCGGTTGATCGTCTCCGTCGCGTCGAGGGTGTGGACGGTGGAGAGGACGAGGTGGCCGGTCTCCGCCGCCGAGAGCGCCGTGCGCACCGTCTCCTCGTCGCGCATCTCGCCGATCAGGATCACGTCGGGGTCCTGGCGCAGGACACGGCGCATCGCGCGGGCGAAGCTTTCGGTATCCGAGCCGACCTCGCGCTGGTTGACGATCGAGCCTTTGTCTTCGTGCAGGTACTCGATCGGGTCCTCGAGCGTGACGATGTGGTGCGCGCGGGTGCGGTTGATGTGGTCGATCATCGCCGCCAGGGTCGTGCTCTTGCCCGAGCCGGTGGTGCCGGTGACGAGGATGATCCCGCGCTGCTCCTCGGCCAGGCTGGTGACGACCTCGGGCAGGCCGAGATCCTCTACCGAGCGGATTTCGAAGGGGATCGCGCGGCAGACGATCGAGGTCGAGCTGCGCTGTTTGAAGGTGTTGACGCGGAAGCGCGAGATGCCGGGGATCGCGTAGGAGAAGTCGGCCTCGCCGGTTTCCTCGAACTCGGTCAGCGAGCGCACCTCGGCGATGTCGTGAAAGGCCTTGTCGGTGTCCTCGCCGGTGAGCGGCTCGTGCCCCTCGAGCGGGACGAGCTCCCCGTGCAAGCGGATCGTCGGCGGCGCCGCGACCTTGACGTGAAGGTCCGATCCGCCTCGCTCGACGAGCGTGCGCAGCGCTGAGTCGATCTCGAACATCGGGGCTTTATCGGCCGCGACGCCCGGGTTCATTAACCGTGCTCGGGCCGCAGCATCACGATCGCTTCCGCCGCCGCGTCGGCGATGATCGGCTCGACCCCTCGAGAGGAGAGCAGAGATGGAGACCCCGTCCTACCCGGTGGAGACCCCGTCCTCCTACCCGGTCACATTCTCAGTCGGCTATCCCGACCGGCAGCTGAACCGGCTGACGAGCTTCTTTCGCATCTTCACGGTGATCCCGATCGCGATCGTCCTTCAACTGCTTCCCGGCTCGAGCATCAGCAACTACGGCGCCAGCGTCGCCATCGCGGCGGGCAGCATCGTCTTCGTCCCGACCGTGCTGATGATCCTTTTCAGGAAGAAGTACCCGCGCTGGTGGTTCGATTGGAACCTCGAGCTGACGCGCTTCTCCAACCGCGTCGGCGTCTACCTGTTCCTGATGGACGACGAATACCCGTCGACCGACGAACGTCAGGCCGTCCGCCTCGACTTCCCCTATCCGAACGCCGAGCGCCTGGAGCGGGGATTGCCGCTGGTCAAGTGGCTGCTCGCCATCCCCCACTACTTCGTGCTCTTCTTCCTCTACATCGGCGTTGTCTTCGCCCTGATCGGAGCCTGGTTCGCAATCCTCTTCACCGGGCGCTACCCGCGCGCCATCTTCGGCTTCGTCGAGGGCACGATGCGCTGGAGCAACCGCGTAACCGGCTACGCCTTCACCCTGGTCACCGATCAGTACCCGCCGTTCCGGCTGAGGCCCTGATCAGCGCGGCGCCCAGGCGTCGGGACGCCCGGCGAGCTGCTCGACCAGGTCGGGCAGCTCGCCGCTGACCAGGTCGGCCAGGGTGACGTGCTCGAGCACGGCGCGCAGATTGGCGCGGACGGCGATCCAGACCTCCTGCAGGTGCTCGGCATTGCCCCGGTACTCGATCGACTCCGGTGGGGATGACTGCACGTGGGCGATCGGCCCCTCGACCGCGCGGACGACGTCGGCGATCGTCACCGTGTCGGCCGGCCTGGCCAGCCAGTAGCCCCCCTTGGCGCCGCGCCGGGCGCGGACGATGCCGTGGTGCTTGAGCTCGAGCAGGATGTGCTCGAGGAACTGCAGCGGGATGTCCTGCGCCTCGGCGAGGCGCTCGCCCTTGACGGGTTCGTCGTTGGCGGCGGCCAGCTCCGCGGCGGCGCGGACGGCGTAGTCGGCCTTGGCTGAGACACGCATGGCGGCTAGTAAATCAACCGGCCGATTCGAGGACGGGCTCCGCTTCGCGCTGGCGACGACGGTGCAGGACGCGCGGCGCGGCGAGGATCGCCCCCAGGCCGATTCCGGCGACGAGGGCGGCGATCGGCCAGACGTTGGGGTCGCCCTTCTGGATCGTGACGATGCCCGATCCGATCAGGACGACGCCGAGCCCGGTGCGGATGAAGCCCTGCGGCGCCCGGTTCGACAGCGCAGCGCCGATGATGACGCCGGGGATCGAGCCAATCAGGATGTTGCCCGCCAGGGTGAAGTCGACGTTGCCCCCGACCCAATGCGCGATGCCTGCCGCCCAGAGCAGCACGGCGGCATGGAAGACGTCGGTGCCGACGACCTTCTTCGGCGCCAGGCGGTAGACCGCGATCAGCAGGATCGCGATCACCGTGCCGGAGCCCGCCGAGGTGATGCCGATGACGAAGCCGGTGGTGGCCCCGATCAGGACCGCGGCGACCTTGTGCCGCCGTTCGACGTCGAAGCGGTCGCGCTCGTCGACCAGGTCGCGCAGGATCAGCGCGCGCGCCAGGGTGACGACGCCGACCATCAGCAGGGTGCCGCCGAGGACCGCGTAGACCAGCGAGTCGAGCCGGTCTTCGCCGATCCGGTCCTGGATGTAGGAGACGAGCGCCACCCCGGCGATCGCCGCGGGCACGCTGCCCGTCGCCAGCCATTTGACCAGCTCCATGTTCACCGTCTTCATCCGTAGGTGGCGCCAGCCGCCCACGGTCTTGGTCACAGCCGAGTAGAAGATGTCGGTGCCGATCGCCGTGGTCGGCTGGATGCCGAAGATCAGGATCAGCAGCGGGGTCATCAGCGAGCCGCCGCCCATGCCGGTCATGCCGACGAGAATGCCGATGCCGAGTCCGAAAGCGATGATTGCCGGGTCCATTTGGGGTCTCCGCTAGGGGTTATCGACTTTCCTGACCTCTTTAGTCAGAAGCGCAGATTGCGGCAGGATATCAAGCTGTGGTCTCGATCAAGGCCATTTCCCACTCCTATGGCGAGCTGGCGGCGATCGACCGCCTCGATCTGCACGCCCCGGCGCACGGCGTGCTCGGCCTGGTCGGTCCTTCGGGCTGCGGCAAGTCGACCCTGCTCGAGCTGATCGCCGGCCTGCAGCAACCGAGCAGCGGCGAGATCGAGGTCGGGGGAGAGAGAACCGCCGAGGCGCGCCTTTCGCGCTGCGCCTTCATGCCCCAGCGGGACCTGCTGCTGCCCTGGCTCAGCGCGATCGACAACGCCGCGCTGGCGCTGCGCAATCGCGGCGCCGGGCGCCGCGCGGCACGGGAGGAGGCAAGCCGGCTCTTCGAGCGCTTCGGCCTCGCGGGCTTCGAGCGGACGCCGCCGGCCGAGCTCTCCGGCGGGATGCGACAGCGCGTCGCCTTCCTGCGCACCCTCGTCGCCGGCAAGCCGGTGCTGGCGCTCGACGAGCCCTTCGCCTCGCTCGACGCGATCACGCGCGCCGAGATGCAGGGCTGGCTTGCCTCCGCGCTGAGCGAGGACCCGCGTACCGTCGTCCTCGTCACCCACGACGTAGAGGAGGCGCTCTACCTCGCCGACCGCGTCGCCGTGCTGTCGGCCCGCCCCGGCCGCGTGGTCGAGGAGCTGAGCGCGCCCTCCCCACGCGCGCCCGACCGCGACGCCACCGTCACCTCCCCCGAGTTCGTCGCCACCCGCGAGCGCGCCATAGCCGCCCTGCACAGGGGGTCGAGATGAGCCGATGGGCACTGCCGGCACTGCTGCTCGCCGCGTTGATCGGGGCCTGGCAGGTCGCCGCCTCGAGCGGGGCGCTCGCCGACGTGTTCAACGTCGAATCGTTCCTCGTCCCCTCCCCCGCCGAAATCGCCTCCTCGCTGTGGGACAACCGCTCGCTGCTGGCCGAAAACGCCTGGGTGACGCTGCGGGAGATCGTCCTGGGCTTCCTCATCGGATTGGCCGTTGGCCTCCTTTTCGCGGTCCTGCTGCGCCTCTCCGTAACGCTGCGGCGCGCCACCTACCCTCTGATGGTCGCCTCGCAGGCGATCCCGGTCCTCGTCTTCGCGCCGATCCTCGTCGTCTGGTTCGGCTATGGGATCGGGCCGAAGCTGGCGATCGTCGCGATCGTCTGCTTCTTCCCGATTGCGGTTGCGACTGCTGACGGCTTGCGCTCGGTCGATCCCGAGGCGATCAAGATGATGCGGACGCTCGACGCTTCTCGCCTTCAGCTCCTGCTGCGCGTCGAAATACCGACCTCGCTGCCATCGGCATTCAGCGGAGCGCGAATCGCACTCGCCTTTGCGCCGATCGGGGCCGTCTTCGGCGAGTGGGCAGGCTCCGACTCAGGCCTCGGCCACCTGATCCTCCAGGACAACGCCCAACTGGAAACCGCACGGGTCTTCGCCGCCGTCACGCTGCTCTCGCTGATCGGGGTCGGCCTGTACGGCCTTTTGGCCCTCGCAGAGCGCCGCATCGTCACTTGGCGATAGAAACCAGGGGATGAAGCGCCTCCGCCTGCCCGCGTTCGCCGCGGCCGTCGCCCTGATCGCTCTCGCCCTTGGGCTCGCCGCCTGCGGCCAGAAGAGCGACGAGACGACCGGCAGCGCGACCGAATCGCTCAGCCTGACGCTCGACTTCTATCCCAATCCGGACCACGCCGGGATCTACATTGCGCAGAAGCTCGGCTACTTCGAAGATGCCGGGCTCGACGTCTCGATCCACACCCCGTCGGACCCGGCGGCGCCGATCAAGCAGGTGGCCGCCGGCCAGACCGACCTTGCGATCTCGTATGAGCCCGAGGTCCTGCTCGCGCACGAACAGGGGCTCGAAGTCCTCGCCGTCGGCGCGATCGTCGACCGCCCGCTGACCTCGCTGATCTGGCTGAAGAAATCAGGCATCGGCGGCGTCGCCGGCCTGCGCGGCAAGACCATCGCCACCGCCGGCATCCCCTACCAGGACGCCTACCTGAAGACGATCCTCGCCCGCGCCAAGCTCTCCCCCTCCGACGTGAGCAGCGTCAACGTCGGCTACGGGCTGCTGCCGGCCCTGGTCGGCGGCCGCGCCCAGGCGATGCTGGGCGGCTTCAGCAACGTCGAGGGAGTCGACCTGAAGCTGCGGGGGAAGAACCCGGTCGTGACGCCGGTCGACAAGCTCGGCGTCCCCACCTACGACGAGCTCGTCCTCGTCGCCAACCGCAAGGCGCTCGAAGAAGATCCGCAGAGGATCCGCCTCTTCCTCGGCGCGCTGGCGCGTGGCACCGCAGCGGCGGTGAAAAACCCCGAAGCGGCGACCAGGGCGCTGCTGGCGGCCAACTCCGACCTCGACCCGAAGCTGACTCGGGCGGAGGTCGCGGCGACGCTGCCGCTGCTCTCCAAGCGCGGCACGATGAACCCGACCGAGTGGCAGGCCTTCATCGCCTGGATGCAGCACAACGAATTGATCGCAGGTCGCCCGGCGACCGCAGAAGTGCTCAGCAACGAATACCTGGCCGGCCAGATTCCCGGCTAGAAAGCTCTAGCGGGCCAGCTCGCCGATCAGCTCGAAGCCACCCTCGCGCAGGAGCCCGGTCACTTTCTCCGGCGTGAGCGGCCGGGAGAAGAGATGGCCCTGGGCGAAATCGCAGCCGAGGCGACGCAGCTCGGAGAGCTGCTCTTCGCGCTCGACGCCCTCGGCGATCGCGTCGAGCGAGAGCGCGCGGGCCATGCCGATCACCGCCTCGACGATCGCCGTCCGCTCCTGTTCCAGCCCGAGCCCGTCGACGAAGGAGCGGTCGATCTTCAGCGCGTCGAAGGGGAAGCGGTTGAGGTAGGCGAGCGACGAGTAGCCGGTGCCGAAGTCGTCGAGGACGAGGCGGACGCCGAGCTCGCTGAGCGCCTCCAGCGTCGCCATCGCGCTCGCCGACTCCTCGACCAGGACGCTCTCGGTCACCTCGAGCCGCAGGTTGACCGGGTCGAGGCCGGTGCGGGTGAGGATCTCATTCACCTGGCCGGCCAGGTCGCGGTGGGCGACCTGCCGCGCGGAGAGGTTGATCGCGACGTCCAGCGGGCGCTGATCGGGCTGCAGCTGGTGCCAGCCGAGCGCCTGGCGGCAGGCCGTCTCCTGCACCCAGCGCCCGATCGGCTCGATCAGGCCGCTGTCCTCGGCGATCGGGACGAACTCGCCGGGGTCGAGCAGGCCGCGCTCGGGATGGTCCCAGCGCACCAGCGCCTCGAGCCCGACGATCTCGCCGCTGCCGAGCGCCACTACCGGCTGGTAATGCAGCTCGAGCTCGTCGCGGTCGAGTGCGTGGCGCAGATCGCGCTCGGTCTCCAGGCGACGCACCGCGCGCGCCCGCATCTCCGCATCGAACACCTCGCAACGCCCGCGGCCGCGCTCCTTCGCCCTGTACATCGCGGCGTCGGCGTCGCGGATCAGCATCTCGGCGTCGACCGGCTTGCGCCCTGTCGAGCGGGCGACGGCAATGCCGATGCTGGCGGTGACGAAGTGATCGGCGCCGCCCATCGAGTAAGGCTCCGAGAAGGCGCCCGCGACGCGATCGGCGATCGCCATCGCCTCTTCCTCGTCGGCGAGGCGATCGACGAGGATGCCGAACTCGTCGCCGCCGAAGCGAGCGACGATGTCGCCGGGGCGCAGGTGGGCGCGCAGGCGGGGCGCCACCTCGCGCAGCAGGTCGTCGCCGGCGTGGTGGCCGATGCTGTCGTTGATCAGCTTGAAGTGGTCGAGGTCGAGGAAGAGGATGCCGACCGGCGCGCCCGAGGCGACGCCGCGGCGCAGGGCGTCGCGCAGCGAATCGACGAAGCTGAGCCGGTTGGGCAGGCCGGTGAGGGAGTCGTGCAGGACGCGGTGGCGCAGCGCCTCGTCCGCGCTGTGACGCTCCAACGCGTCGGCCAGCACGTTCGCCGAGGCCTGGGCGAAATGAACGTCCTGCGGGGTAAAGCGGCTCGGCTCGGTCGAGTGGAGGTCGAGCACGCCATAGGGACGCTCCTTGCCGGCGATCGGCACGGCGAGGCTGCTGCGCACGCCGAGCACCCGCAGCGCGGGCGGCATCGAGAAGCGTCGCTCGCTCTCCCAGTCGTCGACGATCACGTGCAGGCCGGACTCCAGCGCGGCGCCGGCGTGGGAGTCGCGTGCCGCCGAAACACGACGCTCGGCGCCGCCGCCGCTCTCCTCGAGGCCGGCGCGGAGATGGAGGCGGCGGCCCTCCCGGCTCGCCTCCCAGACACAGGCGGTCTCGACGCCGTCGATCTCGGTCATCAGCGGCACCGCCTGCTTTGCCAGCCGGTTCGGGTCGCCGTCCTGCAGCGCGTAGCGGCCGAGCCGCGCCACGGCGGCCTGTTGGGCCGCCGCCCGCTGCAGCTCCTGCTCGGCCTGCTTGCGCTCGGTGATGTCGTAGAGGACGCCGTGCCAGACCTCGGTCCCGTTCTCGTCCGGCTCCAGCACCGCCTCGTCGAGGATCCAGACGACGTCGCCCTCCCGGGTGATCATCCGGTAGTCGATCGGCGGGCACGGCATCCTCGCCTCACTCGTCTTGCTCGTCTCCTGCGCGAGCGCGCGCTCGCGGTCGTCGGGGTGCAGGCGTTCCACCCAGAGGCCGGGGTCGGCCATCCACTCCTCCGGCGAGTAGCCGAGGATCTCTTCGACCTGGGGGCTGACGTAGCGCCAACGCCCCCGTTCCCCCATCTCGCAGGAGTAGACGATCGCGGGCAGGCGCTCGACCAGGCGGCGGTAGTCCTCTCCCGCCGTCGAGATCTCGTCGAGGAACTCGTTGACCCGCTCCTTGGGCCAACCCTCACCGCGTCCGACAGGGTCCATGCGTGGCCTATCGACAGAGGGGTCGGTTACTTGAAGCTTGCGCCTACCTATACAGGCCGATCGTCCAGAGGGCGGCGAGGCCTCGAAAGGGCTTGTAGGGCGCGTAGAACTCCTCGACCTCCTCGACCGTGGCGCGCCGGCCGAGACGGGCGAGGCGGCCGACCAGCTTGAGGTAGATCAGGTCGCCGGCCGGCAGCGAGTCTGGATCGCCGCGGCCGAAGAGGCCGAGGCACTGCACGGTCCAGGGCCCGATCTCGGGCACGGCCAGCAGCCTGCGATCGTCAGACGCGCGGGCGGGATCGCAGCGGCCGGCGGCGATCTCGCGGCCGACCGCGCGCAGGGCGAGCGCCCGCCCCGGCGAGAGGTCCATCGAGGCAAGTTCCGCCGGCGCCCGGCCGGCGATCGTCAACGCGTCCGGCACATCCCGCAGGGCGCCGTAGAGGTTTGATCCGCTATGCGGATCAAACCTCGACGGCGCTGGGCGGGGGGCGCCTCCCAACCGCATCCCCCAGCGGCCGACGATGCGGCGCTGGATGAGGGCGGCGCGCTCGGTCTCGATCAACTGCTTGACGACGGCCCAGGCCAGCGCCTCCCAGGCCCAGGGCCGGCGCCGCGGCCGCAGCCAGGGGCGGCGGCGCAGCAGCGGGCCGAGCAGTGGATCGCGGCGGAAGCGACGGTAGAACCCGCTCAGGTCGTCGTCGACGGCAAGCGCGAAGCGCATCCGCCCGATCGCCACCCGCAGCTCCTCGACGCCGGCCGGACGGCTGTCGACCGGCGGCAGCGTGCGTGGCCCCGCGAGCGCCGCCGGGTCGACCGGCTCGGCGCGAAAGGCAACCCGGCCGCGTCCCGGCTCCCAGGCGCGCACGAGCACCGGGCTCTCCCCCACCCGCATCAGGCGGGAAAGCACCCCGCCGCGGACCGACATCGTGCGGTCCTCGCTGCTGTAGGCCGGCAGGCGGAACGGCGAGGGCGGCGCGACCTCCAGCTCGACGGGTCGATTTGCCGCCGCCGGGGCGATTTTCAGGCCCACGGGCGTGCGCTCAACGGCCCAGCAGGTGCACGTCCACGAGGAACGAGCGGCTGGCGACGACCTTGGGCTGGTCCCTGCGACGGCGCAGCAGGCCGCGTGAGCCGTTGCCCCGCGAGGCGGCGGCGCCGACGGCGCGAACCGCGGCTACGGTGGCCGCACCGGCCAGAACGCCGCCGACCGCGGCGACGACGGCGGTCCTGGCCTCGCCGCGCAGCACCGGAGACGCGGCGCCCTCGTGCGGCAGGACGCGTACGGAGATCAGCTCTAGCTCCAGATCGGCCACCCGCCGACTGTAGCGATGCGACCAGCGCGATCCGCCGGCAATGCCGGAAACTGCGCCCTTAAGACGGCTGGATCGTCCTGTCGTAGATGCGGTAGCGCTTGCAGATCTCGCCGTTCATCGCTTCGAGGCCGCGGTTCATCGCCTCGTTGGTCTCCAGGATCCAGCCCGCCTCGCCGTGTTTCTGCGGCACCCGGGCCGCCGTCTCGAAGTGCTCGACGTAGAGCGAGGCGGCGACGCCGGTGTGCTGGTGCTCGGGCTTGACCCCGAGGAATCCGACCCGGCACAGGGTGCAGATGCGGTTGCGGTTCAGGTAGTACCACCAGCCGAGCGGCAACAGCCGTCCCTTCATCTTCTTGAGGACCTGGTTGAGATCGGGGAGCGTGATCGCCACCGCGATCGTCTCGCCCTCCCTTTCGGCGACCATGAACCATTCGCGCGAGAAGATCAGGTGCATGTCGAGCGTGTAGGCGTCGAGGTCCTCCTTCGAGTAGGGGACGAAGCCCCAGTTGTCCGCCCAGGCGGCGTTGTAGACCTCTGCGAAGCGGTCCATCTCCTTGCGCAGGTGACGCCGCGACATCTTGCGAATGCTGACGCCGTGCTCGCTGCGAGCCTTTTGGTCGAGCTCGAAGAGGACCGGCAGCATCTCCTGGCGGTCGCCGATGTCCAGCTCCCAGGAGTAGAGGTCCATCGCCTTCTCCAGCCCCGCCCCCTCGCAGAGTCGCTGGTAGTAGGCGGGGTGCCAGGGCTGGCGGATCATCGGCTCGCGCTCGAAGCCCTCGATCAGCACGCCGCTCTCCTCGTTCATCGAAAAGTCCATCGGCCCGACCATGCGGTCGCAGCCCTGCCGGCGCAGCCACTCCTCCGCCGCCGCCAGCAGCGCCGCCATCGCCTCCTCGTCGTCCTCCAGCTCGAGGAAGCCGAACATCCCCCAGCGGCTGTCGTGGAACTCGTTGAAGGCATGGTCGAGCTGCGCGGTGATGCGGCCGACGACCCGCTCGCCGCGCCAGGCGAGGAAGTACTCGGCCTCGCCGTGCTTGAAATAGGGGTTGAGGCGGCGGCTGAGGAAGAGGCGCCGCTCGAGCTTCAGCGGCGGCACCCAGGGGGTACCGGCATGCAGCCGGTAGGGCAGGTCGAGGAAGCGCTTCAGCTCGCGCCGGGAACGGACTGGGCGGATTTCGACACTTGCCACGGATGCGGAACCTACACTTCCCACATGAGCGGAACCACGAAGGCCCCAGTCGACGTATTCGAGAAGGCCCGCAGCCACGACCGGCTCGAGCAGCTCGAAGCCGCCAGGCAGCACGACCTCCTGCCCTACTTCCGCCTGATCGAGTCGGAGGCGGGGCCGATCATGGAGGTCGAGGGCCACGAGGTGGTGATGCTCGGCTCCAACAACTACCTGGGGCTGACCGGGGACGAGCGGGTCAGGCAGGGAGCGCGCGACGCCCTCGATGCCTACGGCACGGCGCTGACCGGCTCTCGCTTCATGAACGGGACCACGCCGCTGCACGTCGAGCTCGAGCGCGAGCTCGCCGAGTGGATGGAGGCCGAGGACGCGATCGCCTTCACCACCGGGTACCAGGCGAACGTCGGCTGCCTGGGGGCGATCCTCGAGCCGGGCGACACGGTGATCTGCGACTCGGGCGACCACGCGTCGATCCTCGACGGGGTCAAGCTTTCCGGCGCCAGGCTGCGGCCCTTCCGCCACAACCGCATGGACAAGCTGGAGAAGATGCTGCAGCGAGCGGCCGAGGACGGCGGTGGCGTGCTCGTCGTCGTCGACGGCGTCTTCTCGATGGAGGGCGACGTCTGCGACCTGCCCCGCATCGTCGAGCTCTGCCAGGCCCACGGCGCCCGGCTGATGGTCGACGAGGCGCACGGCGCCGGCGTAATGGGGGCGCGGGGCGCCGGGGCGTGCGAGCTCTTCGGGCTGGAGGACCAGGTCGACCTGAGGATGGGGACCTTCTCCAAGAGCCTCGCCTCCTGCGGCGGCTTCATCGCCGGACCGGCCGACGTGATCGAGTACCTGCGGATCGCCTCGCGCGCCTTCATCTTCAGCGCCTCCGCCGTACCGGCGGCAGTGGGCGCAGCGCTGGCGGCGCTGCGCGTGATCCGGGCCGAGGGGCCGCAGCTCTTCGAGACGCTGCTCGGCAACGCCGCCTATCTGCGCGAAGGCCTGCGCGAGCTGGGGCTGAAGGTCGTCGAGCCGGGCACGCTCCCCGACGGCACGACCGCCACCACTCCGGTGGTGCCGGTCATGGTCGGCGACGACTGGCAGGCGGTGCTGCTCTGGAAGGCGCTCTTCGAGGCGGGCGTCTACACCAACGTGGCGATCCATCCCGCGGTGCCGCCGGGCGGAGCGCTGCTGCGGACGAGCCTGATGGCGACCCACGAGCGCGAGCACCTCGACCGGGCATTGGCGACGATCTCGCGAACCATCGAAGACTTTCCTGAGCTTCCGCGTACTTGAGCGGCTATCCATACCCCAGCGGGGGTAGTTTCATGCTTGTCCAATTCGGGACAAGGCGCGCTCAGCGAGAAAAAGGTGCTCTTAGCGACCGGCCCGTGGACGCTTCGTCGAATCCGGGTTGACGCTCGCCGTGCCGAGCGCATAGCTTGCCCCCTCGCCGTGCACCAGGAGGAAGCGGCGACAGTTCACCTCACCGGACGGGACAGCGCCGGCCGGTGCGGGGCCAGTCAACGAACACCTACAGGGAGGAGTCACCCAGTGGAAGCTGTATCGATCGCCCCTGCTCCGACGAGCTCGAGCACGACCCAGACACCGCAGCACATGCAGGCTCTGGCTCGTGCGAACCGCGTGCGGCTCGCCCGGGCGGAGCTGAAGCGATCGATCGGGCGGGGTGAGGTCGACGTCGCCGAGGTGATCCGCGACACCCCCTGGGAGACCGAGAGCATGACGCTTGCCGAGCTGCTTACCAGCCAACGGCGCTGGGGTCGCACCCGCGCCCGCAAGCTCCTGCAGACGCTGGCGCTGAGCGAGAACAAGCGGATTGGGACGCTGACCCCGCGTCAGCGGGCGCTGCTGAGCGCCGCGCTCAGCCCGCGTTCGCGCGAAGCGGTCTTGGTTTAGAAGGCGGTCCCGGCAGGGATTCCACTTAACTTTTTTGAAGTTTTGGTGTTGAGCTGCCGCCCGATGCGGTCGACAAAAAAGTACAAGACGTTCCACCCCTGCCGGGACCGCCTTTAGATCAGCCGCCCAGGCGACCCGCCCTGAACGAAAGGCCGCCGGAAGCGCGTTGAAAGGCGCGGCGAAAAGCGTAAAAAGAAGCTGCAAAAGCGACCGCGCCCGCGGCCAGGCATGGCGCGAGGACGAGGCCGCCGAGGTAGAAGAGGCCGCCGGTGACGAGGACGAAGACGACGCCGGCCAGCAGGGTCGTGTGCGAGCGGTAGCCGGCGAAGTGCTCGCGGGCGGAAACCTCGAGCCCGCCGAGGGCGGCGAGGACGACGCCGACGCCAATCGTCGTCGGGCTCTGGGTGACGATGCCCACGACCAGGCAGACGATGCCGGCGAACACGGTCAGCTCGGCCAGGGGGAACGAGCCCCAGGGGGCGGGCGGGCGCTCGTCGGCGGTGCGCTTGCGTTCCGCCCGCTGCCTCCTTTCCGCCTTGCGCTTAGTGCTGCTCAACGGCCGCAAGCCGCCCGGGTAACGGGCATCCAGAGGAGACCTTGACCCGCCACCAGCCCATCAGCATGCCCAAGGGGCCGAGGCGGGGGCGGGAGTGCCAGTGGCCGCAGCCCGGCTCGCCGATGTCTGCGCGGGCGATCCGCAGCCACTTGTGCTCGGCCGGCGCGTCGAGCATGCGCTCGAGCAGCTCACGGTTGCGGGTCTCCAGCTCGGCGCGTTCGCGCAGCTGGATGCGCGCTTCGGCGATTCGGTCGGCGAGCGAGTCGCGGATCGCCTCCAGGTCGCCGAGGCCGAGCGCCCGCGGCTCGCTGGATACGGCATCCACTCCGGCGTCGATCCGCAGGCGCGGGAAGGCGTCGGCGAAGAGCGCGGCGAGTTGCGCCTCGAGGCGCCCGATCTGGCGGCGCAGCTCAGCGCGAGCAAGCCGCTCGTCGCCACCAAGGCGAAGCGCGGTGCGTGCCTCTCGGTCGAGCAGATCCGGCATACCTGACAAGCCAGTTTAGATCACGACGGTGCTGCAATCGTTAAGGCGCTAAGCGGCTTTGAGGGTCGTGGAGACCATCCAGAGCGCCTCCTCGACGGCGATCTGGGGAACGCCGTCCACCTGGATCGCGGCGACGGCGATGCGGCGGGTGTCCCTGCCGACCGTGCAGCGCGCGGCGGTGGCGCCGAAGAGCAGCCCCACCGGCGCGCGCTCGTCGGCGATCACCAGGGTGCCGTGCGAGAGCGCCCCCGGGCGCCCCTCCAGCGACTCCCCCGGGGCCGAGTCGCGGATGCACAACGGCCCCGCGAGACGCTCGGCGTCGAAGGCGCGCAGGGCGATCCCGGTCTCGATAGTGGCGATCGTCAACGCGTCCTCGGGCAGGCCGTGGGTCTTGAAGCCGCCGGCCTGGAGCCGATCCAGCGCGAGCTGCTCGACCGGGGTGCGGGTTCGATCGGGGTCGAGGCCGATCTGACGGAAGAAGACCCGGTAGGCCCAGGGAATCGGCCGTTCGCGCATATGGATCGCGTGGGCGCCGTAGAAGCGATCCGAAGCCTCGCGCAGGCGACGGTCGATCGGCTCGGGGCTGCGCCCCGGCCGGCCGTCGACCTCGATCCAGGAGACGCCGAGTCCGGGAAACTCGGCGGCCACGTGGGGCGCCACCCAGCCCAGGGTCGAGGAAGGCTCCGGCAGCCGCTGGGGCCCTGCCATCGCGCTCATCCCCGATTCGCCTCCGCGGCACGGGTCGCACTCAGAAGGCGATCGATCCGTTCGCTCAGCGCCGCGGCGTCGAGATTGCCGATGCCGGCGCTCTGCAGCGTCCCGCCGGGATAGACATAGGCGAAGGTCGGGCAGCCGCCGACGTGGTAGAGGCCGCCGACGGCGCCGTCGCGGTCATACCCCACCGGCATCCTCCAGCCACGCTGGGCGACCAAGCTGCGAACGGTGTCGGGATCGTCGCGGATGTCGAGCGAAAGGAACCCCACCCGCCCACGGTAGCGCGGGTACACCTGGCTGACGACGTCCTGCTCGTCGACGCAGTCGCCCCCCTTGCTGAACCAGAAAGAGATCACGAGCGGACGGTCGAAGAGCTCGCAGACGCGGATCGCGCCCGGCGTAGCGATCTTGCACGCCGGCGCCCGCCGGCTGCCCGCCGGACAGGGCACCCCGGCCGCCGAGCAGTCGTCCTGCGCGACGTTGGCATCGCCTTCGAGCTTGCCGGCGGCGTTGGGCACCGCGAACTCCGGCAGCGGCCAGCGCGCCTCCTGCTTGTCGAGGCCCAGCGTCTCCCCTCCCCCCGGAACGCCGTGGATCAAGGCGACCGCGACGATCGCGACGAAGATCAGGCCTACGACGATCGAGTAGCGGTCTTTCACGATTCTTGCGTTCCCATGGGGACGATCCCGGCAGGGGTTTCACTTAACTTTTTTGATGGATTCGGGTTGAGCTGCCGCACGGTGCTTTCGACAAAAAAGTACAAGACGTTTCACCCCTACCGGGATCGTCCTTTATCGGAAAACAAGGCCAGCGATGCGGGGAGCGCGATCGTCACGCCTAGTAGAGCTGCAGAGAGGTCGATTACGGTGACTAGGCCGAACTGGCGGAGCATGCCGACGTCGCTGGCTATGAGGACCGCGAAGCCGGCGATCGCGGTCGCGCCGGAGGCCAGCACGGCGGCTCCGGTGCGGGCGTAGGTCGCCTCCAGCGCCGCCCCGACGTCCCGTCCCGCCCCACGCTCCTGGCGGAAGCGCGCCGCGAGGATCACGCTGAACTCGGTCGCGATCGCGATCGTCAGCGCTCCCAGCGCCGCCGACATCGGATTGAGCGGAATCCGCGTCAGCCAGAGCACCAGCGCCGACCAGCCGGTGGCCATCACGATCGGGACCAGCGGCACCAGCGCGCGTGGCCACGAGCGGTAGACCAGCAGCAGCGCGAGCGCGACGGCGAGCAGTCCGATCGCGGTCAGCAGGTAGCGACTGCCGGAGAGATCCGAGGCGGCGGCGGCGGCGATCACCGGCAATCCGGCCAGCTGCACGTGAACCCCGGGCGGCGGCTCCCCGACGGCGTCGCGGATGCGGTCGATCAGCTGCTGCTGGGAATCCAACGACTGGGCTCTGATGCCGAACCCCATCAACGCCGTACCGGCCGGAAGCCCGGTCTTCGGATCGACCGTCGCCACCTGCCTCAGGTCGTAGGCGGGAATCTGCTTCAGGGCCGCGCGAATGCCCTCGTGAGTCAGCGGGCCTTCGGAGCTCGCGGTCAAGCCGCCGGCGGTGACGAAGTCCGACAACGCCGGGCCCGGGCAGATTTCAGCCTGCTGGCAGCTGGGTTCCGATCCGCTGAACCCACCGGCTTGCAATGCCCTTCGCTTGAACGCAGCCATCCACCGAATGGTCGCCGGGTCGGTCAGATCCGGCGCGGTCACCCGCGCGTCCAGCTCTCCGGACACCCCGGTCGCATCCTGCAGCTCGTTCAGTTCTTCGACCGCTTCCACGTTCTGCGGCGCCAGCTTGCGAATGTCCGTCTGCGTTTCGATCTGCGTGCCAAGTGCCCAGCCCACGACCGCCAGAGCGAAGCCGACGGCCAGCACCCTCTGCGGATACGTCCGCGCCACCAGCAGGATGCGGCCCATCTGAGGCGGGAGCGTCGGGTGTCCCGGAGCGACGCGGCGTCCAGTCTTTCGCAGCGAGAGCGCCGCAAACCCTGCGACGAATGCGATCGCAAAGGCGATCGCCACTCCGACCACGAGCAACAGCCCGAACCCGCGCACCATCGGCGTCGGCGAGAGCTGCAGCGCCAAGAACCCGGCGGCCGTCGCCAGGCAGGCGGTGGCGATCGCCGGGCCACCGCCCGAAGCCGCCAGCCGCGCGGCGTCCACGCCGGGACTCGCGCCGATCGCGATCGCCTCGTCGTAGCGAGCTTGAAGCTGGATCGAGTAGTCGACGGCCAGCCCGATCAGGATCGGCAGCACGGCGATCGAGGCCATGGTCAGCGAGCCGCCGAGCAGGCCGAAGAGGCCGAAGGTGAGAGCCGTTGCGGCCAGAGCGATTCCCAGTGGCAGCAATCGCCAGCGGCTGCGGAAGACGAGGAGCAGGGTGACGGCCATCACCACGAGAGCGACGCCGAGCAGGACGAGTAGGGCGTCCTTGAGGGCGCGCGTGACCGCGTCGACGACGACCGGCACGCCGGAGATGACGTATCTGCCCCCGTGCAGCTGGAAGCAGCGCTCGGGCTTGCCCTTGAACTCGCAGGCCTTCCGCGCCACCGGGTCGCGCACAACCGCCTTGATCGTCTCGAGCGCGCGATGGCGTTCGGCTGCACTGAGGCCCGAGCGCAGGCGCAGGACGATCTGCGCCGAGTGGCCGTTGGGGAAGAGGTAGGCGAGGCGGGCCTTGGGCACGTCGCGCTTGCGCCGCAGGTCGAAGACGATCGCGGCGAGGAAGTTCGGGTTGGAGAGGGACGGTGCGCTGGTGATCCCGTACTGCGCCGCGATCTGCAGCAGCAGCTCGCGCAGCTTGGCCGGGGGGACCGTGGCGACGAGGCGTTCGAGCTGGCGGTCGATCTGGATCACCGCCTCGTTGAGGAAGGTGGCGGGACCGACGAGCGAGCGAACCGCACCCTCTTCCGCTAATTCGGCGCATGGCCCGGGGATCGGCTCGGCCCCCTTCGGCACCTTGCCCGAGAGGCATCCCTCGAGCCGCAGCAGGCGACCCAGGTTGGCGGTCAGGACGAGCTTCTGCAGATCCCCCTCGGCGAGGACGACCACCGGTTCTTCGCCGAAGTCGTGCTTGACCTGCTGAGTCGCCTCGTAGCTGGCCGTGTCGGAATCGACGAGCGTGTTCGTCGCCGCGTCGGTCGGAAGCTGCGTCGCGGCGACGGTCGCGGCGACGGCGAGGACCAGTGCGACGGCGAGCACCGCCCGCGCGTGGCGGACCGCCCAGGCCGCGACTGAGCTCAATCCATCGAGAGCGGGCCGGTTACGTCAGCGTTGAGGAACTGGTGGACGAACTGGTTTTCGGAATCGAACAGTTCCTCTTTCGGCCCGGACTCGACGATCTGCCCGTTCCACAGCACGGCGATGAAGTCGGCGATCCGCCGTGCCGTGTTGAGGTCGTGGCTGATCACCAGGTAGCAACCGCCGTTCTCGGCGTGAACCTCGCGGATCAACTCGCAGAGCAGCGCGGTGCGCACCGGGTCGAGGCCCGAATCGGGCTCGTCGAACATGACGATCGCCGGTTCCAGCACCAGCGCCCGGGCGAAGCCGGCACGCTTGCGCATCCCGCCGGAGAGCTCGTTCGGCATCTTGTAGATCGCCTCGATCAGGCCGACCTCCTTGAGCCGTCGATTGACGATCTCGCCGATCTCCTCCTCGCTTTTGTCGGTGTGCTGGCGCAGCGGGAAGGCGGTGTTGTCGTAGATGTTCATCGAGCCGAACAGCGCCCCGTCCTGGAACAGCAGGCCGAACTTTTTGCGCACCTCGAAGAGTTCGTCGTCGGTCATCGCGGGGATCGATTCGCCGTGCACGAGCACGTCGCCGGAGTCCGGGTAGAGCAGGCCGACGATGTGCTTGATCAGCACGCTCTTGCCGGTGCCCGACGGTCCGAGGACCATCGAGACCTGGTCTTCGGGCAGCCCCAGGTTGAGCCCGTTGAGGATCCGCGCCCGGCCGAACTGCTTGACCAGGTTGATGATCTCGATCGCATCGGCGCTGCCGTGGTCGCGCTTGCGGCCGGTGTGGAAGCGATAGGGATCGCTGTCGGCGGGGTCGACCCCGGGGATGACGAAGTCGCGCCCCATCATCGCCCCGTCCTCGGAGATGTAGGGGCCGGAGGGGGCCGGTTCGGCAGCCGCCTCCTCGGCCAGCGCCTGCTCCTCTTCCTCGTCGCGAATCCGGCTCGGCTCATCCATTGCCATAAGCGTACTCAGCCTCCTATCGGCGCTCGCGGGTTGGCGCCCCAGAAGACAAGGGTGCCGAGCATCCCGATGATGTGAACTAGAACGATGTTTAAGACCATCGACTTGGCGGTCGCGGTCCCCACGCCCACCGGCCCGCCAGACGCGGTGTAGCCGTAGTAACAGCCGACCATCACGATCGCCGTCGCCATGAACATGCCCTTGGTCAGGCTGAAGATCAGGTCGGGGGGATTCTGGAACATCCAGAAGATCAGCAGGTAGCCGCCGGAGGAGACGTCGCCGATCTGTTCGACCACGGCGAGGTAGCTGGCGAAGTACATGATCCCGATCCCGACCAGATACATGAAGGGAAAGGCGATCCAGGCGGCCAGCAGGCGGGTCGCAGCGAGGAAGGTGACCGGCGGCACGCCCATCACCTCGAGCGCGTCGATCTCGTCGGAGATCCGCATCGCGCCGAGCTCGGCGACGATCCCGGTCCCGACCTTGGCCGAGAGCATGTAGCCGAAGGCGTAGGGCATGATCTCGCGCAGGTCGCACCAGGCCGAGAAGACGCCCGCGTAGGCGGGAGCGCCGTTGGCGCGCAGCAGATAGGCGCCCTCGATCCCGCACTCAAGCCCGAGGATGAAGACGAGGCCCCAGATGATGACCGCGGAGCCGAGGATCAGGATGCCGGCCTGGCGCAGGCTCTCGCCGAAGTAATTCCCCACCCTGCCCGAGTAGACGAGGCCGGCCGTGCGGGCGCCGAAGCGGGCGATCTCGCCGAAGGAGTCAAGCCAGCCGCGCGGCACTTCGAGCCAGGCGTTCATCAGCGGATCGTCTGCAATTCGGGGTTGGTCGCCAGCAGCGTCTGCGTGAAGACGTAGTTGAAGGCGAAGACGCCCATGAAGGAGATGACGACTGCCTGGTTGACGGCGCGACCGACGCCGGCGGCGCCGCCGGACGCGGTCATCCCCTTGTAGCAGCAGACGATCGAGATGATCGCCCCGAACAGGACCGTCTTGACCAGCGAGCCCCAGAGATCGGTGATCGAGGCGTTGGTGAAGAGCGTGGCGAAGAAGCCACCGAGCGGCTGGTTGTAGAGCAGCTCGGTGAGGATGCCGCCGCTGATCCCGAAGATCAGGGCGTAGATGTCGAGCAGGCCGGTGATCACCATCAGCGCCAGGAAGCGCGGCACGACCAGATTCTTGATCGGGTCGACGCCGAGCACCTGCAGGGCGTCGAGCTCCTCGCGGATCTTGCGGGCGCCGAGGTCGGCGGTGATCGCCGTGCCGGCGACGCCGGCGACGACGACGGCGGTGACGAAGGGCGCGAACTCGCGGATCGAGGCGAGGACGAAGAAGCCGCCGAGCCGGTCGAGCGAGCCGAAGAGGGTGAGGAAGTTGGCCGCCTGCAGGCCCGGGGCGCCGAAGCCGAAGGCGACCGTGGAGACGAGCAGCGGGAACCAGCAGAGCTGCAGGGCGAAGAGGAACTGGCCGATGAACTCCTCGCCGTACGGATACGGCGGCCGGACCGCGGAGCCCATCGTGCGCGCGGTCAGGATCATCATGTCCCCGACCTGTTCGAAGAACGACTTGGCGGGTGCGAACCTCCTGCCTATCGATGCGGCTGCTTCCATCTCTCCTCCGGGCGGCGTGGGACCGCATCGGGCGGCCCCTGCTCCTCGCTTTGAGTCTATGGGATGCGCCAGCGGCGTCCGTTAGCCGAGTGTTGAGATCCCGCTAACCCCATCGCGCCGGCCCCGAGCGCCCTGGAGCGAAGAAATCCCCGTGGTATGTTCGGGCCGCTTTGGGGGGGCATCCGAGACATGGAAGGCAAATGCGAGGGCAGGTCTTCCTCGCCGGCGCGGCTGCCGTCCTGCTGGCGATCTTCCTCGCCGCCTGCGGGGGCGAATCGTCGTCGGACTCCAACGAGCAGTCGGGCAGCTACGCGGTCAAGGTGCTGAGCGCCGAATTCCCACCCGAACAGCGACTGGGCGAGACGACGCTGCTGCGACTCGAGGTCCGCAACACCGGCCACCGGACGCTGCCGACGTTGACGATCGCGATGTCCGTGGGCGGCCACGAAGGCCGCAGCTCGGCGCTGCCCTTCGGCTACCGCGACCCGGCAGCCGGGATCGCCCAGCCGGACAGACCGATCTGGGCGCTTGCCTCCGGCTACCCGAAAGTCAACGGCTCCGACGAGCCGGGCGGCGCCGGAACCGCCGAACTGAAGACCTTCGCCTTCGGCCCGTTGAAGCCGGGCGCAACGACCGAAGCCGTATGGAAGCTGAGCGCGGTGAAAGCGGGTAGCTACAAGCTCTTCTATGAAGTCGGCGCGGGCCTCACCAGCGAAACCAAGGCGAAGACGGCCAACGGCGCCGAAGCGGGCGGCTCCTTCGCCGTCAAGATCTCCGACGTCCCACCCGAAGTGGAAGTGAAGGACAATGGAGAAGTGGTCGAAATCGGCGGTAAGGCGGACAGCGGCAAGTAGCTTCGCGGCGCTCGTGCTGGCGCTGGCGCTGCCGGCCTGCGGCTCGGCCGAGCAGGCCGGGCAAACCGGGCGACAAGCTCGGCCGGCCAAGGCCAAAGCCGGCGTCGCGCTGAAGAAGGTCGGCGACTTCTCCAGCCCCGTATACGTCACCAGCGCGCCGGGTTTCCCCAGGCTGCTCTTCGTCGTCGAGCAGGAAGGCCAGGTAATCGTCCTGCGCAACGGCCGGCGCCAGGCACAGCCGTTCCTCGATATCCGCAGCCTCGTCTCCTCCGGCGGCGAGCGCGGCCTGCTCTCGATCGCCTTCCCACCCGACTACGAGCGAACTGGATGGCTCTATGTCTATTACACCGATCGCCAAGGCAATATCGAGATCGATCGGTTCACCCGCAAAAGCGCGACGCGAGCCGCGCGGGGCTCCCGTCGCGCGCTCGTCCACATACCCCACCCCATCAACGCTAATCACAACGGAGGCCAGCTGCAGTTCCTCGGCAACTGGCTCTATTTCGGCACCGGCGACGGCGGCTCGGCCGGCGACCCGCCGAACAACGCGCAGAATCCGCACAGCATGCTCGGCAAGCTGCTGCGCATCGATCCGCGAGAGGTCCATCCCGAGCCGCAGATCTTCAGCCTCGGTCTGCGCAACCCGTTCCGCTTCTCCTTCGACCGGGTGACGACTCCGGGGCACCCGCGAATCGCGATCGGCGACGTCGGCCAGAACCGCTTCGAGGAGGTGGACTACCTGCCGGTCGGCGCCGCCAGGCGAGCGAACTTCGGCTGGGACGCCATCGAGGGCTTCTCCCCCTACCGCGAAGAAAACAGCGGCACGCCGGACCCCGGCGGGACGGTCAAACCGATCTTCGCCTACCCCCACAGCCGCGGTGGGAGCTGCTCGATCATCGGCGGCTACGTCGTCGCCGACAAGCATCTTCCCTCGCTCTACGGGCGCTACGTCTACGCCGACCTCTGCGAGGGCGAGCTGCGCAGCCTCGTCCCTCACCTGCACGGGGCGAGCGGCGACCGCAGGCTCGGCTTGCACGTCGACAGTCCCAGCTCCTTTGGCGAAGACGACCGTCATCGGCTCTACGTCTGCTCGCTCGAAGGACCGGTCTACCGGCTCGTTCCGCGCTAAGGTTGGCTGACCAGCCAATTTCTCGAAGGGAGCGGTCAGGTGGAGAGCGGAACGGCACCGAAAGCCAATGAGGCGGTGAACGGCGCGCGCTCCAACGGCAGCACCGCCGACACGATCGAGGTGCTCAATCCGGCGACCGGGGCCACGGTCGGGACTGTTGCGGTCGATTCGGCCGAGAGCGTCGCCGCGACCGTTGCGCGGGTGCGCGGCAACCAGGCGGAGTGGGAGGCGCTGGGGATCGAGGGGCGCTACCGCTGGCTCGGCAGGCTGCGCGACTGGATGCTCGACAACCAGGAGCGCGTGCTCGACACGATGCAGGCCGAGACGGGCAAGGTGCGCGGCGACACCACTGCGGAGACGATCTACCTCGCCGACCTGATCAACTTCTACGGGACCAAGGCTGGGAAGTTCATCGGCAACGAAACGGTCCGCCCGCACTCGCCGCTGGCGGCCTCGAAGAAGCTGATGGTCCAGTACCGGCCCTACCCGGTCGTCGGCGTGATCAGCCCCTGGAACTTCCCGCTGGCGCTGGCGCTCGGCGACGCGATCCCGGCGCTGCAGGCGGGCGCCGCGGTGGTGGTGAAGCCGTCGGAGTTCACGCCGCTGGGCCTGGCCGAGATCGTGGACGCCTGGAAGCGCGAGATCGGCGCTCCCGACGTGTTCGACTGCGTCCACGGCACCGGCGAGACCGGCGGGGCGCTGGTCGACAACGTCGACTTCGTCCAGTTCACCGGCTCCGATCGCACCGGCCGCAAGGTGATGGCGCGCGCCGCCGAGACGCTGACCCCGGTCAGCCTCGAGCTCGGCGGCAAGGACCCGATGATCGTCCTCTCCGACGCCGACGTCGACCGCGCCGCCAACGCCGCCACCTGGGGCGGGATGTTCAACTCCGGCCAGGTCTGCCTCTCGGTCGAGCGGATCTACGTCGAGGAGCCGGTCTACGACGAGTTCGTCGCCAAGCTGACCGAGGCGGTCGGCGAGCTGCGCCAGGGCGCCGACGGCAAGACGCCCGCCAAGGACGTCGGCGCGATGACCTCGCCGAACCAGCGGGCCGTGGTCGAAGCCCAGGTCGAGGAGGCGATCGCCAAGGGCGCGAAGGCGACGACCGGCGGCAAGCGCGTCGAGGGCCCGGGCGACTACTTCGAGCCGACCGTGCTGGTCGACGTCGACCACTCGATGACGGTGATGCGCGACGAGACCTTCGGCCCGGTGGTCGGGGTGATGAAGGTGCGCGACTCCGAGGAGGCGCTGCGCTTCGCCAACGACAGCCGCTACGGCCTGGCCGCCTCGGTCTTCGGCGAGAAGGAGCGGGCGGAGCGGATCGGCCGCCGGATCGAGGCCGGCGCGGTCAACGTCAACGACGTGATCGTCAACTACGTGCTGATGGACGTGCCGATGGGCGGCTGGAAGGAGTCCGGGATCGGCTTCCGCCACGGCGAGTACGGGATCAAGAAGTACTGCCGGCCGGAGTCGGTGATCGTCGCCCGCTTCGGCGGCAAGCGCGAGCCGACCTGGTACCCGTACACGAAGGCCCGCCTCGGCCTGGTCGGCCGCATCGCCCGCGCCTTCAACGCGCGTGACTGGCGCCGCCGCCTCGGCCTCAAATAGCCTTCGCCGGGATGGCGGATTTCGCCGACTACTACCGGGAGATCTACGCGCGCGGGCTCGGCGGCGAGGTGCCCTCGATCCCGGTTGCGGTCGAGGAGCAGGAGCGCCGCGCGCACGAGGCGATGGACGAGCGCGCCGCCAACTACGTCTTCGCGGGAGCGGGCGCCGAGCACACGATGCGCGCAAACCGCGCCGCCTTCGAGCGCTACGAGATCGTGCCGCGGATGCTGCGGGACGTCGCCACCCGCGACCTCTCGCTCGAGCTGCTCGGCACGGCGACGCCGGCGCCGCTGCTGCTGGCGCCGATCGGCGTGCAGAAGGTCGTCCACGAGGAAGGCGAGCTGGCGAGCGCCCGCGCCGCGGCGGCGCTCGGGCTGCCGATGATCGTCAGCACCGCCTCGCACTTCACGCTGGAGGAGATCGCCGAGGCCGGCGGCGAAGCGCCGCGCTGGTTCCAGCTCTACTGGCCCAACGACCGCGACCTCGCGGCGAGCTTCGTCGGGCGTGCCGAGGCGGCCGGCTACGCCGCGATCGTGCTCACCGTCGACACCTTCATCCCCGGCTGGAAGTCGCGTGACCTGCAACAGGCCTGGCTGCCCTTCCTCAACGGGATGGGCGTCGCCAACTACTTCCAGGACCCGGTCTTCCGTTCCGGGCTGGAGAAGTCGCCGGAGGAGGACGTGGGCGCCGCGACGGGTCACTTCCTCGGCGTCCAGGCCAACCCCTCGCTGAGCTGGGACGACCTCGCCTGGCTGCGCGAGACCACCTCGCTGCCGCTCGTCGTCAAGGGGATCCAGCACGTCGAGGACGCGCGCGAGGCGGTGCGCCGCGGCGTCGACGGCATCGTCGTCTCCAACCACGGCGGCCGCCAGGTCGACGGCGCGATCGGCTCGCTCGACGCGCTCGCGCCGATCGCCGAGGCGGTCGGCGACGAGCTGACGGTCCTCTTCGACAGCGGCGTCCGCAGCGGCGCCGACGTGCTCAAGGCGCTCGCGCTCGGCGCCGACGCGGTCTGCCTTGGCCGCCCCTACGTCTGGGGGCTCGCGCTCGGCGGGCAGGCCGGCGTGGAAACCGTGCTCAAGATGGTCCTCGCCGAGCTCGACCTGACCCTGGCGCTCTGCGGCTACACCAGCCCGGCCCAGCTCGGCCGGGACGCGCTCGCCCGGCCTTAGGCCGGCGTCTCGATCTTCGGGAAGAGGGGCGGGATTCGCTCGACGCTCTGGCCGCCGGGGCGGTCGCCGAGCTCGCTCAACGCTTGCGAGTCCTCGCCGAGCGCCGCGAGCAGCTGCGCGCTGGTCTGCGGCAGGTAGGGGACGAGCAGCAGAGTCGTCACGCGCAGGCCCTCGCAGAGGTTGTAGAGGACCTCGTCGAGGCGCTCGGGGTCGGCCTCGTCCTTGGCCAGCTCCCAGGGCCGGGTCTCCTCGACGTAGCGGTTGAGGCGCCGGACCAGCTTCCAGGCCTGCTCCAGCGCCTGGGTCAGCTCGGCCCGGTCGAGCAGCTCGCTGAAGCGGACGACCACGCCTTCGAAGTCCTCCGCCAGCACGGCGTCGACCCGTGCCTCGGGCACGGTCCCGTCGCGGTAACGGTCGACCATCGCCAGCACGCGGCTCGCCAGGTTGCCGAAGTCGTTGGCCAGCTCGGTCTCGTAGCGGGCCTCGAAGCCGGCGGTCGAGATCGAGCCGTCCTGTCCGAAGCTGACCTCGCGGAAGCAGTAGAAGCGCAGCGCGTCGGCGCCGAAGCGCTCGATCGCCTCGAACGGGTCGAGCACGTTGCCAAGCGACTTCGACATCTTTTTTTCGCCCATCAGCAGGAAGCCGTGGATCGCCATCCGCTGCGGGGGCTCGAGGTCGGCGGCCCAGAGCAGGGCCGGCCAAATCACCGCGTGGAACTTGAGGATGTCCTTGGCCATCACGTGCAGGCTGGCGGGCCAGAAGCGCTCGGTCAGATCGTCGCCCTCGCGAGCGAAGGTGAGCGCGGTGACGTAGTTGAGCAGCGCGTCGAACCACACGTACATCCGCTGCTCGGGGTCCCATGGCAGCCGCATCCCCCACTTCAGCTTCGGCCGCGAGAGCGAGACGTCCTCGAGGCCGCCCTCGATGAACGAGACCGCCTCGTTGCGGCGGAAGTCCGGCACGACGAAGTCGGGCCGCTCCTCGTAGAGCGCTTCGAGCCGCTCCTGGAAGGCGGAGAGGCGGAAGAACCAGTTCTCCTCGCGCACCTTCTCCAGCGGGATCTCGTGGATCGCGCAGGTCTGTCCCGGCCCCAGCTCCCGCTCGGTCTTGAAGTCAGCGCAGCGCGGGCAGTACCAGCCTTCGTAGGTCCCCTTGCTCACCCAGCCGTTGTCGTAGACGCGCTGCATGATCTCGGCGACCCGCTCGCCGTGGCGTGGGTCCGAGGTGCGGATGAAGAAGTCGTTGGTCGCGTCGATGATCGGCATCAACGCTTCGAACTTGGCCGCGTTGCGATCGGCCAGCTCCTGCGGCGTCACCCCCTCGCGCTCGGCCGCGGTCTCGATCGGCTCGCCGTGCTCGTCGGTGCCGGTGAGGAAGAAGACGTCCTCGCCGCGCTGGCGCATGTGGCGGGCCAGCACGTCGGCGGCCATCGTCGAGTAGGCGTGGCCGAGGTGCGGCTCCGCGTTGACGTAGTAGATCGGCGTGGTGACGTAGTACGACATCGGTCGGGCCACCCTAGAACACGAGCGCCGTAGAGCTTTCGACCGCATAGCGGCTCAAACCTCTACGGCGCATCAGCGTCTTGGCTCTCTCCCGGTGAGCGCCCTGTAGAGGTCGTTGGCGCGGGTGCCGGTGAGGGCGGCGACGACGCTGGCGGCGGCGCGCGGGCGAGCGCCGGACTGGACCAGGTGACGGAGCGCATCGACGGCGAAGGCGACGTCCTGATCGTGGTCGTCGGAGGAGGCGGGCGCGATCACGAGGACGATCTCGCCCTTGACGTCGCCGCGGAAGCGCCGCGCCAGCTCGGCGAGGGTCGCGCGGGAGACCTCCTCGTGCATCTTGGTCAGCTCGCGAACGACGGCCGCCGGACGGTCGGGGGCGATCGCCGCCAGCGCGGCAAGCGAATCCCCGATCCGCCGCGGCGACTCGAAGGCGACCACGGTCTCGGTCGAACGCAGCACGCGCTCCATCTCGCCGGAGCGCTTGGGCAGGAAGCCCTCGAAGCGCCAGCGGTCGCTCGGCAGCCCGGAGGCGACCAGCGCCGCGGGCACGACCGAGGGCCCCGGCAGCACCGTGACCTCGAGGCTGCGCTCGATGCAGCGGCGGATCAGGCGGAAGCCGGGGTCGGAGATCGCCGGCATGCCGGCGTCGGAGACGAGCGCGACGACGTCGCCGCGTTCGATCCGCTGCGCCAGCTCGACCGCGCGCGGCGCTTCGTTGCCCTCGTGGATCGAGATCAGCGGCGGCGCCGGGCGGATGCCGAGCTTGTCGAGCAGGCCGCCGGTGCGGCGCGTGTCCTCGCAGGCGATGAAGTCGGCGGCGACGAGGGCGTCGCGGACGCGGATCGTGATGTCGTCGAGGTTGCCGATCGGGGTCGGGCAGACGATCAGCGACCCCGGCATCAGCTCGCCTTCTCCAGTTCGATCCGCGCCATTGCGGCGGCGCCGATCATCCCCGCGTCGGCGCCCAGCTCGGCGGGCACGACCGGGGTCCGGTTCATCGGCCGCAGCGCCCGCGATTCGAGCTCGCGGCGGGCCGGGTCGAGCAGCAGGTCGCCGGCCGCGATCACGCCGCCGCCGATCACGATCACTTCCGGCTCGAAGATGTTGGCGAAGCTGGCGAGGGCGACTCCGAGGCGGCTGCCGATCAGCTCGAAGACCTCGATCGCCGTGCGGTCGCCTTCCTGGGCGACGATCGTCGCCGCCCTGCCGTCAACCGGCTTGCCTTCGGCCAGCAGCCGGCCCAGCGCCGACTCCGGTTTGCTTTCCGCCGCGGCAAGCGCTTCGCGGCCGAGCGCCGTGCCCGAGGCGAGCGCCTCGACGCAGCCGCGGTTGGGACAGTTGCCCTGGCAGGCGGGACCGTCCATCTGGATCGCGACGTGGCCGAGCTCGGCGCCGGCGCCGGTCGAGCCCCGGTAGATCTCGCCGCCGAGGATCAGCCCGCCGCCGATCCCGGTGCCGATCGTCAGCATCACCGCGTTCTCCGTGCCCTTGGCGGCACCGAAGTGGTGCTCGGCGAGGGCGGCGACGTTGGCGTCGTTGTCGACGAAGGCCGGCAGTCCGGTGCGTTCGACGACCAGGTCGCGGATCGGCAGGTCCTCGATCGGCAGGTTGACCGCGGCGATCGCCCGGCCCTTGTCGTGGTCGATCGTTGCCGGGATCCCCATCCCGATCGTCTTCACGCCGGGCTGCGCGGCCCGCGCCTCTTCGACCTCGCGGACGAGCAGCTCGACCAGCTCGTCCTCGCTCTCCCCGGCGGAGCGCTCGCGGCTCTCCCAGACGGTCTTGGAGTCGCCGTCGAGGACGCCGAGCAGCATCTTGGTGCCGCCCAGGTCGATCCCTATCGCCTCGGGCTGGCTCATCTCCTGCTGGGGCCCTCGCGGCGGGCGACCGTCGACATCGGCATGATTCCGGAGTCTTTCATGGGCAACGACGACGAGCAGCGGCCGCAGGGACCGCCCGACTACAAGGTCTACCGAGCCCGGCGGGGGCTCTTCTCGCGCTTTCGCAAGCCTGACCTCTCCGGTCTGCGCGAACGCGACTGGCATGCACCGAAGCTGCCTGGGCGACCGCATCTGCCCGATCGCGAACGCGGCCCCCGACGGTCCCGCCCCGGCCTGCGCCGGGCGCTGAAATGGGTCGGCATCGCCGCGCTCGGCTGGATCGTGCTCAGCTTCCTCGCCTTCGCGGTCTCCGCTCAGCTGCAGGCCTTCAAGCTCTCCGGCGAAGCGAAGTCGAAGCTGCACGGCAACCCCTTCCTGCTGCCCAGCGCGCAGACGATCCTCGTGCTCGGCACCGACGCCCGCCCGCCGGACACCAAGGAGCCGGGCGCCGCGCCCTCGCAGGAATGCTTCGAACAACAGGCCCACGGCGACTCGCCCCACGGGCACTGCTCGCAGGGCGAATTCCGCGCCGACACGCTGATGCTGATCCGCGCCGGCGGCGGCGCCTTCCGCAAACTCTCGATCCCGCGCGACAGCTATGCCGAAATCCCCGGCCAGAGTCCGCAGAAGATCAACGGCGCCTACGCCTTCGGCGGCGCCGCGGCGCAGATCGAAGCCGTCGAAAACTTCCTCGACATCGAAGTCGACCACGTCGCGATCGTCGACTTCACCGGCTTCGAAGACCTGATCGACGCGGTCGGCGGGGTCAAGGTCGACGTGCCGCACAAGCTCTGCGCGAACATCTCCGGCGGCGCGGGCGGCGGCCAGGGGGGCTTCACCCTGCGTTTGGGCAAGGGCGAGAACACGCTCGACGGCGAAAAAGCGCTGATCTACTCGCGCATACGCGAGCCCAGCGAATGCCCCGGACCGGGCAAGAGCGCCTATTCGCTCGGCTATGAAGACCTCGACCGCGAGAAGGCCCAGCAGGCCGTGATCGCCGGCATCAAGGACCGCCTCACCGACCCGCTCCGCATCCCCTACAACTTCGTCAAGGGCCCGATCATCGGCTGGGACGCCCCCAAGGCCTTCGTCAGCGACATGGGCTTCTTCACGATGCCCCAGCTGATCCTCTCCGCCGCCATCGGCGGCGAAAGCAACGCCGACGTGCTCTGCTCGGGCGCCAACTCGGGCTGCTCGCCGGGCCCCGATGGCTCGATCGAAGTGCCGGACTCGGAGCGGCGGCGGGCGGTCAAGAAGCTGATGGGATAGGTCAGGCGGGGCGGCCGTTCAGTCGGCCTTGGCGGCGGGCTTCGAGGCCTCGGAGCCTGAGCTCGAAGACTTGGAGTCGGACGAGGGCTTGGAGCTATCGGAGCCCTCGCTGGAAGAGCTGGGCTCTGAAGAGGCGCCGTTGGCGCCGGTCTTCTTCTTGCCGTAGTCGGTGTTGTGGAAGCCGGAGCCCTTGAAGTGGATCGCGACGGGGTGCAGCACGCGCTCGGCGGCGGCTCCGCACTCCTGGCACTCGGTGAGCGGCTCGTCGCTCATCTTCTGGATCACGTCGAAGACGTGGCCGTTGGTGCATTTGTACTCGTAGATCGGCATCGGGCCGGGGGATTATCGCAGCCGGTACGGTTCCCGCCATGGCCGATGCCGGGCAGGAGACCCAGACCGAGACCACGATGGAGGAGATCGTCGCGCTCTGCAAACGGCGCGGCTTCGTCTTCCCCTCCTCCGAGATCTACGGTGGCCTCGGCTCGACCTACGACTACGGCCACTACGGCGTGCTGCTCAAGAACAACGTCAAGGCCGAGTGGTGGCGGGCGATGCTGCAGGACCGCGACGACATCGTCGCGCTCGACTCGGCGATCCTCCAGCACCCGCGGGTATGGGAGGCCTCGGGCCACCTGGAGGGCTTCACCGACCCGCTGGTGCAGTGCCTGGGCAAGTGCAAGCGGCGCTGGCGCGAGGACCATCTGCGCGAGGCGGTCGAAGCCGAAGGCGGCGACCCGGAGGCGGAGCTGCGCTGCCCCGAATGCGGCGGCGAGCTCTCCGAGCCGCGCCAGTTCAACCTGATGTTCGAGACCCACGTCGGCCCGGTCGCCGGCGAGGGCTCGGAGGTCTACCTGCGGCCGGAGACCGCGCAGGGCATCTTCATCAACTTCAAGAACGTGCTCGGCTTCGCCCGCAAGAAGCCGCCGTTCGGGATCGCCCAGATCGGCAAGTCCTTCCGCAACGAGATCACCCCCGGCAACTTCATCTTCCGCACGCGCGAGTTCGAGCAGATGGAGATGGAGTTCTTCGTGCCGCCGGCCGAAGCCGAAAAGTGGCACCAGGTCTGGATGGAGGAGCGCGAGCGCTGGTACACCGAGCTCGGCATCCGCCCCGACCTGCTGCGGGTGCGCGCCCACGGCGCCGACGAGCTCTCCCACTACTCCTCGGCGACGAGCGACATCGAGTACCTATTCCCGATCGGCTGGTCGGAGCTCGAGGGGATCGCCAACCGCGGCAACTTCGACCTCACCCAGCACGCCAGGTTCAGCGGCGAGAAGCTCGAGTACTTCGACCAGGCGACCAAAGAGCGCTACGTGCCGCACGTGATCGAGCCCGCGGCGGGCGCCGACCGGGCCACCCTCGCCTTCCTGGTCGACTCCTACGAGGTCGAGGAAGTGGAGGGCCGCCGGCGGACCGTGCTGCGTCTGCACCCGCGCCTCGCGCCGGTGAAGGTCGCCGTCCTTCCCCTCGTCTCCAAGAAGGGCCTGCCGGAGAAGGCCCGCGACATCTACCAGGACCTGCGCAAGCGCCTCCCGGCCGAGTTCGACGAGGGCGGCTCGATCGGCAAGCGTTACCGCCGCCAGGACGAGATCGGCACCCCCTGGGGAATCACCGTCGACTTCGAGACGATGGAGGACGACACCGTCACCCTCCGCGACCGCGACTCACTCGAGCAGGTCCGCGTCCCGATCGAGGGCCTCGGCGACGAGCTGGTCAAGCGCCTCGAAGCGCCCTGGAAGAGCCCGAAGCTCGGCTAGTCCAGCTGGGGCTTACCGATTTTCGGGGTCAA